>NZ_NIUB01000011.1 GCF_002197815.1 Pseudomonas oleovorans subsp. oleovorans
GAGTTTGGGGAGTAGCGGGGAGGTGTGGGCGGTGAGGTGGTGGGCTAAAGCCCACCCTACGCGAGGTTTCGATACGCTCCTGTAGGGTGGGCTTCAGCCCACCAATTGCATGGCGATTTCACTGCACAAACGCTCTACCTGTTCGGCGCGCTCGGCCTCTTCCAGGCGCGCGCCGGGGTTGAGTGATGACCATTCGGGATGCGCCCGTGCCACGTTAAGTGGCGCCGGTAGCTTGCCCTGGCGCCACAGGGTTTCCTGAGGTGCGTTGAGGGTGATGGCGTCCATCGCGGCGTGTCCACGTACGTTCAGTGCAGCCAGCAGTTGCTGCTGACGCAGGGCGAGCAGGCGCAGCACGGCGTCGTCGACGGTCAGCTCGCGCTGGCCCTTGAGTTTTCCCTTCAGTCGTTCCCCGTAGTTGCGCAGGGTCTGCGCACTGCCGCCGATCACCGCGCCCAGCGCTGCGGCAGCGCCCAGGGTGATGCCGCCGACCAGCAGGTCGACGCCGACGCCCGTGGCGGCGCCGGCCGCCATGCCGCCACCGACCTTGATGCCGAGCTGCTTCAGCGTTTCCGGGTTGAACAGGTCGTCGCCCCAGCGGCCGTGGAGCAGCGGCAGGTCGGCCGCCTTGGCATCGCTGCTGCGGAAGGCATACAGGCGCAATAGAGCCTCGACGCAGCGCTGCTCGCGTTGGCGAATCGCATCGCGCAGCTCAGAAATGGCGCCCTGTTCCAGCGCCGGCTGGGCGGCGACGCTGCGGCGGCAGGCGGCGCAGTCGATCAGCAGTTCGGCGATCAGTCGGTTGCCTGCCTGACGACGGGCCTGGCGCTGCGCTTCGTGATCCTCGATCAGGCGTTGCAACTGGGAACGCGAACGCTCCAGCAGCAGGGCCAGGCTTTCGTACAGGCGTCGTTCGCCATCTTCCGGTGGCGCCACGCTGTCGAAGGCCACCAGGGCATGCAGGCCGAGGCGAGCCAGGGCTTCGCGCCATTCACCTTCGCGATGGCTGGCGCTGGCGACGAAATTGAGCACCGGCAGCAGCGGCCGGCCGCACATGGTCAGCACCGCCAGTTCGTCGCGGTACTTGGCCAGCACCGGCTCACGCACATCAATCACATACAGGCCGGCGTCGGAGGCCATGAGCTGGCGCAGCACCTTGGCTTCCTGCTCGTAACGCTGGCGCGCTTCGCTGCTTTCGAGAAAGCGGGCCAGGCGTGCCGGGCCGTCCAGGCGCTCGCCGGGGCGGTCGAGGCGTTCCAGGTAGTCGAGCAGGGTGATGGCGTCTTCCAGGCCGGGGGTGTCGTACAGCTCCAGCAACGCCTGGCCGTCCACCGACAGGCGCGCACCCTCGACATGGCGGGTGGTGCTGGCGCGCGGTGAGACTTCGCCGAACTCCACGTCGCGGGTCAGGGTGCGCAGCAGCGAGGTCTTGCCGACATTGGTGTGGCCGACCAGGGCCAGTTTCAGTGGTGCGCTCATGGCGTGGTCTCGGCCGGGTAGCCCGGAAGCAGAGCGTGCATTGAGGTAGGAGCGAGCTCTGCTCGCGAACCATGGCAAACGGCAAAAGCTTCGCGAGCAGAGCTCGCTCCTACATGAAGCCTGTGTGCCTGCGGCTCTCTAGTCATGTCCGCTCTCCAGCCAGTTCAGCGGCGCCGTATCACCGTGGGTCAGCCCTAGGGTGCCGAGGGCCTGGTGCCAGTCCGTCAGGCGCGCGCTGTCCAGGCTCTCACCGGGCGTCGGCGGTAGCAGCCAGATGCGCGTGGCGCTCGCACAACGTGCCAGTTCGCCGAGCAGCGCCAGGGTGCCGCGATCCGGTGAGCGCCGTGGGTCGCAAGCGATGGCCAGGCGTTCGGGCGGGAAGCGGGTCAGTTGTTCGAGCAACTGGCGGCGCTGTTCGCGGCTGTCAATCACCCCGGCATCGGCCACGCCCTTGGGCAGCGGCGCGGGCGGCCAGGGGCGGCGCTCGTCCAGTTCGATGCCGAGCAGGAGGGCGCCGCTGCCGGCTTGGGAATTGGTGCCGCCTTGCGGCTGATGCAGAGCTGCTGGCGCCAGGTCGCAGACGCCGAGACGTTCGCTGTCCGGTTGCAGGCGCTGGCGCAGCAGGCTGTAGCCCGGTAGGTCGAGATCCAGGCGCAGCGCGCCTTTGCCGGATTGCCAGCGCCACAGGCACAGCAGCGCCAGCAGCAGGCGTGGCAGCAGGCCGTAGACCAGCAGCACGCCGACCAGCCAGCCGGCCCAGCTCTGCCGGGCCGCTTCACTGGCGATGGCGGTATCGCCGCTGGCACGAATGACCTCGATATCCGGCAGGCTGAAGCCGAGCAGCGCGGGCAGGGCGCCTATGGTTTGGGTCAGGGCGATGAAGGTGTCGCCACCAAGGATGGTGGTTTCCCAGACGAAGCCGTAGCGGCGCGTGGCGAGCAGCAGCAGCAAGGTGGCCAATGCCGCGAGCATGGCCAGCGTCCACAGGCCGTTGACCATCAGGCCGAGCCCCCAGCGGGTCAGGCGTTGGCGTTGCAGCATCAGCAGCAGGGCCGGGGCCAACTGCGCGGCGCTGGCGTCGCGTGCCAGCTTCTCGCTAAGCCACAGCCACAGGCGACCGAGCGCGCCAGGGTGGTCGCGGGTCAGCAGCAGACCCAGCAGCCAGCCAAGCAGCATCAGCAGGTTGAGCCCAAGCAGGCTGCCCAGCGCCCAGAACACATTGACGGGTTGGCGCCCGTCACCCAACGCGGCCAGAGCCAGACCGAAGCCGCTGAGCAGGGCCAACAGCGCCAGCAGCAGACCGGCCAGGCGTGCGCCCTGCAGCCAGTGCAGCAGCGCCTGCCACTGACCATCACGACGGGCGAGCAGCAGGGCGCGGTGCTGGATGCGCTCGGTCAGTTCAGCCTGCTCGGCACGGGCCAGGCGATTGGCTTCGGCGTCCTCGAGTGGGCCGGCATGTTCCTCGCGCAGGCGAATGGTCTCGCTGAGCCAGAGGCGTTGGAAGGGTGTAGGGGAGGAGGCGTCTGTCACGCGGCGTCTCGTCATTCGGATCAGGGGTTGAGAATAACCCCTGATCCGTCTCGGTGCGAATCAGCGCTGCTCGCGCAAACGCACGGCGATATCCGGCTGGTCGATGAACAGGCCGTCGATGCCGGTGGCGAGGAAGGCGCGCAGCTCGGCGTTGATATCGCCGCGCTCGCTCGGTTCGCTGCCGTTACGCAGACGGGTGGGCAGGAAGGCGTTCTCGGCGCGGAAGGTATAGGGGTGCACCTTGAGCCCGGCAGCATGGGCGTCACGTACCAGGCTGGTCGGCGCGGTCAGGTTACCGGCGGCATCACGCGGGATGATCATGCCTTTCTCCGGACCGATGCCGGCGGCGTAACTCGCGATGTTTTTCAGGCCTTCTGGCGTGATCATCTGTTGATAGCCAAGGTCACTGCCCAGTACCTGCTGATCGTAGGGTTGGCCCTCTATCCAGAGCAGCTGCACCAGGCGGATTGGGGTCAGTTTGCTCAGCGTCTTGAGGTTATCCACTTCGAAGGACTGGATGAAAACGGGCGCGTCGGCGCTGTCATAGCCGTTGCGTTCGAGCACCGCCAGCAGCGGTTTCTCCATGGCCAGGTCGAGTTGCTGGAAGTGGGTGGGGTGCTTGGTTTCCGGGTACAAACCCAGGGTTCGTTGCTGAATGATCTCCTGCAGCGTGGGAATCTCGAACTGGCCATCGAAGCGGGTATTGCCCGGCCGCTGCTGCGGGATGCGTTCGATGGCGCGCAGGGTTTTCAGCTCGGCCAGGGTGAAGTCCTCACTGAACCAGCCTTCCAGGCTGCGCCCGTCGACGCTCTGGGTGCGTTTGCGGTCAGCGAATTCGGGGCGCTGCGCCACGTCGGTGGTCAATCCCAGTTCGTTGTCGTGACGGGCGACCAGTTGGCCGTCGCGCGTCATCACCAGGTCGGGCTCGATGTAGTCGGCGCCTTGCAAGGCCGCCAACGCGTAGGCGGCCAGGGTGTGCTCGGGCGCGTAACCGCTGGCGCCCCGGTGGGCGATCACCAGTGGAGCCTTGGTGTCCCAGGTCTGGGGTTGCTTGGCGCTGGGTTGCTGCTGGGCCCAGTCGATGGCGGCCTGGACGTTATCCTGAGTAGGGCTGGCGAAGACCGACAGTGGCAGCAGTGTGACGCCCAATATCCAGGCAGAGAGTGATTTAGACATGACGCTAGCTCCTTGCTCGTGGATGTAGCCGCTAGCCTGCTACGGCGAAGGTGACGATACGACGACAGCGTTGCTTCGGCCACAGGTGGGCTGCGAGGCCGCTGGGTGCTCTGCTATGCTCGCGGCCATGAAAATGACTCTACCCCTTTCCCTGATCGCCGCGCTCGCGCACAACCGTGTGATCGGTCGCGACAACCAGCTGCCCTGGCACCTGCCGGCGGACCTCAAGCATTTCAAGGCGCTGACGCTCGGCAAGCCGATCATCATGGGGCGCAAGACCTGGGACTCGCTCGGTCGGCCATTGCTCGGCAGGCTCAACATCGTGGTCAGTCGCCAGGCGGGCCTGACCCTGGAAGGTGCCGAGGTATTCGCGACGCTGGAAGAGGCCATCGAACGAGCCGACGCCTGGGCGCGCGAAGAGGATGCCGAGGAACTGATGCTGATCGGCGGCGCGCAGCTTTATGAGCTGGGCCTGGCCCAGGCCGATCGTCTGTACCTGACGCGTGTCGGCCTCGAGCCTGATGGCGATGCCTTCTTCCCCGAGATCGACGAGGCTACCTGGCGCATGACCTCCAGCGTCGAGCACCCGGCTTCGGCCGAGACACCGTTCTACGCCTTCGAAGTGTGGGAGCGCCGCGGCGCATAATCCTGCCGCGCTTTCCGGCCGTCTCTGCCGCCAGACTCCCCTGCGCGCCGTGATGGCCACTGCCTTGCCTCTGCCGTCATTCTCTTTCGTGCATCCTGATGCAGGTTTTTACATGTCTGAGCAATCGCCCCTCGACGAGCGTCCGAGCGCCGTCGCTGCACTCTTCGTGCGCCATCCACTCTGGGAAGATGCACTGGCCCTGCTGTTCGGCACCGCTCTGGTGGCGCTGGGCATCGCCTTCTACACCCATGCCGGGTTGCTGACGGGCGGCACCGTCGGCCTCGCTTTTCTCGCCAACTACCAGGCTGGTTGGTCGTTCGGTCTGGTGTTCTGTCTGGTCAACCTGCCGTTCTATTTGCTGGGTATCTGGCGCATGGGCTGGGGTTTCACCTTGCGCACAGGCTGCGCGGTATTGCTGGTTTCGCTACTGGCCGAGTTGACGCCGCAGTGGGTCGCCTTTGCCCATCTCAGCTCCGTGTATGCCGCGCTGTTCGGTGGTGCCGCCATGGGGCTGGGGTTGCTCATGCTGTTCCGCCACCGCGCCAGCCTGGGCGGGGTGAACATTCTCGCGCTGTACATGCAGGAGCGCTTCGGTCTGCGTGCGGGGGCCGTGCAGATGGCCATCGATGCGAGCATCGTGCTGGCGGCGATCTTCGTGGTGTCGCCAGACAAGGTGCTGCTATCGGTACTGGGGGCGGTGATGCTCAACCTGGTGCTGGCGATCAATCACCGGGCGGGCCGCTACGTCGGCGTCAGCTGAACCCCGCAACGAACGAGGGGCTGCCTCGCTGGAGGCAGCCCCTCGTTGTTTCGTTATTCGCGGAGGCGAGAATCAGATCACTTCGGTGAATTGGATGATCTCCACCCAGTAGCCGTCCGGGTCCTTGATGAAGGCGATGTCGCGCATGCGCCCGTCGGTCAGGCGTTTCTGGAAGTCCACGCCGAGGTCTTCGAAACGCTGGCAGGCCGCCTTGATATCCGGCACCGATACGCACAGGTGGCCGAAGCCGCGTGGGTCGCTGTTGCCGCTGTGGTAGGCGAATTCCGGGTCCTTCTCGGTGCCGTAGTTGTAGGTCAGCTCCAGCACGCCGGGCATGGACTTGCGCCACTGATGGCGAGCAGCCGGATCGGTCGGAATCTGCGACTTGTCATTGATCAGCGCGAGGAAGTACAGGCTGAACTCGGCGTCGGGGAAGTCCTTCTTCTCCAGCAGGGTGAAACCCAGCACGCGGGTGTAGAAATCCAGCGACTTCTGCAGATCCTTCACACGGATCATGGTGTGGTTGTAGACGAAGTCGGCGGTGGCTGCGTCGGGTTTGGCGGTCACGCCGGGGATGGCGTTGAGCTCGTCGAGGGTCATGGAGTTCTCCATCAGGCGGGAAAAGGGGAGGGCACGGAAAGGTCGTGTCTACCTATATGGCTTAGTCCATGGCGTTTTTCAAGGTCGAATGTCACAGCAGGGTGGATGAGACTCTTTCATCTGCCTTGCTAGCGTGGTGTCTTGATTGGTGGGCTGAAGCCCACCCTACAGCCATGCCCGATCGAGCAGGGTGGGCCGGGCAGCGATCCGCTTCAGCCCACCAATTCCAGCACCCGCATTACACCTCCAGCGTGATCAGCTTGGCCCGTGCCCGGCCATCCTCGATATGCACAATGCCCACGCTGATGGGTAGCTTGAAACGTCGCGGCCCGGCGCTGCCAGGGTTGAGGTAGAGCACGCCGTTACGTTCCTCGTGCAGCGGCTTGTGTGAGTGGCCGGTGATCACCACGTCGATGCCTTGCTCAGCCGGGTCGATATCCAGTTGCTTGAGATCGTGCAGTACATGCAGTGTGACGCCGCCAAGCGTCAGCGTCAGGCGCTCGGGGATGGCGTCGGCCCAGCTGTCCTGATCATTGTTGCCGCGCACCACCGACAGCGGTGCGATGCGTTCCAGATCGGCCAGAATGTGCGGCCCGCCGATATCGCCGGCATGGATCAGGTGAGCGACGCCTTGCAACGCTGCTAGCGCTTCGGGGCGCAGCAGGTTGTGGGTGTCGGCGATCAGGCCGATGCGCATCACTGCCCCTTGAGCAGTGCCAGCAAGGCATCGGCATCGAGCTTGCCGCTCATCTCACCGCCTTCGAGCAGGCTGCTGGCAAGGTCGCGTTTGCGGGCGTGCAGGCTGACGATTTGTTCCTCGATGGTGTTTTCCGTAACCAGTCGGTAGATGGTCACCGGGCGTTGTTGGCCCATGCGGTGAGCGCGGTCGCTGGCCTGGTCTTCCACTGCCGGATTCCACCAGGGGTCGAGGTGGATGACGTAGTCGGCGGCGGTCAGGTTGAGGCCGCTGCCACCGGCCTTGAGGCTGATCAGGAATATCTCGCCTTCACCGGCCTGGAAGGCGTTGACCCGCTTCTGGCGCTCCTTGGCTGGGGTGGCGCCATCGAGGTACTGGTAGTGGATGCCGCGCTCATCCAGCCAGGCGCGGACGATGTTCAGGTGGTCGACGAATTGGCTGAAGACCAGCGCCTTGTGACGGTTTTCCAACAGCTCTTCGACGATTTCCGCGAAGGCCTGGAGTTTGCTGCTGCTCAGGGGGCTACCCGGAATCACCAGTGAGGGATGGCAGCAGAAGCGGCGCAGGCGGGTGATCTCGGTCAGCACCTGAAGCGGGCTGCGCTCTTCGTCGGGGGCGCTGAGGTTGTCTACGGCCTGCTGGCGCAGGGCTTCGTACTGATGGGCTTCGGCCTCGGACAGCGGCACCTTGTAGGTAATCTCGGTACGCGCGGGCAGCTCATCGAGTACCTGGCTTTTCAGGCGACGCAGGATGAAGGGTTGGATCAGGTTCTTCAGAGCTCGCCGCGCCGAGGCATCGCCCTGTTCGATGGGGGTGGCGAAGCGTTGGCTAAAGCTGTCCTGGCTGCCGAGCAAGCTGGGGTTGATGAAGCGGAACAGGTTCCACAACTCGCCCAGGTGGTTTTCCAGTGGGGTGCCGGTGGCGATCAGGCGGAAGTCGGCCTGCAGGGCCATGGCAGCCTGCGAACGTTTGGTCTGGGCGTTCTTGATCGCTTGCGCCTCATCGAGCACCACGCTGATCCAGGGCTGTTTGCTGAATGCGTCGGCATCCTGTTGCAGCAGGCCGTAACTGACGATGACCAGATCCCGTGGGCCTAGACCTTCCAGGGTGCGCGTGCGTTGGTAGTCGCGGATGTTGAGGGTCGGGGCGAAGCGATTGCTTTCCGCCTGCCAGTTAAGGGTTACCGAGGTCGGCGCCACCACCAACTGTGGGCCTTGTGCGGCGCGCAACAGCAGCAGGGCCAGGGTTTGTACGGTTTTACCGAGGCCCATGTCGTCGGCCAGGCAGGCGCCCACGCCCCACTGTGCCAGGCGTGCCAGCCAGGCAAAGCCTTCTTGCTGGTAATCACGCAGCTCGGCCTGCAAGGTGCTTGGCACCGCTGGCTGATAATCCCGCAGGGACTGCAGGCGTTGCAGGTGGGCCTGCCAGTCCTGACCGGCCTTGAATTCGCCAGCTTCCTCGGCCAGTTCGGCGAGCAGCGGGGTGGTCAGCGGGCTCAGGCGCAGGCCGTCGTCGTTGATCCGTTCGGCCAGGTGGCTCAGTTCGTCCAGGCGCTTGCGCAGGCTGTTGCCGATGGCCAGCCAGTCATTGCTGCCCAGTGTGATGAAGCGGCCAGGGCTGGCCTTGAGCAGCTCCAGCAATTGGCGTAGCTGCAGCACCCGGCCGTCATCCAGGGTCAGCTCGCCTTGAAGCTGGAACCAGTCGCCTTGTTGCTTGAGGCCAAGCTTGAGGTGCTGGATCTCGCTGCGGCCCTTGATGCGCATGCGCTCGCCTTCCGGCCATACGCATTCGAGTAGCTGGCCGTCGATGGCCTGCAGCTCGCTGAGCACCTGCAGGGCGTCCTGCGGGTTTTCCAGTTGCCACTCCTGACCGTCGCTGTCGGCATTGGCCAGGGCTGGGCAGGCGTCGAGGATCTGTTGCAGGGCTTGGCGTTCGTGCTTGAGATTACGCGCCACTTGCACGGTTTTGCCGTCGCGCTCACCCAGCAGGCGCTCGCTGCCATGCCCTGGCCGGAACCAGCCGCCTTCGGCCAGCGGCCGCACCAGCAATTGCAAGCGCAGCCCCTCGGCCAACGGCAGCAGGTGGGCGTAGAGGCGGGTATCGGCGGCTATCTCTTCGACGTGCGCGGTCAGTTCCGGGATATCCGAGTGGATGGGCAGCAACGGGGCGATACTGCTAATGGCTTCGACCAGTTGCGCCTTGGCCGACAGCGGCACGTTGAGGCCGTCACCGATGATATCGGCGATCTGCCGCAGCTCCTTGCTGGCCGGGTAGATCTTCAGCCGCGTGGGGGTTTCCTTCTCCAGCAGCAGCTCACCGTCGGCGATGCCCTCGGGCTGAAGCCGCAGGCTGATCTGGCCTTTGTCTTCCTTGAGTTGCAGGCCGGGCTCGCCCAGGCTGACGTCGACTCTTACCTCCGGTGCGTCCTGCCAGAACAGATGGGGATGGCCCACCAGGCGCTGCAGTGCAATGGCAGCCGGCAGGCTGTACTGGCGACCACCGTAATAGCTGTTCTCGACCTGGATCAGACGACTGGCCTCACGGTCTTGATCGCAGAGAAAGTCCAGGCTGCCGCCGTCCTCGAGCAGACGCTTGAGGGCAACCGGGCGGCCCTTGCTCCATTGCCCCTTGGCGTTGCGTTTTTGCTCGCGGGGCTCGAGCATCAGACCGCTGTAGCGGTCCATGTGGAGCAGCCAGGCCAGGCGCGTTTGTTGCTCGGCGCTCTTGACCGGGTTGGCCGGTGAGCGGATCAGGCTCAGTGCGTTGAGTGCCAGTTGCCAGCTTTCCTGACGCTGATACAGGTCTACCAGGGGCAGCGCACCATCAGGCAGTGGCGCGCTGCCGCCGAATTGGCGGCTGATCAGCGCTTCGTATTCATCGGCGAGCCAACGATAGCCATTTTCACATAGCTGCTGCGCCTGTTCCTGCAAGGCGTTACGCCAAGCCTTTTGCCTGGCCAGCGGCTCATCCAGCCAGTACAGCGCCAGGCCCAGCAGCAACCCATCCAGGCCCGGAGCCAGTGGCGGCAGTTTGTGCAACTGCGGCGGTCGACTGCCTTGGCGCAGGTCGAGAAAACTCAGCAGCAGCTGATAGGCGATGCCATACCCCTGTTTGCTGCCCAGTTGTAGGGCTTGTTTGAGCGTCGGTAACTGCTTGGGATCGTTTTCCTGAATCAGCGCCAGGCAGTACAGCGCGTTGAGTGTCGGCGGGAGGTCGATCTTGCGCTTTTTGGTCTGCTTGCGCAGATCGGCCATCCACTCACGTAGCACGGCCAGCATGTCGCGTAAGGCGCCCTTGGCGAACAGGCTGATGATCACATGCATCAGGCTGCGCGTCTCAAGGGCCATCTGCTCGAGGGTTGCCTGATCGCCGCGCCACAGGGCGTGCAGCAGTACCTGCAAGCCAAGCTCCATATCGTTGTGCTGTTGCAGGCTCTGCAGGGCCATTCGATAGCTCTGCTCGGCCGGTGAGCAGGCTATCGCGGCCAGTTGCAGGTGGTCGTCGAGCAGTAGCTGGCGAACCGGCAGGGACAGTCTGGCCAAGAGGGTCTGCCCGGCTTCGTCGTTGAGCATCTGCCGGATCGGGTGCCATTCCAGCGATTCATGGATGGGGACCACATCGTCCAGTTGCTCCAGCGCCTGTGCCAGGTAATCGGCATCGTCAGCGATGATCGCCAGCCAGACTTCCTCCATGAGCCGTTTGCTGGACGGTGATGACCAGGTGTCGAGCGGGGTTAGCTGTTGCACATGTGCCTTGAGCAATGCGACGCGATCCTCTGACTTGAACAGACGCAGCAGTACGTCGTTGCGTAGATTCGGCGTGATGCCAAACAAGGTGTGCCTGTCGCTTTGCCCCTGGGTTAGCCAGCCGGTTGCGATGAGTTCCTTGGCCACCTCGCTGAAGCATGTGTGATCAAGCTGCCGTGAGCTGGAGAGGCGCACGTTGAGCGCGCGCAGGTGTTTGAGCAATGCGGTTTTGTTCTGCCCCATGACACAGGGCGCCAGGTTGAATAGCACCGATTGCAAGTGATACGGCAAGGCTTCAAACGCGACGGGTGACTTGGGCATAAGAACGGGGCTCTGGCAACCTGACGGAGGGCAAATGGTAGTGGCTATCGATAAAACGACCAAGCCCGGCACATGGCCGGGCTTAGTTTAGGCAGGGGGCGGGTATCAGCCGTCCAGCATGGCCTTGTTGCGCACCGCACCCTTGTCGGCGCTGGTGGCGAGCAGGGCGTAGGCCTTGAGTGCGGTGGTTACCTTGCGCGCGCGTGGTGCGGCCGGCTTCCAGCCTTTCTTGTCCTGTTCGGCACGGCGGGCGGCCAGTTCTTCATCGCTGACCAGCAGGTTGATGCTGCGATTGGGGATGTCGATGAGGATCTTGTCGCCGTCGTTGACCAGGCCAATGGCGCCGCCTGCTGCCGCTTCCGGCGAGGCGTGGCCGATGGACAGGCCGCTGGTGCCACCGGAGAAACGGCCGTCGGTGAGCAGGGCGCAGGCCTTGCCCAGACCCTTGGACTTCAGGTAGCTGGTCGGATAGAGCATCTCCTGCATGCCAGGGCCACCTTTCGGACCTTCGTAACGGATGATGACGATGTCACCTTCCTTCACTTCGTCATTGAGGATGCCCTTGACCGCGCTGTCCTGGCTCTCGAAGACCTTGGCGTTGCCCTCGAAGACATGGATCGATTCGTCCACACCCGCGGTCTTCACCACGCAGCCATCGAGGGCGATGTTGCCGTACAGCACCGCAAGTCCGCCTTCCTGGGAGTACGCGTGCTCGACGCTGCGAATGCAGCCTTCGGCACGGTCGTCGTCGAGGGTTTCCCAGCGGGTGCTCTGGCTGAATGCGGTCTGGGTCGGGATACCGGCCGGGCCGGCCTTGAAGAAGTGGTGCACGGCTTCGTCGCGGGTCTGGGTGATGTCCCACTGGGCGATGGCGTCGGCCATGCTCGGGCTGTGCACGGTGGGCACATCGGTGTGCAGCAGGCCGCCACGGGCCAGCTCGCCGAGGATGGAGAAAATGCCGCCAGCGCGGTGCACGTCTTCCATGTGGTACTTCTGGATGTTCGGCGCCACCTTGCACAGCTGCGGCACCTTGCGCGACAGGCGATCGATGTCGCGCAGGTCGAACTCGATCTCGGCTTCCTGGGCGGCGGCCAGCAGGTGCAGGATGGTGTTGGTCGAACCGCCCATGGCGATGTCCAGCATCATGGCGTTTTCGAACGCCTTGAAGTTGGCGATGTTGCGCGGCAGTACCGACTCGTCGCCTTCGCCGTAGTAGCGCTGGCACAGCTCGACGGCCAGGCGGCCGGCGCGCAGGAACAGCTGCTCGCGGTCGCTGTGGGTGGCCAGGGTCGAGCCGTTGCCCGGCAGGGACAGGCCGAGGGCTTCGGTCAGGCAGTTCATCGAGTTGGCGGTGAACATGCCGGAGCAGCTGCCGCAGGTCGGGCAGGCGCTGCGCTCGTACTCGGCGACTTTCTCGTCGGAGGCGGTCGAGTCGGCGGCGATGACCATGGCATCGACCAGATCCAGGCCGTGGCTGGCCAGCTTGGTCTTGCCGGCTTCCATCGGGCCGCCGGAGACGAACACCACCGGGATGTTCAGGCGCAGGGCGGCCATCAGCATGCCGGGGGTGATCTTGTCGCAGTTGCTGATGCAGACGATGGCATCGGCGCAGTGGGCGTTGACCATGTATTCCACGGAGTCGGCGATGATCTCGCGGCTCGGCAGCGAATAGAGCATGCCGTCGTGGCCCATGGCGATGCCGTCATCGACGGCGATGGTATTGAATTCCTTGGCCACGCCGCCGTGCTTCTCGATCTCGCGGGCGACCAGTTGGCCGAGATCCTTCAGGTGCACGTGGCCGGGCACGAACTGGGTGAAGGAGTTGGCGATGGCGATGATCGGTTTCTTGAAGTCTTCGTCCTTCATCCCGGTGGCGCGCCACAGGGCGCGGGCGCCGGCCATGTTGCGGCCGTGGGTGGAGGTCTTCGAGCGGTAATCGGGCATGACGGTATTCCTGCGACTAATTCGGTTGTGTGTGCGGTGAGCGTCGTCGAGCGGCAGATCGCCGCGGTGTCAGGAGGCTGCATGACGAAACGGGATCGCCGTTCGTGCGGCCAGGGCTCACAGGCCCGCCGGAGGATGCCGGGCGGGGAATGGGGCGATTCTACGCCCGCCAGGGCTGGCGGGGGAAGGTTGCCGGTCGTGCGCAGGCCCGTGACGGCTCAATGCGGTATTTCGATCCCGCGCATCCGCTCGGCACGTCGGCGAAGCAGTTCCAGGGTGACCAGCAGGGCGATGGAGACCAGGATCAGCAGTGTGGCGATGGCCAGGATGCTCGGGTTGATCTGCTCGCGCAGGCCCGAGAACATCTGCCGGGGAATGGTGCGTTGCTGTGGGCCGGCCATGAACAGGATCACCACCACTTCATCGAACGAGGTGATGAAGGCGAACAGCGCACCGCTGATCACGCCGGGGCGAATCAGCGGCATGATCACGTCGAAGAACACGCGAATCGGCGTGGCGCCGAGGTTCAGCGCAGCACGCGCCAGGCTGTAGTCGAAACCGGTGAGGGTGGCGGTGACAGTGATAATGACGAACGGCGTACCAAGTGCGGCATGGGCCAGGATCACGCCCAGGTAGCCACCGGCCAGGCCGAGGTTGGAGTAGAAGAAGAACATGCCGGCGGCGGTGATGATCAGTGGCACGATCATCGGCGATAGCAGCAGGGCGGTGATGAAGCGGCGAAACGGCATCTCATCGCGGGCCAGGCCTATGGCGGCGCAGGTGCCCAGAATGGTGGCGAGGATGGTCGAGAGGATGCCGATGAAGAAGCTGTTCTTGATCGCCAGTATCCACTTCGGATCGTTGAATATCTCCCGGTACCAGCGCAGCGAATAGGCCTCGGGGTCGAGGGTGAGCATGCCTTCGGTGAAGCTGAAGAACGGCTCTGCGTTGAACGACAGCGGCACGATCACCAGGATCGGCAGAATCAGAAACAGCAGCACCAGCCAGGAGCTGGCCTTGAGCAGCCAGTGTCCGAGGTGGTGCCAGAAGCCGTAGTAGGCGGGGATCTTCATCGTCTCATCATCCCAACTTGATGTTGCTGGCGCCGACGAAGCGGTCGTACACCCAGTACAGCAGCAGGATCAGCCCGAGCAGCAACGAGCCCAGTGCGGCGGCCAGCTCCCAGTTGTTCGAACGCTGCATATGGAAGGCGATGATGTTGCTGATCATCTGCCCGTCGGTGCCACCGACCAGTGCCGGGGTGATGTAGTAGCCGACCGAGATGATGAACACCAGCAGCGCCCCGGCACTCAGGCCGGGCAGGGTCATCGGGAAGTAGATGCGGACGAAGGCCGGGATCGGTTTGTCGCCGAGGCTGAGTGCGGCGCGCATGTAGCTGGGGTCGATGCCGCGCATCACACTGTACAGCGGCAGAATCATGAACGGCAGCAGGATGTGGGTCATCGCCACCACGGTGGCGAACGAGGTATAGAGCATCTCGAAGGGCTGACTGATCAGGCCGATGCCCATGAGGAAGGAGTTGATCACGCCGTTGGTCTGCAGCAGCGCGATCCACGAGGTGGTGCGCACCAGCAGCGAGGTCCAGAACGGCAGCAGCACCAGCACCAGCAGCAGGTTGGCGCGGTTCGACGGCAGGCCGGCGAGGTAGTAGGCCAGCGGGTAGCCGAGCAGGGCGCAGAGCAGGGTGATGACCAGCGCCATGTTCAGGGTCTTGGAATACAGCTGCAGGTAGATCTGGGTGTCCTGGCGCGCCTGGATGCCCTCGTCGGGGTGCATCTCCAGATCCAGTGCGGTCAGGTAGTAATCGTAGGTGTAAACCTTGCCGGCGCGCTCGATGGCGTACCACAGCTCGGGCTTGCTCCAGTTGCGGTGGGCCTCGAGCAGCGTCTGCACGCCTTGGCTTTGCAGCGCCTGGGCGTCCAGTCGGCCAACGCGCCGGGCAGTGGCTTTGACCACGCTGGACATGCCGGTATAGGCGCGGTTGAGTTCTTCGGAGAGCTTGCCGGACAGGCGTTGCTCGTTGAGCGCGTGCAGTTCGCTGACGAATACCTGCAGGGTCTTCTCGTCCGGCAGTTGCTTGTGATCGTCCCAGCGTTCGAGCTCGGCCAGGGTCTGCGGAATCAGTTCGGCCACGGTCGGGTGATACACGCTGCGCCACAGCATGGTCCCGATGGGGGCGACGAAGGTGACGAGGATGAACAGCAGCAGCGGCACCACGAAGAGAAAGGCGGCGAGGCGTTTCTTGCGGCGGGCGCTGGCGGCTTGGCCGGCTTCGCTGGTGGTCAGGGATGACAAGGTGTTACTCCGTAAAACAGGGCGCACAGCAAGTGTCGATCAGTAGCTCCCTCTCCCGTTTACGGGAGAGGGCTGGGGAGAGGGTGACAGATTCACCCTCTCCCCCAACCCCTCTCCCACAAGTGGGAGAGGGGAGCTGATGGCCTTTACTTCAACAACCACTCGTTGAATTTCTCACCCAACGACTCGCCATAGTCAGCCCAGAACTCGGAGCCAGCCTGGATGCCTTTATCCAGGTGAGCGGTCGGCAGGTGCGGCGTCGCAGTCTGGTCTGCCAGCGGCATGGACGACTTGCGGGTCGGGCCGTAGGCGACGTCCGGCATGCCGGCCAGCGGCTTGGAGCCGGTGGCGTACTTGATGAATTCCATAGCTAGGTCTTTCTTCTTCGAGCCTTTGACGATGGCCCAGGCGTCGAGGTCGTAGACGTGGCCGTCCCAGACGATTTCGAAGGGTTTCTTCTCCTGCACGATGGCGTCGTAGAAGCGGCCGTTGGCCGATTGCACCAGCACCGCACCGCCGTCATTGAGCAGTTGTGGCGCCTGCGACCAGGAGTCGAACCAGACGATGTCCTTCTTGATGCTGTCCAGCTTGTCGAAGGCGCGTTGCTGGCCTTCGGGGGTGGCCAGCACGTCGTACACTTCATCGGGCGCCACGCCATCGGCCAGCAGTGCCCATTCCATGTTCACCTGCGGGCGTTTGCGCAGGGCGCGCTTGCCGGGAATCTTGGCGGTGTCGAAGAAGTCGTCGATGCTGGCTGCCTTGGTATCACCGATGGTGTTCTGGTTGTAGGCGAATACCACCGACCAGACGATGTTACCCACCGCGCATTCGCTGGCCAGGGCTTCGGGGATGAAGTCCTGTGCGGCCGGGGTGCCGTCGATGCCGGCCGGCAGTACGCTGTGGTCGAGGGTTTCCAGCAAGCCTTCGGAGCAGGCGCGTTCGAGGTCGATCACCTCGAAGTCGACCACGTCCCACTGGATGTTGCCGGATTCGACCTGGGCCTTGATCTCGGCGACGCCGCCCGAGTAATCCTCGAACAATACCTTGACCCCGGTTTCTGCCTGGTACGGGTCGATGACGTGCTTCTTCTGCGCCGCCCCATAGGCGCCGCCCCAGGACACTACGGTGAGGCTGTCCTGGGCCGTGGCGTTGCCAGCGGTGAGTCCCAGTGCCGCCACCAGGGCGAAGGTGGAAACGCTGGTAGTCAGTGATCTAGCCATTGTTGTGCTCCATGTGCTTCTACTAGTTGTGGGGTGGGACTTCCGATCGATCCAGCGCCTGGCTGTCTTCCGGCAGCCAGGCGAGGGCGATTTCCTGCTGAGCGCTGAGTTGCGGGGCTGAACTGTCGTTCAGGTTCTTCACCACCAGCTCGCTGCCGCTGGCGGTTTCGAAGTGGTAGCGGATGTATTCGCCGACGTAGTGGCGGGTGACGAAGCGGGCCTTGACCTGGTTGCCGGCGCCGCCAAGGCGGTCGGTGAAGTTGAGCTTTTCCGGGCGTACCGACACCGTGGTGGGTTGGCCGACTTCGGTGCAATTGGCTTTCAGCGTGCGGACCAGGCCACCATCGTCGAGACGCACCTGGACGCGATCAGCCTCGACCGCCTCGATCACGCCGGGCAGCTTGTTGCTTTCACCGATGAAGTCGGCGACGAACATGTTGGCCGGGCGCTCGTAAAGTACGTGGGGCGGCGCGCATTGCTGCACCACGCCGTTGTTGAACACGGCGATGCGGTCGCTCATGGTCAGGGCTTCGGTCTGGTCGTGGGTCACGTAGATCACGGTGAAGCCGAGCTGCTCGTGCAGGCGCTTGATCTCGAACTGCATCTGTTCGCGCAGTTTCTTGTCCAGCGCGCCGAGTGGCTCGTCCATCAGCACGATGTCCGGGGCGAAGATCAGCGCGCGGGCCAGGGCCACACGCTGGCGCTGGCCACCGGAGAGCTGGCCGGGGTAGCGACCGCCAAAGGCCTGCAGTTCGACCAGGGCGAGGTACTCCTCGACCTTGGTGCGAATCTCGTCCTTGGGTAGTTTGCGGATCTTCAGCGGGTAGGCCAGGTTCTCGCGGATGGTCATGTGCGGGAACAGCGCGTACTGCTGGAAGACCATGCCGATGTTGCGATCGTAGGGGGCGATGCTGGTGACGTTGCGGCCGTTGATCAGGATCTCGCCGCTGGTCACGTCCTCGAAGCCGGCGAGCATCATTAGGCAGGTGGTCTTGCCTGAGCCGGAGGGGCCGAGCAGGGTGATGAATTCGCCCTTGGCCACGTTGAGGTTGAAGTCCTTGACCACCAGGGTCTTGTGATCGTAGGTCTTCTTGACGTTGGTGAATCGCAGGAACGCGTCGTTCCCAGCCTGCGCAGTCATAGTCCTCCCCGCTATCGGCAATATGGAGTCAGCTCGTGGCCAAGGCTCCAACTTCTGAGTCGATTCGCCCCCTTCGTGGGGGACGTTCGTTATGTTGATAGCCAAAAGCAATAAGCAAGCCAGATGACTGATGGCCGGCTGATAGCGCTCTGCTATGCAGGTTCAAGCCTAGTCGATGCTGGGCGAGATGCGAGGCGGGTGTGGGGGGAGGTAACAGCGAGAGGGGGGAAGAGGCACCTGCCGAAACGCACTCGGCAGGTGCAGCTTGCTCAGCTGTTGGGCAGCAGGCGAACGGTGAGACTCTTGATGTAGCGAGTTTCAGCGATGGCCGGGTGTACCGGATGATCGGGGCCCTGGGCGCCGCGCTCGAGCAGCTGGATGTTGCGGTCCAGGTGACGCGCGCTGGTCAGCAGGATGTTCTGCAGGTTGTCTTCCTCCAGGTGCATGGAGCAGCTGGCGCTGACCAGGATGCCGTCCTTGTTCAGCAGGCGCATGGCGGTTTCGTTGAGGCGGCGGTAGGCGGCCTCGCCGTTCTTGATGTCCTTCTTGCGCTTGATGAAGGCGGGTGGATCGGCGATCACCACATCGAAGCGCTCTTCTGCGGATTTCAGCTCGCGTAGCGCGGCGAACACATCACCTTCGACGCAGGTGACCTTCTCGGTGAAACCGTTGAGCGTGGCATTACGCTCAACGCCGTCGAGGGCGAAGGCCGAGGCATCTACGCAGAACACTTCGCTGGCGCCGAACGCCGCGGCCTGCACGCCCCAGCCGCCGATGTAGCTGAACAGGTCGAGTACGCGCTTGCCTTTGACGTAGGGCGCCAGGCGCGCGCGGTTCATGCGGTGATCGTAGAACCAGCCGGTCTTCTGTCCTTCGATCACCGGGGCTTCGAACTTAACGCCGTTCTCTTCCAGCGCTACCCACTCCGGCACCACGCCGAAGGCGGTGTCGACGTAGCGCTCGAGGCCTTCGGCGTCGCGCGCAGCGGAGTCGTTCTTGAACAGGATGCCGCTGGGCTTGCACACCTGGATCAGCGCGGCGAGCACGTCATCCTTGCGCGCCTCCATAGTGGCGGAAGCCAGTTGGACCACCAGAATGTCGAAGAAACGGTCGACCACCAGCCCCGGCAGCAGGTCGGAGTCGCCATACACCAGGCGGTAGCAGGGCTGGTCGAACAGGCGCTCGCGCAGGCTCAGGGCGACGTTGAGGCGATGCACCAGCAGTGACTTGTCCAGCACATGCTTGACGTCGCGCGACAGCAGGCGGGCGCAGATCAGGTTGTTCGGACTCATGGCGACGATGCCCAGCGGCTTGCCGCCGGCCGCTTCCAGGACGGCCTGGTCGCCGGCAGCGAAACCATGCAGCGGGGTGGCAGCGACATCGATCTCGTTGCTGTAGACCCACAGGTGGCCGGCGCGCAGGCGTCGGTCGGCGTTGGCTTTCAGGCGCAGACTGGGCAGGGAAGACATGAGTTCGGGCTCCGCGGGGAAAGAGCGGGATTATAGCGGTTTGCGCGCCGGGCCGGCGTTTACAAAAGTCGGCTGCGAGCAGGTCGGTGCTTTGGCTAGACTGTGCGCTACTTCTCACCCTGCACGATCCCTCTTTCATGACCTACGAACTTACCGCCGAACAGATCCAGCAAGTCCTGCAGGGGATCAGCGTACCGCCGCAACCACAGATCATGGTCGATCTGCAGATGGAACAGATCATGCCCAGCCCCGATCTGCGCAGCATCGCCAAGCTGATCAGTCAGGACCCGGGGCTGTCCGGCGCGCTGCTGAAGATCGTCAACTCGCCACACTTCGGCCTGGCCAACCGCATCGCTTCGATCCAGCAGGCGGTCAATCTGATGGGCTGCAACACGGTGATCAACCTGATCAATGCGCAGTCGATCAAAGGTGAGCTGACCGACGAAGCGATCCTGGTGCTGAACCGTTTCTGGGACAGCGCCCAGGATGTGGCAATGACCTGCCTGACCCTGGCCAAGCGCCTCGGTTATCACTCGCCTGACGAAGCCTACAGCCTGGGGCTGTTCCACGATTGCGGCATTCCGCTGATGCTCAAGCGCTTCCCCAACTACATGCAGGTGCTGGAGGAGGCCTATGCCAGCGCCAGTGATGAGCGGCGTGTGGTCGATACCGAGAACCGCCTGCTGACCACCAATCATGCCGTGGTCGGCTATTTCACCGCGCGCTCCTGGCGCCTGCCTGAGCACCTCTGCGAGGTCATTGCCAACCACCACAACGCCTTGGCGATCTTCAGCGATGACTCGGGGTGTGACGCTCAGTTGAAGACGCTGCTGGGCATTCTCAAGATGGCCGAGCACATCTGCGAGACGCATCGCGTGCAGGCTGGGCAGGCCATCGACATGGAGTGGCAGCACATCGCGCAGCCGATTCTCGAGTATCTGGGGTTGTCGGAGTATGACTTCGAGAACCTGCGCGAAAGCATCCGTGACCTGGCGGTGCTCTGAGTCTTCATGAGGTTGCGCCGCCGGGCAACTGAGCGGGTAGGCGGCTTACCCTACCGCTTGCTGCGCAGCTCCTGCTAAGGTGGCGCACCGCCGTTTTCCTGTCGTATTGCCATGCCTGAATTACCCGAAGTCGAAACTACCCGCCGCGGTATCGCCCCCTATCTCGAGGGTCAGCGCGTCAGCCGCGTGATCGTGCGTGAGCGCCGTCTGCGCTGGCCCATCCCCGAAGACCTGGACGTGCGTCTGTCCGGCCAGCGAATCGAGTGCGTCGAGCGCCGCGCCAAGTACCTGCTGATCAAGGCCGAAGTCGGCAGTCTGATCAGTCATCTGGGCATGTCCGGCAGTCTGCGCCTGGTCGAATGTGGCCTGGCTGCGGCCAAGCATGAGCATGTGGATATCGAGCTGGAGTCCGGCCTTGCCCTGCGTTACACCGATCCGCGGCGTTTCGGTGCACTGCTGTGGAGTGAGGACCCGCTGACTCACGTATTGCTCAGCAAACTCGGCCCTGAGCCGTTGGGCGGGTTGTTCGACGGTGAGCGTCTGTTCCAGATGTCGCGCGGGCGCAGCATGGCGGTCAAGCCCTTCATCATGGATAACGCCGTGGTCGTCGGCGTGGGCAATATCTACGCCAGCGAAGCGCTGTTCGCCGCCGGTATCGACCCGCGCCGCGAAGCCGGCTCGATTTCGCGGGCGCGCTACCTGCGCCTGGCCGATGAGATCAAGCGTATCCTCGCTCATGCCATCGAGCGTGGCGGCACCACCTTGCGCGACTTCGTCGGTGGCGATGGCCAGCCGGGCTACTTCCAGCAGGAGCTGTTCGCCTACGGGCGCGGCGGCGAGTTCTGCAAGGTCTGCGGCAGCACGCTACGTGAGGTCAAGCTGGGCCAGCGGGCGAGTGTCTACTGTCCCAAGTGCCAGCGCTGAGCAGATAACGATCCGCTGGATATGGGTGAGTCGTAGGGCGGGTGAAACCCGCCGGGATTTCAATGGCGGGTTGCACCCGCCCTACGGCATAAAAATAAGAAAAACGAAGGTGTTAGATGTCCGGCAACTATCTACCGCGCAATCCAGCTGCCGAATGGCTGGGGCGCGGCGTGCTGAAACTCATGGGCTGGCGCATCGTTGGGCAGTTGCCCAAACTCGACAAGTTCGTCGCCATCGGCGCTCACCACACGTCCAACTGGGCCTTCGTGATCTTCATTGCGCTGAAGTTCGTGCTGCGCCTCAACGCGCGCTGGTTCGGCAAGCACAGCATCTTTCGCTGGCCCTTCGGCGGCCTCATGCGCAGTTGGGGCGGCATTGCGATTCGCCTGGACCGCAAGTTGAACACCGTCGAACAGGCCATTCAGGCCTTTCGCGAGCATGACGAGTTCATTCTGGGGCTGTCGCCCGAAGGCACGCGCAAGAAGGTCGAGCGCTGGAAGATGGGCTTCTACCATATTGCGCTGGGCGCGGGCGTACCCATAGTGCTGGGCGCGCTGGATTACCAGAATCGGCGGGTGGTGATCGCTCCGACCTTTTTGCCAACAGGTGACGAGCAAGCCGACCTGGCAGCCATGCTGGCGTTCTTTCGTCCTTACGTGCCGAAAAAGCCGGAGTATGCCTTTCACGGCGATTGACGTCCGTCACGCTGACAATTATCAATGCGCTGTTATAGTTACTGGCACTTTCCCGAATAATCTGAAGGATCGATCCATGAAAGCGCTCCGCACTTCCGCCGCTGTCCTGGCGCTGACCTCTGGCCTGCTGGCGCTATCGGCGCAAGCGGAAGTGGTTCAGCAGAACGCCAGCGGTGATCCGTTGTACACCGTCGAGGCGCCCAAGGGCTATGCCATGATTGGTGATCTGGTCATCGCCCGCCCCCTGCTGATCGGCGCCACTGCGATCGGTGCTGCAGCCTTCATCGTCAGCCTGCCGTTCACCGCGCTGGGCGGTAACGTCGGCGAGGCAGCGCAATCCCTCGTGGTAGCGCCGGGCAAAGAAGCCTTCGTACGCTGCCTGGGCTGCACCAGCAGCGGCTACAAGCAAGACTGATTCGCTGCACTGCTTGTCGCGGCCTCTCTCCTCCTCTCTCCTCCTCATCGAGGCGAGGGGCCGTTTACGTTTTAACGCCGAGAAAAGGAAGAAGCGGTAGTGATGAAGTACCTGCGCTGGGTGATATTGCTGCTGGTGGTAATGGGGCTGATCGCCTCGTTCTGGTTCAGCCAGGGCTGGCTGCAACTCTGCGCCGGGCTGGCGATCTTCCTGTTTGGCATGCAGTGCCTGGAAGACGGCCTGCGTCAGCTGGCAGGCAGCAAGCTGGAGCAGATACTCGGGCGCAGTACGTCCACGCCCTTCAAGAGCCTGTTGTTCGGCGTCGGCGGCACCCTGTTGCTGCAGTCCAGCACCCTGGTGTCGCTGCTGACCATCGCCTTTATCAGTACCGGCCTGATCCAGCTGGCCGGCGGTATCGCCATTCTGTTCGGTGCCAACCTCGGCGCCACCAGCGGTATCTGGTTGCTGGCGCTGGCGGGACAGAACCTCAGCCTCAGTCCGCTGGCCTTGCCATTGCTGGTGTTCGGTGTGCTGGCCGGTTTCTTCGGGGCGAAGAGCAAGGCGGCCGGGCGTATCGTGTTAGGCGTTGCCTTCATCTTCCTGGGGATCGATCAGATCAAGGAAGGCTTCGCCAGCTTTGGCGATGGTCTGGACATGAGTGCATACCAGGAAGGCGGGCTACGCGGCGCGCTGCTGTTCACCGCAATAGGCATGGCCATCACCGTGGTGCTGCAATCCAGCCATGCGACCCTGATGCTGACTCTCGCAGCGTTGGCTGGCGGTCAGCTGGAGTTGAGCCAGAGTCTGGCCATTGCCATTGGCTCCAATATCGGCAGCAGTGTGACCACCGGCTTCGTCGGCTCGCTGGGCGGCAACCGCAGCGGGCAGCGCCTTGCCCTGGCCCATGTGCTGTTCAACGTGGTCACTGGCGTGCTGGCATTCATCCTGCTCGAGCCGCTGACCTGGCTGGTGCACGCGCTGGCCGAACCGCTGGGGCTTGGCGAAAACAGCCTGATCCAACTGGCGATGTTCCACACCCTGTTCAATGCCATGGGCGTTGCGCTGTTCTGGCCGCTGCAGGGGCGTCTGGCGCAGTTGTTGATCCGCTGGCTGCCGGAACGTAGCGAGCCACAGGTACTGATCACCGAACTGGCGAGCGAGAAAGTCGCCGAGCCCGAGCGAACGCGAGCGCGCTACCTCAACGAACGGGCGTTGGATTCGGTGGATGCCGCCTCCTGCGCGGTGGTGCAGGAGCTGGGGCACCTTGGCCGCTTGAGCCTCGAGGTGATCTGCCATGCACTCTATCTGCCGGTTGATCAGTTGGCGCGTGCACGGGCGGATGAGCAACTGCTGCAGGCCAAGCCCACGCAGGGCGGCTTCGATGCGGAGCACTTGTATCAATTCCATATCAAGGGTGTGTATGGCGATCTGCTGAGCTTCATGGGGCGCATGGAACTGCCCATGGACGAAGCGCATCAGCAGTTCTGGGTCAGTTGCCAGTTGGCGGCGCTGCAACTGGTGGATGCGGTCAAGGACGCCAAGCACCTGCAGAAGAATCTTGGCCATTATCTGGACGCACCACCCTCGGCGGTGCGTGATGCCTATGTGGAGCTGCGTCGCCATTTGCTCACCACCCTGCACGAGGTGCGTGAGTTGGCACGCTCGGACATGCCTGACGAAATGTGGCAGTCACGCCTGCGTTGGTTGGATGAGCAGGCGGCGAGCTTCGATGCGAGGTTTCGTCAGCGCCTGTTCGCCGAGGTACGCGACGGCCGTCTGGATGGCCTGCAGACCAGCTCGCTGATGAACGACCTGGGTTATGTCAGCCGTATTTTCCAGAGCCTGCGCAACGTGCTGATGCTGAGCAACGAGCAGGCGCTGTTCCGCGAATTGCGCAAGTTCGGTGAGGAGCAGGAGAGCCTGATCAGGCTCTCCTGACACAAGGCGTAGCCCGTAGCCGGATGAAATCCGGGAGCGGTTGTGCAGTTTCCCCGGATTGCATCCGGGCCACGGTCACATTCGGGCGCTGCGCTTCAAGGCGTCGCTGTGCCAATCCCGCGAGGATCGCTCGCGGCCTTCACTTCGCCGCTGACCTTGTCCCAGAACAGCACCTGCTGATTACCGTAATGCCGATCCAGGCGCTTGAGTTCATGGCCACGCCGTTGCAGCTCGGCGATCTGCTCATCGCTGAAGGTGTCCGGCTCGTGCTCGATCACGTCGGGCAGGAACTGGTGGTGATAGCGTGCCACGGCTGGCCAGCGCTCGATGGGCTGATCGTCCAGGTACTCGAGCATCGACAGCAGCACCATGCTGGGGATACGGCTGCCGCCCGGCGTGCCGAAGGCAGCGAACTCGTCGCTGCTCTCGATAAAGCTGGGGCTCATCGACGACAGCGGCCGCTTGCCTCCGGCAATCGCATTGGCCTGGCTGCCGGTCAGGCCGTAGGCGTTGGCGCCCTGCACGTCGGCGGCGAAGTCGTCCATCTCGTCGTTGAGCAGTACACCGGTGCCGGGTACGGTGAAGGCGGCGCCAAAGGGCAGGTTGATCGACAGCGTTGCAGCGACAGCATTGCCTTCGGCATCGAGCACGGCAAAGTGGGTGGTGTGGTCGCCCTCGTGCCAGGTGCCGGCCGGCGGCAGGCTGGCGCTGGGTGTGGCGCGCTCGGGGTCGATGCTGCCGGCCAGTACAGCCAGATGCCCAGGCGAAAGCAGTTGCTCGACCGGATTCTTGACGAAGTCCGGGTCGCCGAGCAGGCCCCGGTCACGGTAGGCGCGGCGCAGGGCTTCGACCACATAGTGCACGCGCTGTACGGGCTCGGCGTCGCGCCAGGGCAGTTGTTCGAGAATCGCCAGGCTCTGCGCCAGGGCTATACCGCCCGCCGAGGGCGGCGGTGCGCTGATCAGCTCGCGGCCATCTTCCAGGGAGAAATGTAGCGGCGCACGGCGGGCAATACGGTACTCATGCAGGTCATCCTCGGTCCAGATACCGCCGGCATGGCGCACGCCTTTGATCAGGCGCTCGGCTATCGGGCCGTTATAGAAACCCTCCCGGCCATGTTCGGCCAACGCCTGCAGGGTGGCAGCCAGATCCGTCTGACGCAGTAGATGGCCCTCGGCGGGGATTTCGCCCCGGTCAAGAAAGAGCTTGGCGCTTTCGGCATCGTCACGCAGCGCTGCCAGGCGCCAGGTCGCACGCTCGCGGTAGACACGGTCCACCGCGAAGCCCTCGTTGGCCAGGTGGATTGCCGGTGCCAGGCTGGTTTTCAGCGGCAGACGGCCGTGCTTCTCCGCCAGCTCGACCAATGCTGCTGGCAGCCCTGGAATGGCGGCAGCCAGTGCGCCGTTGAGCGACAACTCGCGCTGCACCTTGCCATCGCGGACATACAGATTCGGTTTGGCTTCCAGCGGTGCGCGTTCGCGCGCATCGAGGAAGTCATAGCCTGGCGTATCGCCGGCAGTACGCAGC
This sequence comes from Pseudomonas oleovorans subsp. oleovorans, assembly GCF_002197815.1. Lineage (GTDB taxonomy): Bacteria > Pseudomonadota > Gammaproteobacteria > Pseudomonadales > Pseudomonadaceae > Aquipseudomonas > Aquipseudomonas oleovorans. Next base: position 25,546 of record NZ_NIUB01000011.1, read on the forward strand.
AGGAAGAAGCCGCCGCCGCCAAGGCCTGAGCCGTAGGGTTCGACCACTGCCAGGGCAGCACTGGCGGCGACGGCGGCGTCGAAGGCATTGCCGCCGGCGTCGAGCATCTGCTGCGCAGCGGCTGTGGCGGCGGGGTGAGCGGTGGCAATGGCGGGTTGCTGCGGGGCGGCATGGGCCAGCAGGCTGGCGCCGAGCAGCAAGGTTGATAGCAGGAGTTTGCGCAACATGCGATCTACCTGAGGCGGCTGAAGGAGGCTGGAAGCTTAACAGCCTCGCTCGGGCGAGGGGGCACAATGGGCGCGGAGGAAACGGGAGACCGGCGGCCTCCCGGGGAGAATCAGGCCTTGCCGGTGATGATGCGGTATTTGTGCATCAGCTCATCCTTGCTCTCGACATTGTTCTCGTCGAGCGGGATGCAGTCCACCGGGCACACCTGCTGGCATTGCGGCTCATCGTAGTGGCCAACGCACTCGGTGCACAGGTTGGGGTCGATCACGTAGATCTCCTCACCCTGGGAAATGGCGCCGTTGGGGCACTCGGGTTCGCAGACGTCGCAGTTGATGCAATCGTCGGTGATGATCAGGGACATGGGGCAACTCCTGTCGAGGCGCAGGCTTCGACACTGGCAGACAACAATGGCGCAATTGTGCCGGATTGGTGCGGCTTGTGCCATGAGGCTGGACAGTTAGGCACCGCTCACTGTAGGAGCGGCGCCGCGCCGCGAATCTGAGTTTCGCCAGACAAGCTTCGCCCCGGGGTGGGGCTCCTGCTAAAAGTCGATCTTGCTTAGCTTTTGCGAAAACGCTCGTTCAGCGCGTCGGCCACGGCAGGGTGCACGAACTTGGTGATATCGCCGCCCAGGGCTGCGATCTCGCGCACCAGGGTCGAGGAGATGAAGGAATACTTTTCCGATGGCGTGAGGAACAGGCTTTCCACGTCCGGCGCCAGTTGACGGTTCATGTTGGCCAGCTGGAATTCATATTCGAAGTCCGACACCGCGCGCAGGCCGCGCAGGAAAACATTGGCGTTCTGCTCCTTGACGAAGTGCGCCAGCAGCGACGAAAAACCCATCACTTCGACGTTGGGCAGGTGCTTGGTCACCTCGCGGGCCAGCTCGACGCGTTGCTCCAGGGAAAACAGAGGGTTCTTCTTGGGGCTGGCGGCGACGGCGATGATAACGTGATCGAACAGGCGCGCGGCGCGTTCGACCAGATCACCGTGGCCCTTGGTGATGGGGTCGAAGGTGCCGGGGTATAACACTCGATTCATCGGGACGTCCTGGCGGGTCGAAAAGGAGTCGGATGGTAGCGCAGCGCATGCCAGCGGCCAAGCCACGGCCTGCGTTGCGTTCTCCCATGCCAGGGCAGTAGCGTCTAGCTCGGGCTTTTCAGCCGCTCGGCCAGCAGCGTCGCAAGCTTGGCGGTCAGGCCGTAGATCGACAGTTGGGGGTTGGCGCCGATGCTGGTGGGAAATAGCGAACCGTCGTGGATCGACAGGTTGGCCAGGTGATGGTGCCGGCCCAGGCTGTCGACCACTGCCTGCTGTGCATCCTCGCCCATGGCGCAGCCGCCCATCACGTGAGCACTGCCCAGGCGGGTGCGGTACAGCGCCAGGTCGAGGTTCTCGATCATGTCCCGGGCCTCCTTCCAACTGCCGACGTAACGCGCATCGGCATGGGTCGGCATCACCGCCTTGGCACCGGCGGCGAACTGGATTTCCGCCATGGTCAGGTAGGCGCGGCGCACGCCATCCCAGGTGTAGTCGGTCATCTGGTAGTCGAGCACCGGGCTGCCATCGCCCCGCAGCTCGACGCGCCCTTCGGCGCTGTCTTCGTGGAAACCGTCGCGCAGCAGGGCGAGCATCACGTTGGTGTGCGGCAGTTGCGCCATGCGCAGGGCATTCTCGCGACCAAAGTCGCCGAGCAGAGTGGCGGTCAGCGCCGGTTGCAGCGGCGGCACTTCAAGTTTGTAGGAGAGGCGCCCACCGGTGCCGTCGTCCCACTGAAAATGATCCGAGTAGACCGACTGCGGCGCACCGTAAAAGGGGTTGATGACCTGCTCGAACTGCGCCGCGGAGAAGTTCGCCAGGTGCAGGTAGGTGCGCCGGCCGACGCGCTGGTGTGGGTCGGGCACATTGGAACGCAGCAGGATACCGGGCGTGTTGATGCCGCCGCCGGCCAGCACGTAATGCCGCGCCTTGACCCGGATGCGCTTGCCGTTGGGCGCTACGCAGCGTTCGTCCATGCCCAGGCAGTCGATGCCGACCACCTGGTCGCCTTCGATCAGCAGCTTGTCGGCGCGTGCCAGGTAGAGCAGCTCGCCGCCGGCGTCGAGGGTGGCGGGGATGGTGGTGACCAGCATCGACTGCTTGGCGTTGGTCGGGCAGCCCATGCCGCAATAACCGAGGTTCCAGCAGCCGCGCACGTTGCGCGGGATCGGCGCCCAGTGATAGCCGAGCGTGTCGCAGCCGCTGCGCAGCACCTCGTTGTTGGCATTCGGTGGCACCGCCCAGGGCGCCACGCCCAGGCGCTGTTCCATCTGCTCGAACCAGGGCGCCATGGACTCGACGTCATGGCCCTTCACGCCGTGGACCTCGGCCCAATGCGCCAGGGTCTGTGGCGGCGTGCGGAAGCTGCTGGTCCAGTTGATCAGGGTGGTGCCACCGACCGCGCGGCCCTGGAGGATGGTGATCGCGCCGTCCTTGCTCATGCGGCCGATGCCTTCCTGATAGAGGGTCGGGTAGGCGTCGGCTTCCTGCATCTTGAAGTCGTCGCTGGTCTTGAGTGGGCCTTCCTCGATCAGCAGCACCTTGTAACCCGCCGCGCTGAGGATTTCCGCGGTGGTGCCACCACCGGCGCCGCTGCCGACGATGGCGACATCGACTTCCAGGGTCAGGTCGTTTTCCAGACGCGAACCGTCATGGGTCTTCCAGCCGCGGGCCAGGCCTTGCTTGAATAAATCGGGTACGGGCATTTCGAATTCTCTTGTTGTTATGGACAGCGCAGCCCTGGTAGGAGCCGGCTTGCCGGCGATCCAGCAATCGCCGGCAAGCCGGCTCCTACAACTAGACCGTAGGTGGCCCCGGATAGCCGCAATGCGCCCAGGCTTCCTGGCGGCTGTACCAGGCCATCATCACCAGCTGCAACAGCGAGGCGTGGCCCATGCGTAGCAGGCTCAGGCTGCTGTTCTGCCAGCGGGTGAGGAACTGCCGCACGTCGTCGCCACTGGCCTTGTCCCACCTGCCCCACACCCCGGTCAGCGGGCCGCGGGTGATGGGCAGGGTGAGTACGTCGAACAGCTGCACGGTGAGCCTCCGCATCTCCGGCGACAGGTGTGCCAGGCTGGTGTCGAGGCTCTTCAGCGTGCCGTCGATGGCCTGCGGCATCTGCTGCGCGGTCACGGCGCCGTCGAGCATCACCGGGATCAGCGCGCGCAGAAAGGGCATATCGCTGCTGCGCAGGATCAGGTAGCCGCTGGCCGGCGTACTGGCCGAGCAGCCGCTGAGGGTGGCAGTCAGCCCTGCGGTGCCGAGCAGCGCGGTGCCCAGCAGACCGACCTTGAGCAGGTTGCGCCGCGATAGGTGCGGCGCTTCGAGTGTGGTGTCGTTCATTATTGTTATCACCAGATGTAAACGGGCCTTGCCCGTGTGGATCAGCGTACGAACAACTTGTAGACCAGCTTCTGGATCGCCTTGCCATAGGGCGGGTAGATCAGCCGCGCGGCGTTGAAGCGCTGCTTGATAAACACGCCCTTGGCCTTGCTGAAGGTCAGGAAGCCTTCGTGACCGTGGTAATGGCCCATGCCGGAGGGGCCGATGCCGCCGAACGGCATGTCGTCCTGGGCCACGTGCAGCAGGGTGTCGTTCAGGCACACGCCGCCGGAATGGGTCTCGTGCAGCACGCGCTGCTGCTCGCGCTTGTCGTAGCCGAAGTAGTACAGCGCCAGCGGCCGTGGCCGCGCGTTGACGTAGGCGAAGGCGTCTTCGATACGGTCGTAGGGCACCACGGGCAGCAGCGGACCGAAGATCTCGTCCTGCATCAGCTTCATGTCGTCGCTGACGTCCAGCACCAGGCTCTGCGGCAGGCGCCGGCCCTGGGTCTCGGGGTAGATAGGGACGATACGCGCGCCCTTGGCCTGGGCGTCCTGCAGATAGCCGTTGAGGCGCGCCAGCTGGCGCTCGTTGATGATCGCGGTGTAGTCGGGGTTGTCCTTGAGCTGCGGGTAGAAGCGCTGCACGACGTCGCGGTAGGCGGCGACGAAGCCCTCCACCCGATCCCTCGGCACCAGCACATAGTCCGGCGCCACGCAGGTCTGCCCGGCGTTGAGGGTCTTACCGAAGGCGATGCGCTCTGCGGCGTGCTCCAGCGGCACGTCGGCGGAAACGATGGCCGGCGACTTGCCGCCCAGCTCCAGGGTCACCGGCGTGAGATTTTCGGCGGCGGCGCGCATCACATGCTTGCCGATGCTGGTGGCGCCAGTGAACAGCAGGTGGTCGAACGGCAGCTTGGAGAAGGCCATGCCGACTTCCGCTTCACCCAGGGCGACGCTGACCAGATCCTCGGGAAAGATGCGCGCCAGCAGATCCTTGACCAGTTGCGAGGTGGCCGGGGTGGACTCGCTCATCTTGATCATCACCCGGTTGCCGGCGGCCAGTGCGCCGGTCAGCGGGCCGATGGCGAGGAACAGCGGGTAGTTCCACGGCACGATGATGCCGACCACGCCCAGCGGCTGGTAGATGACCTTGGCCGACGCCGGCATGAATTGCAGGCCGACGCTGCGCCGCGAGGGTTTCATCCATTTCTTGATGCGTTTGCTCGCGTAATGGATGCCATGCAGGCTGGGCATCAGTTCGGCCAGCAGGGTTTCGTCGGCCGAGCGGTTGCTGAAATCGCGGGAAACGGCGTCGATCAGCGCCTGGCGGTTTTCCAGGATCAGCCCGCGTAGTGCCTTGAGCCAGGCGCGGCGCTGCTCGGCGGAGGGCATCGGGTTGGCGCGGTAGGCGGCGCGCTGGGCGGCCAGCAGCGGCTCCAGGGCCTCTATCTGTTGTTGGTTTTGTTGGAGATAGGCAACGTCGGCGACCATGGTGGCGTCCTCTCGGGGAGCGGCGGAATGGAGTGGAATGACTTTTAGAGTAATTGCTCTAAACTGTCAATCGAGGCCTGCGCCGGTCGTCAGATCGGGCGCTTCCCTGTACTTTTAGCCCTTTCCGTGCGCCGAGCCGAACCATGGCCCCGAAGAACAAGACCCGCGACCGCATCGTCGAAGCCAGCCTGGAGCTGTTCAATGCCCAGGGCGAACGCAGCGTCACCACCAATCACATCGCCGCCCACCTGGGGATGTCGCCGGGCAATCTGTATTACCACTTCCGCAACAAGCAGGCGATCATCGCCGAGCTGTTCGCCCAGTACGAAAGCCGCGTCGACGCCTTCCTGCGCCGCCCCGAGGGGCGCGCGCTGACGGTGGCGGACAAGACTTTCTACCTAGAAGCCCTGCTGGCGGCGATGTGGCACTACCGTTTCCTCCATCGCGACCTGGAGCACCTGCTGGAAACCGACGTGCAGCTGGCCGAGCGCTATCGCGCGTTTGCCGCGCGCTGCATGCAGGCCGCCGCCGAGATCTACCGCGGCTTTGCCGCCGCCGACATCCTGGCGATGAACGACCAGCAGATCGAGGCGCTGGTACTCAACAGCTGGATCATTCTGACCTCTTGGGTGCGCTTCCTGTGCACCGTGCGCAGCAACCCCGGCGACCTCAGCGAGGAGCTGATGCGCCGCGGCGTGTACCAGATCCTGGCGCTGGAGGGCGGCTACGTTACCGACTCGGCGCGCCCGGCGGTGCAGGCGCTGCTGCAACGCCTACATGTGCCGATGAGCGCGGTGGTGAAGTGACGCAGAGGTGCATCAACTTTGTGTCGACTCTGTCAAGACTTGAACGCTTCGTCTGAAAGTGGCGTCATTAATTCGACAGTATGTTAAATTTGCCTAACTAAATGGTGGCATTCTGCTGCCTAGTGTCGATTTCCGAGTTGCACCGATGCCGACCAATACGCCCCGAGTCGCAGTCCTGGGCGCTGCCTTTTCCCGTTTTCATGGGTTGGAGCCGGACCGTTTCGCCGACCTGAATGGCCTGCTGGCCGCGCCCGTCTACGATGTGCTGCTGATCGACCTGCCCGGTGTCTCTGCCGGCCAGCTGCTGCGCAGCCTGCGTCTCGACCAGCAGTACCGCTTCGCCCTGATCTACTGCTGCCAGGACCAGGATGCCTGGTGCGAGGCCCTTGGCGACGGTCGCCCGCCCGCTGATCTCGGCGCCATTACGCCCCTTTGGCGCCTGTGGCAGGAGCGCTTCAACCTGTTCAACCGTGGCGCCGCGCCGGAGCGCTTCGAGGCGCGCGTGCTGGCCTGGCTGTGGCTGCGCTCGCGCGGTGACGTGCATGCGGTGCGCGATGCCGGCGTGGCCCAGCACTACCGCTACCCGCTGCTGGAGGCCCTTAGCGACGGGGAGACGATCAGCGACTTCTCCTGGCTGCAGTTGATGACGCAGCAGGGCTGGCTGGAAGAAGGCGTGCTGCTCGACCGCCTGCGCCTGTGCACCGACTGCGGCTCCGGCCGGCTCAACTATGTCGACGTCTGCCCCGAGTGTCAGGCCCTGGACATCTCCCGTCAGCCTTCGCTGCACTGCTTCACCTGCGGCCACGTCGGCGCCCAGGAGCATTTCCTCAAGGACGGCCTGCTGCTCTGTCCCAACTGTCTGAGCCGCCTGCGCCATATCGGCAGCGACTACGACCGGCCGCTGGAAAACTACCGTTGCCGCAGTTGCCAGGCGTTCTTCGTCGATGCCGCCGTGGAAGCGCGCTGCCTGGACTGTGGCGAGCGTCACGCTCCGGACAAGTTGCGTGTGCGCGAGGTGCGTCACTTCCGTTTGGCCGAGGCCGGACGCCTGCGCTGTCGCCAGGGCTTCAATACCAGCCCGGCGGACAATGACCAGTTCGGTCGCCTCAACCTAATGTCGCGGCGCAGCTTCCATGAGCTGCTGGAGTGGCAGCTGCAGTTGGTGCGTCGGCACAAGAGGCCACCCTTCGCCCTGCTTGGCGTGCGCTTCGTCAACCTCCTGGAGGCCCTTGAGCGACTCGGCGAAATGCGCGGTCATGCGCTGATCGACGGCCTGGTTGAGCGCCTGCAGGAGGCCGTGCGCGAGACCGACCGCTGCTGCCGGCTGAGTGAGGAAGTGCTGTGGCTGCTGATGCCGCACACCGACGCGGCCGGCCTCGAGGTGGTGAAGAAACGCCTGGCCAAGGGCGCCGAACGCCTGGCCAACGATGCCGACACCCATATCGAGATGCGCCAGGTCGGCTTCGTCGCCCCCGAGGAACTGGTCGACCAGGAAGACGCCGCACTGCTCCTCGCCCGCCTGGGCGGCCTGCTGGCCTGACGCGGGAGACGCTGTGGAAGCGGTAATCGAGCAAGCACTGGGGATTGTCGAGGAAGCGCGCCGCAATGGCGGCCTGGCCAGCCTCTTCGTCACCGTGTTCCCGGCGCTGTTGCTGCTGGAGGTGCCGCTCAACCTGCTGGTGCTGCTCGGCGTGCTGCGCTGGTTCCTGCGCAAGCCCTACGAGCTGCCGCCCGACAACGCTTACCGGCCGCGGGTGTCCTGCATCATTACCTGCTACAGCGAAGGGCTGGACGTGCAGACCACCCTGCGCAGCCTGTGCGAGCAGACCTACCTGGGCGACATCGAGATGATCCCGGTGGTCGACGGCGCCGCGGTGAACAAGACAACCATGCAGGCGGTGCGCGATTTTCGCCTCGACCGCGTGCTCTACCCGCGCCGGCTGCTGCGGCCGATCGCCAAGTGGCAGCGCGGCGGCCGGGTGTCCTCGCTCAATGCCGGCCTGGCCCACTGCACCGGCGAGATCGTCATGTCCCTGGACGGCGACACCTCCTTCGACAACGACATGGTAGTCAACATCGTCCGCCACTTCGCCGACCCCAACGTGCCGGCCGTGGCCGGCAGCCTGCGGGTGCGCAACTGGAAGGCCTCGCTGACCACCGCCATGCAGGCGCTGGAATACCTGCTGTCGATCCACATGGCGAAGATCGGCCTCAGCGAGTGGAACCTGGTGAACAACGTTTCCGGGGCCTTCGGTGCGTTCCGCCGCAGTTTCCTCGACAAGATCGGCGGCTGGGACACACACACCGCCGAGGACCTCGACATCACCCTGCGGATCAAAAACTACTTCGGCCGCCAGCCCCTGCGTATTCCCTTCGAGCCCTGTGCCATCGGCCATACCGACGCGCCGACCACCTTTCGGCAGTTCCTCATGCAGCGCCTGCGCTGGGACGGTGACCTGTATTTCCTCTACATCCGCAAGCACCGCCACAGCTTCAACCCGCGTCTGCTCGGCTGGCCGAATTTCCTCATGATCCTGATCAGCGGCTTCTTCTTTCAGCTGGTGCTGCCGTTCATCATCTTCGGCTATCTGGTGGTCGGCGCGCTCACCATCCCCTGGGTGAGCTTCCTGGTGTTGGGCCTGCTGGTGTACCTGGTCTACCTGCTGATGACGCTGCTGATGTACCTGGCCATGCTGGCCATGGTCTCCGAGCGGCCGCGCCAGGACCTGCGATTGTTGCCTATCGTGTTTCTGTTCCCTCTGTTCATGCTGGTGATGCGCTGCTGGAGCGCCGTGGCGATGCTCAACGAGGCGCTGCGCCGCGGTCACGAGGAGTCCAGCATGGCACCCTGGTGGGTGCTGAAGAAGGCCAAGAGGTTCTGAGATGGTGCGTTCACTTTCCCTGATCGGTCTGTTGCTGGCCGTTCTGCCGTTGCATGCCGAGCCGCTGCCGCTGGCCATCCTGCTGGACGATCTCGACGGCAGCGCCGTGGCGCGCGTTGGGCAGGCCGAGCAGGACGTGCTGGCGGCGCAGCGCAGCCAGCGCGAAGCCGAAGCTGGCTGGCAGTGGTTCGCCTCGGCCGGTACCGGCCACTATCGCGAGCTGGTCACCGAAGAGGTGCGCGATGATTACTACGGCCGCGACATGGCCCTGGGGCTGCGCCATCCTCTGCTCGGCAGCCTGCGGCGCCAGGTGCAGGCGGTTGAGGCGGTGGAGCTGGAACAGCAGCGCCAGCACGCCCGCGATCTGCTGCGCCGTGCCGAGCAGCGCCTGGCCCTGCGCAGCGCCTACGCCGACTGGTGGCGCGCCGAGCAGGAGCAGCGCTGGTGTGCGGCCTTGCTGCCCGCCGCCAGCGAGGCCCGTGCACGGCTACAGCGGCGCCAGCACGAAGGCTGGCTGCTGGCTTCCGAGGCGCGCCTGCAGCAGGCCCAGTGGCAGAGCCTGGAGCGCCGCTGCCAGCGCACGCCGGAGCTGCTCGACGGGACGCGCGCGACACTCTCCGGCCTGGCCGGGCAGTCCATCGCCGCGCAGCAGCAGGCTGTGGCTGAGCCACTGTCGCCGCAGGTGCGTCCGCTGGCAGCCTGGAAGCAGGCGCTGGAGGCTCATCCGCGCCTGCGCGAGCGCCAGGATGAGCTGCGCCATGCCGAACGCAATCGCCAGTCGCCCTGGTATGCCGGGGTGGATTCCAGCTTCAGCCTGGCGCAGAGCTATGAAGACCGCAGCGGTGCGGACAAGCCGGGCGATGGCCTGGTGGCCAGTATCAGCCTGAGTGCACCATTCGACCTGCTCAACTACGGCAACGCCCGTGACCGCGAAGGTGAAGCCCGACACCAGGCTGCGCTGCAGCGCCTGGAGGTCGAGCGCGAGCAACTGCTGCTCGGCCTGGGGCAGGCCCTGCGCGCCCAGCGTGCGGCCATCGACGAGCTGAGTGCGGCGCGTGAGGAGCTGGCTGTCGCCGAGCAGGTGCGCCACGAACAGGGCCTGCGCCGCGATGCCGAACTGGAGAATGGGCTACAGAGCGAGCTGGCTGCCGAGCTGGGCCGCTACGGTGCAGGCCTGCGGCTGATCGCTGCCTGGCATGCGGCCTGGCTGCGCGAGGCGGCGCTGCGCCTGTTTGTCGAGGACGATGCCGGTCTGGTCGCGCTGCTCGGCGAGGGTCAGGAACACTGGAGCCTGACGGCCACCAGTACCAGTGCCGGCGAGTGGCGCCAGGGGGTGTATGTCTGGGACAGCCGGCGCCTGCTGCAGGCCTCCAGTCGTCGCGGCGAGCTGCGCGACCTGCGCCGCGCCGGCATGCAGCGGATCTACCTTGGCCTGTCCGGTGCCCAGGTGGCGGATATCCCGACCTTGCGCCAGCGCCTGCAGGACAGCCTCGACGAGGCCCACGGCCAGGGGCTAGAGGTGGGGCTGCTGCTGGGCGACCCGGCCTGGCTGGAACCGGCCGGTCGCCAGGGGCTGTTGAATCTGCTCGGTCAGCTACAGGGCCTGCCGTTCGATGCCCTGCACCTGGATCTGGAAGTCGAGCAGCTGGGCTGGCCGGTGCCGGACAGCCGCCTGCAGGACTGGCTCGATACCCTGGCCGCAGTGGCCAGTCTCAACCCCTGGCCGCTGGAGCTGTCCAGCCACCACCGCTGGTTCGCTGAGCCGCAGCCGGGGCAGACTTGCGTGCCCTGCGCCCTGCCGCAGCGCGGCGTACAGCAGGTCAGCCTGATGATCTACACGCGCAATGCTGAGCGCAGCGCCGAGCTGGCCGAGCAGATCGCCCAGCGCTGGCCGGCGCTGAACTTCCGTCTGGCACAGAGCGTCGAGCCGCAGCTGCCGGCGACGGAAAGCTGGGCCGGCGTGCCGAGCCGCCAGCTGCAGCAGCAAGTCGAACGCTGGCGCACGCGCCTGCAACCGGTGGGTGTCACCGGTATCGACTGGCAGGATTGGTCCTATTACCCCCACTGAGTCTTTCATGAAGATCCGTTTCAGCAGTTCGAAGGAACAACAACCCACCCAGGACCAGGGGCTGCAGGTGCTCTATGCGCCAGGCAAGCGCCTGGCCTTCAAGCTGCGCTGGTACCTGATCCTGCTGGCGGTGCTCAGCCCCCTGCTGTGGTTGCTGGGCAGCTGGTTGCTCGGCGCGTTGCTGGTGGAGGCGCCAGCCCAGCTGGTGCTGGCGAACACTGAGCTGCGCGCCCGTGAGCCGGCCCAGGTGCAGCAGATCCTGGTGCGTCCGGGCGAGCGGGTGGAGGCGGGCCAGGTGCTGGTGCGGCTGGACAACCCGGAGTGGCGCGCGCGCCTGGCCTTGCTGGCCGAACCGGAGGCGCCGGTCGCCACACCGGACAGCGCTGCGCTGAGCGGTCGCGAGCGTGACACCCTGCTGCGCCTGCTGGCCAGCGCCGAGCAGCGCCTGGCCCAGCTCTCCGCCCTGCAGGCCGCCGGCGCCGCCACCCGTGGCGAGGTGCAGGTGGCGCGTGACGAGCGTGACCGTCGCCAACGCGACCTGCTGCAGTTCGAGCGCCAGCAGGCGGTCGTGGTGGCGCCGGATGCTGCCCAGCAGCAGCGCCTGATCGAGCGCGCCTGGCTGCAGGCGCGCCTGGAGGGTCTGGCCCTGGCGGCACCGGCCGCCGGCGTGGTCAGCGAGCTGCTGGTGGCCGAAGGCGAGAACGTCGGTCCCGGTACGCCACTGCTGAGCCTGAACGCTGAGGATGAGCCGCAGGTGCTGATCTACCTGAACGCGCGGCACACTCGCTATGCGTTGCAGGGGCAGGCGCTGCGCCTGCCCCTGCCTGACGGAAGCTGGCTGGGGGCGCGGGTGGAGCGGGCCGTCGACGACGCCGTGCCGGTGCCGCAGGAACTGCGTCCGGCCTTCAGTCCGCCAACCCGCAGCCTGAAGGTGGTGGCCCGACTGGACGCGCCGCTTCCCGCGTACTGGCGTATCCATCACCTGGCGCTGACCGCGCATTTCCCGCATCGCTGGCCCTGGCTCGAGGCCTGGGCCGACTAACGCCCGCCGGCGAGCCAGGCAGGAATGCGCCGCTCCAGGTAGAACTCCGGTCGCCGCGGTGAGCCGCCGATAAAGCCGACATGGCCGCCGCGTCCGTGCAGTTCCAGCAGGGTGCTGGAAGACAGCTCGTGGGCCTGCGGCACGCTGTGCGGGAAGACGAAGGGGTCGTCGCTGGACTGGATGATCAGCGTGCGCGTGCGGATCTGCCCGAGGTAGTAACGGCTGGAGGCGCGCCGGTAGTAGTCCTCGGCGTCGGCATAGCCGTGCAGCGGCGCGGTGAAGCGTGCATCGAAATCCCAGAAGGTGCGCATGCCCTCCAGCGGACCCAGCTGCTGCAGCGCTGCCAGGCGCTCATGATGGCCTTCGTCAGTGAAGCGCTGCTGCTTGTCGCGCACATAGGCGACCAGCGCGCGCATGAAATGCGCCTGGTAGACCTTGGAGAAACCGCGGTCGATGCGCTCGGCGCAGTGGTCCAGGCGAAACGGCACCGATACCGCCACCGCAGCCTGCAAGCCCGAGGCCTCGCCCGACTCGCCCAGGTACTTGAGCAGCACGTTGCCGCCCAGCGAGTAGCCCACCGCGTACAGCGGCGCCATCGGCCGTTGCGCGCGCAGGTGGGCCACGGCCGATGCCAGATCCTCGCTGGCGCCGGAGTGATAGCCACGCGGCAACAGGTTGGGCTCGCCGGAGCAGCCGCGCCAGTTCAGCGCCACGCTGGCCCAGCCGCGCGCGGCCAGCGCCTGTTGCAGCCCCAGCACGTAGAGCGAGTTGGAACTGCCGGTCAGGCCGTGCAGCACCAGCACCAGCGGCGCATGGGTGTCATGCGGGCCGTACCAGTCGAGGTCGAGAAAATCGCCATCGTCCAGCCACAGCCGCTCGCGCTGCCGTTCCAGTTGCGGCGGCTTGCGACAGAAGGGGTTCCACAGCGTCTGCAGATGCGGGCCGGGGAGCCACCAGGCGGGGCGAAAGTCAGTGTTCATCGGGTGGCCGGTCGTTATTCTGGTGTAGGGCGTACTCGGCTTTGGCTTCCTGCGTCGTTTTACCTCCTGCATCCATGCAGTCGTCGCGAAACAGTACGCCGTCGCGGAATCTATCGTGACGCCGGTGCCAGGGCAGGGAGGTGGCAAGCTCTGGCATGATCCAGGCGGACTGTTCGCTGGCGCTCCTGAGTCCGCCCTACGCACTCCTCTGCCAAAGCGCATAATGCACCTGACCGGTGTGTTTTTCGCGGTGCAGGCGCCAGTTGCCGGGCAGACCCAGCGTCGAGGGCGCGGTTTCGCTTTCGGTATAGACCCAGGCGTCGTCGCTCAGCCAGCCCTGCGCTTCCAGCAGGTTGCAGGCGTCCTGCAGCAGGTTCTTGTGGAACGGCGGGTCGAGCAGAACGATATCGAAGCGGCGCGGCGCCGGACGCGCCAACAGTTGCAGGGCATCGCCCAGATGAATCTCGCCCGTGCTGCATTGCAGCGTCGCCAGGTGGCCGCGCAAGGCGCTCACCGAGGCCGGGTTGAGGTCGCAGGCCAGACCGCTGGCAGCACCACGCGACAGCGCTTCGAGCAGCAGTGCGCCGCTGCCGGCGAAGGGGTCGAGCACATAAGCGCCCTCGACATAGGGCGCCAGCCAGTTGAACAGCGTCTCACGCACCCGATCCGGGGTCGGGCGCAGGCCTGGCCCGTCGGGGAAAGCAAAGCGCCGCGAACGCCACTGCCCGCCGATGATGCGCAACTGACCCTGGCCGCCGTGAGCCTTGGCGGCCGGTTTTGGCTGTGTGCGACCACGCATCAGTGCGGCACCGCGCTGGGCAGTTCGGCCGGGCGCTCGGTGGGCGGCGGGAGCTCTTTTTGCGGCACCGTCGGGCCGGCAGTGACCACCACCAGCGCCTCGGGGTCGAGGTGTTTGGCCATTGCCGCTTTCACTTGATCGGTCGTGAGGTTCTGCACGTCACGCATGAAGTCGTCCAGATAGCTCAGTGGCAGGTCGTAGAAACCCATCGAGGCCAGTTGGCCGACGATGGCAGCGTTGCTCGCGGTGGACAGCGGGAAGCTGCCGGCCAGCTCACGCTTGGCGTTGTCCAGTTCCTGCTGGGTAGGGCCGTCACGCAGGTAGTCGGCGAGCAGTTGCTTGACCAGCGCCAGGGTGCCTTCGCTCAAGTCCGCTCGGGTCTGCAGGTTGATCATGAACGGGCCGCGTGCCTGCATGGCGCTGAAACCGGAGTAGACGCCGTAGGTCAGGCCACGCTTCTCGCGCACTTCGCTCATCAGGCGAGTGCCGAAACCGCCGCCGCCGAAAATCTGGTTGCCCAGGTACAGCGCGGTATAGTCCGGGTCGCGCCTATCGATGCCGAGCTGGGCGATCATCAGGTGGGTCTGGTTGGACGGGTACTCGATATGGCTGGCGCCGGGCTTGGGCGTCTGCGGCTGGGCGATCTTGGCCAGCGCCGGGCCTGGCGGCAGGGCGGCGGATACCTGGTCGGCGATGGCCTCGGCCTCGGCGCGCGACAGATCGCCAACCAGCGCGATCACCGCATTGCCGGCGGCATAGGCACGGGCATGGAAAGCCTGCAGCTGCTGGCGGGTGATGGCCGGGATCGATTGCGCCGTGCCTTCGCTCGGGTGAGCGTAGGGGTGCTGACCGTACAGGCGCTCGAACAATTCGAGGCTGGCCAGTTTGCCCGGGTTCTGCTTCTGGAGCTCGAAGCCGGCCAGCAACTGGTTCTTGATCCGTGCCAGCGAGTCGGCGGGGAAGGTGGGCTTGCCCAGCACCTCAGCGAACAGGGCTAGTGCCGGTTCGCGCTGCTCCTGCGCGCTCAGGCTGCGCAGGCTGGCCACCGCCATGTCGCGGTAGGCGCCGTTGCCGAACTCGGCACCGAGCCCCTCGAAGCCGGCGGCGATGGCGCCGACGTCCTTGCCCGGTACGCCTTCGTTGAGCATGGCGTTGGTCAGGGTGGCCAGGCCTGGCACGCCGCCGTCCTGACTGCTGCCGGCGGCGAAGGTCAGGCGCAGGTCGAACATCGGTAGCTCATGTGCTTCGACGAACAGCACCTTGGCGCCTTGCGCGGTCTGCCAGGTCTGGATATCCAGGGTGCGGCGGGTTGGCGCCTTGCCGTCGAGTGCGGCCAGCGACTGCAGCTTGGCGGCATCGCCAGTCACGGTGCTGTCGGACAGGTTGGCGCAGGCGCCCAGTGCCAGGGCGCTGGACAGGATCAGGCCGAGCAGGCCCAGGCGGCGGTGCTCAGTCTTCATGGGCGGGACTCCTTATTGCGGGACTCTTCGGGCAGTACGTTGGCGACGCTCAGGCGCTCGCGGACGAAGAAGGTGCGTGCGGCCTGCTGGATGTCGGCCGGGGTGACGGCCTCCAGCTCGGCCAGCTCCTGGTCGATCAGTTGCCAGGACAGGCCGACGGTTTCCAGTTGGCCGATGCTGGTGGCCTGGCTGGTGATCGAATCGCGCTCGAATACCAGGCCGGCGATCACCTGGGCACGTACGCGGGCCAGTTCGGCGGCGGACGGCGGGGCTTTCTTCAGTTCTTCCAGTTCGCGCCACAGGCCGGCCTCGGCCTGCTCCAGGGTCTTGCCCTTCTGTACGTTGGGCGTGGCCGAGACGATGAACAGGCTGTCGCCACGGGTGAAGGCGTTGTACCAGGCGCTGGCGCCCGAGACGAGTTCTTCGCCGCGTTCCAGGCGGGTGGACAGGCGTGCGCTGTAGCCGCCGTCGAGCAGGGCGGCGGCCAGGCGCAGGGCATAGACCTGGCGCGGCGTTTCGGCGGTGGCCAGACCCGGTACGTTGAAGCCCATGAGCAGGCTCGGCAACTGCGTCTTGAGGTGCAGCGTGGTGCGGCGTTCGCCCGGCGCGGCCAGCTCCAGCGGCAGTTTGGCGGTCGGCACGTCACCGCGCGGAATGTCGCCGAAGTAGCGCTGCACCTGGGTCTTGACCTCATCCACGCTGACGTCACCGACCACCACCAGGGTGGCGTTGTTCGGTGCGTACCACTTCTGGTGCCAGGCACGCAGGTCATCGATATGCATGCGCTCGAGGTCGGCCATCCAGCCGATGGTGGGGATGCTGTAACCGCTGGCCGGGTAAGCCATGGCCTTGAAGCGCTCGTAGGCCAGCGAAGACGGGCGGTCGTCGGTGCGCAGGCGGCGTTCTTCCTTGATGACTTCGATTTCCTTGGCGAACTCGTCGGCTGGCAGCTTCAGGCTGGCCAGGCGGTCGGCTTCCAGCTCCAGCGCCACGCCCAGACGGTCGCTGGCCAGCACCTGGTAATAGGCGGTGTAGTCGTCGCTGGTAAAGGCGTTTTCCTCGGCGCCCAGCTCCCGCAGGATGCGCGAGGCTTCGCCGGGGCCGAGCTTGCCGCTGCCCTTGAACATCATGTGTTCCAGTGCGTGAGAGAGGCCGGTGGAACCGGGCGTCTCGTAGCTGGAGCCGACCTTGTACCAAAGCTGGCTGACCACCACGGGGGCGCGGTGATCCTCGCGAACGATGACCTTGAGGCCATTGTCGAGTGTAAATTCATGAGTGGGCTGCGGCGCAGCAGCGAACGCCGCCAGCGGCAGGCAACAAAACACTCCCAGAATCAGGCCGAGGGTGCGGCGTGCAGTGACAATCATCGGGTGTCGTCCTGTTTGGATGGCCGAGGCGGTCTAACCGCCGTTGACAAGAGGGTGTCAGGATACTCCATCCATACTACGAAGCACCGCCCTTGGGATATCGGAACAAGCGATTAGGTTCTGCGTCGCAGCGAATTGGATTCAGTCGATAATCGGCGCGCTGATGGTGCTCACGCTTGCCGACAGTTCCAGTAGCAAGCCATTGACCTGTTCGGCGCTCATGCCGAAAGGGTCCAGGCGGTCGCTGCAGGAGTATTTCAGAAAAAGTTCTCGGTTGACCTGCTTGGCGCCGGCCCAGCCCATGCTCCAGCTGGCGTAGCGGCGAACGTGGATCTCTTCGTAGTCGAAAATCGTCAGGTCCTTGTGGCGGTTATCCTCTGCCAAACGGTTGTACAACACGTTGATGGCCGTTCGTGGTCCTTCCAGTGCTTGAACAAAGGTGTCGGCGTTACAGCACAGGATGCCAGTGAGGCCGCGTATCGGGTTGTTGCGTTGCGAGCTTTCGAGAATATCGCGGATCAGTTGTGAAGACATGCCATGGCTGGCGCGGCTGGCATAGGTAAGGCGGACAAGCATGCTGGCGACCCCGCAAAGGATGAGCTGAGGAAGATGTTCGACAATGGCGTGTCAGACTGTACAGCTTTTGCATAGGTTTTTGGGCGCGCTACTGTCGGGTCTCGCGCTGGCGATGGTGATTACCGCAGGCGCCTGATCAGCGGCAGGAAACTGGCAGGCTGCAACGCTGCGCGGTAGCGCTCTAAAGTGGTAAAGTCTCGGGCTGTTTCGTACAGCGCAAGCCCTTTGATGTGCCCGTGCGGGCGGTTGCCCCGGGACATACCTGGCAAGCGAATTTTTCTGGATGCGGCACGCGGCACCGACTGCCTGCGATGACTGCTCGCCCCTTTGAGAAGACCCATGTTTGGTTCCAAAGACGACAAGAATCCACCGGCTGAGGCCGATACTCAGGCTCAGCCTATGAGTGAAGAGAAGAAATCCCTGTTCAGTTGGTGGCGCAAGAAACCCGCAGAAACTGCTGCCAAGTCGACTCAATCCGCGCCCATCGAGCAAACTGTTACCCAGGAGCCTGTCGAGTCGACGACGCTTGAGCCCGCGGCTGTAGCCGAGCCTGAAGTGGCTGAGGTCGCGTCCGCTCCAGCACCACAGCCTGAAGCGCAGGCTGCTGAACCCCCAGCCGCCCCTGTCGTTATTGAACCGCCGCTGGTCGTGTCCGAGCCTGCTGTCGAGACCGCACCCGTCGTGGCTGCGCCAGCTCTCGTCGCGGCGCCAGTCACTCAGGAAAAGCCGAGCTTTTTCGCCCGCCTCAAGCAAGGCCTGTCCAAAACCAGCGCCAGCCTCGGTGAAGGCATGGCCAGCCTGTTCCTCGGCAAGAAGGCCATCGACGATGACCTGCTCGACGATCTGGAAACCCGCCTGCTCACCGCCGACGTTGGCGTCGAGGCGACCACCGCGATCATCGGCAACCTGACCAAGCGCGTGGCGCGCAAGGAGCTCGCCGACAGCGGCGCCCTGTACAAGGCACTGCAGGAAGAGTTGGTCAGCCTGCTCAAGCCGGTCGAGCAGCCGCTGGTCATCGACACTGCCAAACAGCCTTACGTGATTCTCGTCGTAGGTGTGAACGGCGTGGGCAAGACCACCACCATCGGCAAGCTGGCCAAGAAGCTGCAGCTCGAAGGCAAGAAGGTCATGCTCGCCGCGGGCGACACCTTCCGCGCCGCTGCGGTGGAGCAACTGCAGGTCTGGGGCGAGCGCAACAACATTGCGGTCATCGCTCAGCACACCGGCGCCGATTCGGCTTCGGTGATCTTCGATGCGGTGCAGGCCGCCAAGTCGCGTGGCATCGACGTGCTTATCGCCGACACCGCCGGGCGCCTGCACACCAAAGACAACCTGATGGAAGAGTTGAAGAAGGTCCGTCGGGTGATCGGCAAGCTGGACGAAACCGCGCCGCATGAGGTGCTGCTGGTACTCGATGCCGGCACCGGGCAGAACGCCATCAACCAGGCCAAGCAGTTCAACCAGACCGTGAACCTCACCGGTCTGGCACTGACCAAACTCGACGGCACCGCCAAGGGCGGCGTTATCTTCGCCCTGGCCAAGCAGTTCGGTCTGCCGATTCGCTATATCGGCGTGGGTGAAGGCATCGATGACCTGCGTCCGTTCCAGGCGCAGGCTTTCGTCCAGGCACTCTTCGAGGAGCGCGAGCGGGCATGATCCGATTCGAGCAGGTCGCCAAGCGTTACCCCAATGGCCATGTCGGGCTGCACGAGCTGACTTTCCGCGTTCGCCCGGGCGAATTTCTCTTCGTCACCGGTCACTCCGGCGCCGGCAAGAGCACGCTGCTGCGTTTGCTGCTGGCGATGGAACGGCCCACCAGCGGCAAGTTGCTGCTGGCCGGGCAGGACCTGTCGACCATCACCAATGCGCAGATTCCCTTCCTGCGCCGGCAGATCGGTGTGGTGTTCCAGAACCACCAGTTGCTGTTCGACCGCACTGTGTACGACAACGTAGCGCTGCCGCTGCAGATTCTCGGCCTGTCCAAGCCGGAGATCGCCAAGCGCGTCGGCGCGGCGCTGGAGCGCGTCAGCCTCAGTGACAAGGCGGCGCAATCGCCTGGCGATCTGTCCACCGGTCAGCAGCAGCGTGTCGGCATCGCCCGCGCCATCGTCCACCGTCCGGCCCTGCTGCTGGCGGATGAGCCCACCGGTAACCTCGACCCGCGCCTGGCCGCCGAGATCATGGGGGTGTTCGAAGACATCAACCAGTTGGGCACCACCGTGCTGATCGCCAGTCACGACCTGGCGCTGATCGCACGCATGCGCCAGCGCATGCTCACCCTGCAACGCGGTCGCCTGATCGGTGACGGGGAGGCTGCCTGATGAGCGCATCGAAAATGCCCACGCCGCAACCGGCCGAACGGGTCGGCGCGGCGCCGCGCAACAAGGTGGTCGACGGCCCGGCGGACGAGCCGGATTTTCGCACGCTGTTCCATGCCTGGCTGGAAAGCCACCGCGCCAGCCTGGTCGACAGCCTGCGCCGCCTGGCGCGTCAGCCCATCGGCAGTTTCTTCACCTGCCTGGTGATGGCCGTGGCGTTGAGCCTGCCCATGGGTCTGTCGCTGCTGTTGGACAACGTCGAGAAGCTCGGCGGCTCCTGGCAGCGTGCGGCGCAGATTTCCCTGTTCCTCGACATGTCGGCCGGCGAGCGCGATGGTCAGGCACTGCGCGGGCAGATCGCGGCGATGGATGACGTTGCCGAGGCCGAATGGATCAGCCGCGAACAGGCACTGGAAGAGTTCCAGCAGCTGTCCGGTCTGGGTCAGGCGCTCAAGGAGTTGCCGGATAATCCGCTGCCCGGCGTGGTGCTGGTAACGCCCAAGGAAGTCGACAAGGCCAAGCTTGAGGCCCTGCGCCAGCGCCTGGCGGAGCTGCCCAAGGTAGAGCAGGCGCAGCTCGATCTGGTCTGGGTCGAGCGCCTGACTGCCATCCTCAAACTGGGTGATCGTTTCGTCTTCGGCCTCAGCCTGCTGCTGATTCTGGCGCTGCTGCTGGTGATCGGTAACACCATCCGCCTGCATATCGAAAACCGCCGTGCCGAGATCGAAGTGATCAAGCTGGTGGGCGGCACCGATGGCTATGTACGCCGTCCCTTCCTTTATATGGGCGCGTTGTACGGTTTTGGCGCAGGCATCTTCGCCTGGTTGCTGCTGGCCTTCGGGCTGGATTGGCTGAACGATGCTGTAGTACGTTTGGCCGGTCTTTACGGTAGCGATTTCGCGCTGGGTGGCGTACCTTCTTCTGATGGTTTTTCGCTGCTGTTTGGCGCCGTGCTGTTGGGCTATATTGGCGCCTGGCTGGCGGTGGCGCGTCATCTGAACGAACTTGCACCCCGTTAGGGCGTTGTTCGGTAAGGCTGAACGCAGGCTGACAAGTCATTGTTTTGGTTGATATTGACTATCTCTCAGGGAACTTATCCACAGGTTTTGCATCAGATGGCTCAGTGCTACACTGCACGAGTTTCGTGAATCGGAGGATTCGAATGTCCACTTCCTTGCAATCTGTCCATGCTCTGGTTCCAGGCGCCAACCTGGAAGCGTACGTGCATGCGGTCAACAGCATTCCGCTGCTGACGCCTGAGCAGGAGCGTGAACTGGCCGAAAATCTCTTTTACCAGCAGGATCTCGAGGCCGCCCGCCAGATGGTGTTGGCCCACCTGCGTTTCGTGGTGCATATCGCGCGCAGCTACTCCGGCTATGGTCTGGCCCAGGCCGACCTGATCCAGGAAGGCAATGTCGGCCTGATGAAGGCGGTCAAGCGCTTCAATCCGGAAATGGGCGTGCGTCTGGTGTCCTTCGCCGTGCACTGGATCCGTGCCGAGATCCACGAGTTCATCCTGAAGAACTGGCGCATCGTCAAAGTGGCCACCACCAAGGCCCAGCGCAAACTGTTCTTCAACCTGCGCAGCCAGAAGAAGCGTCTGGCCTGGCTGAACAACGATGAAGTGACCGCCGTGGCCGCAAGCCTGGGCGTCGAGCTGCACGAAGTGCGCGAGATGGAAAGTCGCCTGACCGGCCAGGACATGGCCTTCGACCCGGCTGCCGATGCCGACGATGACAGTGCCTTCCAGTCACCCGCGCATTATCTGGAAGACCATCGTTACGACCCGGCTCGTCAGCTCGAGGATGCCGATTGGAGCGACAGTTCCAGCAGCAACCTGCACGAAGCGCTGGAAAGCCTGGACGAGCGCAGCCGCGACATCCTCTACCAGCGCTGGCTGGCCGAGGAGAAGGCGACGCTGCACGACCTAGCCGCCAAGTACAATGTGTCGGCCGAGCGTATTCGTCAGCTTGAAAAGAACGCGATGAACAAGCTCAAAGGCTATATCGCCGCCTGAGTCTGCCGTTACCCCGAAAAGCCGCACCCTGGTGCGGCTTTTTTCTGTCTGGAGCGATTGCCTTGAACAAAGCCCCACTGAAAGCGCAGCACTGGCTGATATTCGCGCTCGTCGCCGCGCTGTTCTTCGCCTGGGGTGCCTGGCTGATGCGCAGTACCGAGGTTGAGCCGGTGGCCAATCTGCAGCAGTGGCGTGATGTGCTGTTGCAGCCGCTGGCCGAAGACGAGTTGATGCTGCGTGAGGTGCAGGCGTCAGCGCCAGGCGAGCTGTGGCTGGCGCCGCGCCTGGACTGCGCACGGCTTTTCTATCGTGCGTCGCTCGACGGGGAAGAGGGCGACTGGTTGCTCGAGGCGGAGGTTAGGTTAAGCCTTGAGCAGCGCAACAGTCTGATGGCGGCGCAGGGCCTTCAGGCCGGTGATGCCGAGTTGGCCCTTGGTCAATCACTGGTCGATCAGATGGCTGGTTTTTCCATCGCCAGCCTCAATCTGAGTGCCCCGCAAGCGCTGGCCAGCGACCGCCTGGCTGCCAGTCTCGGGCAGCCACGCTTGACGTTGGAGCTGGCCGAAGGCCAGGCCTGGGTCTATCCACAATGGGGGCTGACCGTGCATCTGCAGGGCGACGAGGTCGAGCTGTTGCACGCCGTCCCGCGCAAGGCTTTTCGCGCTACCCGCTAGCTTACAGCCAGCGCGGCCACCAATCGGGGCGCTGCGGCTTGAGTTGATTGAGGTAGTGGCTGCCCCCCAACTGATTCATTTGCTGGCGAATCCAGGCTGCGCGGCGATTGACGTAGGCGTCCGGTCGGCCTGCGCTCCAACGCAGCGGGTTAGGTAGCACCGCTGCCAGCTGGCTGGCCTGCTGGCGATTGAGATAAGGCGCGCCGACACCGAAATGGTGTTGTGCCGCGGCTTCGGCGCCAAAGATGCCATCGCCCCACTCGACGCTATTGAGGTACACCTCAAGGATGCGTTCTTTCGACCAGAGCACTTCGATCAGTGCGGTGAACCAGGCTTCCAGCCCTTTGCGCAGCCAACTGCGTCCGGACCAGAGAAACAGGTTCTTCGCCACCTGCTGGCTGAGGGTGCTGGCGCCTCTTAGTGAGCCGCCGCTCTGGTTATGCGCCAGCGCCGCCTGAATCGCGCCGACATCGAACCCCCAGTGTTCGGCGAATTTCTGGTCTTCAGCGGCGATCACCGCCATCTTCAGGTGATCCGGGAGTTCTTTCCAGGGGCGCCACTGGCGCTTCAGCTCGATGGGCTGTTCGCTGCCCCAGGATTCGATCTTGCGCTCGATCATCAAGGCCGTGCCGGGCGGCGGCACCCAGCGCAACACGAGCACCAGCAAGGCGCTGGCCAGCATCAGCCAGAGCAGCAGTTTCAGCAGGCGGCGGGTCAGGGCTCGAAGCATGGGGTCTCGCAATGATTGGGCGTGGCGCTATTAAAACAAAAAATCGCCGGGAGCGATTTTTGACGTCGGCTCTGCCGACGGCCCACAGGGTTGCCGCCAGGGATGGCAGGCAGCAAAAAATCGCCGGGAGCGATTTTTGACGTCGGCTCTGCCGACGGCCCGCTAGGGTTACCGCCAGGGATGGCAGGTAGCAAAAAATCGCCGGCAGCGATTTTTGACATCGGCTTGTACATTTCCGCGACACCACAGGCTTGGGCGCCGGTGTGACAATAACGACCATCTCGCCACACGAGCCAGTGGTTAAACTGCGCTCTGGTCGATCTATCCAGGAGTTTCCATGGCTCGTCTCTGGCTGTTGCTATCCGCTTTTGCCGGCTTTACCGGTGTCGCTCTGGGCGCCTTTGCCGCTCACGGTCTGAAGAGCCGCCTGACGCCCGAGTATCTGGCGGTGTTCCAGACCGGTACGCACTATCAGCTCATCCATGCGCTGGCTCTGTTCGGTGTCGGTCTGCTGGCGCTGCATATGCCCGGACGCTTGGTAAACCTGGCCGGTGGCGCTTTCGCCGTGGGTATCCTGCTGTTCTCTGGCAGCCTCTACCTGCTGACGCTCAGCGGTATCGGCAAGCTTGGCATGATCACCCCGTTCGGCGGCGTTGCCTTCCTGATCGGCTGGCTATGCCTGGGTTTGGCGGCCTGGAGACTGGCCTGACCCTGGCGTCAGAAATGAGGACGAATGGCGCCTTTTAGCCTTGGTCGTGGCCAGTTAACGGGCTAGAATGCCGGCCCTCTTTCCAGTTGTGACCGAGTCGTCATGCGTATCCAGTTGAATGGTGAACCCTTCGAACTGCCGGATAACCAGAGCGTCGCCGACCTGTTGGTTCGCCTCGACCTGACCGGGCGCCGTGTGGCGGTCGAGCTCAATCTGGACATCGTTCCACGCAGCCAGCACGACAGCACTCAGCTCGCCGAGGGCGATCAGGTGGAAGTGGTGCACGCCATCGGCGGCGGCTGACCTCACGAGGAGTATTCCATGAGCCAAGTTCGCAGCGACAAGCCCTTCACCCTGGCCGGTCGTACGTTCCAGTCGCGCCTGCTGGTCGGTACCGGCAAGTACAAGGATATGGACGAGACCCGTGACGCCATCGCGGCTTCCGGTGCCGAGATCGTCACCGTGGCCGTGCGTCGCACCAACATCGGCCAGAACCCCGGTGAACCGAACCTGCTCGACGTGATCAGCCCGGACCAGTACACCATCCTGCCCAATACCGCCGGCTGCTATGACGCTGTCGAGGCCGTGCGCACCTGCCGCCTGGCGCGTGAGCTGCTCGATGGCCGCAACCTGGTCAAGCTGGAAGTGCTGGCCGACCAGAAAACCCTGTTCCCCAACGTCATCGAAACCATCAAGGCCGCCGAAGTGCTGGTCAAGGACGGTTTCGACGTCATGGTCTACACCAGTGACGACCCGATCATCGCCCGCCAACTGGCCGAGATCGGCTGCATCGCGGTGATGCCGCTGGCCGGCCTGATCGGCTCGGGCCTGGGTATCTGCAACCCCTACAACCTGCGCATCATCCTCGAGGAGTCGAAGGTGCCGGTGCTGGTCGATGCCGGCGTGGGCACGGCCTCCGACGCCACCATCGCCATGGAACTGGGCTGCGAGGCCGTGCTGATGAACAGCGCCATCGCCGAAGCGCAGAATCCGGTGCTGATGGCGCGCGCCATGCAGTATGCCGTCGAGGCTGGCCGCCTGGCCTACCTGGCCGGTCGCATGCCGAAGAAACTCTATGCCAGTGCGTCGTCGCCGCTGACTGGCCTGATCAACTAAGGATGACGATTGGCTGCGTGCCGGTCCGCCGGCGCGCCAGTCGTAACGCAATCTACAAGAGTCCAGCATGACCGATACCCAACAGCCCGAACTGACCGAAGACGGTCGCCAGCGCCGTACCATCAAGAGCTTCGTGATGCGTGCCGGGCGCATGACCGAGGGCCAGCAGCGCGGCATCGACAAGGGCTGGCCGTTGTTCGGCCTGGAGCTGGAAGATGGTCTGCGCGACTTCGACCAAGTGTTCGGTCGCAGTGCGCCGCGCACCTTCGAGATCGGCTTCGGTATGGGCCACTCCACCCTGGAGATGGCTGCTGCTGCGCCTGAACAGGATTTCATCGGTGTCGAGGTACACAAGCCTGGCGTGGGTGCGCTGCTCAACGGTGCGATGACGCAGGGCCTCAGCAACCTGCGGGTCTACAGCTGCGATGCGCTGGAGGTGCTGCGTGACTGCGTGGCCGACGCCAGCCTCGATCGCGTGCTGCTGTTCTTCCCCGACCCCTGGCACAAGTCGCGCCACCACAAGCGCCGCATCGTCCAGCCGGCTTTTGCCGAGCTGGTGCGCAGCAAGTTGAAGATCGGTGGTGTGCTGCACATGGCTACCGATTGGGAGAACTACGCCGAGCACATGCTCGAAGTGATGAATGCAGCGCCGGGCTATCGCAACCTGGCGGCCGATGGCACCTACGTGCCGCGTCCCGAGGAGCGTCCGGTGACCAAGTTCGAACGTCGTGGCGAGCGTCTCGGCCATGGCGTGTGGGATCTGAAGTTTCAGCGTCAGGAGTGATTGCCGAACGATCCTGTCCGTAGGGATCGCCCGTATATAGAACCGGCAGGATGCACGATTAGATCGGGATAACCCGACGGCCAGGACGGCGCCTCACCTCAGAACCTGCTCACGATCTGCTGCGCGTCGGCGCTACTGCGTTAAAAACAAGCTCGGAATGCTCATTTACCACTCGTAAAGTCGAGCGCGACTCCGACCGTTCCTCGCTTGTTTTTGCGGGGCCGCCATCGGTGTTGTATCGCTCTAGCTCGCGAGATCGTGAGCAGGCTCTCAGAACACAACAAAGACAAGCGCACCTGCAAGGTGCGCGGACAATAGCGGCGCCGCTGTCATGTCGTCGCGAGGAGAGCATTGCGTTGAGATCGGTTTCCCTACTTCTGCTGAGCGCCCTGGCGTTTCAGGCCCAGGCCAGCGTCGATGCCAGCCAGGCTGCACGTCTGGGTCAGGAACTGACCCCGCTGGGCGGCGAGCGCGCTGCCAATGCCAGTGGCACCATCCCAGCCTGGACGGGTGGCCTGGCCACGCCGCCGGCCAACTACCAGCCGGGTATGCACCACCCGGATCCTTACGCGGATGACAACCTGTTGTATCGCGTCGACAGCCAGAATCTGGCGCAGTACGAGCAACAGTTGCCGGTCGGCCTCAAGACGCTGCTGCAGCAGAACCCAAGCTTCTATTTGCGCGTATTCCCGACTCGCCGCAGTGCAGCTGCGCCGCAGCGCATCTACGACGCCACCCGCTTCAATGCACTGAATGCCGAGCTGATTTCTGGCGGTAACGGTGTTCAGGGCGCTGCGGCCGGTGTGCCGTTTCCGATACCGCAGAATGGCCAGGAGGCCATCTGGAACCACATCATGCGCTACCGTGGCGACCAGATCAGCATGGTCACCAACCAGGCAGCGGTGCTCGCCAACGGCGGCTACAACTTGCTCAAGCTCGAGCGCGACATCTATTTCCTCTACGGTCGCGAAGGTGTGGCCCCGCAGGATCTGGACAACACTCTGTTCTACTACAAGTACAAGGTGGTGGCGCCGGCCAAGCTGGCCGGTTCGGCGCTGGTGGTGCAGGAGACCCTCGACCAGGTGCTGGCGATTCGCAAGGCCTGGCGCTTCAATCGTGGTGAGCGCCGTGTGCGCCGTCTGCCGATGCTTGCCTACGACACCCTGCAGCCCGATACCAACGGCATGGCCACGGCCGACCAGGTGGACGCCTACAACGGCGCACCGGATCGCTACGCATGGCAACTGCTGGGCAAGCGCGAGATGCTGGTGCCGTACAACAGTTATGCCGTGCACCAGCAGGGCATCCCCTACGCCGATATTCTTCAGGCCCGGCACATCAACCCCGCGCTGCTGCGCTATGAATTGCACCGCGTTTGGGTGGTGGAGGCGGATCTGCGCACGGGCTTCAGCCATCCATATGCCAAGCGCCGCTTTTACCTGGACGAAGACAGCTGGCAGATTCTTGCCGTCGACCTGTACGACCGCAGCGGCAATCTGATTGGCCTGCAGGAAGCGCATCCGATCAGCTATTACGACGTGCCCATGTTCGGTTCCACGCTTGAAACCGTCTATGACTTCAAGGGCGGGCGCTACTTCGCCGATGGTCTGGACAACAACGAGAAGATGTACGACTTCAATGCCCGGCTGAGCCCGCGCGACTTCACCCCGCAGGCCCTGCGCCGCGAAGGCAACTGAGCCACGGGCTGCACTGGCGGCCTGTGCTGTGCTGCTCCGCTGTTTGATCCGTGGCAATACCGCCGCCGCCCGTTGGGCTAGAGTCAGATATCTCGGACTCTAATGAGGGCAAGGCCATGAGCCTGATGAAAGCGGCTGTGTTTATCGAACCCGGGCGTATCGAACTGGTGGACAAACCGATTCCACCAGTCGGGGCCAACGATGCGCTGGTGCGTATCACCACTACCACCATCTGCGGCACCGACGTACACATTCTCAAGGGGGAGTACCCGGTGGCCAGTGGGCTGACCGTGGGTCACGAGCCGGTGGGGGTGATCGAGAAGCTGGGCGCCAATGTGCAGGGCTATCAGGAAGGCCAGCGGGTCATCGCCGGCGCCATCTGTCCCAGCTTCACCTCCTACGCCTGCCAGGATGGTTATCCGGCCCAGGATGGTGGCTGCCAGTGCCACGGTTACAAACCCATGGGCGGCTGGCGCTTCGGCAACAGCATCGACGGCACCCAGGCCGAATATGTGCTGGTTCCCGACGCCCAGGCCAATCTGGCGCCGGTACCGGATGGCCTGAGCGACGAGCAGGTGCTGATGTGTCCGGACATCATGTCCACCGGTTTTGCCGGTGCCGAGGCGGCCAATATCAAGATCGGCGATGTGGTGGCGGTGTTCGCCCAGGGGCCGATTGGCCTGTGCGCCACCGCCGGAGCCAAGTTGCGCGGGGCCAGCACGATCATCGCCATCGATGGTGTCGACGAACGCCTGCGTATTGCCCGCCAGCTCGGCGCCGACGTCACCCTGAATTTCCGCGAAGTGGACGTGGTGGACGAGATCTTCAAGCTCACCGGCGGCCGTGGCGTGGATGCCTCGATCGAGGCGCTGGGCCTGCAGAGCACCTTCGAACAGGCGTTGCGGGTGCTCAAGCCGGGCGGCACGCTGTCCAGTCTGGGGGTTTACTCCAGCGACCTGACCATTCCACTGGGTGCCTTCCACGCCGGGCTGGGCGACCACCGTATCGTTACCTCGCTGTGCCCGGGGGGCAAGGAACGCATGCGCCGTTTGCTCAATGTGGTGGCCTCCGAGCGCGTCGACCTCGGCGCGTTGGTCACTCACCAGTATCGCTTGGAGAACATCGTCGAGGCCTACGACCTGTTCGCCAATCAGCGCGACGGCGTACTCAAGGTGGCGATCAAGCCATTCTGAAGCCTTCGTCCTGCGCGTCGCTGATGACGCGCAGGACGATCTAGTTGCGGTCGGCGAGGATGCCGATTACCACGAAGATCAGGATCAGTACTGGCGCCAGGGTGAAGTTGTTGAACTGCGCCAGCCCCTTGGCCAGCCAGGGCGTGAGGAAGACGATCGCCAGGCCATAGCCGACCGCGCAGAACACCACGAACAGTAGGGTGCGCAGGACGAAATTGAGGTTGCCGATGGTGCGTTGAACCCAGGCGTTGATGGCTGGGCCGAACAGCACCAGCAAAGTGGCCATGATGGCCAGGGAGATATCGCCGAGGTGGCTGCGGCTCCAGCGCGAGAGGGTGACGATCAGGTCCAGTAGCAGATCCATGCAGGCTCCTTCAGTACAGCGCGACGTGAGCGATGGCCGCGCGAATGGCGCGTTAGCCTACCGGATTCATGCCGCGCTGTGGGTGAACTAGGCCAGGAACTGCTGCAGCAGATCATTGAGAAACAGCTGGCCCTTGGCCGTGGCGACCAGTCGAGTTTCATCGGCTTGCAGCAGGCCCTGGCGTTCGGCTTCGCGGCGCGCCTGTTCGAGTTGCTGCAACGGCAGGCCGGTGCGCTGGCTGAACAGCTCGGCTGGCGCGCCTTCGCTCAGGCGCAGCACGTTCATCAGAAATTCGAAGGGCAACTCGTCGGCTGCCAGCAGGCGTTCGCCGGCCTGGAATGCCTTGGCCGGGTCGAGGTAGTCCTTCGGCAGGCGGGTTTTCCAGGTGCGCTGGATGCGCCCTGCGGGTGTGCTCAGCTTGGCGTGGGCGCCAGCACCGATGCCGAGAAAGTCGCCGAAGGTCCAGTAGTTGAGGTTGTGCCGCGCCTGTTTGCCGGCCTGGGTGTAGGCGGACACCTCGTACTGCGCGTAGCCCTCGGCGGCGAGCAGCGCCTGGCCGGCTTCCTGGATGTCCCACAGCAGATCGTCTTCGGGCAGCTCGGGTGGCTGGCTCCAGAACACCGTATTCGGCTCCATGGTCAGCTGGTACCAGGACAGGTGTGTCGGCCCCTGGCTGATGGCCGTGCGCAGGTCGAACAGGGCGTCCTCGATGCTCTGCTCGGGTAGGCCGTGCATCAGGTCAAGGTTGAAATTGTCGAAGCCGGCAGCGCGGGCCATGTCGGCGGCGCGAATGGCCTCGTCGCCATCGTGGATACGCCCCAGTGCCTTGAGCTTGGTCTGCTGGAAACTCTGCACACCGATGGACAGACGGTTGATGCCGAGGCTGCGGTAGCCCTTGAACTTGGCCTGCTCGAAAGTGCCGGGGTTGGCTTCCAGGGTGATCTCGATGTCACCAGCGAAGGCCACACGCCGCTCGACGCCTTCCAGCAAACGGCCCAGGGCGCGGTCGGAGAACAGGCTGGGCGTGCCGCCACCGAAGAAGATCGAAGTCAGTGGCCGGCCATGGACGTGCTGCAGGTCGGCATCGAGATCGGCCAGCAGCGCGTCGACGTATTCCTCTTCAGGCAGCGTCGGCCCGGCGGCATGGGAGTTGAAGTCGCAGTAAGGGCATTTGCGCACACACCACGGGATGTGGATATAGAGCGCCAGGGGCGGGAGCAGGAAACTCCCGCCAGCGGTATTGCTCATGCCAGCCCCAGACGCTGCTTGAGCAGGGCCATGGCGCGGGCGCGGTGGCTGAGGCGATTCTTCTGTTCGGCAGGCAGTTCGGCACTGGAGCAGCTGGTTTCCGGCACCCAGAACAGCGGGTCGTAGCCGAAGCCTTGCTCGCCACGGGCTTCGTGCAGGATGTGCCCGTGCCACAGGCCTTCACAGAGGATCGGCAGCGGATCGTCGGCGTGCCGCACCAGCGCCAGGGCGCAGACGAACTGGGCGCCGCGCTCTGCGTCCGGCACGTCTTTCAGGGCAGCGAGCAGCTTGGCGTTGTTCGCTGCGTCGCCCTGGCCATCGGCATAGCGCGCCGAGTAGATGCCGGGCGCGCCGCCGAGAAAATCCACCGCCAGGCCGGAATCGTCGGCCAGCGCCGGCAGGCCGGAGATGCGCGCGGCGTTGCGTGCCTTGAGGATGGCGTTCTCGACGAACGACAGGCCGGTCTCTTCCGGTTCGACGCTGGAGAACTCGCCGATCGAGCGCACGCGTACCGCATCGCCGAGCATGGCCTGCAACTCTTTGAGCTTGCCGGCGTTATGGCTGGCCAGTACCAGTTCCTTGAGGTCGATCATGCGGATATTGCCTGTCAGTTGTACGTTGAATTACAGAATCTGTAGGAGCGGCGCCCCGCCGCGAACCAGGACGGCAGCGCCCTGAAAGCTTCGCCCTGGGGCGGGGCGCCTACGCAAAGATGCCGGCAGCGCCTGCGGCATCAGTCATCCGGGAACATTTCCTGGTTGAAGGTGATGCGGTGCGCGTCGTCGCCCTGGCGCACATCGAGGGTGAAACTGAGAATCTCTCGGCTGGAGAAGGGGAACTGCGCCAGGTAGTAGATGGCGCCGCTCTCGGTGACCTGCCTGAAGGTCAGTGCGCTGCTCTGCCCCAGCAGGTTCTTCACCTGGCCGCTGACCTGCGCGGTGCTGGCCTTGCCGGCCTTGAGTACGGCGATATTGACCACGCCCTGGGTCTTGCTGCGTACCAGGCCGGCGGCGCTGGCGATGTCCGGCTGGATGAAGCTGGAATTGAACACGCTGTAGTGCACGTCGAGGTCGCCGAAGCTCTGCTTGCGCTCGGCGGCGGCCGGCAGGGCCAGGCACAGGGCGATCAGGAAGGGGATGATGCGGCGCATGATGTTCTCCTCGTTCAGACCGCAACGCGGTGGGCGGACAGGTCCGCGCCGCTGATGCGGTAAATGCCGATCTCGCCCAACAGGTTGGGCCAGATGCGGCTTGCCAGGCCATGGCGGTGGTCACGGTCGACCGCCAGACGTTCTTCCACGCGGGCACCCTGGGCATGGCACAGGCGCTCGAAGTCCTCGAAGGTGCAGAAGTGGATGTTCGGTGTGTTGTACCAGGTGTAGGGCAGGAAGTCCGACACCGGCATGCGACCTTTTGTCGTCAGGTACCAGCGGCAGCGCCAGTGGCCGAAATTGGGGAAGGTGATGATGCAGGTCTTGCCGACGCGCAGCATCTCGGCCAGCACCTTGTCCGGGTAGTGCAGCGCCTGCAGCGACTGGGTCATGACCACCACGTCGAAGCTGTTGCTGGCGAAGTTGCCCAGGCCCAGGTCGAGGTTTTGCTCGATGACGTTGACGCCGCGCTCGATGCACAGGGCGATCTTGTCCGGGTCGATTTCCAGGCCGTAGCCGGAAACCTGCTTGTTGTCACGCAGCCAGGCGAGCAACTCGCCGTCGCCGCAGCCCAGGTCGAGCACACGGCTGCCCGGGGCGATCCATTCCTGGATGATGTCCAGATCCGCTCGCATGCTCATACCTCGATTCGCTTCATGTAGCTGCCGAATGCCTGCAGGTAGCGCGGGATCGGCATGAGGAAGGCATCGTGGCCCTGCGGCGCGTCGATTTCCAGGTAGCAGACGTTCTTCTTCGCTGCCGTCAGCGCATCGACGATCTCCCGCGAGCGGGCCGGGGAGAAGCGCCAGTCGGTGGTGAAGGACATCACGCAGAAGTCCGCCTTGGCCACGGCCAGGGTCTTGGCCAGATCACCGTCATGGGCGGCGGCCGGGTCGAAGTAGTCCAGCGCCTTGGTCATCAGCAGATAGGTATTGGCGTCGAAGCGGCCGGAGAATTCCTCACCCTGGTAGCGCAGGTAGCTTTCCACCTGGAATTCGACGCTGTGGAAGTCGTAGTTGAGCTTTTCGCTCTTTAGGCCACGGCCGAATTTCTCGCCCATGGCATCGTCGGACAGGTAGGTGATGTGGCCGACCATGCGCGCCAGCATCAGCCCGCGTTTGGGGGTCACGCCCTGTTCCAGGAAGTGTCCGCCGTGGAAATCCGGGTCGGTGAGAATTGCCTGACGCGCCACTTCATTGAAGGCGATGTTCTGCGCCGACAGCCTGGGCGCCGAGGCAATCGCCAGGCAGTGGCGTACGCGCTCGGGGTAGCTGATGGTCCACTGCATGGCCTGCATGCCGCCGAGGCTGCCGCCGATCACTGCCGCCCACTGCTCGATGCCCAGAGCATCGGCCAGGCGTGCCTGGCTGTGCACCCAGTCTTCCACCGTCATCACCGGGAAGTCGGCGCCATAGGGCTTGCCGGTCGCCGGATTGGTGCTGCTGGGGCCGGTGGAACCGTTACAGCCACCCAGATTGTTGAGGCTGACGACGAAGAATTTGTTGGTGTCGATCGGTTTGCCGGGGCCGATGCAACTGTCCCACCAGCCGGGCTTGCGATCATCCGGGCTGTGGTAGCCGGCGGCGTGATGGTGGCCGGACAGAGCGTGGCAGATCAGCACCGCATTGCTGCGCGCGGCGTTCAGTTCGCCATAGGTTTCGACGACCAGTTCGTACTCGGCCAGGCTGCGCCCGCAGGCCAGCGCCAGGGGTTCGCTGAAGCGAAATACCTGGGGACTGACCAGGCCGACGGAATCTTGGGGAAATGCAGTGGGCATTGAGGCGCTGCTAATGAATCGGAGGAGGGCGCCAGTCTAAAGAGCACCGCCGGTAGCGGCAAGCGAGCAGGGCGTTCGCTTGTGCTACTGGCTTTGTTGCCGTGCCGCCGACGGCAGGCTGACCACCTTGCCCTGACGCTGCACTGGCGCCGGGCAGCGCAGCACGCGCAGCATGTCGCTGGCCAGGGCCAGTTGTTGCTCCAGCTCTTCCTGGTAGCGCGCCAGTTGTTGGCTGCGCTTGTGCGTCTGCTGGGTTTCCTGGGCCAGGGCCTTGAGGCGCAGCATGTGGCTTTCCAGCATCTGCTTGTGCTCAAGGGTGTGCTGCATCAACGGCATCAAGGCATCGTTGGCCCATTGCTCGGCGTCCTGGCGCAGGCGCTGGTGTAGGCCGATCACTTCCTGGGCCAGGGTGGCGAAGAAGCGCCGGGTCAGGCTGCGCTGCTCGGTGAGCAGGGTCTTCAGGTGCAGGCGGAACTGGTCGCCCTTGGCTTGCAGTTTTTTCAGCTCGCGCAGATAGCGCTGGATCTTGAACTGCGGCGCGTCGACCCCGCCCAGCGGGCTCTCTTCGTTATGTCGGCGATAGATGGCGGCGACCATCTTGTTGGCCATTTCCGCCTCGTGCTGCAGGTTGTGCAGATCCTGTTCGACGGCGCGGAAGAACTGCAGGATGGCCTGGTTGATGCCCAGAGTGGTCCAACTGCCGGTGAGGTTGCGACGGACTTCGCTCAGGTGCTCTTCCAGGCGTTCGGCGCGTGCGGCGTGGCGCAGCAACTGGCCCTGGCGTTGCAGCAGGCGCTGGTTGGTCTTCAGACCGAGCAGGCGTTTGTGGTGCTGGGTGTGATCTTCCTTGGTCTTGGCGGTCAACTCGAACAGCAACTGGCCATTGTCCTGTTGGTGGTTGCCGAGCAGCGCCAGTTGTTCGCTGACCTTTTCCAGGCGCAGGTTGAGCACGTGCTGGCTGTTGTTCAGCAAGGCCAGCACCTGACGCACCACATGATCTTCGATCAGGCGTTCCTTCTGCGCGACGATGCGTTCGCACAGCAGGTTCTCCAGATTGGCCATCTGGCTGCGCGCCAGCAATGCCTTGTCCTGGCGCACCTTGGCCAGCAGCGCCTGCTTGGCGGACAGCGGCAGCACGTCCTGCCTGGCGATGCCCAGCTGTTTGGCGGTGGCACTCTGGATTTGGCCGATGGCGTTCTGCACGAAAGTTTCGCCGGCGAGGTCGTCCCACAGTACGTCGATCTTGTTCAGCACGGCGAACAGGCAGGTTTGCGCGTCGTCGTCGAGCTGGCGGATGTGCTGCTGCCAGATGTGCATGTCACTGGCGGTGACGCCGGTATCGGCGGCCAGCAGGAAGATGATCGCCTGGGCATTGGGCAGCATCGACAGGGTCAGCTCGGGTTCACTGCCCAAGGCGTTTAGGCCGGGGGTGTCGAGAATACGCAAGCCCTGGCGCAGCAGCGGATGATCGAAGTTGACCATCGCATGGCGCCAGGCAGGCACCAGCACCTGGCCGCGTTTGCCGGTGCCTTCGAGCATGTCTGGGTGGAAGCCGAGCTGGATCGCCTGTTCCACCGGCATGGCTTTGGTCTTGGCCACCTGGCTGAAAGCCAGCGCCATGTTGGCGGGGTCGCTGGTATCCAGCGGGATGTTCACCCAGTGCCGGGGAATGCGCTTGAACTGCGCGACACTGGCCGAGGCCGTGCGGGTCTCGATCGGCAGCAGACGAATGTAGGGGCGCTCCGAGCGTGGGTCGAAGAACAGCTCGGTGGGGCACATGGTGGTGCGCCCGGCATGCGAAGGCAGCATGCGCTGGCCGTATTCGGAGAAGAACAGGCTGTTGATCAGCTCGGTCTTGCCGCGCGAGAACTCGCCGACGAAAGCCAGGGTGATGTGGTCGGTACGCAGGATCTTCAGCGCGCGTTCGAGCTTGG
The DNA here is from genome assembly GCF_002197815.1 of Pseudomonas oleovorans subsp. oleovorans. GTDB lineage: Bacteria > Pseudomonadota > Gammaproteobacteria > Pseudomonadales > Pseudomonadaceae > Aquipseudomonas > Aquipseudomonas oleovorans. The sequence goes on from NZ_NIUB01000011.1 coordinate 60,318, forward strand.
CCTGAACCGCCTCGGAGTTGAGCCGGTTGTGCTCCAGCCAGCTGCGATAACGCGTGATCTCACGCATCAGTTCGCGTTTCCAGGCGACGTAGGCGTCAACCTGCTGGCTGAGACGTTCCATGCTCATCCTGGCTCTCCTCTCGGCAAGATCACCTCTTGCGGGGGCTGCGTAACGGTTCGGTTCGGGGTGCCGCCAGGAAGCACGGCATTTCGCGAGAACAGTTTGCATTATGCGAGCTGCAAGGCAGCCGTCAATTGGCCTCTTCGACAGTCCCGCCTTATGGTCGGGTGCGGCGACTGAGCGGTCGTCAGGCGCGCTGCAGCCCAGGAATCGGCGGCAGGCTTCGCGGGGCGCGAATACGCAGGCGTTTATGTCGATTGAGTTCGCCGCTTTCCAGGCTCACCTGGCTCTTGGCCACGCCGAAGGCCTTGGCCAGGAAGGCCTGTAGGTGGGCGTTGGCCTTGCCGTCTACCGGCGGGGCGGTGAGTCGGATTTTTAGCCGCTCACCCTGCAGCCCGGCGAACTCGTCCTTGCTCGCCTTGGGCTGCAGGTGGCAGTCGAGGATCAGGTCCTCGCCATCCCAGCGGTAGAAGTTTGTGGTCTTGATGGACATGCCCCTCATCCGGCGCTGCGCGCCACCTTCTCCCGTTGGGAGAAGGTCGGCAAGGAAAGCGTCGCTGCGCGACTTTTATGTTTAAAGGAAGGGGCTGAGCATCGGCGGCAGACCAGTGGAGGCCGCCAGACCGCCAATCACGAAACGATCGATCAGGTTGATGGTGATGAAGGCGAAGATCGGCGAGATATCCAGGCCGCCGAGGTTTGGCAGCAGCTTACGGAATGGCGCCAGCAGCGGCTCGCAGATCTGGTTCACCAACTGTGCGCCCGGGTTGTAGCTGCCCGGAGCGACCCAGGAGAGGATCACGCTGATGATCAGGGCGAAGAAGAACACCTTGAGAAACAGCGAGGTCACGCCAATCATCGACCACACCAGCAGCTGCAGGATGAAACCGCCGACGTTGTAGCCCATTAGGGTCAGGGTGACGATCATCAGCAGCAGCTGTACCAGGATAGCCAGCACCAGCGAAGCCAGGTCCAGCCCGGCGAAGCCCGGAATGATCCGGCGCAGTGGAGTTACCAGCGGTTGCGTGGCCTTGACGATGAACTGGCTCAGCGGGTTGTAGAAGTCGGCGCGTACCAGCTGGAGGATGAAACGCAGCAGGACGATCAGCAGATACAGGCTGCCGAGGGTCTGAATGATGTAGATCAGGGCTTCGATGAGTCCGGACATGTGTGCTTCCTTTATTGACCCAGTTGTTCGGCCAGTTCGGCCGAGCGATTGGCGGCGGCGTTGAGTGCCTGTTGTACCAGCGTTTCGAAGCCGCCGGCCTGAAAGGTTTTGATCGCCGCTTCGGTGGTTCCGTTCGGCGAGGTCACACGGCGCCGCAGTTCGGCGGCGTCGACATCACTCTCGCTGGCCATGCGTGCGGCGCCCAGAGCGGTCTGGATGCTCAGTTGGGCAGCGGTTTCGCGAGGCAGGCCGAGTTTTTCACCAGCCTCGGTCATCGCCTCGATCAGCAGGAAGAAATAGGCCGGGCCGCTGCCGGACACGGCGGTGACTGCGTCGATCTGTGCTTCGTTATCGAGCCACAGCGCCAGGCCAACGGCGCTCAGCACCTGCTCGGCCTGGGCCTTCTGCGCGGCGCTTACGCGGGCATTGGCGAACAGCCCGGACACGCCCTGACGCAGCAGCGCCGGTGTGTTGGGCATGCAGCGCACCACTGCACGCTCGCCCAGCCAGTTTTCCAGGCTGGCGCAGCTGATGCCGGCGGCGATGGAGATGATCACCTGATTGGGAGCCAGGTGCGGTGCCAGATCCAGGCATACCGCCTTCATGATCTGCGGCTTGACCGCCAACACGATCAGATCGGCGCCTTTTATGGCTTCAGCGTTGTCGGCGAAGGTGGCGATACCGTGCTCCTGCTGCAGGCGTGCACGTTGTTCGTCACCAGGCTCGCTGGCACGAATGGCGCTGGCCGCCACGCCCTGGGCGCGCAGGCCGCCAATCAGGCTGGCGGCCATGTTGCCGGCGCCGACGAAGGCGATGCTCGGGTTGCTCATTGCAGAAATTCCTTCATTCAGTGAGTGGGCTGGCCGTAATCGCGGGCGCCGAACAGGGCCGTGCCGATGCGCACCCAGGTGGCGCCTTCGGCGATTGCGGCCTCCAGGTCATGGCTCATGCCCATGGACAGGGTATCGAGGTTCAGCGCCAGCTCATCACGCAATTGGCGCAAGTGGGCGAAGGCGGCATGTTGCGCCGCGATATCGTCGGTAGGTTCGGGAATCGCCATCAGCCCACGCAGGCGCAGGTTGGGCAGGGCGGTTACAGCCTTGGCCAGCTCTGGCAGCGCTTCCGGGCTGCAGCCGGATTTGCTGTCCTCACCGCTGACGTTGACCTGCAGGCAGATATTCAGCGGCGGCAGGTGGGCGGGGCGCTGCTCGGAGAGGCGTTGGGCGATTTTCAGGCGATCCACCGAATGTACCCAGTCGAAATGCTCAGCGATGGGCCGGGTCTTGTTCGATTGAATGGGGCCGATGAAGTGCCAGATCAAGGGCAGATCACTCAGTTCGGTCTGTTTTTCCAGCGCTTCCTGCAGGTAGTTCTCGCCAAAATCGCGCAAACCAGCCACATGAGCTTCACGAATGGCCGCTGCCGGTTTGGTCTTGCTCACCGCGAGCAGGCCGATATCCGTCAAATTACGCTGCGAGGCTTGCGCCGCCTCACGGATGCGCGCTCCGACCTTTGCAATATTCTCTGCTATCGTGGACATTACCTGCGCTCTATAAGCCTGGCCGTTGCGTTCGCGGCATTCTACCTGCTTGCTTGTAATTGGGGAGTCCCATGGATATCACTGAGCTGCTCGCCTTCAGCGCCAAGCAAGGCGCGTCGGATTTGCACCTCTCGGCGGGTCTGCCGCCGATGATCCGCGTCGACGGCGATGTACGCCGCATCAACCTGCCGCCGCTGGATCACAAGCAGGTACACGCGCTGATCTACGACATCATGAATGACAAGCAGCGCAAGGACTTCGAAGAGTTCCTCGAGACCGACTTCTCCTTCGAAGTGCCGGGTGTGGCGCGTTTCCGGGTCAACGCCTTCAACCAGAACCGTGGCGCCGGTGCGGTGTTCCGTACCATTCCGTCCAAGGTGCTGACCATGGAAGACCTGGGCATGGGCGAGGTGTTCCGCAAGATCACCGACGTGCCGCGCGGCCTGGTGCTGGTCACCGGCCCCACCGGTTCGGGCAAGTCGACCACCTTGGCGGCGATGCTCGACTACCTCAACAGCAACAAGTACCACCATATCCTCACCATCGAAGACCCAATCGAATTCGTTCACGAGTCGAAGAAGTGCCTGGTCAACCAGCGCGAGGTGCACCGCGACACCCACGGCTTCTCCGAAGCGCTGCGTTCGGCCCTGCGTGAAGACCCGGACATCATCCTGGTGGGTGAGATGCGCGACCTGGAAACCATCCGCCTGGCGCTGACCGCCGCGGAAACCGGTCACCTGGTGTTCGGCACCCTGCACACCACCTCCGCTGCCAAGACCATCGACCGCGTGGTCGACGTGTTCCCGGCCGAAGAGAAGTCGATGGTGCGTTCGATGCTCTCCGAGTCGCTGCAGGCGGTGATCTCACAGACCCTGCTGAAGAAGATCGGTGGCGGTCGCGTGGCCGCGCACGAAATCATGATCGGTACGCCTGCCATTCGTAACCTGATCCGCGAGGACAAGGTCGCGCAGATGTATTCGGCGATCCAGACCGGCGGTGCGCTGGGCATGCAGACCCTCGATGCCTGCCTCAAGACCCTGGTATCCAAGGGCCTGGTCAGCCGCGACAGTGCGCGCGAGAAGGCCAAGAGCCCGGAAAACTTCTAGGAAAACCCAGTGGGTAGGGTGGGCTTCAGCCCACCAAGGCCGGCCACTGTTGGTGGGCTGAAGCCCACCCTACGGACTGCTTCACGGCTGTGATGACACGCTCGCAGCCGCTGGCCCTGCGCTGCGGGGCCATGCATTCATGCGTGCGGATGAGCGAACACGACGATGGAATTCGAAAAACTACTGCGTCTGATGGTCGAAAAAGGCGGCTCCGATCTGTTCATCACCGCTGGCGTGCCGCCGTCGATGAAGGTCAATGGCAAGATCATGCCGGTGACCAAGAACGCCATGTCGCCGGAAATGACCCGCGAAACCGTGCTGGGGGTGATGAACGAGGCGCAGCGTCGCGAGTTTGCCGAAAAGCACGAATGCAACTTCGCCATCAGCGCCCGCGGCATCGGTCGCTTCCGTGTCAGCGCCTTCTACCAGCGCAACCTGGTGGGCATGGTGCTGCGCCGCATCGAGACCAATATCCCCACCATCGACGACCTCAAGCTGCCGGACATCCTCAAGAAGCTGGCGCTGACCAAGCGCGGCCTGGTGCTGTTCGTCGGGGCTACCGGTACCGGTAAGTCCACCTCGCTGGCGGCGATGATCGGCTACCGCAACAAGAACAGCAGCGGCCATATCATCTCCATCGAAGACCCGATCGAGTACATCCACCAGCATCAGAGCTGCATCGTCACCCAGCGTGAAGTGGGCATCGACACCGAGTCCTTCGAAGTGGCGCTGAAGAACACCCTGCGTCAGGCGCCAGACGTGATCCTCATCGGTGAGGTGCGCACCCGCGAGACCATGGACCATGCCGTGGCTTTCGCCGAAACCGGTCACCTGTGTCTGGCCACCCTGCACGCCAACAACGCCAACCAGGCGCTGGACCGCATCATCAACTTCTTCCCGGCCGACCGGCAGAACCAGGTGTGGATGGACCTGTCGCTCAACCTCAAGGCCATTGTCGCTCAGCAGCTGATTCCAACCCCAGATGGTAAAGGTCGCCGCGCGGTGATCGAGGTCCTGATCAACACCCCGCTGGCCGCCGACCTGATCCGCAAGGGCGAGGTGCACGAGCTCAAGGGCCTGATGAAGCGCTCCACCGAGCAGGGCATGCAGACCTTCGACCAGGCGCTGTACAACCTCTACACCCAGGGCGAGATCACCTACGAAGATGCGTTGCTCTACGCCGACTCGGCCAACGACCTGCGCCTGATGATCAAGCTCGGTTCGGAAACCGATGGCGATCACCTGACCAGCATGGCTCAGGGGTTGGCGCTGGAGGTCAGCGAGGAAGATCCGGGGCGTCGCTTCCGCTGACGCTGGCTGACGGGGGACGCGATGCGTCCCCTTCGTTTATCTGGACGATGCGTTTGCCCTTTCTGCCGGCCAGCACCAATGCCTGGCCATCGCGCTGCGCGCCGGCGCGTGCTTCGCTCATCAGTTGCGGAATCAGTGGGCCTTCCGGCAAGTGCTTCCAGAACCTCAGTGGCAGATGCTGCTGCATCACCGTGCGGTTTAGGCGTGCCGGGTTGAAGGTGCTGCCGTAATAGGCGCGCCACAGGGCCTGGCCGTCATCCTCGGGCTGCTGTGCCCAAGCCTGCCATTGTACCGGGCAGCGGCGTTCGTGCTGCAGGCGCTGGCCATCCCAGTACACGCCGTCACGCGGCGTGGCGATCAGCCAGCTGTGTTTGCCCAGGCGTTCGGCGAAGTGCCCGCTGGCCGAGGCGAGAATGTCATGCGCGGGTTCGAACCAGGCGACGAAGTCCGGCGCGTCAGGGGTTTTGCATGGCTGGAAACGCACGAAGGCATGCAGGTGATGCGCCTCGCGGCGCACCGCCTTGAGCCGGCGATGCAGCTCGCTGCCGTCCGGATCGCCGGCCAGCACAGCGCTGCGTTCACCCTGCACGAAGCGCCAGAGCACGCGGTAGAGCAGGCTCCAGCGTTCATCGCCGCGGTACTGGGAGGCACTTCCCAGCAAGTCCAGCAGTTCGGGGGACACGCGCAAGCGACCATTGGGCTCCGGCGCGCGTTCGGCGGGTTGGTCGAACAGGCTGGGTGGGGCCTCCTCGTCCAGCCATTGCAACTGATCGGGAGCCAGACCCTGCAGCAGAGCACGGCGCGCGGCCTGGCGCCAGGTGGCGAAGCTGCCGTCGAAGCGCAGGCTGTGCATCACCACAACGCCATTTGTGCCGGGGTGTCGCGCAGTTGCTGACGCAGCACCACGGATTCGTGTTCGGCGCGCGGTGGCCGGTAGTCCTGAGTGACGATAAACGGCTTGGCCTTTTCCAGTACGCAGCGCAGGCGGGTCAGATCCTCGTAGCGGATGCGCCGTTCACGCCGCAGCGCGCCCAGGCGTCGTGCGCTGAGTACGCCGATGCCGGGTACACGGGCAATCAGTGATTCGTCTGCGCGGTTGAGATCGACGGGAAACTGCTCGCGGTTGGCCAGGGCCCAGGCCAGCTTGGGGTCGATATCCAGATCCAGGTTGCCGGGGCCGGCGAGCAGCTCCGTGGCGCTGAAACCGTAGCCGCGCATGAGGAAGTCGGCCTGGTACAGGCGATGCTCGCGCAGCAGTGGCGGCGCCTCGAAGGGCACGGTCTTGGGGCTCTGCGGAATCGGACTGAAGGCCGAGTAGTAGACGCGGCGCAGGCGGTAGTCGTGGTACAGGCTCTGGGCGTTGTGCAGGATGGTGCTGTCATCGGTGGCGTCGGCGCCGACGATCATCTGCGTGCTTTGTCCGGCTGGGGCGAAACGTGGCGCGCGACGTTCTTCCTGGGCCTCGCGCTCGCCGAGATGAATGTTGTGCATGGCCTGGTGGATGCTGCCGACGTTCTTTTCCGGTGCCAGGCGCACCAGGCTGGTTTCGGTGGGCAGCTCGATGTTGACGCTGAGGCGGTCCGCGTACAGGCCGGCTTCGGCGATCAACTCCGGTGCGGCATCGGGAATGGTCTTGAGGTGAATGTAGCCGCGGAACTGGTGCTCCTGACGCAGCAGCTTGGCGACGCGAATCAGCTGCTCCATGGTGTAGTCGGCCGAGCGGATGATGCCGGAGCTGAGGAACAGGCCGCTGATGCAGTTGCGCTTGTAGAAGTCCAGTGTCAGCGTCACTACTTCCTCGGGGGTAAAGCGCGCGCGAGGTACGTCACTGGAACGACGGTTGATGCAGTATTGGCAGTCGTACAGGCAGAAGTTGGTCAGCAGTACTTTGAGCAGCGCCACGCAGCGACCGTCTGGCGTATAGCTGTGGCAGATGCCCATGCTGTTGGTCGAACCGATGCCGTCCTTGCCCTTGGAGCTGCGTTTTGGTGCGCCGCTGCTGGCGCAGGAGGCGTCATACTTGGCGGCGTCGGCGAGGATGGTGAGCTTTTCGATCAGTTGCATGGCGGGCAATATCTATACTGTTTTTTTATACAGTATATGGGCGTCGTACAGCTATCAAGCCATTCGTTGTGTTGCGCTGCCTCATTGCAAATGAAACCTTCACTCGGCGCGCAGCGTCATAGCTGTATCTCGCACAAGGAGTTCGCCATGCAACGACAGGATACGCACAGCAAGCTGATTGGCTACCTGCTGTGGATTTTCGGCTTTCTCGGTTCGCACCGTTTCTACTACGGCAAACCGGTCACCGGCACCATTTGGTTCTTCACCCTGGGATTGTTCTTCATCGGTTGGATCATTGACCTGTTCCTGATTCCCTCGATGGATCGCGAGGCCGACCTGCGTTTTACCGCAGGTGATACTGACTACAACGTGGCGTGGATCCTGCTGACCTTCCTTGGCATTTTCGGCGTACACCGCATGTATCAGGGCAAGTGGATCACCGGGATCATCTACCTGTTCACTGGCGGCCTGTTCCTGATCGGCGTGCTCTACGACTTCTGGACGCTCAATACGCAGATCTCGATCAAGAACGCGCAGCGTGGTTGAGTCAGAGGCAAGTGATTTGCACGATCTGCCTCCTCTCCCATTTATTGGGGCACGCCTAGTGGAGAGAGCTGGGGAGAGGGTGGTTCAGGCGGTTCGGTGTCGCCGGATAGACCCTCTCCCCCGGCCCCTCTCCCGCAAGCGGGAGAGGGGAGTCAAGCGCCGTTGCCCGGATGCACTCCGGGGAAAATGAAAAAGGGCATCCCACGGAATGCCCTTTTTCGTAGCGTTGGCGGAATCAGTCGTCGCTGTCGTCGTCGTCCCCGCCGTCGACCTTCATGCCCAGCTCCTTGATCTTGCGCGTCAGGGTGTTGCGACCCCAACCCAGCAGCAGGGCGGCGTCGCGGCGGCGACCGGCGGTGTGCTTGAGCGCGGTCTCTATCATGATGCGCTCGAACGCCGGCACGGCGCTGTCGAGCAGATTGGACTGGCCGCGTGCCAGGGCCTGGTCGGCCCACAGGCGCAGCGCCTGCTCCCAGTTGGTCACCGGTGCGGCGTCTTGCGGCTGGGTCAGCAGCTCCGGTGGCAGGTCGTCGACATGCACCTCACGGCCCGAGGCCATGACGGTGATCCAGCGGCAGGTGTTCTCCAGCTGGCGCACGTTGCCCGGCCAGGGCAGGTGCTTGAGGTAATCCTCGGTTTCGCTCTTGAGCAGCTTGGGCTCTACCGCCAGCTCCTGCGCAGCGCGGGCGAGGAAGTGATGAGCCAGGGTCGGAATGTCCTCGCGGCGGTCGGCCAGACGCGGGATATGGATGCGGATGACGTTGAGGCGGTGGAACAGGTCTTCACGGAACTTGCCGGCCTGTACCAGGGTTTCCAGGTTCTGGTGGGTGGCGGCGATGATGCGCACGTCAACCTTCACCGGGGTGTGACCACCGACGCGGTAAAACTCGCCATCGGCCAGCACGCGCAGCAGGCGGGTCTGGGTGTCGGCCGGCATGTCGCCGATTTCGTCGAGGAACAGCGTGCCGCCGTCGGCCTGCTCGAAGCGACCACGGCGCTGGTTGGCCGCGCCGGTGAAGGCGCCTTTCTCGTGGCCGAACAGCTCGGACTCCATCAGGTCCTTGGGAATTGCCGCCATGTTCAGGGCAATGAACGGCGCTGCTGCGCGTGGGCTATGGCGGTGCAGGGCGTGCGCCACCAGCTCTTTACCCGTACCGGATTCGCCGTTGATCAGCACGGTGATATTGGAGTGGCTCAAGCGGCCGATAGCGCGGAACACCTCCTGCATCGCCGGTGCTTCACCGATGATTTCCGGGGTACGCGCCTGTGCGGCGGGAGCGGCCAGGCTCTGCTGTTCCTGGGCGTGCTGGAAGGCGCGCTTGACCAGCGACACCGCTTCATCGACGTCGAACGGCTTGGGCAGGTATTCGAAGGCGCCACCCTGGTAGCTGGCCACCGCGCTGTCCAGGTCGGAATGCGCGGTCATGATGATCACCGGCAAGCGCGGATACAGCTCGCGGATGCGGGCCAGCAGGTCGAGGCCGCTGGCGCCGGGCATGCGGATGTCGGAGATGATCACGTCCGGCTGTTGGCGGGTCAGGCGGGCGAGTACACCGTCGGCACTGTCGAAACTCTGGGTGGTCATGCCTTCCTGTTGCAGGGCCTTTTCCAGTACCCAGCGGATGGAACGATCGTCGTCGACAATCCAGACGGTTTCACTGCGGCTCATGGCGTGGGCGCTCCTTGTTCCAGCGGTAGGAAGATCGAGAATACGGTGTGGCCGGGATAGCTCTCGCACTCGATCAGCCCCTGGTGCTGGCTGATGATGTTCTGGGTGATGGCCAGGCCCAGACCGGTGCCGTCGGCACGACCGCTGACCATGGGGTAGAAGATGGTTTCCTGCAGTTCCGGCGGAATGCCGGGACCGTTGTCGATGATCTCGACCTTGACCACCAGGCGGTGGCGCGTGTGGCCGATGGTGAACTGGCGCAGGGTACGGGTACGCAGGCTAATGCGCCCGAGGCCCATGTCGTGCTTCTGCCCGGCGATGGCCTGCATGGCGTTGCGCACGATATTGAGCACGGCCTGGATCATCTGCTCACGGTCGATCAGCAGATCCGGGATGCTCGGGTCGTAGTCGCGCACCAGAGTGATGCCGCCCTGGCATTCCGCTTCGATCAGATTGGCGACGCGCTCGAGCACTTCATGCACGTTGGTCATGGCCAGCGACGGCAGCTTGTTCGAGCCGAGCATGCGGTCGACCAGATTTCGCAGGCGGTCGGCCTCTTCGATGATGACGTTGGTGTAGTCCTTGAGGTCTTCGTGGGGCAGTTCGCGGGCCAGTAGCTGCGCTGCGCCACGAATGCCGCCGAGCGGGTTCTTGATCTCGTGAGCCAGGCCGCGCACCAGCAGTTTGGTGGTCTCCTGCTTGGACAGCTGCGCCTCTTCCTTGGTGATGCGCAGCAGGCGGTCGCGCGGGTGCACCTCCAGCAGCAGCAGGGTTTCGCCCATGCTGAACAGCGGCGTTACCGCGTAGTCCACGGTCAGCGTCTGGCCGGTGACCGAGGTCAATACGGCTTCGCGCTTGTTGAATGGATGCGCCTGTTCCACCGCCTGGCGCAAGGATGACAGCGCCTCGGGCGATTCGGTGAACAGGTCGCTGATGAACTGACCGTGGCTGCGTTGGCCGCTGACGGCCAGGAGCATTTCCGCCGCCGGGTTCATGTATTCAAGGCACAGCTGGCTGTTGAGCAGCAGGGTGGCGGTGGTCAGGTTGTCGAGTAGCAGGCGGTGCAGCGCGTCGTTGATGGTCATAGGCAGTGCGTTCCGGCGATGGGCAGGAAAATGCAAGAAGCAAACCAAAGCCCCGAAAAGACGCATTTTTTGTGCAGCCTGCCAGGTTTTAGTGGGGTTGCTGCGGGGGGCGGGCTGATCGAGGTGACCCAAAACAGGGAGAGCTTAGGGGATGGTGCGCCATATTGCACTGTTATGGTGCGATTGCGCTCAGAGGAATGGAAGGATGCTGCTCTGTTCCTTGGGTTTGTCTTTGAGTGGGCACTCGGGGCGAACGCCGTATTCATCTTTCTGGCACGGATTGATCTTGCGCTTTTGCGACAGGCTGATGCGATGCATATGAAATGGCTGCGCCGGCGTACGTTCGACGATGAGGCCGGCAGAGTCGATGATCTCTGCTGCCAGTTGGTGCGTGCCCCGGTCGATGTGCTGCAGGGAAAAAACCGGGCTGCGGCTGGTGCCACCCTGCTGCTCACCGTTGAGTAGCAGGCGGTAGCTGTGCCCCGGCAGCAGGCCGGGCTCGCTGGTCAGGGTAACGATCATGTCGCCGGAACCGTTATGGATCGAGGCGTCCGGCTCCGGCACGAGGATGCGCAGCAGCTGATAGTGCACGGTCGGTTTGCTTACCGCGGGTGGCGGGGCCATGCGCACCGTGGGTTGGGGCTGGCTCATTTGCGCGCTGTTGGACGGCGCGAGCACCACTCGTTCGGCATTGCTGCTGCGCGGTTTGTCAGTGAAAACGCGGTTACCTTCAGCATCGATATAGGTATAGACCTGAGCCGAAGCAGCTTGGGTGATGAACAGCAGGCAGAGCAGCAGTGTACGCATCGTGGTCAGTTCGTCGGTCTTGGGGTCGGGCGCGGTGGCGTGACCGGTGGGCGAGCAGGGCTGTTGACGCTGATGCGCTGCACGGTAAAGGTTTCGGTGGCGCTCTGCTGGATGATGCGTTCGCCGGCCACCACTGCTACCGCCAGGCTGTGTTCGCCGCGCTCGACATTGGTCAACTGCAGGCTCGGTACGTTGCTGGCCTGGCCGTATGGCTCGCCATCGAGAATCAGTCGTAGCTGGTGGCCGGGTTGCAAGCGTGGCTGGATGTTCACGCCGACGACGAAGGTACCGTTGTTGGCGCGCATGGCTTCATCATCCGGGATGCCGGTCAGGCTCAACACGGAGTAAGGGGCCGCGCTCTGTGCTGAGGTGTCGCCGCTGGTGTCCGCAGGAATGCTGGGTGTCTGCATCTCTACCGTATTGGTTGGCGGCAGGTTGACGCTTTCGGCTGCTGCGCCATCGGGCGGCTGGTTGGTGAAGACCGTGTTGCCGTTGGCGTCGATGTATTTGTAGATCTGCGCACTGGCCGGCAAGGCCAGGGCAAGCAGCAGGCAGACGAGTAGCGGGCGCATGGGCCGATCCTTCCGCGGATGATGCGCTAAGCCTTGCACTGCTATCGGTTCCTGGCAAGCGCAGGGCTCCATGGCTGTGATATTCGGCTACAAAAAGTGGACTCGGATCTGCCGTAGGCGCGAGCGTCGCGAGCGAAGCTCTTCAGGTCGCCAGGTCCGCTCGCGATGCTCGCTCCTACAGGGCATGGTGCCGCTGCGTGTCCATGAAAAAGCCCCGCCAGGCAGGGCCGGGCAGGGCTTTTGAAACGCGCCGCACGAGGGCGGCGCGAGACTGGCTTAGACGCTGTAGTACAGGTCGTATTCCAGCGGGTGTACGAAGGTACGTACCTTAATTTCTTCTTCCGATTTCAGCTCGATGTAGGCATCGATGAAGTCGTCGGAGAACACGCCGCCCTTGGTCAGGAACGCGCGGCCCTTGTCCAGCTCTTCCAGGGCTTCCTTCAGGCTGCCGCAGACTTGCGGGATCAGCTTGCCTTCTTCCGGCGGCAGGTCGTACAGGTTCTTGTCGGCCGCATCGCCCGGGTGGATCTTGTTCTGGATGCCGTCGATACCGGCCATCAGCAGAGCAGCGAAGGCCAGGTACGGGTTGGCAGCCGGGTCCGGGAAGCGCGCTTCGATGCGGCGGGCTTTCGGGCTGGCAACGTACGGGATACGGATCGAGGCGGAGCGGTTGCGAGCCGAGTAGGCCAGCATGACCGGCGCTTCGAAGCCCGGAACCAGACGCTTGTAGGAGTTGGTCGACGGGTTGGTGAAGCCGTTCAGGGCCTTACCGTGCTTGATGATGCCGCCGATGAAGTACAGGGCGGTCTCGGACAGACCGGCATAGCCTTCACCAGCGAAGGTGTTCTTGCCGTCTTTGGAGATCGACATGTGCACGTGCATGCCCGAACCGTTGTCGCCGTACAGCGGCTTCGGCATGAAGGTAGCGGTCTTGCCGTAGGCGTCGGCCACGTTGTGCACGCAGTACTTCAGGGTCTGAACTTCGTCAGCCTTGGCGACCAGGGTGTTGAACTTCACGCCGATTTCGTTCTGACCGGCAGTGGCCACTTCGTGGTGGTGCACTTCGACGACCAGGCCCATTTCTTCCATGGCATTACACATGGCAGTACGGATTTCGTGGTCGTGGTCGCACGGCGGAACCGGGAAGTAACCACCTTTGACGGCGGGACGGTGGCCTTTGTTGCCGCCTTCCACGTCCTGGTCGGTCATCCAGGAGCCTTGCTCGGAGTAGATCTTGAACATCGAGCCGGAGATGTCGGACTTGAACTTCACTTCGTCGAAGATGAAGAACTCGGGCTCCGGGCCGACGAATACGGTGTCACCGATGCCGGTGGTTTTCAGGAACTCTTCGGCACGCTTGGCGATGGAGCGCGGGTCACGATCGTAGCCCTGCATGGTGCTTGGCTCAATGATGTCGCAAACGATGATCAGGGTCGGCTCTTCGGTGAACGGGTCCAGTACCGAAGTTTCGTCGACCGGCATCAGGATCATGTCGGAGGCTTCGATGCCTTTCCAGCCATGGATGGACGAGCCGTCGAACATTTTGCCGTGCTCGAAGAAGTCTTCGTCCAGGGCGTCACGGGCCGGCATGGTCACGTGGTGCTGCTTGCCTTTGGTATCGGTGAAGCGCAGGTCTACCCACTTCACGTCGTGTTCTTTGATCAGTTGAACAGCCTTAGACATGTTGTCCTCCAGATGGAAAAGGCTCGCTTCGTGGAGCCCCGATATGTGCGGTGAAGCCCGGCGGGATAGTCCTTTAGGGCGACCTGCCTCACAAGGGAGCAAATTGCATGCCAGTGCCCTTTATTGGGCAGAGGCCGCGAAACTCAGGCGCTACGCCGGCTGCGCGCCGATTCCGCGGAGATATTTGCACTATTTAAGGGCTGAAATTTATGGAAAAGGCCTATTTTGGTGCGCCAACTTGGGGTTGCAGTATTTTTGGTCAAAGCTTGAACAATTTCCGCTATAATCCGCGCCCCTGTTTTTTCGTCCCCCAAGCGGGCGCTCTATTCATGAAGCTCATCGTCAAAGTTTTCCCGGAAATCACCATCAAGAGCCGCCCGGTGCGCAAGCAGTTCATTCGCCAGCTGGGGAAGAACATTCGCTCCGTGCTGCGTGATCTTGACCCTGCTCTGCGGGTCACGGGTGTCTGGGACAACCTCGAGGTCGAGACCGACCTGGACGATCCCAAGCTGCTGGCCGAGATGACCGAACGCCTGCGCAACACGCCGGGCATTGGTTTGTTCCTCGAGGTGAATGAGTACCCGCTGGGCGATCTGGACGAGATCACTGAACACTGCAAGCGCCACTACGCCGACCAGTTGCCGGGCAAGATCTTCGCCGTGCGTTGCAAGCGTGGCGGCAAGCACGCGTTCAGCTCAATCGATGTCGAACGCCATGTCGGTTCACGTCTGCGTCAGGAGTGCGGTGCGGCCGGTATCGACCTGAAGAAACCGGACGTCGAAGTGCGCATGGAAATTCGCGACCAGCGCCTCTTCGTGGTGCATAACCGCCACGAAGGCCTCGGCGGTTACCCGCTGGGCTCGTTGGAACAGACCCTGGTGCTGATGAGCGGCGGCTTCGACTCCACCGTCGCGGCCTATCAGATGATGCGCCGCGGCCTGGTCAGCCACTTCTGCTTCTTCAATCTCGGTGGCCGTGCCCATGAACTGGGCGTGATGGAAGTGGCGCACTATATATGGCAGAAGTTCGGCCGCTCGCAGCGTGTGCTGTTCGTCAGCGTGCCGTTCGAGGAAGTGGTCGGCGAGATTCTCGGCAAGGTCGACAACAGCCAGATGGGTGTGATCCTCAAGCGCATGATGCTGCGCGCCGCCACCCGTGTTGCCGAAAAGCTGCAGATCGAAGCGCTGGTCACCGGCGAGGCGATCAGCCAGGTGTCGAGCCAGACTCTGACCAACCTGGCGGTGATCGATTCGGCGACCGACATGCTGGTGATGCGCCCGCTGATTGCCAGCCACAAGCAGGACATCATCGACACCGCCACGCAAATCGGTACCGCCGAGTTCGCTAAGAACATGCCCGAGTACTGCGGCGTGATCTCGGTCAACCCGACCACCAAGGCCCGCAGTTATCGCGTGGAGAAGGAGGAGGCCCAGTTCGACATGGCCATCCTCGATCGCGCCCTGGAACGCGCCACCCAACTGCCCATCGACCGCGTCATCGACGAGCTGGGCAAGGATGTGCAGGTCGAGGAAGTGCGTGAGGCGCTGGCCGGGCACATCGTCATCGACATTCGCCACCCCGACGCCGCCGAAGACGAGCCGCTGGACGTGCCGGGTGTCGAGGTGCAGGCGCTGCCGTTCTACGCGCTGAACAACAAATTCAAGGAACTGGATGAGAACCGCCAGTACCTGCTGTATTGCGACAAGGGCGTCATGAGCCGCCTGCATGCCCATCACCTGCTGAGCGAGGGGCATGCCAATGTGCGCGTTTATCGTCCGACATAAGACGCCGGGGCTTAATGGCGGCAGTATCCGCCATCGCCCTCCCGACCCGGGGCACCTCTAAAAACTACCTGCGTTGTCATTGCTGCGTTAAAAACAAGCTCAAAATGCTCACATAGCTCGTAAAGTCGAGCGCGACTCCGACCGTTTTTCGCTTGTTTCTGCCTTGCACTGACTGCCTCGCCTACGTTTATAGAGGTGCCCCGATCAGCTCGCTGATCCCAGTTTCTACATATTCGTCGTCCAGGCTGGGCGACACACCGAATCCTCTGATCGAGATACATACAGTGATCGAAAAACTGCGCAACATCGCCATCATCGCCCACGTCGACCATGGCAAAACCACCCTCGTCGACGCCCTGCTGCGTCAATCCGGCACCCTTGAGCGTAACGAGCTCAACGACGAGCGCGTGATGGACAGCAACGACCAGGAAAAAGAGCGCGGCATCACCATTCTGGCCAAGAACACCGCCATCAAATGGAACGACTACCGCATCAACATCGTCGACACCCCCGGCCACGCCGACTTCGGCGGTGAAGTAGAGCGCGTGATGTCGATGGTCGACTCCGTACTGCTGGTGGTCGACGCCCAGGACGGCCCGATGCCGCAAACCCGCTTCGTGACCAAGAAGGCCTTCGAAGCCGGCCTCAAGCCGATCGTCGTGATCAACAAGATCGACCGTCCGGGCGCGCGTCCTGACTGGGTCATGGATCAGATCTTCGACCTGTTCGATAACCTCGGCGCCACCGATGAGCAACTCGACTTCCAGGTCGTCTACGCCAGCGCCCTGAACGGCATCGCCGGTCTCGACCACACCGCCATGGCCGAAGACCTGACCCCGCTGTACCAGGCCATCGTCGACCACGTACCGGCGCCGAACGTCGACCTCGACGGCCCGTTCCAGATGCAGATCTCCGCGCTGGACTACAACAGCTTCCTCGGCATCATCGGTGTCGGCCGTATCGCCCGTGGTCGCGTCAAGCCGAACACGCCGGTAGTGGCCATCGACGTCGACGGCAAGAAGCGTAACGGCCGTATCCTCAAGCTGATGGGCCACCATGGCCTGCACCGCGTAGACGTCGAAGAAGCCACCGCCGGTGACATCGTCTGCGTCAGCGGCATGGACCAGCTGTTCATCTCCGACACCCTGTGCGACATCAACCATGTCGAGGCGATGAAGCCGCTGACCGTCGACGAGCCGACCGTGTCGATGACCTTCCAGGTCAACGATTCGCCGTTCTGCGGCAAGGAAGGCAAGTTCGTCACCAGCCGCAACATCAAGGAGCGTCTGGACAAGGAGCTGCTGTACAACGTGGCCCTGCGCGTTGAAGAGGGCGACAGCGCCGACAAGTTCAAGGTCTCCGGTCGTGGCGAGCTGCACCTCTCGGTACTGATCGAAACCATGCGCCGCGAAGGCTTCGAAATGGGCGTCGGCCGTCCGGAAGTGATCATCCGTGAAGTTAACGGCGTCAAGCAGGAACCGTACGAGAACGTCACCATCGACATCCCGGAAGAAGCCCAGGGCAAGGTCATGGAAGAGATGGGCCTGCGTAAGGGCGACCTGACCAACATGGCGCCGGACGGCAAAGGTCGTGTGCGCCTGGAATACAACATCCCGGCTCGCGGTCTGATCGGTTTCCGTAACCAGTTCCTCACCCTGACCAACGGCGCCGGCATCCTGACCTCGATCTTCGACCGTTACGACACCGTTAAGCCGGGCACCATGTCTGGCCGTCAGAACGGCGTACTGGTGTCGATCGATACCGGCAAGGCGCTGACCTACTCCCTGGAAACCCTGCAGGCGCGCGGCAAGCTGTTCATCGAGCACGGCCAGGAAATCTACAACGGTCAGATCATCGGCCTGAACAGCCGCGACAACGACCTGGGCGTCAACCCCACCAAGGGCAAGAAGCTCGACAACATGCGTGCTTCGGGCAAGGATGAAACTATCGCCCTGGTACCGCCGGTTCGCTTCACCCTGGAGCAGGCTCTGGAGTTCATCCAGGATGACGAGCTGTGCGAAGTGACGCCGAAGTCGATCCGTCTGCGCAAGAAGATCCTCGACGAAGGCGAGCGCACCCGCGCTGCCAAGAAAGCCAACAAGGCTTGATGCGGCTAGCTTAGCGCTGTAACTGAAAAGCCCCGCCAGAGCGATCTGGCGGGGCTTTTTTGTGGGTTTTCGCCGAGCGCCGGGACGCGCGGGCATGAGTCGCGGGCTAGCGGCTCAGCTCATACACACAGATGTTTACCGTGCTGGCCAGGTTCAGTGACTCGATCGCGCCGCTGCCGGCGATGGTGAACGGCGTGGCGTTGAGCTCGCTCAGCGCCTGGCTGGGGACGCCGCGCGCTTCGTTGCCGAACAGGTAGCACTCGGCCTGCGCGAAGGCCGGTGCGCGCAGGCTTTGGCCCTGCATGTCGAGGCAGGCGATGCGTGCAAAGCGCGTGCTCAGGTTGTCGAGGCTGACATCCTGCTCGATGGGGGTGTGAAAGATTGCCCCCATGCTGGCGCGCACCACCTTGGGATTGAAGGGGTCGACGCTGCCGGGGCTGAGCAGGCAGCGGAAGCCGCCGAACCAGGCGAGGCTGCGCAGGATGGTGCCGAGGTTGCCGGGGTCCTGGATCTCGTGCAGGTAGATGGCCTTGCCGGCCGGCGCCGACGGGTCGGAGCCAATCGCCGCCATCGGCACTACCGCGATGATCCCCTGGGGGGTCTTGGTGTCGGCGATCTGCGCCATCTGCCGGTCACTGATCAGGTGCGTCCTGAACGGGCTCTGCCAGTGCTCGTAGGCGGCCGTGACGTAGAGTTCGCTGCTTGCCAGCAGGGGCGCGTGCTGCGCCGCTTTCTGCAGTTCCAGCACCAGGTGTTCGCCCTCGACGAGGAAGTGGCCGAATTGCTCCCGGTACTTTTTCTGCTGCAGTTTCTTAACGTCGTCGAGTTTCATGGAAGGCCTGGAAAGGGGCGTGAAAGCGGGGCTCCTCGCGGTAGCGAGGCCGCTGCGATTGTACCTGCCACCCGGCGGGCTGTCAGGCTGCAGGGCCGGCCGGCGTGAGCCGGAGGGCTGCGATGGCTTATACTCGCGACAATTGTGCAGCCCGGGTCACCATGCCGGCGGGCTGCCTTCCTGGAATTGATCTGGTTGAACGATGAAACGCTCAAAAAGCAGCAGCCGCTGGCTGAACGAACATGTGAACGATCCCTACGTGAAGCAGGCGCAGAAGGACGGCTACCGCTCGCGTGCCGCCTACAAGCTGATCGAGATCAACGAAAAGGACAAGCTGATTCGTCCCGGTATGCTGATGATGGACCTGGGCTCGGCCCCCGGTGGCTGGTCGCAGATCGCCGGACGTATGGTGGGGGCCACCGGCCGGGTAATCGCCAGCGACATCCTGCCGATGGATTCGCTCGATAACGTCGACTTCATTCAGGGTGACTTCACCGACGACAAGGTGTTCCAGCAGATTCTCGATCTGCTCGATGGTCGTCGCCCGGATTTGATCGTCTCTGACATCGCCCCCAACATCAGCGGCGTCGGCGTGGCCGATCAGGCGGCGTCGATGTATCTGGTGGAGCTGGTGCTGGACATGGCCCGACAGGTGCTCAAGCCTGGCGGCAACTTCGTCGCCAAGGTGTTTCAGGGCGAGGGTTCGGATGAGTACCTGCGCGACGTCCGGCGTTCCTTCGAGAAGGTCATGGTGCGCAAGCCGGCAGCCTCGCGTCCGCGTTCGCGTGAGGTGTATTTCGTCGCCAAGGGCTTCAAGGGCGACGCTCAGTAGGGATCAGTCTGCGCGCCCGCGCGGCGTTTGTGCTGAGCCAGTCAGCGCTCGGCGTTCTGTGATGCGCTTGCTGCGGGGAGGCATACGGGGGAAGTGGCCGGCTTAATGAGGCCGGCCACTGGCATGGCCCAGCGGGGCGGCGTCAGCCCTCTACCTGGCGCAGTTGCGCCGGGGTGTCGCCGAGGTTGTTGAGCATGCGCTCGCTGTACCAGTCGAGGAAGTTGATCACGCCGAACTCGTAGGTCTTGGAATACGGGCCCGGCTGGTAGGCGGTGGAGTTGATGCCGCGCTGGTTTTCCTCGCCGAGGCGTCGATCCTGGTCGTTGGTGGCGTCCCACACCTGGCGCAGGCGCGCCACGTCATAGTCGACGCCTTCTACTGCATCCTTGTGCACCAGCCATTTGGTGATGACGATCGTCTCCTGGGCGCTGATCGGCCATACGGTGAAGTTGATCAGGTGATCGCCCATGCAGTGGTTCCACGAATGCGGCAGGTGCAGGATGCGCATGGAGCCCAGGTCCGGGTCGGTGATGCGCCCCATCAGCTTGTTACAGCCTGGCTTGCCGTCCAGGGTCATGGAGACGGTGCCCTTGAGCAGCGGCATGCGCACGATGCGGTTGCGCAGACCGAAGCTGGCGTGGGCGTAGGGGATGTTGTCCTTGTCCCAGCGGCTGGTGCATTCGGCCACCTGATCCTTGAACGCCTGGCTGGCGCGCGGGTCGGTGACGTCATCCCATTCCAGCAGGGTGTTGAGCAGTTCCGGGTGCGAACCGTTGCAGTGGTAGCACTCGCGGTTGTTCTCGATCACCAGCTTCCAGTTGGCCTTCTCGTGCATGACGCTCTGCACCGCGACCTTGGTGTTCTCCATGTCGTACGGCTCCATGTAATGAGCCAGGGTGCTCAGGAACTCGTCGATGGCCGGCGGGTTGTCCGCCAGGCTGATGAAGATGAAGCCGCCAGCGGTCTTGCAGTTGACCGGTTTGAGGTTGTAGTCGGAGAGCTTGAAGCCTTCGCCCATCTCGGTGCCGGCGAACAACAGGCGACCATCGAGCTCATAAGTCCATTGGTGGTAGGGGCAGACCAGCTTGGCGACCTTGCCTTTGTCGGAGACGCACAGGCGCGAACCGCGATGGCGGCAGACGTTGTGGAAGGCATGGATCTGACCTTCGGCACCGCGGATGACGATGATCGGGTTGTCGCCGATCTGCAGGGTGAGGAAGTTGCCCTTGGTCGGGATTTCGCTGGTCATGCCGGCGATCAACCATTCCTTGTGGAAGATCTCCTGCATGTCGACCTGGAACAGGCGCTCGTCGTTGTAGAACGGCTGCGGCAGCGAGAAGCTGTGGTCGCGTTCGTGCAGCATCTGCGCGGTGGCCTTGCGGACGGGCTCCAGCGGGTCGCCCAGGCTCAGATTTTGGGTGCAGTCCATGTTGGCTCCTCAGTGGCTGGCGCGTTATGCCTGCCGGAAAAAGTGGCTGATACGGTATGTGCCGCAAGGTGGTCGTTTATCACTGCCGCCTGCGATGGGCGTGCATGCGTGGTGAGGCGGAGTGTGGAGCCGAGCCAAGGCGAAACCTTATCCATGGGCGACATGGCCGGATGCGTTTCCGACGCGCTAGCCCCCGTGCTATCAGGCAGGTCGCGATAAGCATGTGGATGTCGCTGGTAGATAAATGACGGTGCTCGGCCTTTCGCACAATCCGCCGTATATAGGCCGATATCCGGCCGTGTGGAGAGCTGTTCATGACCACCACCAACGCCTTCCTCAACCCGGTTACCACGCAGACCTGGACCAACGGCCGCCACCTGGTGCGTTGCGTCAAGGTGATCCAGGAAACCTGGGATGTGCGCACCTTCTGCTTCATGGCCGACCAGCCCGTGCTGTTCTTCTTCAAGCCCGGGCAGTTCGTCACCCTGGAGCTGGAGATCGATGGCCAGCCGATCATGCGCTCCTACACCATTTCCAGCTCGCCTTCGGTGCCGTACAGCTTCTCCATCACCATCAAGCGGGTGCCGGGCGGCAAGGTCTCGAACTGGCTGCACGACAACTTCAAGGAAGGCGACGAGGTGCCAGTGCATGGGCCGGTGGGCCTGTTCAATGCCATCGATTTTCCCTCCGACAAGGTGCTGTTCCTCTCCGGTGGGGTCGGCATCACGCCGGTGATGTCGATGGCGCGCTGGTTCTACGACACCAATGCCAATGTCGACATGGTCTTCGTGCACAGCGCCCGTTCGCCGAAGGACATCATCTACCAGCGCGAGCTGGAGCACATGGCGGCGCGCATCAACAATTTCAGCCTGCACGTGATCTGCGAAAAGCATGGCCTGGGTGAGTCCTGGGCTGGCTATCGCGGTTACCTGAACAAGCCAATGCTGGAGCTGATGGCACCGGACTTCCTCGAACGCGAAATATTCTGCTGTGGCCCGACGCCCTACATGAGCGCGGTCAAGCGTCTGCTCGAGGCGGCGGGCTATGACATGAGCCGCTACCACGAGGAGGCCTTCGGCCCGACGCCACCGGAGATCCGCGCCGAGGTCAAGGAACTGGCCGCCGAAGCCGCCGAGGCGCCCGAGGTGCCGGTGGCCGAGCTCAATCAGGTGGAGTTCATCAGTACCGGCAAGAGCATCCGTGTGGTGCCTGGTGAAACCGTGCACGCCGCTGCGGCCAAGCTTGGCCTGCATATCCCTAAGGCCTGTGGCATGGGTATCTGCGGTACCTGCAAGGTGATGAAGACCGCCGGGGAAGTGGAAATGGAGCACAACGGCGGCATCACCGACGAGGATGTGGCCGAGGGCTACATCCTGTCGTGTTGCAGCGTGCCGAAAGGGGATGTGGCGATCGACTATTGATCGCCACCTTGGTTCTGGTCGCGGTTAAAGCCCCTCCCACAGGTGCGTCATGGCGTCATTCAGGCGCTCATTACTTCACGGATATCCGCGGCCAACTGACGTACGCGGGCTTCGTCGGTATCCCAGCTGCACATGAAGCGCGCGCCGCCGGCGCCGATGAAGGTGTAGAAGCGCCAGCCACGGGCGGTGAGGGCGGCGATGGCCGGCTCCGACAGTTGCAGGAACACGCCGTTGGCTTCCACCGGGAACATCAGGCT
The DNA here is from genome assembly GCF_002197815.1 of Pseudomonas oleovorans subsp. oleovorans. Classification (GTDB taxonomy): domain Bacteria; phylum Pseudomonadota; class Gammaproteobacteria; order Pseudomonadales; family Pseudomonadaceae; genus Aquipseudomonas; species Aquipseudomonas oleovorans. The sequence goes on from NZ_NIUB01000011.1 coordinate 82,653, forward strand.
GACGCCGGGTACATCCGCCACCAGGTTGGCCAGCAACTGCGCGCAGCGGTTGGCGTGGTTGGCGTATTTCAGCCAGACATCGTTCTGCAGGATGCCGACCCAGGGCGCGGACAGGTAGCGCATCTTCGAGGCCAGTTGGCCGGCCTGCTTGCAGCGGTAGTCGAAGTCCTCGGCCAGATCCTTGTTGAAGAAGACGATGGCCTCACCGACGGCCATGCCGTTCTTGGTGCCGCCGAAACACAGCACGTCGACGCCGGCCTTCCAGGTCAGCTCTGCCGGGCTGCAGCCGAGGAAGGCGCAGGCGTTGGAGAAGCGTGCGCCGTCCATGTGCAGGTGCAGGCCCAGCTCCTCGCAGACCTGGCTGATGGCGCGGACTTCTTCCGGGCGATAGACAGTGCCTACTTCGGTGGCCTGGGTGAGGGTGACCACGCGCGGTTTCGGGTAGTGGATATCCTGACGCTTGCGAGCGATCTCGCGGATCGCTTGCGGGGTCAGCTTGCCGTTATCGGTCTTGGCCAGCAGCAGCTTGGAGCCGTTGGAGAAGAACTCCGGTGCGCCGCATTCGTCGGTTTCGACGTGGGCGGTCTCCGAGCAGATCACGCTGTGGTAGCTCTGGCACAGCGAGGCCAGGGCCAGGGAGTTGGCGGCGGTGCCGTTGAAGGCGAAGAACACCTCGCAGTCGGTCTCGAACAGGCGGCGGAAGTGATCGGCAGCGCGCGCCGTCCATTCGTCATCGCCGTAGGCGCGCTGGTGGCCCTGGTTGGCCTCGGCCATGGCGGCCCAAGCTTCGGGACAGATGCCGGAGTAGTTGTCGCTGGCGAATTGCTGGGCATTGTCGGGCATTGGCGCGTTCCTTCTGAAAAACCTGCCGGCGGGTCTGCCGGGAAAGCCTCTACTTTAACCCTGCGGCTATCTGTCAGGCGTCCGTCGCCGCGACGAGTTGTTGCGCTGAAGCGTACTGCCGAGTCGGTTCGTGGCCAAACGTTCGGCTAGCAGATGGAACTTGAAGCTTGCTCTGGCGTTCACACTTACCAGAGGGCGGCAGTCGATCCGCTCTCCGCAATCAAGAGAAGGAGTTTCCCATGACTTATCGTCACCTGCTCGCCCTTGCTCTGCCGCTGGCCGTGGCGCTGCCCGTTTCCGCCGCCGAGTGGTCGGATGATGCCAAGACCGAATTCGTTCAGCAGTGCATCGCTGGCGCACCGGCAGGCTACGAGGAGCCACAACTGCGTGCTTATTGCGACTGCGCTGCGACCAGCGTCAGCAAGGAATTCAGCGAGGCCGAGTTGCAGGAAATGAGTCGCCAGTCTCCGCCTGACCCTACCATGCAGCAGCGCCTGGTGAATGCCTCCAGCAGTTGCGGAGAGAAACTCAAGCCATAAGTGGCTGAGTAAATAACGTGCGCTTGTGCCGGAGCCCCGTGGGCTCTGGCCTGGCGCCGGATTTCCACAGGCAGTGCACAGTGGCGCCCACAGTATTTGTGCACAAGCCGCGTCTATCTATTTGATCCTGTTCGATTTTTAGCCGTCTCTCGGCAAGCCCCGGCTGCTCTGGCTTCGCGCCTGCGTCGAACAGCCTATGCACAGTTTCATCCACATCTTCTGTGCATATCCCCAACCGATCCCTGCCTCTCGCTCATGTCGCTGGTGGATAAGCCAGGGTGGCGGTGCGGGTGTATGGATATTGAGCGCAGCCCTGTATCGCAGTGAGTGCAAGGCCGGCAGCAATCTGCTGACAGCTTTTCCACAGGCTAGTCCACGGCTTCTGTGTATGGCTGATGTTGTTAACTGCTTGATATCGATCAGGAAATGACCTTTTTGCGGGAGCCCCTGCCATTCCTGGGGCGGGCGTTGTATGCACGGTTTATCCACAGTTTGATCCCCGTGATTTGTGTGCAAACCAGCGGCGCACCCGCGACGCGCCTGATTGCGACAAGGCCATGTCGCAAACGAATGCTCTCACGGCGTTGGCAGGCATTTGAGCGGGCAGGGGCGGCCCTACCATCGCTGCACAGGGCCTTGCCGGCCTGCCCGTCCAAGACCGCCGCCCACAGGCGCTGCAGGAGAGTTGAGATGTTCAGCAAGCAGGATCAGATTCAGGGTTACGACGACGAGTTGCTCGCGGCGATCGATCAGGAAGAACGCCGTCAGGAAGAGCATATCGAGCTGATCGCCTCGGAGAACTACTGCAGTCAGCGGGTGATGGAAGCGCAGGGCAGCGGCCTGACCAACAAGTACGCCGAAGGTTATCCGGGCAAGCGTTATTACGGTGGCTGCGAGTATGTCGACAAGGTCGAGCAACTGGCCATCGACCGCGCCAAGGCGCTGTTCGGCGCCGATTACGCCAACGTTCAGCCGCACTCCGGTTCCTCGGCCAACAGCGCCGTGTACCTGGCGTTGCTCAATGCCGGCGACACTATCCTCGGCATGAGCCTGGCCCACGGCGGCCACCTGACTCACGGCGCCAAGGTGTCGTCCTCGGGCAAACTCTACAACGCCGTGCAGTACGGCCTGGACACCGCTACCGGGCTGATCGACTACGACGAGGTCGAGCGCCTGGCCGTGGAGCACAAGCCGAAGATCATCGTCGCCGGGTTTTCCGCCTACTCCAAGACCCTGGATTTCCCGCGCTTTCGCGCCATCGCCGACAAGGTCGGTGCGCTGCTGTTCGTCGACATGGCCCACGTCGCTGGCCTGGTCGCCGCCGGTCTGTACCCGAACCCGATTCCCTTCGCCGATGTGGTCACTACCACCACCCACAAGACTCTGCGTGGCCCGCGTGGCGGCCTGATCCTGGCCAAGGCCAACGAAGAGATCGAGAAGAAGCTCAACTCCGCCGTATTCCCCGGTGCCCAGGGCGGCCCGCTGATGCACGTCATCGCCGCCAAGGCCGTGTGCTTCAAGGAGGCCATGGAGCCGGAGTTCAAGGCCTACCAGCAGCAGGTGATCGACAACGCCCAGGCCATGGCCAAGGTCTTTATCGAGCGCGGCTACGAGGTGGTCTCCGGTGGCACCGACAACCATCTGTTCCTGCTCAGCCTGATCAAGCAAGGGCTGACCGGTAAGGAGGCTGACGCCGCCCTTGGCCGCGCTGGCATCACCGTGAACAAGAACGCCGTACCGAACGACCCACAGTCGCCGTTTGTCACGTCGGGCATCCGTATCGGCACGCCGGCGGTGACCACCCGTGGCTTCAAGGTCGCCCAGTGCCAGGCGCTGGCCGGCTGGATCTGCGACATCCTCGATCACCTCGGCGATGCCGATGTCGAGGCGCAGGTGGCCAAGCTGGTCGCCGGGCTGTGCGCGGACTACCCCGTATACCGCTAAAGCCTTCTGCTCTGTTGTAGGAGCCAGCTTGCTGGCGATCCAGCCGAGCTCGTTGTAATGGATCGCCAGCAAGCTGGCTCCTACAGGTTAGGCGTTCGAGAACAGATTCAAGGAGCATCTCCATGCAACGTTATTCCGGCTTCGGCCTGTTCAAGCACTCGTTCAGCCACCATGAGAACTGGCAGCGCATGTGGCGTAACCCGACGCCCAAGCCGGTGTACGACGTGGTCATCGTCGGCGGTGGCGGCCACGGCCTGGCCACGGCCTATTACCTGGCCAAGGAATTCGGCGTGAAGAACGTCGCAGTGGTGGAGAAGGGCTGGCTCGGCGGCGGCAACACCGCGCGCAACACCACCATCGTGCGTTCCAACTACCTGTGGGACGAGTCCGCGCAGCTCTACGAACACGCGATGAAGTTGTGGGAAGGGCTGTCGCAGGACATCAACTACAACGTCATGTTCTCCCAGCGCGGTGTCTACAACCTCTGCCACACCCTGCAGGACATGCGTGACGCCGAGCGCCGCGTCAGCGCCAACCGCCTCAATGGCGTGGATGGTGAACTGCTGGATGCCAAGCAGGTCGAGGCGGAGATTCCCTACCTCGACTGCAGCAAGAACACCCGTTACCCGGTGATGGGTTCCACCGTACAGCGTCGCGGTGGCGTCGCCCGTCACGACGCCGTGGCCTGGGGCTACGCACGTGCCGCCGATGCCTTGGGCGTCGATCTGATCCAGAACACCGAGGTGATCGGTTTCCGCAAGCAGAACGGTGCGGTGATCGGCGTGGAGACCAACAAGGGTTTCATCGGCGCCAAGCGCGTCGGTGTGGTCACTGCCGGTAATTCCGGGCACATGGCGGGGCTCGCCGGCTTCCGTCTGCCGCTGGAATCGCACCCGCTGCAAGCGCTGGTGTCCGAGCCGATCAAGCCGATCATCGACAGCGTGATCATGTCCAACGCCGTGCATGGCTACATCAGCCAGTCGGACAAGGGCGATCTGGTCATCGGTGCCGGCATCGACGGCTACAACGGCTACGGCCAGCGCGGCTCCTACCACACTATCGAGCACACCCTGCAGGCCATCGTCGAGATGTTCCCGGTGCTCTCGCGCGTGCGCATGAATCGCCAGTGGGGCGGCATCGTCGATACCAGCCCCGATGCCTGCCCGATCATCTCCAAGACCCCGGTGGACAACCTGTTCTTCAACTGCGGTTGGGGCACTGGTGGCTTCAAGGCCACGCCGGGTTCGGGCCACGTGTTCGCCGCCAGCCTGGCCAAGGGTGAGATGCACCCGCTGGCCAAACCGTTCTCCATCGACCGTTTTCACACCGGCGCACTGATCGACGAGCACGGCGCCGCTGCGGTGGCTCACTAAAAGCGCGCGTAGCGCAAAGCTGATGACCCTCTCCCGCTTGCGGGAGAGGGTGGCCCGCAGGGCCGGGAGAGGGTAGCGCGGCCAACACCGAATGCCCTCTCCCCCGACCCCTCTCCCACAAGTGGGAGAGGGGAGACAAGATAAACCCCGTTGGCATCTGCGAGCGGGGAGTGTTTCAGGAGGCCAACATGCTGCACATCTTCTGCCCTTACTGTGGCGAACTGCGCTCCGAAGAGGAATTCCACGCCAAGGGCCAGGCGCACATCGCTCGCCCGCTCGATCCCGATGCCTGCAGCGATGCAGAGTGGGGCGAGTACATGTTCTTCCGCGACAACCCGCGTGGTATCCACCACGAGCTGTGGGTGCATGCGGCCGGTTGCCGCAAGTATTTCAATGTCACCCGCCACACCGTGACCTACGAGATTCTCGAGACCTACAAGGTCGGCGAGAAGCCTTCGGTCACCGCAGCCGGGGCCCCCGACAAGCAAGTCGTGGCAGAAGGAGTAACGGCATGAGTCAGGTCAATCGTCTTGCCAAGGGCGGTCGCATCGACCGCAGCCAGGCGCTGAGCTTCACCTTCAATGGCCAGACCTATCAGGGCTTCGCCGGCGACAGCCTGGCCGCCGCGCTGCTGGCCAACGGCGTCGACATCGTCGGCCGCAGCTTCAAGTACTCGCGCCCACGCGGCATCGTCGCTGCGGGCGCGGAAGAGCCCAATGCCGTGTTGCAGATCGGCTCCAGCGAGGCGGCGCAGATCCCCAACGTGCGTGCGACCCAGCAGGCGCTGTACAGCGGCCTGGTGGCCAACAGCACCAATGGCTGGCCGAGCGTCAACACCGACCTGATGGGCATCCTCGGCAAGGTTGGTGGCGGCATGATGCCGCCCGGTTTCTACTACAAGACCTTCATGTATCCACAGAACCTGTGGATGACCTACGAGAAGTACATCCGCAAGGCCGCAGGCTTAGGCCGTTCGCCCACCGAGGTCGACCCGGATATCTACGACCAGCTCAACCAGCACTGCGACGTGCTGATCGTCGGCGCCGGCCCTGCCGGTCTCGCCGCCGCGCTGGCGGCTGGCCGTAGCGGTGCGCGGGTGATCCTCGCCGATGAACAGGAAGAGTTCGGTGGCAGCCTGCTCGACACCCGCGAGACCCTCGACGGCAAGCCTGCCACCGACTGGGTGGCGCAAGCCATCGCCGAGTTGCAGGCCATGCCGGAAGTGACCCTGCTGCCCCGCGCCACGGTCAACGGCTACCACGACCACAACTTCCTCACCATTCACCAGCGCCTGACCGATCACCTCGGCGAAACCGCGCCGATGGGACAGGCCCGTCAGCGCATGCACCGCGTGCGTGCCAAGCGTGTGGTGTTGGCCAGCGGCGCCCATGAGCGGCCGCTGGTGTACGCCAACAACGATGTACCGGGCAATATGCTGGCTGGCGCCGTGTCGACCTACGTCCGCCGTTACGGCGTGGCACCGGGCCAGGAACTGGTGCTGTCGACCAACAACGATTATGCCTACCGCGTGGTGCTCGACTGGCTCGATGCCGGTCGCAAGGTGGTTGCTGTCGCCGATGCACGCAGCAACCCGCGTGGCGCCTGGGTCGAGGAAGCACGTGCCCGTGGCGTGCGCATTCTCACCGGCAGCGCGGTGATCGAAGCGCGCGGCAGCAAGCGCGTCACCGGCGCGCGTATCTGCGCCATCGATGCCAAGGCACACAAGGTCACCAGCCCTGGCGAAGTGCTCGACTGCGACCTGATCGTCAGCTCCGGTGGCTACAGCCCGGTGGTGCACTTGGCGTCGCACCTGGGTGGTCGCCCCGAATGGCGCGAGGACATCCTCGGTTTCGTGCCGGGGCCGGGCAACGGCATCCAGCAGCGCATCGACGCGGGTGCGGTGAATGGCGTGTTCGCCCTCGGTGACGTGCTCGCCAATGGCTTCGAGGCGGGCGCCAAGGCAGCTGCCGAGGCCGGTTACAAGGCGGTTAGCGGCAGCCTGCCGCAGGTCGAGGCGTTGCACGAGGAGCCGATGCTGGCGCTGTTCCAGGTGCCGCACGACAAATCCACCGCGCGCGCACCCAAGCAGTTCGTCGACCTGCAGAACGACGTCACCGCCGCCGGCATCGAGCTGGCCACGCGCGAGGGCTTCGAGTCGGTCGAGCACGTCAAACGTTACACCGCACTGGGCTTCGGCACCGACCAGGGCAAGCTGGGCAACATCAACGGCCTGGCTATCGCCGCGCGTTCGATGGGCATCAGCATCGTGCAGATGGGCACCACCATGTTCCGTCCGAATTACACGCCGGTGACTTTCGGCGCCGTGGCCGGTCGCCACTGTGGTGAGCTGTTCGATGCCAAGCGCTACACCGCGATGCAGGCCTGGCATGTGAAGAACGGCGCCGAGTTCGAGGACGTCGGCCAGTGGAAGCGCCCCTGGTACTTCCCGAAAAATGGCGAGGACCTGCACGCAGCCGTGGCCCGCGAGTGCCTGGCCGTGCGCAGCAGCGTGGGCATCCTCGATGCTTCCACCCTGGGCAAGATCGACATTCAGGGCCCGGATGCGCGCGAGTTCCTCAACCGCGTCTACACCAACGCCTGGACCAAGCTCGATGTGGGCAAGGCGCGCTATGGCCTGATGTGCAAGGAAGATGGCATGGTCTTCGACGACGGCGTTACCGCCTGTCTCGGCGACAACCATTTCCTCATGACCACCACCACTGGCGGCGCGGCGCGCGTGCTGGAATGGCTGGAAATATACCACCAGACCGAATGGCCGGAGCTGAAGGTGTACTTCACCTCGGTCACCGACCACTGGGCGACCATGACCCTGTCCGGCCCCAACAGCCGCAAGCTGCTGGCCAAGGTCACCGATATCGACCTGGACAAGGACGCCTTCCCCTTCATGAGCTGGAAGGAAGGTCTGGTTGGCGGTGTGCCGGCGCGGGTGTTCCGCATTTCCTTCACCGGCGAGCTGAGCTACGAGGTCAACGTGCAGGCCGACTACGCTCTGGGCGTGTGGGAGCAGATCATCGAAGCCGGCAAGGAGTTCGACCTGACTCCCTACGGCACCGAGACCATGCACGTACTGCGTGCGGAGAAGGGCTTCATCATCGTTGGCCAGGACACCGACGCCTCGGTGACCCCGGACGATCTGAACATGGGCTGGTGCGTCGGCCGTACCAAGCCGTTCTCCTGGATCGGCAAGCGCGGCATGAACCGCGCCGACTGCCTGCGCGAAGACCGCAAGCAGCTGGTCGGGCTGAAACCGGTCGACCCGAATCAGGTGCTGCCGGAAGGTGCGCAACTGGTGTTCGACCCGAAACAGTCCATCCCGATGCAGATGGTCGGCCACGTCACCTCCAGCTACATGAGCGCGGCGATGGGTTACAGCTTCGCCATGGCGGTGGTCAAAGGCGGCCTCAAGCGCATGGGCGAGCGTGTGTTCGCACCGCTGGCCGATGGCAGCGTGATCGAAGCCGAAATCTGCAGCTCCGTGTTCTATGACCCGAAAGGGGATCGCCAGAATGTCTAACGTCAACGTCTACTCACAACGTCCCGCCGACATCGCCGGGCAATCGCCGCTGCACCACGCCGGCCTGCATGAGCTGGTCGGCAAGGGCCGCAAGAACGCCGGTATCACCCTGCGCGAGAAGAAACTGCGCGGGCATCTGGTGATTCGTGGGGATGCCAAGGACGCCGGTTTCTCCGGCGGTGTGCACAAGGCCCTGGGTCTGGAACTGCCGGTGGCGCTGACCCTGGTCGCCGACGGCGACACCTCGCTGCAGTGGCTGGGCCCGGACGAATGGCTGCTGATCGTGCCCGGCGGCAGCGAGTTCGAGGTCGAGCGCCGGCTGCGCGAAGCGCTGGATGGCCAGCATATCTCGGTGGTCAACGTCAGCGGCGGACAGACCCTGCTGGAGCTGTCCGGGCCGAAGGTGCGTGAGCTGCTGATGAAATCGACCAGCTACGACGTGCACCCGAGCAACTTCCCGGTGGGCAAGGCGGTGGGCACGGTGTTCGCCAAGTCCCAACTGGTGATTCGCCACACTGGCGAGGAGACCTGGGAGCTGGTGATCCGCCGCAGCTTCGCCGACTACTTCTGGCTGTGGCTGCAGGATGCCAGTGCCGAGTATGGGTTGGCGGTTGAGGCCTGAAGCTGAACCTGAGGTATACGCGGACAGCTCCCTCTTCCTCCCGGAGACGACTGCATGGAGCAGGAGGTAGGGGGCGCAGGATGCCAACGCTGAGGGGAGTTCGCTATTACGTGTGTCTGGCGTGGGTCTCACAAGCAGCCACGAACAACCCCCTCTCCCTCCGGGAGAGGGGTGGGGTGAGGGAAGGGGCAGACCGAGTTGTGTCGGATAGCCCTCACCCCCGGCCCCTCTCCCAAGGGAGAGGGGTGAACAGCAATGGAGTCTATTATGAGCCGCACCCCCGACACCTGGATTCTCACCGCCCATTGCCCGAGCGTGCTCGGCACCGTGGACGCGGTGACGCGCTTTCTCTTCGAGCAGCGCTGCTACGTCACCGAGCACCACAGCTTCGATGACCGGCTGTCCTCGCGCTTTTTCATCCGCGTCGAGTTCCGCCAACCGCAGGACTTCGACGAGGCCGCCTTCCGCGCTGGCGTTGCCGAGCGTCTGGCGCCCTTCGACATGCAGGTCGAGCTGACCCCGCCGGGCTACCGCGCCAAGGTGGTGCTGATGGTGTCCAAGGCCGACCACTGCCTGCATGACTTGCTGTATCGCCAGCGCATCGGCCAGTTGGCCATGGACGTGGTGGCGGTGGTGTCCAACCACCCGGATCTGGAACCGCTGGCGCGCTGGCACGGCATTCCCTACCACCATTTCCCGCTCGATCCGGCCGACAAGCCGGCGCAAGAGCGCAAGGTGCTGCAGGTGATCGAGGACACCGGCGCGGAGCTGGTGGTGCTCGCCCGCTACATGCAGGTGCTGTCGCCCGAGCTGTGTCGCCGGCTGGACGGCTGGGCGATCAATATCCACCACTCGCTGCTGCCCGGTTTCAAGGGCGCCAAGCCCTACCACCAGGCCTACCAGAAGGGCGTCAAGTTGGTCGGTGCCACGGCGCACTACATCAACAACGACCTCGACGAGGGGCCGATCATCGCCCAGGGCGTGGAGGCGGTGGATCACGCGCATTACCCGGAGGACCTGATCGCCAAGGGCCGCGATATCGAATGTCTGACCCTGGCCCGCGCCGTCGGCTACCACATCGACCGCCGTGTGTTCCTCAATGCCAACCGCACTGTGGTGCTCAACGCCTGAACACGAGGCTACCTGGCTGTAGGGTGGGTCGGGCGGCGCTCCGCTTCAGCCCACAGGCTTTTTCGGTAGGCTAAAGTGGAAGGCCGCCCGGCCCACCCTAGAGAAGGAGTCGCAACGTAAAACGCTATTTGGTGGGCTAAAGCCCACCCTACGGTAACAACGGTGCCATTTGTAGGGTGGGCTTTAGCCCACCAGGCGCAACGGAAGAACGTAATTGGTGGGCTAAGGCGGATCGCCGCTCGGCCCACCCTACGGAAACCGCCCTGCCAGGCTTTACCGGCGGTTTCCGGCAACAGATGCAACAAGCTCCAGTGCAAGGTCGCGCGGCCCGTCGGTCGCGTCTTGTGTCCACAACAAGAAAGGAGAGTTACGCATGTCTGGTAATCGTGGTGTGGTTTATCTCGGTACGGGCAAGGTCGAAGTGCAGAAGATCGACTACCCGAAAATGCAGGATCCGCGCGGCAAGAAGATCGAGCACGGGGTCATCCTGAAAGTCGTTTCCACCAATATCTGTGGCTCCGACCAGCACATGGTGCGTGGCCGTACCACCGCACAGGTCGGCCTGGTGCTGGGCCACGAGATCACCGGTGAGGTGATCGAGAAGGGCCGCGATGTCGAGCGTCTGCAGATCGGCGATCTGGTTTCCGTTCCCTTCAACGTCGCCTGCGGTCGCTGCCGCAGCTGCAAGGAACAGCACACCGGCGTCTGCCTGACCGTCAACCCAGCGCGTGCCGGTGGCGCCTACGGCTACGTCGACATGGGCGACTGGACCGGCGGTCAGGCCGAATACGTGCTGGTGCCCTACGCCGACTTCAATCTGCTCAAGCTGCCGGACCGCGACAAGGCCATGGAGAAGATCCGTGACCTGACCTGCCTGTCCGACATTCTGCCCACCGGTTACCACGGTGCGGTCACTGCGGGCGTTGGCCCGGGCAGCACCGTCTACGTCGCCGGTGCCGGCCCGGTCGGTCTGGCCGCCGCCGCTTCGGCGCGTCTGCTCGGCGCCGCCGTGGTCATAGTCGGCGACGTCAACCCGGTGCGCCTGGCCCATGCCAAGGCGGTGGGCTTCGAGATCGCCGACCTGTCCAAGGACACGCCGCTGCATGAGCAGATCGCCGAGCTGCTCGGCGAGCCGGAAGTCGATTGCGCCATCGACTGCGTGGGCTTCGAGGCCCGCGGTCACGGCCATGACGGCGCGCAGCACGAGGCCCCGGCCACCGTGCTCAACTCGCTGATGCAGGTCACCCGCGTGGCCGGCAAGATCGGTATTCCCGGCCTCTACGTCACCGAAGACCCGGGCGCGGTGGACGCGGCGGCGAAGATCGGCGCCCTGAGCATCCGCTTCGGCCTCGGCTGGGCCAAGTCGCACAGCTTCCACACCGGCCAGACCCCGGTGATGAAGTACAACCGCGCGCTGATGCAGGCCATCATGTGGGATCGCATCAACATCGCCGAGGTGGTCGGTGTGCAGGTCATCAGCCTGGACGATGCGCCGCGTGGCTACGGCGAGTTCGATGCCGGCGTGCCGAAGAAATTCGTCATCGACCCGCATAAGACCTTCAGTGCGGCGTGACGTCGTGACCTGGGCTTAGTCCCAGGCCGCTACCTTTCACGACAAAGGCGCAGTTGTTGGCGTCGTCTTTCGGGAGCCCGCAGGCTAATGCTGATCAGATAAGTTCGTCACCACCCCCTCCTACTTGCAGTAGAGGGGGCGCTTTTCGTAGGAGCCAGCTTGCTGGCGATGCTTTTTATGGCGGATCGCCGGCAAGCCGGCTCCTACAAAGATCGAGTGCAACGGCTTAACTGACTGGCATTAGCCTGCGGGCTCCCATTTTCTGTTACGTGCAATCACTGCCACTCGGCACGGATTTGCGCGATGCGCGCGTCCTTCTCCTGCCAGAGTTGAGTGACCCAGTCCTGCATGTACTGGCGAAATACCGGGTCGTTCTGGTAGTCGCCCTGCCACAGTTCGGCAGCCAGGTTGCGCGTCTGGATATCGACGATCACCTTGCCCACTTGGCCGCTGAGCAAGGCCCAGAAGCCAGGGGGATTGCCCTCGGGATAGACCAACGTAACGTCCAGCACGGCGTCGATCTGCTCACCCAATGTAGCGAGTACGAAGGCCACACCGCCGGCTTTGGGCTTGAGCAGGTAGCGGTAGGGTGATTGTTGCTGAGCCTGCTTGGCGGGTGTGAAGCGAGTGCCTTCGAGGAAGTTGACCACGGTCACCGGCAAGCGCTTGAACTTCTCGCAGGCGGCCTTGGTGATCTCCAGATCCTTGCCCTTCATGTGCGGGTTCTTGTCGAGGAAGGCCTTGGAGTAACGCTTCATGAAGGGGTAATCGAGCGCCCAGAAGGCCAGGCCGAGAAAGGGCACCCAGATCAGTTGCTGCTTGAGGAAGAACTTGAAGTAGGGCGTCCTGCGGTTGAAGGCCTGCACCAGGGCGGGAATATCGACCCACGACTGGTGATTGCTGATCACCAGGTAGGAGTGGTCTCTGCGCAGCTCGGCGTTGCCGCGGATGTCCCAGTGTGTCGGCGTCAGCAGGGCGAAGATGCGTTTGCAGTTCTCCGCCCAAAATTCGGCCACCCACATCACCCCGCGCGAGCAGGCATCGCGCGCCGCCTGGCCCGGCAGGACGAACTTGGCCAGGGCGATCAGCAGCAGTGGGCCGATCAGCAGCAGGGTGTTACCCAGCAGCAGAATGACATTGAGTAGACCGATCAACAGGGGGCGCATGGCAACTCCTTGGCAGGCGTGGACGCCGCATCATAAGCACCTGTTGGGTGTGGCTCAAAATCGTCACCAGTGGCCTATGGCCATTTTTTGTCAAAGCCCTGATGCGGGTCAGTGTGAAAAAACAGGGAATTATCCGACAATGACAAGGCCCAGCTCCCGGACTCCCTCGCCAACCCGTTCTGGATGATGTCGATGTTGAAACGCATTGCGGTGGCCGATCTGCGGATCGGTATGTACATCCAGGAGTTTTGCGGATCATGGATGGATCACCCCTTCTGGAAGTCCAAGTTCATGCTCAGCTCGGAAAAGGATCTGGCCCGCATTCACAGCAGTGCGATCACCGAGCTGTGGATCGATGTCGGCAAGGGGGCTGATGTAGCCCCAGGTGTGCAGGCCACGACCGAAGAAGAGGCCGAATGCGAGGCCGAAGCGCGGCTGCTGGCCGCCATCGAGCCGCCCAAGGTCAAAGCCCTGTCGATGGAGCAGGAGCTGGAACAGGCCGTCAAACTCTGCGCGCGTTCCCGGCAGGCGGTCATGGAGATGTTTAACGATGCGCGCATGGGGCAGGCGCTGCAGTTCGAGCAGGCCGAGGCCCTGGTCGAGGAGATTTCCGAATCGGTTCTGCGTCATCCCAACGTGCTGATCAGCCTGGCGCGGCTCAAGCACAGCAACGAATACACCTACATGCACTCGGTTGCCGTATGCGCGCTGATGATCGCGCTGGCGCGCAAGCTCGGCTTGCCCGACGATGCCGTGCGTGAGGCCGGGCTGGCCGGGCTGCTGCATGACATCGGCAAGATGGCCGTCCCGCAGGAGCTGCTGGACAAGCCCGGCAAGCTTACCGACACCGAGTTCGCCAAGGTGCGCAAGCACCCGGAGGAAGGCGGCAGCATTCTGCTGGCGAGCAAACAGATCAGCGCGCTGGTGCTCGACGTATGCCTGCATCACCACGAAAAGGTCGACGGCAGTGGCTATCCTCACCGTCTGCAGGGTGACCAGATCAGCCTGATGGCGAAGATGGGCGCGGTCTGCGACGTGTATGACGCCATCACCTCGAACCGTCCCTACAAGCAGGGCTGGGACCCGGCCGAGTCGATCCGCAAGATGGCCGAGTGGAAGGGGCACTTCGACGAGGCCGTGTTCCAGGCCTTCGTCAAAACGGTTGGCATCTACCCGGTCGGCGCGCTGGTGCGCCTGCAGAGCGGGCGTCTGGCGGTGGTCATGGAGCAGAATCCCAAGGCGCTGCTGGCGCCCAGGGTCAAGGTGTTCTTCTCGACCAAGTCGCGCTTGCCGCTGCCGCAAAGCATCGTCGACCTGAGCAAGATTACCGACCAGGACCGTATCGTCGGGCGCGAGTCGGCCGAAGAGTGGGGGTTCGAGCGGCTCGACGAGTTGTGGAGTGGGATGGATCTGGAGGGGCGCGGCCGCTGAGACTGTGCTGCAAAAGCCATCTGTCGTCACTCCCGCTATGGCGTGAGCCCAGATGCTTTGCAGGTTTTGGATACCCGCTGCGCGGGCATGACGATTTTTTCAGTGTTTCCCTGACGGCGTGCGGGTGAGGCTGGGCGAGGCTTCGCCGTGGTCGCTGATGAAGTGCGCTCGCTGTCCAATCGCACCCAGGACTCGACCCAGGAAATCGCCCAGACCGTGGACAACCTGCAGCGCGTGGTTGGACAGTCGGTCACCCTGATGGAAGAAGCCTGCAGCCAGGCCGACGGCGACATCGGCAGCGTGCTGGCCATGGGTGATGAACTGCAGAACATCGTCGACTCGGTGCAGCGCGTCAGCGACCGACTGGCGCAGATCGCCACGGCTGCCGAGCAGCAGGCGGCCACCGCCGATGAGGTCAGTGGCAATATCCAGCAGGTCGATCAGGCCGCCGGACAACTGCTCGATGGCGCCCAGGCCGTGAGCAGCGCTGCCGAGCAACTGCGCCTAGGCAGCGAAAGGGCTGGTGCAGAATATACCGGGCGCTTCACCCTCAGCTGAAGCCAGGGAAAGATTGCAGAGGTCGTCATGATCCACGCAGGCGGGCGCCCGGAATATCCGGGTTGCTGTCGCCGATAAACGGCTTGTAGAACATTACCGGGCTGACCTGGCTGGCCAACTCTGCTAAAAACACTGCAAACAACGCGGAGCCCCCAGCATGAAAACGGTTGCCGAACTGCTCAGAACCAAGTCCAACACCTTTCTCTACAGCGTCGACGCGGACGACTCCCTGCTCGATGGGCTGCGCATCATGGCGGAAAAGGGCGTTGGTGCGCTCGTGGTGCTCTCCGGCGGACGTATGGTCGGCATCGTCAGCGAGCGCGATTACGTGCGCAAGGCGGCACTGGCCGACCGCTCGATGCTGGATGCCAAGGTCAACACGATCATGACCCGTGAGGTGATCAGCGTCAGCCCGCGTGACAATCTGCAATATTGCATGCAACTGATGACCGAGCGTCGCCTGCGTCACCTGCCGGTGCTGGCCGAGGGCGAACTGATTGGCCTGCTGTCCATCGGTGACCTGGTCAAGGAAACCATTGCCGAACAGGCCGACCTGATCCGTCAGCTGGAGCAGTACATCCGCGGCGAGATTCCCTGAGCGCGTAGCCCAATGCAATCCGGGAAGTCGTCCGTTCACTCCCCCGGATTCCATCCGTATATGGACTCCTCCCGTTTTGCCAGTTGCGTAGGGCGGGTGCAACCCGCCAACCACCCCTGACGGGCTGCCCCAGTCCTACGCTATCGCCCGCTTGATGCATGATCCGGCCCCCGGCAGTCTGCCGCTGTTGCCCAACAGGTGCAGGACGCCCGATGCCGCAGATACTCGTAGACGAAGACTAAGCCGCGATTGCCGATACGCTGGTCTATGCCCTGCAGGCTGAAGGCTTCGTCACGCACTGGTCGAGCCTGGGCGGCGAGGCGCTGACGCTGCTGGAAAATGGCGCCTTCGACCTGGCCATTCTCGACGTCGGTCTGCCCGATATCAGCGGCTTCGAAGTGTGCAAGCGCCTGCGTCTCTTCTCCGAACTACCGGTGATCTTCCTCACCGCGCGCAGCGAGGAGATCGACCGCGTGGTGGGTCTGGAAATCGGCGCCGACGACTACGTGGTCAAACCCTTCAGCCCGCGTGAGGTCGCCGCCAGGGTCAAGGCCATCCTCAAACGCGTGGCGCCGCGTGAAGCACCAGCAGCCAGCGCGCCGAGAACCTTTCAGATCGATGATGCCGCCTTTCGCATTCACTACCATGGCCAGGCCCTGAGCCTGACCCGCCACGAATTTCGCCTGCTGCGCACGCTGCTCGGCCAGCCACGCCGGGTCTATGCGCGCGAGCAATTGCTCGATGCCCTCGGCGTGGCCAGTGAGGCCGGCTACGAGCGCAACATCGACAGCCATATCAAGAGTGTGCGCGCCAAACTGCGCGCCATCGCCCCGCGCGAAGAGGCGATCCAGATGCATCGCGGCCTGGGCTACAGTTTCGAAGCGGGGGGCCTGAGTCATGCCACTTGGCGTACGCATCGTCCTCGTCTACTTCCTCTTCGTCGGCCTGGCCGGCTGGTTCGTGCTGAGCACGGTGATGGACGAGATTCGCCCGGTGTACGCCAGAGCACCGAGGAGGCGCTGGTCGACACCGCCAACCTGCTGGCCGAGATCCTGCGTGACGAGGTCAAGGCCGGCACCCTCGGCGAGGGCCGCCTGAACGACGCACTGGAGGCCTATGGCCGGCGCCAGCCCAGGCCAGCATCTGGGGGCTGACCAAGGCCGAGGTCAACCACCGCATCTACGTCACCGACGCCCAGGGCATCGTCCTGCTCGACTCCACTGGCCTGGCGGTCGGCCAGGATTATTCGCGCTGGAACGATGTGCTGCTGACCCTGCGCGGCCAGTACGGCGCCCGCTCGACCCGCGAAGACCCGGACGATCCCGACTCTTCGGTGATGTATGTCGCCGCACCTATCAGGGATGGCGAGCAGATCATTGGCGTGGTCTCGGTGGCCAAACCCAACCGCACCCTGCAGCCCTATATCGAGCGCTCGCAAACGCGTCTTGGCTGGCTCGGTGCCGGGTTGATCGGCCTTGGCCTGTTGATTGGCGCGGGGCTGTCCTGGTGGCTCAGCGCCGCACTGGGCAAGCTCACTCGCTATGCCCAGGCGGTCAGCGAGGGGCAGCGCGCCGAGGCGCCCACTGTGCGCGGCGGCGAACTGGGGCAACTGGCCAAGGCGGTGGAGCGCATGCGCACCGAGCTGGAAGGCAAGGCCTACGTCGAGCGTTACGTGCACACCCTGACCCACGAACTGAAGAGCCCGCTGGCCGCCATCCGCGGCGCCGCCGAACTGCTCGACGGCGACATGCCGGCCGAGCAGCGCCAGCGTTTCGTGGCCAATATCCAGCAGGAAAGCGCACGCCTGCAGAACCTGATCGAGCGGTTGCTGCACCTGGCGCAGGTGGAGCAGCGCCAGGGCCTGGAAGAGCGCGTTGCCGTGCCGCTGGCGGCGCTGGTAGACGAACTGCTGCAGGCGCAGCAGGCACGCATCACCGCCGCCAATCTGCAGATCGAACAGGCACTGCCTACCGGCATCGAGCTGCGCGGCGAGCGCTTCCTGCTGCGCCAGGCACTGGCCAATCTGCTGGACAACGCCCTCGACTTCACTCCGCCAGGCGGGCGCATCCGCATCGCCGCCGAGCGCCAGGACGAGCGCGTGACGCTGCGTCTGTTCAACCAGGGCGAAGCCATCCCCGGCTACGCGCTGGCACGCCTGACCGAGCGCTTCTACTCCCTGCCGCGCCCCAACGGCGGCCGCAAGAGCACCGGCCTGGGCCTGAACTTCGTGCAGGAGGTGGCCGAGCTGCATGGTGGCGAGTTGCAGATCGGTAATGTCGAAGGCGGTGTGGAAGTACGTCTGACACTACCCGCGTAGGCAGCGCTGCTGTTGCCTTGTGGGAGGGGCTTTAGCCGCGACTCGCCGCTAAAGCGCCTCCCTCAACAGCCTGAGCGTCAGCCTTTGTAGGAGCGGCTGGGCGGCACTCCGCTTCAGCCGCGAAACTTCTCGGCTGTTTAGGATGGGTAGCAACGCGACGTTCCTGTTTTCGCTGCGCTCAATCCAGGCATGGTGGACAAGCTTCGCGTTGTCCACGCCACTATGTCTTCCTTAGCGCTCAGAACAGGCCGGATATACGAATGCAACCGCGCTGACGACAGGTGCAAAGGCAAAGCTTTGCTCACTACTTGTGGGGAGAGTCCATATAAGTTGTTAGGCGGTGTAGCGCTGACGCTGTGCCCCGACTGATTGGTAATTTAGTTTCTGTACTGATTTTAGTAATTTATTCAACTTCGATAAATGTACTTGTTACAACATCGCTGGCATTGAAGCGCACTACCATAGAGCTGTGTTTCCAGTCCCAATGGCACTGACCGAGGCTATAGCGAAATTCATTAGTAGTTGAAGGTGTTGTAGCTTCTCCTAAAAGTTTATCTACCTCATGTTTTTTAAGGCCAGTTAACCGTTCATTTCGTATTAGAGATAGAGCCATCCCGCCCCGAACGCAGCCAGGGTCGTTTAACATGGATTCTTTATTGAGCTCACTCCATAAGGTGGTGTCAAACGACTGCTCTTCTGTATGAGGCGTTGTGAAGTTTAGATATATGCTACCTATAACAATAACTAGGATAAGGGCTACGGTGATGCGAGCAATCATACTCATGCTTTGAAATAGCCTAACTATAAATAGACACCAAATGGCGCATAACCTGCGGGTGGTTTTGGTGGATAACCTTTCTGGTCATTTTCGAAATCCTTCTCTATCTCGCGGCCTGCAGCGAGGCGGTGGGGTGTTTGGCAGGTTATACACCATGTCGGATAACCGCTGGCAACTCGTATTCAGTCGTGGCGTGCTGACGCTCACGATCCTCCCGGGTATTGCTTCGCTCAGCCCTGGCTACGGTTCTCTGGCGGTGATGATCGCGGCTAAAACGGAATGCCGCCCACCCGATCCTACAGGTCGGGTTGCGGCTCGGGTGTGGGTGTTTTGTATGGCAAGCGCAGCAGTTCAACTTGCCACCAGCTCGGCAGCAAGCGGCGGACTTCGGGGCGGGCGAAGCGGTCGTCGATCAGGTAGAGCACGCCCTGGTCTTCTGGGGTGCGGATCACCCGGCCGGCGGCTTGTACGACCTTTTGCAGGCCGGGGTAGAGGTAGGTGTAGTCGTAGCCGTTGCCGAACAGGGTGTCCATGCGCTGGCGGATTTCTTCGTTGATCGGGTTGAGTTGGGCCAGGCCGATGGTGGCGACGAAGGCGCCGATCAGGCGTTCGCCGGGCAGGTCGACGCCTTCGCCGAATACACCGCCGAGAACGGCGAAGCCGATGCCGCGGCCGCCGATCTGGAAGCGCTCGATAAAGCCCTGGCGCGCCGCTTCGTCCATCTGCCGGGACTGCGTCCACACCGGGATCTGCGGGTGGTCGCAGCGCAGCTCCTGCAGTACCTGTTCCAGGTACTGGTAGCTGCTGAAGAAGGCCAGGTAGTTGCCGGGGCGTTCGGCGTATTGGCGCGCCATCAACTGGCAGATCGGCGCCAACGAGGCGTCGCGGTGCTGGTAGCGGGTCGACAGGTTGCGCACCACCTGTACGTGCAGTTGTTCGGCGCTGAACGGTGAGGCGACGTCCAGGCACTGGGTCTCTTCCGGCAGGCCGAGCAGGTCGAGGTAGTAGTGGCTGGGGCTGAGGGTGGCGGAGAACAGCGTGGCGCTGTGGGCGTCCTCGAAGCGCGGACCGAGGAAGGGCGCCGGCAGGATATTGCGGATGCACAGGGTCGAGTAGCTGCGCCCGTTGCCCGCCTCGATGCGGTTGATGTCGAACAGCGAATGCGGGCCGAAGCTTTCCGCCAGGCGGCAGAACAGCATGGCGTCCATGTAGAAGCTGAGCAGTTCACCGCCATTGCCTTCGGGCTGGTCGGTAAGCAGGTCGGTGATGGCGCTGACCGCCTTGCCCAGCGCGGCAAGCAGCAAGTCCGGCGCCAGCGGGTAGACCTGATAGGGCACCTCTTGCTCGCGGTGCAGTTGATCCCAGTGGCGGTCGACCCGTTCCAGCACGCTTTTCAGACGCTTCGGCGCATCGCGGCACATGGCCTTGAAGCGCGCCTGATCCAGCTCGGCGCTGTACATGCCGCGTCCGCGCTCCACCAGGTTGTGCGCTTCGTCCACCAGCAGGCAGACGCGCCACTGGTTGATCAGGGTGAGGCTGTGTAGCAGGGCGCCGAGGTCGAAGTAGTAGTTGTAGTCGCCCACCACCACGTCGCTCCAGCGACACAGCTCCTGGCTCAGGTAGTAGGGGCACACGCCATGGGCGATGGCGATATTGCGCACGGCTTGCTGATCCAGCCAGCGTTCCTTCAGCGCCGCGCTGCGTGCTGCCGGCAGGCGGTCGTAGAAGCCCTTGGCCAGCGGGCAGGAGTCGCCATGGCAGGCCTTGCTCGGGTGTTCGCAGGCCTTGTCACGGGCCACGTGTTCCAGCACGCGTAGCGGCGTGTCGGGTTCGCGCAGGCGTTGCAGGGCATCCAGTGCCAGGCGCCGGCCTGGCGTCTTGGCGCTGAGGAAGAACAGGCGGTCGAGCTGCTGGCCAGGCATGGCCTTGAGCTGCGGGAACAGGGTGCCGAGGGTTTTGCCGATGCCGGTGGTGGCCTGCGCCAGCAGGTAGTGGCCGTCGCGCGCGGCGCGGTACACGGCTTCTGCCAGTTGCCGTTGGCCATGGCGAAATTCGCCGTAGGGGAACTCCAGCGCGTCCAATGCCTGATTGCGTGCTTGCTGATGCGCCTGCTCCTGCCGCGCCCATTCGATGTAACGGCGGCAGTGCAGGGCGAAGAACTCGCCCAGTGAGGCGGCGCTATGGCGCTCGCGGAACACTGTTTCCTGCTGAGTCATGACGTTGAAGTACACCACCGCCAGATCCAGTTCATCGAAGCCCAGCTCCTGGCATAGCAGCCAGCCGTAGATCTTCACCTGCGCCCAGTGCAGCAGGCGGTGGTTGGCCGGGATGCGCGAGATGTCGCCACGATGGGTCTTGATCTCTTCCAGCAGGCGAAACTCGGGGTCGAAGCCATCGGCGCGGCCGCTGACCGTCAGCCCCTCGAACTGGCCGATCAGTGGCAGCTCGGAGACATAATCCGGGCCGCGCCGGGCCACCACCGTGGCGTGCCCGGCCATGCCTTCCTGCGCGGTGGGCGAGGGGGTGAAGCGCAGGTCGAGGTCACCTTCCTTGGCGGTGAACTCGCACAGCTCGCGCACGGCGATACGCAGGCTCAATCGCTCCACTCCACGTAGCACACGCTGACTGGCATGCCGTGTTCGGCGCAGAAGGCCAGCCAGCGTTTCTGGTTGTCCTGCAGGCGGTCGCCCGGGCCTTTCACCTCGATCATTCGGTAGCGGCCCTCGGCCGGCCAGAACTGGATCAGGTCGGGCATGCCGGCGCGGTTTTCGCGGATATCGGCCAGCAGGCGGCGAAACCAGGCGCCCAGGTGCGCCGGTGGCAGGCAGGCCAGCGCCTGCTCCAGTCGTTCGGTATCGAGCAGTTCCCAGAACACGAAGGGCGACTGAATGCCGAACTTCTCGGCGTGCGTGCGGCGCATGGCCTCGATGTAGCTGCCGTCCTCCAGGCGCGCCAGGCAGGCGCTGAACAGCTCGCTGCGACGGGCGTGAAAGTCGGCGCGGTGCAGATCCACCGGGCCGGTGTGGAAGGGGTGGAAGAAGGCGCCGGACAGCGGGGCGAAGATCGCTTCCCAGCAGAGCAGGCCGAACAGCCCGCAGATCAGCGTGTTCTCCACGTAATGCACCGGTGCATCGGGTTCGGCCAGGTGCATGGCTACGGCCAGCTCGACGCTAGCGGCGCGCGGCAGGCGCAGGTCGAGGCGATCCTCGATCAGCTTCGCCGCCTTGGCCGTTGGCGGCAGGCCGAGGCGTTTGCGCAGACGTGTGCGGGCTCGTTCGGCCAGTTGCGCCTCTTCGGCGTTGTACGGCGCCGCGATCACCTGTTCGGCCAGCGCTAATGCTTCGGCATCTTGGCCCAGGCGCTCCAGCACGCGGATCTGCCGTTGCCGTG
Organism: Pseudomonas oleovorans subsp. oleovorans; assembly: GCF_002197815.1. Classification (GTDB taxonomy): domain Bacteria; phylum Pseudomonadota; class Gammaproteobacteria; order Pseudomonadales; family Pseudomonadaceae; genus Aquipseudomonas; species Aquipseudomonas oleovorans. The sequence goes on from NZ_NIUB01000011.1 coordinate 104,451, forward strand.
AGCCCACCGCGCGGGTGTCGCGATATAGCGCAAGCGCTGAGTCCAGTTTACCGGCGCGTTCCAGATGCTGCGCCAGTTGCAGCAGCAGGCGCTGGTGGCGTTCGCCGATATGCGCGCTGTCGCTGCAGAAATCGCCGAGCTGCTGCAGCACCTCGGTGACCGCCATGCCGGCCTCGAAGGCCTCGCGGCAGGCGCGCAGATGCAGGTAGTCGTCCACATCCTGGCGGCTGCGAAAACCGCGCGAACCTGGGGTGATCGGCACCTGTTCGTAACGGAAGATGCCCAGGTCGGCGAGCACGAATTCCGACCAGTCCTGCGCCAGGTTGCCGAAGAACATCAGGCGCAGGCGGTCACACAGTGGGCCGATGGCCAGGCTCAGCAGGCGCTCGTCCAGTTGCGGGCACCAGTCGGCCAGGCTGCGCGGTTCGATATGCAGCTCACGCAGGTGCTCGAGCACTTCGCTTTTCTTCAACGTCCCGCGCGGCAGGTCGGCGGCGAAATGCGCGGCCAGTTCGTCCTTGAGCAGCAGGGCGCCGAGTTCTTCGAAGCTCAGTGCGGCGCAGTCGATCAGCCAGCCCAGTTCCAGCAATGGTTCTGCGGCAGTTGGGATATCGCCGATCTCGGCGTAGCGCAGTTTGCTCGCGCGAAAGTGAATGCCCTTGCGCATCACCAGGCGCACCAGCAGCGCCTGGGTGGGCAATGGCAACTGGGGAAAGTCCGCAACGAAGGCGCGCTCGGCGTCATCCATCAGTTCACGGTGATGGGTGTCGAGCCAGGCGAGGGCCTTGCGGAAGTTGGCCAGATAATAGAGTTCGGGAGCGTCGAGGCTGAGCATGGGGCGAAGTTTTACTGGTTTTTTATACAGATGCCAGTGCCGCCGAGCTGCTGGATGACGAATCGGCGTACAGCGCTCCCGCATTCTCCACACAATCTCCACGTGCGCCCCACACGCCTCCCACCATCGCTGCGCAGACTCTGCCGTACCTTCACTCGCTACGGAGAGCCGTACCATGAGCCGTTCCCTAGGCTTCAAGCTGGGCGCCATCGCCCTGCTGATTTTGTTGCTGATGATTCCCCTGTTGATGATCGATGGCCTGGTCGATGAGCGCCAGGGCCTGCGCTATGAGGTGATGCAGGGCATTGCCCGCAGTTCCAGCTACCGCCAGCAGATCACCGGGCCGATCCTGGTGCTGCCTTACATCAAGACCACCCACGAGTGGAAAACCAACGAGAAGACCGGCGAGCGCTATAGCGAAAAGCGTCAACGGCGTGGTCGCCTGTACTTCCTGCCGGAGCGCTTCGTGCTTGAAGGAGCGGTTGGCACCGAGCTGCGTGCCCGTGGCATCTATGAGGCGCGCCTGTACCGCAGCGACAGCCAGGTCAGCGGCCAATTCCGCCTGCCGGCGCGCCTGGGGCTGGGCGACGACCTCGGTTTCTACCGCTTTGAGAAACCCTTCCTCTCGGTCGGCATCAGCGATATCCGTGGCATCAGCAACGACCTGCAACTGCGCCTCAATGGCCAGACCCAGAGCTTCGCGCCGGGCAGCGGTGACGACAATTTCGGCGCTGGCGTGCATGCGCCGCTTCCTGCGCTGGACGCGCAGAGTGGGCAGACGCTCGACTTCGCCTTCGACCTCAAGCTGCAGGGCACCGAGCAACTGTCGGTGGTGCCGGTCGGGCGCGACAGCCGGGTCAAGCTGAGTTCCGACTGGCCGCACCCGAGCTTCGTCGGTGAATACCTGCCGAGCCGCCGCGAAATCTCTGACAAGGGCTTCAGCGCCGAGTGGCAGACCAGCTTCTTCGCCACCAACCTGGAAGAGGCATTGCGCGACTGCGTGGGCGCCGAGCGTTGCCAGGGCCTATTCGGCCGCAACTTCGGGGTGAGTTTTGTCGACCCGGTGGATCAGTACCTGAAGACCGACCGCGCGATCAAATATGCGCTGCTGTTCATCGCCCTGACCTTCGCCACCTTCTTCCTCTTCGAGGTGCTCAAACGCCTGGCCGTGCATCCGATGCAGTACGCCCTGGTCGGCCTGCTGCTGGCGCTGGGCTTTATGCGCCTGTGGTATCGCTCATGGGCGGGCATATCGGTCTGCGCGAGGAGGCGCGTGCCGGGCATCTGCTGGCGCGGCGGATTGCCGGATTGTTTCGTCAATGGCAGACGCAACAACGGACCTGTCAGAGGTTATATACCGAGGTGCGGCAGAAGGCGTGCTTGCATGGTGAGACGAGGTGGCAAGCCAGATGAACCGGGTTCACCTGGCGCCCGTTTTTACAGGCTGAGCGAAATCCCCGCATGCAGGGTGCGCGGTTCGCCCGGATAGCTCCAGACGTTCCTCGTAGTGCTTGTCGAAGACGTTGTTGAGGTTGAGGTTCAGGCGCACGTTCTCGGTCAGCGGGTAGTAGGCCAGCAGGTCGACCAGGCCGTAGCCGTCCATGTCGAAGGTGTTGTTGCTGGCCTGGCCCTGACGCTCGCTGACATATTTCAGACCAACGCCCAGGCCCAGGCCGGCCAGTGCGCCGCTGTCGAACTCGTAGGTGTCGAGCAGGTTGAAGCTATGCCGTGGCACGTTGGCCAGGCGCGAGCCCACCGGTATGGTGGTCGTGGTGCTTTCGGTCACTTCGGCGTCGACATAGGCATAGCCGCCGATCACCCGCCATGCGGGGTGATGTTGCCGGTCACCTTTGAAAACGCCACTTTTCTTCTACAGTTCTGGCAGGCCGTTGATGGTTCGGGCAACAACTGCATGGGGCAGGGGGCCAGTGCCGGGGGGGGTGTTCAGCAGCCTGCTAATACCAATGTCTAGCTGTCGGTAGGTGCTGGCCTGCTGCTAGCTTGAAGATGCATCAGAATAACAATAACCGGAGGCGTCTATGACTTCTGAACAAAGCAATGCCGCGGCCTATTGGAAGGCCAATGTGCGGCTCATCACCTGGAGCCTGATTGTCTGGGCGCTGGTTTCCTACGGATTCGCCATGATCCTGCGTCCGATGGTCGCGGGAATCTCCGTTGGCGGTTCCGACCTCGGATTCTGGTTCGCCCAGCAAGGCTCAATCCTCTTCTTTATCGGGCTCATTTTTCACTACGCGTGGAGACTGAACAAACTTGATAAAGAATTTGGCGTTGAGGAGTAAGTGGTCATGAGCCAGTTCGTTATCAACATGTTGTTCGTAGGGGCGTCCTTCGTGCTCTATATCGGCATCGCCATCTGGGCGCGTGCCGGCTCCACCAAGGAGTTCTACGTCGCTGGCGGTGGTGTGCATCCGATCACCAACGGCATGGCGACGGCCGCTGACTGGATGTCCGCTGCTTCCTTCATTTCCATGGCGGGCCTGATTGCCGCCGGTGGTTATGCCAACTCCACCTTCCTCATGGGCTGGACCGGTGGCTACGTGCTGCTGGCGATGCTGCTGGCACCGTACCTGCGCAAGTTCGGCAAGTTCACCGTGCCGGATTTCATCGGTGATCGCTTCTACAGTCGAGGCGCACGCCTGACTGCGGTGATCTGCCTGGTGATCATCTCCGTGACCTACGTGATCGGCCAGATGGCCGGTGCCGGTGTTGCCTTCTCGCGCTTCCTCGAAGTGAGCAACTCCACTGGTATCTGGATCGCTGCGGCGGTGGTCTTCGCCTACGCCGTATTCGGTGGCATGAAGGGCATCACCTACACCCAGGTCGCTCAGTACGTGGTACTGATCGTGGCCTACACCATCCCGGCCATCTTTATCTCCCTGCAGCTGACCGGTAACCCGATCCCGCCGCTGGGCCTGTTCGGTGACCACGTCGAGTCCGGCGTGCCGCTGCTGCAGAAACTCGATGAAGTGGTGCGTGACCTGGGCTTCGCTGCCTACACCGCGGATGTCGACAACAAGCTGAACATGGTGCTGTTCACCCTGTCGCTGATGATCGGTACTGCCGGTCTGCCGCACGTGATCATTCGCTTCTTCACCGTACCGAAGGTAGCCGATGCGCGCTGGTCCGCTGGCTGGACCCTGATCTTCATCGCCATGCTGTACCTCACCGCTCCGGCCGTTGCCTCGATGGCGCGCCTGAACCTGATGACCACTATTTATCCGGAAGGCGCTTCCGCCCCGGCTCTGTCCTATGAAGAGCGTCCTGAGTGGGTCAAGACCTGGGAACAGACCGGCCTGATCAAGTGGGAAGACAAGAACGGTGACGGCCGCATCCAGATGTACAACGATGCTGCACCGGCCTTCACCGCGACCGCTCAGGAGCGTGGCTGGAACGGTAACGAGCTGACCGTGAACAACGACATCCTGGTTCTGGCCAACCCGGAGATTGCCAACCTGCCTGGCTGGGTAATCGGTCTTATCGCGGCCGGTGCAATTGCAGCGGCGCTATCGACGGCGGCTGGTTTGTTGCTGGCGATTTCTTCGGCGATCAGTCATGACCTGATCAAGACCTTGATCAATCCGAAGATCAGCGAGAAGAACGAGATGTTGGCAGCGCGGCTGTCGATGGCTGCAGCGATCCTGCTGGCGACCTACCTGGGCTTGAATCCACCCGGATTCGCCGCGCAGGTGGTGGCATTGGCCTTCGGTATCGCGGCGGCGACCCTGTTCCCGGTGCTGATGATGGGGATCTTCTCCAAGCGCATGAACGACAAGGGCGCGATCTGCGGTATGGTTGCCGGTCTGGTGGTCACCCTGCTGTACATCTTCACCTACCTGGGCTGGTTCTTCATTCCGGAGACCAACATGCTGCCCAACACTCCGGACCAGTGGTTCATGGGTATCTCCCCGGCTTCCTTCGGTTCCGTTGGTGCGCTGATCAACTTCGCCGTGGCTTACGCGGTGTCGAGCGTCACTGCTGCCCCACCGCAGGAAATCCAGGACCTGGTGGAAAGCGTGCGTACCCCCAAAGGTGCTGGTGCCGCTCTGAACCACTAAGCATAATCCTGGCCTGAGGCCATCTTCCGATGGTCCAGGGTCTGACAGACGGGCCTCCAGTGGAGGCCCGTCTTTTTTCGGGAACAGTCATATGTTGTGGACTTTGCTTGCCATCGTGGTCGCGGGGCTCGGCGCTGCCGGTATCGCTCTGCTGCTACGCAAATTGACGCGCAACAAGCTGCCGCGGTGGATCGTGCCACTGTTTGGTGGTCTGGGGATGCTGGGCTATCAGGTGTTCTACGAGTACTCCTGGTTCGAGCATCAGCAGGCACGTCAGCCCGCGGAATCGGTCGTCGTTGCGACCGAGGCGGGTCATGTGTTCTGGCGCCCGTGGAGCTACTTCGTGCCGATGGTCACCGCGTTCACCGTGCTCGACAGCAAGAGCGTCGTGCGCGAGCAGGTGGCGGACGCGCAAGTGGCCGAGTTCATGCTCTATCGTTTCGAGAAGCAGCACATCGACCACGTATCGCACCGCGCTCATCTGCTCAATTGCACAACTGGCGAGTTGCTGCCGCTGGACGAGAAGAAACAGCCTCAGCTTGCCCAGCTCAAGCGCATCGACAAGGACGACGCGCTGTACCGCCAAGTGTGTCGCTAGCCCGCCATTCTTGTGTCGCGGCAGTGGTGCGCACGGCGCACCCTACGCGACCGCCTGATCCATTTAACCCACCAGGTGCTTCTCCGCGCCCGATAGACCCAGATCAATATCCACGCCTGCCACCTGCATAGAATCGCCAGCCCCTGATTTTCGAGCGTGCGGTCATGCCCCGTTTCCCTGAGCTGTTGTCGCCAGCCGGCACCCTGAAGAACATGCGTTATGCCTTCGCCTACGGCGCCGATGCGGTGTATGCCGGGCAGCCGCGTTACAGCCTGCGCGTGCGCAATAACGAGTTCGACCACGCCAACCTGGCCCTGGGCATCGCCGAGGCACATGCGCAGGGCAAGCAGTTCTATGTGGTGGTCAACATCGCCCCGCACAATGCCAAGCTCAGGACCTTCCTCAAGGATCTGGCGCCGGTGATCGAGATGGCGCCCGATGCGCTGATCATGTCCGACCCGGGCCTGATCATGCTGGTGCGTCAGCACTATCCGCAGGTGCCGATTCACCTCTCGGTGCAGGCCAACGCGGTGAACTGGGCCAGTGTCGAGTTCTGGCGTCAGCAGGGGCTGAGCCGGGTGATCCTCTCGCGCGAGCTGGCGCTGGAAGAGATCGAGGAAATCCGCAGTCAGGTACCGGACATGGAGCTGGAGGTGTTCGTCCATGGCGCGTTGTGCATGGCCTATTCCGGGCGTTGCCTGTTGTCGGGCTACATCAATCGCCGCGACCCCAACCAGGGCACCTGCACCAACGCCTGCCGCTGGCAATACCAGGCCACGCCCGCGACCGAGAACGAGCTGGGTGAGATCGTCCGCGTGGTCGAGCCGACGCTTGGCCAGGGTGCGCCGACTGCGCAAGCCTTCGTGCTCGAAGAGGCCGGCCGGCCGGGCGAGGAAATGGCCGCCTTCGAGGACGAGCACGGTACTTACATCATGAACTCCAAGGACTTGCGCGCGGTGCAGCACGTCGAGCGCCTGGTGCGCATGGGCGTGCATTCGCTAAAGATCGAGGGGCGCACCAAGAGCCATTTCTACGTGGCGCGCACGGCGCAGGTCTACCGCCGAGCCATCGACGATGCCCTGGCCGGAAAGCCATTCGACCCGAGCCTGCTGGGCAGCCTGGAGTCATTGGCGCATCGCGGTTACACCGAAGGCTTTCTGCGTCGTCATGTGCACGACGAATACCAGAATTACGAGCGCGGCAGCTCGGTCGCGGAGCGCCAGCAGTTCGTTGGCGAGCTCACCGGCGAGCGCCGTGGCGAGCTGGTCGAGGTGCGGGTGAAGAACCGCTTCGCCGTGGGTGACGGCCTGGAGCTGATGACGCCGCAGGGCAATCTGCGTTTCACGTTGGAACACCTGCAGAACGCGCAGGGCCAGGCGCAGCAGGTGGCGCCGGGGGACGGTCACGTGCTGTACCTGCCGTTGCCGGCGGAAGTGGGGTTGGATTATGGATTGCTGATGCGCGATCTGTAGAGCGGCCAAGATGGATCGCCGGCAAGCCGGCTCCTACGGGGGATTGCGTCGTGGGAGCCCGCTTGCGGGCGATGTGCTGTATATGGCCTGCCGACGCCGACGCCGGCTGGCCAGTCCGTAGGGTGCGCTGTGCGCACCTTGAAGTTGTGGATAAGCTTCGTAGGGTGGATGACGCTTCACCCATTCACCAGGTTTGTTGCCCTCGAGGTGGATGAAAAGAGCGTCGACTACGCGCCCCGATCCCCCCTACGAGCCGACGTGGCGTCTGTTTACATGGCGTGTTGACGCCGGCGTTGGCTGGCCAGTTGGCGCTCTAGATCGCAAAGACTGTCGATGCCCTGACGGCGCGCCTTGCTGAACAGCATCAGCGCCAGTTCAGCGGTCACCAGCGCATCGGCACTGGCGTTGTGGCGCTGGTGCACCTGCAGGCCGAATTCGGCGACCCAGTCATCGAGCCCGCCCTGACGAATGCGCGCTTGCGGGCACAGCAGCGGGGCGATTTCGGCGACATCGAAGAAATGGTGCTGCAGGCGATAGCCCAGGCTTTGGCGCAGTGCGCGAGCCAGCATGCGCTGGTCGAATTCGGCATGAAAGGCCAGCAGCGGGCTGCTGCCGACGAACTCCATGAAATCCAGCAGCGCCTCAGCCGGTTCCACACCCCGGGCCACTGCGCTGGGCGCGATGCCATGGATCAGCGTGCTGGCGCTGGCCTGATGGTCGGGGCGGTGCAGGGTGCATTCGAACTGTTCGGCGAAATTGATGGCGCCGTTGTCGATCACCACCGCGCCGATGGCCAGCACCTGATCACGGCGCATGTTCAGCCCGGTGGTTTCCAGGTCGAGGACGACGAAGCGCTGCTGGTGCAGCGGACGTTCGTCGAACAGCGCCGGGGCGCTCAAGGCCTCGCGGCGCTGCAACTGCTGCTGGGTCAGGGCCGGACCGCGGCCGGTGAACCAGGTGAACTTGCTCATAACTGATACCTCATGGCCAGGCTGCTCTGCAGGCGCTGCGCCTGGCGGAACGACTCGCGCAGAATACGCCGGTCCAGGTGGTTGAGGTGGTCGGGGTCGACCCGATTGGAGTAGGGCAGCTCGTCGCGTGCCTGCAGTTGATGCTGCTGCATGCGCGTCTGCTGAATGAAGTGGTAGGCCTCTTCATAGGCGGCGCCGTCCAGGGCCTCGATCACGCCCTTGGTGATCAGCGCGCGCAGGCGCTCCAGGGTGCCGACCGCACTGATGCCGTTGGCCAACGCGAGCAAACGGGCGCCGTCGACGAAGGGCGTCAGGCCCTGCACCTTGAGGTCGAGAGTGTCCTTGTCGGCGCCCGAACGGGCCACCACGAAGTCGCGGAAGCGTCCAACCGGCGGGCGGTGGCGCAGGGCGTTCTCCGCCATCATGCGCTGGAACAGGCTGTTGTTGGCGATGCGTCCGAGCAGCTCCTCGCGTAGCTGTTCGCAGCCTTCGTCCGGGCCCCAGATCGCGCGCAGGTCGAAATAGATGGTCGAGCCCAGCAGATTTTCCGGCGTGGCTTCGAGGACGAAGCCGGCGAAGCGCCGCGACCACTCCTCGCGCGACAGGCACAGCTCGGGGTTGCCGGCCATGATATTGCCCTTGCACAGGGTGAAGCCGCACTGCGCCAGGCGCTGGTTGATCTCGCGGGCGATCGGCAGCAGGCGCTCGCGGATGGCAGCAGACTCGCTGGCGCTTTCGGCCTCGAAGAGAATGCCGTTGTCCTGATCGGTGTGCAGGGTCTGCTCGCGGCGGCCTTCGCTGCCGAAGCACAGCCAGGTGAAGGGTATGCCCGGATCGCCCATGTCCTCGAGGGTCAGTTCGATCACTCGGCATACGGTGTGGTCGTTGAGCAGGGTGACGATATGGGTGATCTGCGTCGAGCTGGCGCCGTGGGCGAGCATGCGGTCGACCAGCAGGCGGATGTCGCTGCGCAGCCCGGCCAGGGTCTCGACTTTGCCGGCGTGGCGGATGGTGCGTGCCAGATGCACCAGGTCGACGCGCTGCAGGCTGAACAGGTCGCGCTCGGAAATCACCCCGCAGAGTTTTTCGTGCTCCACCAGGCAGACGTGAGCGATATGCCGCTCGGTCATGGCGATGGCGGCGTCGAAGGCGCTGGCGTCCGGCGCCAGGTGGAAGGGCCTGGGGGTCATCAGGTTGCTGATCGGCTGGGCCAGGTCGACGCCGTCAGCGACCACCCGGCGCAGGTCGCGCAGGGTGAATATGCCCAGCGGTTTGTCGGCCGGATCAAGCACCACGATGCTGCCCACGTGCTGCTCGTGCATCAGCCGCACGGCATCGCGAACAGGCGTGTCGGGCGCGCAGCCGATGGGTTGGCGCATGGCCAGTTCGCCCAGACGGGTGTCCAGCGAGTATTGCGCGCCGAGGGTTTCCACCGCGCGCAGCTGTACCTGCTGGTTGACCTGATCGAGCAGGCTGCTGACCCCGCGCAGGGCGAAGTCGCGCAGCGGGTTGGAAACGGCGAACAGCTTGATGAAGGCGTGTTTGGCCAACAGCAGGCAGAAGGTGTCCTCGGCGGCCAGGTGCTCGGTACGCGTGGCGCGTTCGCCGATCAGCGCCGCCAGGGGAAAGCACTCGCCAGCCGTGATCTCGAAGGTGGTCTCGGTGCCACGCCGCGCACTGTGCGGGCGTTCACCGTGCACGCGGCCCTGCTTGACGATGTAGAAGTGCTCGACCGGGCCATCGCTGGGTTTGATGATCGAGTCGCCCTCGGCATAGAAGCGCAGCTGGCAGTGCTCGACCAGAAACGCCAGGTGGGCGGTGTCCATCTGGTTGAAGGGCGGAAACTTCTGCAGGAACTCCATGGTGCCGTGGATGTTCTGCAGTACCGCTGTCTTGCCCGCATCGGCCATCGCGTCGGCCTTGCTCATGGGCGTGCGCCTCGCAGTTTCGGGATGCTGTCAGTGTGGCCCTGGCTGGCCGGCTTGCCCATTGCACCTAAGTAGGGTGCAGACAACGCAGTTTTGACGAAATTTTGACCTGCACTCAGGCAAGCTGCACCGGCCCTCCTATGCCATAAAGAGCAAGGCACATCCATGCAGTCATCCGTACCAGCTGCCCGCAAGGCGGCGCAGGTCAGTGTTGGTAGTCACCTGGCTTTCATCCTCGGCAGCGCGCTGTGCATGCTGCTGCTTTTCGCCCTGGCTCGGCTGGGCTTGCTGGCCTACAACCAGGCGCTGATCGCCGATACATCGGTCAGCACCTTCGCCGAGGCCTTCGTCAATGGCGCGCGCTTCGACCTGCGTCTGGTCGTCTACCTGTGCATTCCGCTGAGTCTGTCGCTGCTGAGTGTGACTGCGATGCGCGCGCGGCGTCTGCATGTAGCCTGGCTGACCGTCGTCACCAGCCTGTGTCTGTTTTTTGCCGTGGTCGAGCTGAATTTCTACCGCGAATTCCATCAGCGCCTGAACAGTCTGGTGTTCCAGTACATGCAGGAGGACCTGGGCACCGTCACCAGCATGATCTGGAACGGTTTCCCGGTGTTGCGCCTGCTGCTGGCCTGGGCCCTGGCCACGCTGCTGCTGGCCTGGCTGTTCCGCTGTATCGAGCGCGCCACGCGTGCGCGCGGGCATGCTGCGCCGCCGCGCTGGCCGGCTCGCATCGCCGTGTTTGTGATGTTCCTGCTGGTCTGCGTGGTCGCTGCGCGTGGCACCCTGCGCTCCGGCCCGCCGCTGCGCTGGGGCGACGCCTACACCACCGATTCGATGTTCGCCAATCACCTGGGCCTCAACGGCAGTCTGACCCTGGTCGATGCCGCCGAGAACTTCTTCTCCGATCACCGCGACAACAGCTGGAAGGCCACCCTGCCGGCTGACGAAGCGCGGCAGATCACCCGCGACCTGCTGCTGACCCCACGCGATCAGTTGCTCGATGCCGACCTGGCCGCCGTGCGCCGCGTATACACGCCACCGGCCGAAGGCCAACTGCCGCAGGTGCGCAACGTGGTGGTCATTCTCATTGAGAGCATGGCCGGCCGTTACATCGGCGCCATGGGCAACCAGGACGGCATTACCCCCAACTTCGATGCCCTGGCCAAGGAGGGGCTGCTGTTCCAGCGCGTGTTCTCCAACGGCACCCACACCCACCAGGGCATGTTCGCCACCATGGCCTGCTTCCCCAACCTGCCGGCGTTCGAATACCTGATGCGCATGCCCGAAGGTGGCCACCAGTTCTCCGGCCTGCCGCAGTTGCTCAGTGCCCGTGGTTATGACGATGTGTACGTGTACAACGGCAGCTTCGCCTGGGATAACCAGTCCGGCTTCTTCGCCAACCAGGGCATGCGCAACTTCGTCGGCCGCGACGATTTCGTCGACCCGGTCTTCATCGACCCGACCTGGGGCGTGTCCGACCAGGACATGTTCAGCCGCGGTGCCGACGAGCTGACCAAGCTCGGCAGCCAGGGCAAGCCGTTCTATGCACTGCTGCAGACGCTGTCCAACCACACGCCTTACGCGCTGCCGGAAGACCTGCCGGTCGAGCGCGTCACCGGCCACGGTTCACTGGACGAACACCTGACTGCCATGCGCTACGCCGACTGGGCGCTCGGCCAGTTCTTCGCCAAGGCGCGCCAGGAGCCCTATTTCAAGGACACCCTGTTCGTGATCCTGGGTGACCATGGTTTCGGCAACGACGAGCAGATTACCGAGATGGATCTGTCGCGCTTCAGCATTCCGCTGCTGCTGATCGGCCCTGGCGTGCAGGACACCTTCGGCAGCAGCCGCGACACCGTTGGCAGCCAGATCGACGTGGTACCAACCATCATGGGCCGTCTCGGTCAGCCGGTGCAGCAGCAATGCTGGGGCCGCGACCTGCTGGCGCTGCCAGAGGGCGATGCCGGCGTGGCGGTGATCAAACCGTCCGGGAGCGACCAGACCGTGGGTTTGGTGACCGGTGACAACATCCTGGTCAAACCGCGTGACCGTGATGCGCGCCTGTATCGCTACCAGCTGGGCCATGATGCGCGCGGCGAAGTGATCGACGATGCGCAGCGGCGCAGTGATCTGGAGCGCAAACTGTCGGCCTTCGTGCAGACTGCCACCGCCAGCCTGCTGAGCAATACCACCGGGGTAACAGCGGACAAGGCGGCGCAGGCCACGCGCTAGTTGTATGTCGCGGCTGAAGCCCCTCCCACAACATTAGCGCCCGAGGGAGGGCTTCAGTCGCGACTGCTCAATAAAAAACCGCCCCGGAGGGCGGTTTATTCATTCGCGCAATGAGCGAATCACAGGCCGTTCTTTTCCTTGAATTCGCGACGACGGCGATGCAGCACCGGCTCGGTGTAGCCGTTGGGCTGCTTGGTGCCCTCGATCACCAACTCCAGCGCGGCCTGGAAGGCGACGTTGTTGTCGAAGTCCGGAGCCATCGGGCGATACAGCGGGTCATTGGCGTTCTGACGATCCACCACCGGAGCCATACGCTTGAGGCTTTCGACCACCTGCGCCTCGGTGACGATGCCGTGGCGCAGCCAGTTGGCCAGCAACTGACTGGAGATGCGCAGGGTGGCGCGGTCTTCCATCAGGCCGACATCGTTGATGTCCGGCACCTTGGAGCAGCCGACGCCCTGGTCGATCCAGCGCACCACGTAACCGAGGATGCCTTGCGAGTTGTTGTCCAGCTCGTTGCGGATTTCCTCGTCGCTCCAGCTGGTGTCCTTGGCCAGCGGGATGGTCAGGATGTCGTCCACCGAAGCCGGGGTGCGCTTGGCCAGTTCGGCCTGACGGGCGAACACGTCAACCTTGTGGTAATGCAGCGCGTGCAGGGTGGCGGCGGTCGGCGAGGGCACCCAGGCGGTGTTAGCGCCGGACAGCGGGTGGGCGATCTTCTGCTCGAGCATGGCGGCCATCAGGTCCGGCATGGCCCACATGCCCTTGCCGATCTGCGCACGGCCCTGCAGGCCGGTGGCCAGGCCGACGTCGACGTTGTTGTTCTCGTAGGCGCCGATCCAGGTCTCGCTCTTCATGGCGGCCTTGCGCACCACGGCGCCGGCCTCCATGGAAGTGTGGATCTCGTCACCGGTGCGGTCGAGGAAGCCGGTGTTGATGAACACCACGCGCTCGCTGGCAGCCTTGATGCACGCCTTGAGGTTGACGGTGGTGCGACGCTCTTCGTCCATGATGCCGACTTTCAGGGTGTTGCGGGCCAGGCCCAGCACATCCTCGACGCGGGCGAAGAGTTCGCTGGTGAAGGCGACTTCTTCCGGGCCGTGCATCTTCGGTTTGACGATATACACGCTGCCGGTGCGGGTATTCTTGCGCGTGGTGTTGCCGATCAGGTTGTGCACCGCGATCAGGCTGGTGAACAGTGCGTCCTGGATGCCTTCCGGAACCTCGTTGCCTTCGGCGTCGAGGATGGCCGGGTTGGTCATCAGGTGGCCGACGTTGCGCACGAACAGCAGCGAGCGGCCGTGCAGGGTCAGCTCGGAGCCGTCCGGCTTGGTGTAGACCCGGTCCGGGTTCATGGTGCGGGTGAAGGTGCTGCCGCCCTTGGACACTTCCTCGGCCAGGTCGCCTTTCATCAGGCCCAGCCAGTTCTTGTAGACCACCACCTTGTCGTCGGCATCGACGGCGGCGACGGAGTCTTCGCAGTCCATGATGGTGGTCAGCGCGGCTTCCATCAGCACGTCTTTGACGCCGGCGGCGTCGGTGCTGCCGATGGGGCTGGAGGCATCGATCTGGATTTCGAAGTGCAGGCCGTTGTGCTTGAGCAGCACGGCGATCGGTGCGCTGGCCTCGCCCTGGAAACCGACCAGTTGCGCGTCGTCACGCAGGCCGCTGTTGCTGCCGCCCTTGAGGGCAACGACCAGCTTGCCGTCGACGATGGCATAACCGGTGGAGTCGACGTGAGAGCCGGCAGCCAGCGGCGCGGCCTCGTCGAGGAAGGCGCGGGCGAAGGCGATGACCTTGTCGCCGCGCACCTTGTTGTAGCCCTTGCCCTTCTCGGCGCCGCCTTCTTCGCTGATCACGTCGGTGCCGTACAGTGCGTCGTACAGCGAGCCCCAGCGGGCGTTGGAGGCGTTCAGGGCGAAGCGCGCGTTCATCACCGGCACCACCAGCTGCGGGCCGGCCAGACGGGCGATCTCTTCGTCGACGTTGGTGGTGGTGGCCTGGAAGTCTTCCGGCTCCGGCAGCAGGTAGCCGATTTCCTGGAGGAAGGCCTTGTAGGCGGCCGCGTCATGAGCCTGGCCCTGGCGCGCCTGGTGCCAGGCATCGATCTGCGCCTGCAGCTCGTCACGCTTGGCCAGCAGGGCGCGGTTCTTCGGCGCCAGGTCCTTGATGACCGCGGCGGCACCGGCCCAGAACTGGTCGGCAGCGATGCCGGTACCGGGAATGGCTTCGTTGTTCACGAAGTCGTACAGGGCTTTGGCGACCTGCAGGCCACCGACTTGAACGCGTTCAGTCATCACTTGCCTCACTCTCTCTGAGCTCTACTCAATAGCCGCTTTGGAGACGGGTTTTCCGTCTTGTAGTCCAAAGCGCGGCATACTACATCAAGATCCTGGGGAAACGCAGCTGGGTAGCGTCAGTCTGCGACCAAAAGGCTATTTGCGGTCACGATCAATACTTTATGTATTCAAAAAATTGCACTATTGTCCCATAAAATATGCAAAAATGTACACGATTAATTGAATGGGCACTGACAACCGCGCCAATATGGCCTACGCCTCCTCGCCTATACTGCTTTTCGAGCATCCTGGAGCCCGCCATGACGGTATCTGCTGCTGTTGCTGCCGACCTTGCCGACCTCACCCGCCTGTTCGCCGGCTATCTGCGTTTCTATCAGGTGCTGCGCGCAGATGCGGACATCGCCGCCTTTCTCGGTGCGCGCCTGCAGCACGGTGATGCGCAGCTGTTCATCGCTCGTGACGGGCAGGGCGCCGCGCAGGGCTTCGTGCAGCTCTACCCCTTTCATTCTTCGTTGGCACTGGAACCGGCCTGGTTGCTCAGCGATCTATATGTCGATGAAAGCGCGCGCCGCTCAGGCGTTGGCGAGGCGCTGATGAATGCCGCTCGCGTGCATGCCGAGGCGACCGGCGCCTGCGGTCTGCAACTGGAAACGGCGCAGACCAACCTGGCTGCTCGGCGTCTTTACGAGCGTCTTGGCTACGTGCGTGACGAGCAGTTCTTCACCTACTGGTTGTCGCTACGCGGCTGACCTTCCCAATCCTGTGAACGAGTGAGGTAGTACATGGACCATCTGGTACTGACGGTGATTGCCGAGGACCAACCGGGTCTGGTCGAGCGTCTGGCCGGCTGCGTGGCCAATCATGGTGGCAACTGGCTGGAGAGCCGTATGGCGCGCATGGCCGGGCAGTTCGCCGGAATCGTGCGGGTGGATGTGCCGGCCGAGGCCCACGGCGGCCTGATCAAGGAGCTCGAAGCGCTCAGTGCACAGGGTATTCGTGTGCAGCTGGCGGCCAGCGGCAGCGAGCCGGGCGGGCGTTTCACTGCGATTCGTCTGGAGCTTGTGGGTAATGACCGACCCGGTATCGTCCGTGATATCACCCGTGTGCTGGCCGAGCAGGGTGTCAACCTGGAGAGCCTGCTGACCGAGGTGGCGCCAGCGCCGATGAGCGGCGAGTTGCTGTTCACCGCCGAAGCACTGCTGGCCGTGCCGGAAACGCTGGCGCTGGAGCAATTGCAGGCACGCCTGGAAACCCTGGCCGATGACCTGATGGTGGAGCTGAATCTGCGCGCTGAGGATTGATATCCACGGTATGCGTGGATCAGCCTGTGGATAAACTGGGGAGCCTCGGCGCACTGCCTAGTGCCCCGGGGTTTTTCATTGGCTGGCTAAAAATGCAGCAGGATCAATGGTTTGTGCACAAATGTTGGGGATGGATCTGTGGATAAGCCGGGGGTGACAGGCGCCGACCCAAGGCTGGCGCGGCCTGGAGATGCTTGAACGTTTTCTGCTCAACGCCCTTTCGATGCCAGTGCGCATAGCCTGGGCGGCCCCGCGACACCCTACGAGGTTCGCAGATCCGCCTGCGCTCGGTCATAGGGTGCGCCGTGCGCACCAGCGCTTACGCGCTGCGCCCCTTGCGCAGGTTCAGCCAGATATCCAGGCTGTATACAAAAAGCCCGGCCCAGATGCAGGCGAACGCCAGCAGGGCGCTCGGCGAGAAGTGTTCATCGAACAGCAGGATGGCCTGAAGCAGTACCAGGGTTGGAGCCAGGTATTGCAGGAAGCCCAGCGTGGTGTAGGGCAGATGCCGCGCCGCGGCGTTGAAGCACACCAGCGGCACCAGGGTGATCGGCCCGGCGGCTGCCAGCCACAGTGCTTCGCTGCTGGTCCAGAAACTTGCCTGGCTGCTCATCGCTGCAGGGTGCAGAGCGAGCCAGGCCAACGCTACCGGCACCAGCAGCCAGGTTTCCACCACCAGCCCGGGCAGGGCTGCCACGGGCGCCTGCTTGCGAATCAATCCGTAGAAGCCGAAGGTCAGCGCCAGCACCAGCGACACCCAGGGCAGGCTGCCGACCTGCCATAGCTGCTGCAGCACGCCCAGCGCGGCCAGCGCCACGGCCAGCCACTGCAGGCGGCGCAGGCGCTCGCCGAGAATCAGCAGGCCGAGCAACACGTTGATCAACGGGTTGATGTAGTAGCCCAGGCTGGCCTCGATCATGCGGCCATTGTTCACCGCCCACACGTACACCAGCCAGTTGGTCGCGATCAGCAGGCCGCAGCCGGCCAGCACTGCCAGGCGTTTGGGATTGTCGCGCAGCTCGCGCCACCAGCCAGGGTGCTTCCACACGAGCAGCAGCAGGCCGCCGAACAGTGCGGACCAGAGCACGCGGTGCACGATGATTTCCATCGCCGGAACGCTTTGCAGGGCTTTGAAGTAGAGCGGGAACAGGCCCCAGATGATGTAGGCGGTAAGGCCCAGAACGTACCCGCGTTGCGGGTTGGCGGTAGCCATCGAGAATCCTTGGTTAGGCAGCTAACGGTTGCCGCGGAATTCTAGCGCTCTGCTTCAGGGCTTGTCTGTTCGTTCAGTTTTTCCGTATACCGAAGCGCCGGCAAAGTCGTAAGGCAAACTTTACACGGTGCGCGCAACTGTATGGGTGCGCGGACCTGGCGCCCCGGATGCCATCGGCTCAGAACAGCCGCAGTGGCTCTTCATCCAGGGCGGCCATCTGTTCGCGCAGGGCGAGAATCTGGTCGCCCCAGTAGCGCTCGCCGGCAAACCAAGGGAAGGCCAGGGGGAATGCCGGGTCGTCCCAGCGGCGGGCGATCCAGGCGCTGTGATGCATCAGGCGCAGGGCACGCAGGCCCTCGATCAGTGGCAGCTCGCGGGCGGCGAAGTCATGGAATTCCTGATAACCGTCGACCAGTTCGGCCAACTGACCGAGGCGTTCATGACGCTCGCCGGCCAGCATCATCCACAGATCCTGTACCGCCGGGCCCATGCGGCAGTCGTCGAGGTCGACCATATGGAAGGCATCATCGCGGTGCAGCAGGTTGCCCGGGTGGCAGTCGCCGTGCAGGCGAATCGGCGAGTAGCGCACGCGGGCGAACAGTTCATCGAGGCGCGCGAGCAGATCGCGAGCGACCGACTCGTAGGCAGGCAGCAGGCTGCGCGGCACGAAGCCGCCGTCGAGCAGCGAGGCCAGGGCGGCGTGGCCAAAGTTGTCCACCGCCAGGGTTTCGCGATGAGCGAAAGGACGGCTGGCACCGATGGCGTGCATGCGTCCGAGCAACTGGCCGAGGCGGTACAGCTGGTCGAGGTTGCCCGGCTCCGGCGCCCGGCCACCCCGGCGCGGGAACAGGGCGAAGCGGAAGCCACCGTGCTCGAACAGCGTCTCGCCATCGCGCGCCAGTGGCGCCACCACCGGGACCTCGTGTTCGGCCAGCTCGGCGCTGAAACTATGCTCCTCGCGGATCGCCGCATCGCTCCAGCGGTCCGGGCGATAGAACTTGGCGATCAGCGGCGTTTCATTCTCGATACCGACTTGATAGACGCGGTTCTCGTAGCTGTTGAGTGCCAATACGCGGGCGTCGCTGAGATAGCCAAGGCTCTCCACGGCATCGAGCACCAGATCCGGGGTGAGGGTGGAAAAAGGATGGCTCATGAGCGGCTCCGTGTGAGTGGGCGCCCAGTGTACCTGGCGGATGCGCTTGCCGTAGGGCGGGTGCAACCCGCCGTTGAAATGACTGGCGGCTGCATTCGCCCTGTAGCCTTGTAGTCCGGATGAAATCCGGGGCACGCCTATGCGAACTTCCCGGATTTCATTGGGCTACGGTGCTGGCGGGTTGTACCCGCCCTACAGTTGCGTACCGAGCAGCACCTGACTGGCAGTGAACTGCGCACGCACCGGATCGCCCACCGTCAGCCTCAGGGCTGCCAGGCGCTCGGGTTCGATTGATGCGCACAGGGTCTGGCCGTTGCTCAGGCTCACGCGTACTTCGCTGGGGCCATCGTTGGCCGGCAGAATCTGTTCGATATGGCCTTCGAGTGCGTTGTGCTGTGCTGTGCGGGGAGCCTGTAGCGGTTGCAATTCCAGCCAGCCTGCTTTGATCAGCGCGACCACGCTGCTGCCTTCGCTCAATTGCAGGTTTTCCGTGCTGTCATGGGTAATCTGCGCCTGCAGGCGGCTGCCGCCGGGCAGTTCGATGTCGATCAGGTCGTTGTGGCCGTGGGCGTGAATCGCGCGCACACGGCCGGTGAGCTGGTTGCGCGCACTGGTGCGCAGCATCAGGCGACCGAGCAGTTCCAGGTCGGCGTCGTCACCGGCCGCCTGCAGCAGTTGCACCTGCAGCGCCTGCAGACGTTGTTGCAGTGCCAGCAGGCGCTCGCCAGCGGGTGTCAGGCGTGCGCCACCGCCACCTTTGCCGCCGACATTGCGGCTGACCAGTGGCTGCTCTGAGAGGTTGTTCAGCTCATCGATGGCGTCCCAGGCGGCCTTGTAGCTCAGTCCGGCGGCCTTGGCGGCGCGGGTGATGGAGCCTTGTTCGGCGATCTGCTCGAGCAGCGCCAGGCGTTTCGGGCGGCGGCTGAGCAATTGGGCAATGGAATCGAGCTGCGACATGGTTCAGGCGTGGCCAGGGAGAATGTCGGGCAAGGTGCGTGACTGCGCCTGGCGCGTCAAGTCAGCCATCGCCCGGTCGTGGCGTGCGTGCCAGGCAATACACATCGACGCGCAGTGCGCCCGCGCGACGCAGCAGGTGGGCGAGCACGCCCGCCGTGGCGCCGGTGGTGAGCACGTCGTCGACCAGCGCCAGATGAGCGCCGGCGACCTTGGCTTGCAGTTCCAGGCTGAAGGCCTGACGCAGATTGCGCTTGCGCGTTGCGGCATCCAGCCCTTGCTGTGCGGGTGTATCGACGCGGCGCTGGAGCCAGTCTTGTTGCACCGGCAGGTGGAGGCTGGCGCCCAGCCAGTCGGCGAGCATCTGTGCCTGATTGAAGCCGCGTCGTCGCTGGCGCTTGCGGGCCAGCGGCACCGGCAGCAGCGCCTGTGGTCGTGGCAGGCCTTCGTCATAGGCATGGCTAAGGTGTTCAGCCAGCAGTTCGGCGAGCAGACGACCGTGCGGCCATTGCGCCTGGTGCTTGAAGCGGGTGATCAGATTGTCGACGGGAAAGGCATAGCGCCAGGGCGCTTCCACACGGCTGAAACTTGGCGGCTTGTTCTGGCAGGCGCCGCAGATCATGCCGTGGGCCGGCAATGGCACCGCACAGATCTGGCAGTGCGCACCGAGCCACGGCAACTCGGCCTCGCAGGCCGTGCAGACCACGTGCGTGGGGTGATCGGTGGTTTCGTCGCAAAGCTGGCAATGGCGGCGCGGTCGCAGCCAGGGGAGGCGTTGCAGAAGGGTTGGGTCGAACAATGGCATCGCGGCTCATCCATGAGCGGTGGTGCCAGAAGTGTAGTTCGCGTCAGCGGATGAGCCAGCCCATGACGATCAGGCCGAGAAACAGCCAGATCACCCCGCCGATGATCGAGCCGCGCAGCAGTGAACGAGCGCCGCCGAACAAGAACAGCAGACCGATGATCAGCAGGATGATGCTGAAGATCGACACGTCCATGCCAATGGCCCTGGCCATACCCTGGAGAAAGTCGTCGATGGCATCGGCCATGGCGCCTAGCACGCCGGACAACATGTCGACGATGAAACGGATGGCGCGACCCAGCGCTTCGCCGAGTCCTTCAAAAAAACCTTCAACCTGCATGCAGAACATCCTGTGGGAGGGGTAAGCATTGGGCCTTATGCCATGACATAAGTTCTATTGGTTGCTATTTGATCATATGTAAACCTGTGTCTTTGTCGTGGTTGACAGCATCCAATCGCCACTTATGATGGCCAAAGCCTGAATGCCCCGTGTGGGCCTGACAACAGATGCCACCAAGCGTCGAAGGACTTCTCAGATGAGCGCAACCGCCGAAATCACCACCCGCCACGACTGGAGCCTCGCCGAGGTTCGCGCGCTGTTCGAGCAGCCTTTCAACGACCTGCTGTTCCAGGCGCAGAGCATCCATCGCCAGCACTTCGACCCGAACCGCGTGCAGGTCTCGACCCTGCTGTCGATCAAGACCGGCGCCTGCCCGGAAGACTGCAAGTACTGCCCGCAGTCCGGCCACTACAACACCGGCCTGGACAAGGAAAAGCTGATGGAAGTGCAGAAGGTGCTGGAGGCTGCCGCTGAGGCCAAGGCCATCGGCTCCACGCGTTTCTGCATGGGTGCGGCCTGGAAGCATCCGTCCGCCAAGGACATGCCTTACGTGCTGGAAATGGTAAAGGGCGTGAAGAAGCTCGGCCTGGAAACCTGCATGACCCTTGGTCGCCTCGATCAGGAGCAGACCCAGGCGCTGGCTGACGCAGGCCTGGATTACTACAACCACAATCTCGACACCTCACCGGAGTTCTACGGCAGCATCATCACTACCCGCACCTACGGTGAGCGCCTGCAGACCCTGGCCTACGTGCGCGAGGCGGGGATGAAGATCTGCTCGGGCGGCATCCTCGGCATGGGCGAGTCGGTGGATGACCGCGCCGGGTTGCTGATCCAGCTGGCGAATCTGCCGGAGCACCCGGAAAGCGTGCCGATCAACATGCTGGTCAAGGTCAAGGGCACGCCGCTGGCCGAGGAGAAGGACGTCGACCCGTTCGACTTCATCCGCACTTTGGCCGTGGCGCGGATCATGATGCCGAAATCCCACGTGCGCCTGTCTGCCGGCCGCGAGGCGATGAACGAGCAGATGCAGGCCCTGGCCTTCATGGCGGGCGCCAACTCGATTTTCTACGGCGAGAAGCTGCTGACCACCGCCAACCCACAGGCGGACAAGGACATGGCCCTGTTCAAGCGCCTTGGCATCAAACCCGAAGAGCGCGAAGAGCATGCCGATGAGGTGCACCAGGCGGCCATCGAGCAGGCGCTGGTCGAGCAGCGCGATTCCAAGCTGTTCTACAACGCCGCTTCGGCCTGATTCCTTTTATGTGGGAGCGAGCTCTGCTCGCGAATGACCTCCTGTCCTGGTTTTTCGCTCGCCACGCTCGCTTCTACGGAAAACGTGCATGAGCTTCGATCTTGCTACGCGCCTGGCCGAGCGTCAGGCCGCCGATCTGTTCCGCCAACGCCCGCTGTTGCAGACCCCGCAGGGGCCGCAGGTGCGCGCGGACGATCAGGAGCTGCTGGCCTTCTGTTCCAATGACTATCTAGGCCTGGCCAACCACCCCGAAGTGATCCGCGCCATGCAGCAGGGCGCGGAAAAATGGGGCGTCGGCGGCGGCGCATCGCATCTGGTGATCGGCCACAGCACCCCGCACCATGAGCTGGAGGAAGCCCTGGCCGCGTTCACCGGCAGGCCGCGTGCGCTGCTGTTCTCCACCGGTTACATGGCCAACCTGGCGGTCGTCACCGCCTTGCTCGGGCAGGGCGACAGCGTACTGCAGGATCGTCTCAATCACGCCTCGCTACTCGATGCCGGCCTGCTCTGCGGCGCGCGTTTTTCTCGCTACCTGCACAACGATGCGGTGAGCCTGGCCAACCGCTTGCGTAAGGTCACAGGCAACTGCCTGGTGGTCACTGATGGTGTGTTCAGCATGGACGGCGACCTGGCCGATCTACCGGCCCTGTGCGCCGAGGCGCGTGCCACGCAGGCCTGGGTGATGGTCGACGACGCCCATGGCTTCGGCCCGCTGGGCGCCACCGGCGGCGGTATCGTCGAGCACTTCGGTCTGGGCCAGGATGATGTGCAGGTGCTGGTCGGCACCCTGGGCAAGGCCTTTGGTACCGCCGGCGCCTTCGTTGCCGGCAGCGAGGAACTGATCGAGACCCTGATCCAGTTCGCCCGCCCCTACATCTATACCACCAGCCAGCCGCCAGCGGTGGCCTGCGCCACGTTGAAGAGCCTGGAGCTGTTGCGCAGCGAACACTGGCGGCGTGAACACCTGCAGCGGTTGATCGCCCGCTTTCGGCAGGGCGCCGCTGAAATCGGCCTGAGCCTGATGGACAGCCCCACGCCGATTCAGCCGATTCTGGTCGGTGACAGCGCGCGTGCGCTCAAGTTGTCGGCGTTGCTCAAGGCGCGCGGCCTGCTGGTCGGTGCCATCCGTCCGCCCACTGTGCCGGCTGGCAGCGCGCGGTTACGTGTGACGCTGTCTGCCGCGCACAGCGATGCACAGCTTGAGCGTTTGCTCGAGGCATTGGCCGAGTGCTGGCCGCAGGTACGCGCCGATGTGTGAGACGCTGATTCTATTGCCGGGCTGGGGCCTGGATGGCGCCTTGCTGCAGCCGCTGGCCAAGGCGTTGGGTGGCGATATGCAGGTGCAGGTGCCAGCCCTGCCGCGACTGAGCAGTGCGGCCGCTGCCGATTGGCTCGACGAGTTGGATACGCGTTTACCTCATGATTGCTGGCTGGCCGGCTGGTCGCTTGGCGGAATGTTGGCCGCCGCCCTGGCTGCGCGTCGTGGCAAGCGCTGCCGTGGTTTGATCACCTTGGCCAGCAATGCCTGTTTCGTCGCCAGCGATACCTGGCCGACGGCCATGCTGGCACAGACCTACTCAGCCTTTTATGAGAGCTGCCAGGATAATGCCGGCGCTACGCTCAAACGTTTCGCCATGCTCTGTGCCCAGGGTGGCGCCGACGCGCGCGGCCTGTCACGGCAACTGCAAAGCCATCTGTCGACCTGCGACGAGTCCGCTCTGCTGGCCGGGCTGCGCTTGCTGGCGAGCCTGGACAATCGCGCTGCGCTGGCCGCGTATAACGGGCCGCAATTGCACCTGCTGGCCGAGCAGGATGCGCTGGTGCCAGCAGCGGCAGGCGACGCACTGCTGGCGCTGTTGCCATCGGGTGAGGTGGACGTGCTGGAAGAATGCGGTCATGCCTTCGTGCTCGAGCAGGCAGATGCCCTGGTGGTCTTGATGCTCGATTTCATCCGTGAGGCCAGCGATGTCTGAGCTACGTATGGCGCCTCAGGAGTTCCCCGGTGCGCACGGCGCACCCTACGGAGATGTGGCGTTGCCGGACAAGCGTCAGGTCGCTGCGTCGTTTTCCCGTGCGGCAGCCAGTTACGACTCGGTGGCCGAGCTGCAACGCAGTGTCGGCAACCAGCTGCTGGCGTATTTGCCTGCTTCGCTACAGCCGCTTCGCTGGCTGGACCTGGGCAGCGGCACAGGCCATTTCACCCGCGCCCTGGCCGAACGTTATGCTCCGAGCGAGGGCCTGGCGGTGGATATCGCCGAGGGCATGTTGCGCCACGCCAGGCCGCAGGGCGGCGCTGCGCACTTTATCGCCGGCGATGCCGAAGCCCTGCCGTTGCATGACGCCAGCGTCGACCTGTTGTTCTCCAGTTTGGCGCTGCAATGGTGCGGCGATTTCCCGCGGGTGCTGAGTGAAGCGCAGCGGGTGTTGCGTCCCGGCGGGGTGCTGGCGTTCACCAGTCTGTGCGTCGGAACCCTGCAGGAGCTGCGTGACAGTTGGCTGGCGGTCGATGGTTTCGTCCACGTCAATCGTTTTCGCCGCTTCGAGGATTACCAGCAGCTGTGCGCGGCCAGTGGCTTGCAGGTATTGACGCTGCAGCGCGAGGCTGAGGTGCTGCATTTTCCCGATCTACGCAGCCTGACCACGTCGCTGAAGGAACTCGGCGCACACAACCTCAATCCGGGGCGACCGGGCGGATTGACCGGGCGCTCACGCATTCGTGCGCTGATCGAGGCTTACGAGTGTTTTCGTCAGGCACAAGGGCTGCCGGCGACCTATCAGGTGGTGTACGGCGTGCTGCAGAAACCTTCATAGAAACAGCCTCGCTCGCCAACACGCTTCGCGAGCAGAGCTCGCTCCTACGGGAATATCAGATGACCCAAGCCTACTTCGTCACCGGAACGGATACCGAAATCGGCAAGACCACTATTGCCGCTGGCCTACTCCATGCGGCGCGCCAGCAGGGTCTGAGCACCGCCGCGGCCAAGCCGGTCGCTTCCGGTTGCAGGCGCACCGCCGACGGTTTGCGCAACGACGACGCGCTGGCCTTGCTCGCCCAGTGCTCGTTGCCGCTGCGCTATGAAGAGGTCAACCCATTTGCCTTCGCGCCGGCCATTGCGCCACATCTGGCGGCCCGTGAGGCGGGTGTCAGGCTGGATGTCGCCAGTCTCTTGCCGGCGGTGCAGACGACTCTGGCCAAGGGGGCGGACTTCTCGCTGGTGGAAGGCGCCGGTGGCTGGCGCGTGCCCCTGGCCGGTGAGGAAAACCTCTCGGATCTGGCCATTGCCCTCGGCCTGCCGGTGATTCTGGTGGTGGGTGTGCGCCTGGGCTGCATCAACCATGCATTGCTCAGTGCCGAAGCCATCGAGCGGGACGGGGTCAGGCTGGCCGGCTGGGTGGCCAATATCGTCGAGCCGAAAACCGCCCGCCTGGAAGAGAATCTCGCCACGCTCTGCAAGCGCCTGCCGGCGCCCTGCCTGGGGCATGTGCCGCACCTGGCCCAGGCGAACGCAGCCGCCGTGGCGGCGCACCTGAATCTCGAGTTACTGGCAGACTGGTAATAAACAGTAAACGGAGCATAGCCTTTTGCCTGTACGTTTTTTAGCCGGTTTCTGCTTCAATAGGATTGTCTAGGTTCTACAGCCCTCAGGGGGTTGCCGATGGAAATCTCTGCCAACGCATTCCGGTCGGGTCTGAACGGTATCCAGTCCGGCCAACGCCGTGCCGATCAGGCTGCTGCCGATATTGCCAGCAATACCGTCAATCCGGCGCAGCAGGCGACGCAGACCCCGCCACAAAATCAGGTCAACCCCAGCTCGCAGGTTGCCGAGCGTAGCCGTCCCGACCTGACCGAAAGCCTGGTGACATTGCGTGCCGCTGAAAACGAAGTGCGTGCCAATGCGCGCGTCGTTGACACCGCCGATGAGGTGTTGGGTACGCTGATCGATACCCGCGCGTAAGCAGTTCTACCCCGGCCGCCCTCGCTGCCGGCAAGGGGGCAGGAGGGCGCTCATGCAGATTGGCAGCAGCCTGCCACCTTTCCTTCCCGCGCCGTCCGCCAGTTCGGCCCGGCCACTGCCGCCCGAAGTTTCTCCTGACATTGCCCGTGCCGACCAGGCACCCCTGGCGGCGCCGCAGGAACAGCAGGCCGACTCACCAGCCTCCGGACGCGAAGAGGCTGATCGTGATAGCGCTGCAACAAGTGCTGACAAAACCGAACCCAGCCCTCGGGAGCAGCGCCAGCAGCAACTGGAAATCACCGAGCTGGCGCAGCGTGACCGCGAAGTGCGTACTCACGAACAGGCGCACGCTGCCGTAGGTGGCCAGTACGCCGGTGCACCGACATACAGTTTCAAACGCGGCCCGGACGGGCAGCGCTATGCCGTTTCCGGCGAAGTCAGCATCGACACGGCTCCCGTTCCCAATGATCCCGCCGCCACGTTGCGCAAGATGGAGATCGTCCTGCGCGCGGCGCTCGCCCCCGTTGAGCCTTCCCCGCAGGATCTGCGCGTAGCCGCCCTGGCTCAGACGCAGGCGGCGCAGGCGCGGGTCGAACTGGCCGAGCAGCGGCGAGAAGCCGCCACCACCGTCGTCGAGGAGCGTAAAGCCCGCGACGAGGCGCGTGAGGCTGAAGACCAGCCCGCCGAGCAGTCGCAGCAGGCATTGCCGCCAGCGCCTGGTCTTGATCTGTATCGGCGCATGGGCGAACTGCCAGCGCCTGAATCGCGCATCGATCTGGTCGCGTAGCCGGCCGATTGGCAGCGCTTGACAAGGGGGTGGCGTAAACGTATGTTTCAAACGCCTGTTTGATTGCTTCGGCCGCAGCCTCGTGGCCAGGCAGCCGGGAGTGATCCCGAGAGCGACCGCCAAGACGGTCACCCCAACTACTAGGAATCCACCGCAGAGGTTTACCGTTATGCCTGACTACAAGGCCCCCTTGCGTGACATTCGTTTCGTTCGTGACGAGCTGCTGGGCTATGAAGCGCACTACCAGAGCCTGCCTGGCTGCCAGGACGCCACTCCGGACATGGTCGACGCCATCCTCGAAGAAGGCGCCAAGTTCTGCGAGCAGGTGCTGTCGCCGCTGAACCGTGTGGGTGACATCGAGGGCTGCACCTGGAGCGAATCCGGCGTGAAAACCCCGACCGGCTTCAAAGAGGCGTATCAGCAGTTCGTCGAAGGCGGCTGGCCGAGCCTGGCGCATGACGTCGAGCACGGCGGCCAGGGCCTGCCGGAATCGCTCGGCCTGGCCATCAGCGAGATGGTCGGTTCGGCCAACTGGTCCTGGGGCATGTACCCGGGCCTGAGCCATGGCGCGATGAACACCCTGAGTGCCCACGGTACCGACGAGCAGAAGCACACTTACCTGACCAAGCTGGTTTCCGGCGAGTGGACCGGCACCATGTGCCTGACCGAGCCGCATTGCGGTACCGACCTGGGCATGCTGCGCACCAAGGCCGAACCGCAGGCCGACGGCAGCTACAAAGTCTCCGGTACCAAGATCTTCATCTCCGCGGGTGAGCACGACATGGCCGAGAACATCGTCCATATCGTTCTGGCCCGTCTGCCCGATGCGCCGGCCGGTACCAAGGGTATCTCGCTGTTCATCGTGCCGAAGTTCCTGCCCAATGCCGAAGGCGGCGTAGGCGAGCGCAACGCCGTTTCCTGTGGCTCCATCGAGCACAAGATGGGCATCCACGGTAACGCCACCTGCGTGATGAACTTCGACGGCGCCACTGGCTACCTGATTGGCCCGGCCAACAAGGGCCTGAACTGCATGTTCACCTTCATGAACACCGCTCGCCTGGGTACCGCGCTGCAAGGCCTGGCCCACGCCGAAGTCGGCTTCCAGGGTGGCATCAAGTACGCTCGCGAGCGTCTGCAGATGCGTTCGCTGACTGGCCCGAAAGCGCCGGAAAAAGCCGCTGACCCGATCATCGTGCACCCGGACGTACGCCGCATGCTGCTGACCATGAAGGCCTTCGCCGAAGGCAACCGCGCCATGGTCTACTTCACCGCCAAGCAGGTCGACATCGTTCAGCACAGCCAGGACGAAGAAGAGAAGAAAGCTGCCGACGAACTGCTGGCTTTCCTGACCCCGATCGCCAAGGCCTTCATGACCGAAGTGGGCTTCGAGTCCGCTTCTCACGGCATGCAGATCTATGGTGGCCACGGCTTCATCAGCGAGTGGGGCATGGAGCAGAACCTGCGTGACTGCCGCATTTCCATGATGTACGAAGGCACCACCGGCGTTCAGGCGCTCGACCTGCTGGGCCGCAAGGTGCTGATGACTCAGGGCGGCGCGCTGAAAAACTTCACCAAGATCGTCCACAAGTTCTGCCAGGCCAACGAGGGCAACGACTCCGTCAAGGAATTCGTCGAGCCGCTGGCCAAGCTGAACAAGGAGTGGGGCGACATCACCATGAAGATCGGCATGGCCGCGATGAAAGATCGCGAGGAAGTTGGTGCCGCCTCCGTGGACTACCTGATGTACTCCGGCTACGCCTGCCTGGCCTACTTCTGGGCCGACATGGCGCGCCTGGCTGCCGAGAAGCTGGCTGCCGGTACTGATGACGAGGCTTTCTACAAGGCCAAGTTGCAGACTGCCCGCTTCTACTACGCGCGCATCCTGCCGCGTACCCGCGCGCACGTCGAAGCCATGCTGTCGGGCGCCAGCAACCTGATGGAGATGGATGAAGAGCATTTCGCTCTGGGCTTCTGAGTCCTTCATCGGTAGCACGACAGCGCCGCCCTTTGGGGCGGCGTTGTCGTTTTCGCACTTCGCATTGCAGCGAATGTCGCATTCTGTCGCTGTTTTCAGGAATCGAAGCAGGCAGAATGACTGCGTCTTCCGCCCGGGATGCCAGCGTGAACCGTCCGGCCAATCTGCGCCTCAGTCACTTCTTCACGTCGCTGCCTTTGCTGGCTGGTGGGATAGTGGCTGCTCTGCTGCCAGTGCTGAGCGAGTTCTTCCTCTCCCTGTTTAATGTATTGCCGACGCTGCTGTTGCTGCTTGGCGGCTCCTTCTGTCTGGCCTATGGCATCAGCGCGAGGTGTTTCTGCTGCTGGCGCTGTATGTCGGCTACTTTCTGCTGGATATCCAGGTCGATCACTTCCCAGGCAATGGCCAGAGACGCGGTGATGCGGCGCTGGTCTTTCACCTGATCTATCTGTTGCTACCACTGCTCTATGCCCTCTACGGCTGCTGGGAGGAGCGCACGCACCTGGCGCAGGACATGTTCGCCCGCGCCTTGGTGCTGCTGGCAGTCAGCGCGCTGGCCTTTGGTCTGGCGCGGCGTTATCTACAGGGTATCCCCGACTGGCTGGCACAGATTCACTGGCCGTCGCTGCATGGTGCCTGAATGAACCTGGCGCAATTGGTCTATCTGCAAGCCCAGGCCACTGCACGCGGCGCAATTAGTGGGGCTGTGCGGTCTGCTGTGGATGTTGCCGCTGGTGTTCATCCTGGCCAACGCGTTGCAGGTGATGATCAGCATAGTGCGGTGGCGGCAAGGCTTACCGTTATGGCGGTGAGGAGTTCACCTTGCTGTTTCCCGGCAAGAGCGTGGAGCAATCCCTGCCGCACATCGAGGCAGTGCATCTGGCCATCGAGCAGTACCGCATGCAACTGCGTGATCCGCAACGCCGCCCGCGTAATGACCGCGAAGGCAAGTAGTGCCGGGCCGGCAAGGCCGCCAGCGAGGTGTCGGTGGCCGTGAGCATGGGCGTCGCCGAGCGTCAGGTCGAGCAACGCACGCTGCAGGAGGTCATCAAGGAGGCGGACAAGGCGCTGTACAGCGCCAAGGCCGCCGGGCGCAATTGCATCCGTAGCGCTGGCCAGCGTCGCGGAGCTGTGAAACTGACCGCCGGGCGCGAATAGCTGCGCTGGCAGACGAGCGGTCAGCAGGGGTTTTCCTTGCCCTCAGTCAATCAGATAGTTAGTGACCGCCTGTGAACTGCTGGTCACAACAAGACCCTATGTGTCTATAAAGTTGTTCAAGTAAACTCGGCCCTCTCACGTAAGTCCGTTTTCGAGGATGTGTCATGGCCGATTACAAAGCCCCCCTGCGCGACATGCGCTTCGTGCTCAATGAAGTATTCGAAGTCTCCAAGCTCTGGGCCGAGCTGCCGGCCCTGGCCGAGGTGGTCGATGCCGAGACCGCCAGTGCCATCCTGGAAGAAGCTGGCAAAGTCACGGCGGGCAGCATCGCCCCGCTGAACCGCAGCGGTGACGAAGAAGGCTGCTCCTGGGACAACGGCGCGGTGAAAACCCCGGCCGGCTTCCCCGAGGCCTACCAGACCTACGCCGAGGGTGGCTGGGTCGGTGTTGGTGGTTCGCCGGAGTTCGGCGGTATGGGCATGCCCAAGGTGATCGGCGCCCAAGTCGAGGAGATGGTCAACTCGGCCAACCTGTCCTTCGGCCTGTACCCGATGCTGACCGCCGGCGCCTGCCTGTCGATCCTCAACCACGCCAGCGAAGAGCTCAAGGCGCAGTACCTGCCGAACATGTACGCCGGCGTCTGGGCCGGTTCCATGTGCCTGACCGAGCCGCACGCCGGCACCGACCTGGGCATCATCCGCACCAAGGCCGAACCCCAGGCAGATGGCAGCTACAAGATCAGCGGCACCAAGATCTTCATCACCGGTGGCGAGCACGACCTGACCGAAAACATCATCCACCTGGTGCTGGCCAAGCTGCCGGACGCACCGGCGGGCCCGAAAGGCATTTCGCTGTTCCTGGTGCCCAAGGTCATGGTCAATGCCGACGGCTCCCTCGGTGAGAACAATGCTCTGGGCTGCGGCTCCATCGAACACAAGATGGGCATCAAGGCTTCGGCCACCTGCGTGATGAACTTCGACGGCGCCACCGGTTACCTGGTCGGCGAGGTGAACAAGGGCCTCAACGCCATGTTCACCATGATGAACTACGAGCGTCTGGGCGTTGGCATCCAGGGCCTGGCCCTGGGCGAGCGCAGCTACCAGAGCGCCGTCGAATACGCCCGAGAGCGCATCCAGAGCCGCGCACCGACCGGTCCGGTGGCCAAGGACAAAGCTGCCGACCCGATCATTGTGCACCCGGACGTGCGCCGTATGCTGTTGACCATGAAAGCGCTGAACGAGGGTGGTCGCGCCTTCTCCAGCTACGTCGCCATGCAGCTCGACACTGCCAAGTACAGCGAGGACAAGGACACCGCCAAGCGTGCCGACGAGCTGGTGGCGCTGCTGACCCCGGTGGCCAAGGCCTTCCTCACCGACATGGCGCTGGAAACCACCGTGCATGGCCAGCAGATCTTCGGCGGCCACGGCTTCATCCGCGAGTGGGGCCAGGAGCAGCTTGTTCGGGATTGCCGCATCACCCAGATCTACGAAGGCACCAACGGCATCCAGTCGCTGGACCTGATGGGGCGCAAGATCGTTGGCAGCGGCGGCAGCTTCTACAAGCACCTGGCCGACGAGATCAAGGCCTTCGTCGCTTCGGCTGACGCCAACCTCGCCGAGTTCACCAAGCCGCTGGCAGCTGCCGTGCACAACCTCGACGAGCTGACCGCCTGGGTACTGGACCGTGCCAAGGGCAACCCCAACGAAATCGGTGCGGCCTCGGTGGAGTACCTGCACGTGTTCGGCTACACCGCCTATGCCTATATGTGGGCGTTGATGGCTCGGGCAGCGTTGGGCAAGGAAGATCAGGACGATTTCTACGCCAGCAAGCTGGGTACCGCGCGCTTCTACTTCGCCCGCTTGCTGCCGCGCATTCACTCGCTGAGTGCGTCGGTCAAGGCCGGTAGCGAATCGCTGTATCTGCTGGATGCTGCGCAGTTCTGATCACGCTACCGCGCACAAATGAGCCCCGGCCCGCGCGCCGGGGCTTTTTATTTCAGTGTGCGCACGGGTTCAGCCAGGCCACGTAGAGAAGGGCGGGGCGGTGTGCGTGCAGGTGTAATTGGCCGGGTTCGTTCTCGATCAGCAGGCCATTGCCCGCCGTTAGCGGGTGCATCGCGCCGCCAGCATTCACGTCGACTGCGGTCTGGCCCCCATTCCACAGCAGCAGCATCACCGCCGCATCGTTCTCCAGCCTTCGGGTTCCCTGCCATTTCAGCAACTGCACCTGATGCGTCCAGTGGCCTCGTCGGGTCATCAGATTGAGGTCGGTGATCGGGCCGTCCAGCAGATGGGCGCTGATCGCCTCTTCGCCGCCGAACACCGCTATGGCGCCACCGCTGAGCAGCATTTCGCGCTGCCCGTCGGCGCGGTGCAGGCACACGCCGTTACCGGCGAGCACGGCCAGGCTGCGGTCGATGTCCGGGAAGCTGGAAAAGGCACCATCCACCGCCACCTGCGCAGTGCTGATGCGCCAGGCGAAATCCTTCAGGCCGGCACCCACTGGCGAGATGGCCAATTCCACGGTGGAGCCGCCACCGTTCTTCCAGGGCATTGCGCGGGCAGTTGCGGGGTCGAGCAGGGTGCAGGGCATGATCTCTCCAAATGTATATACATAGTGGCTGGGCGACAAACGGTTCCGATCGCAAGGTCGGCGAAGATGTCTCCAGACAGAGGCCGGTAACGCTCTATTCAGGGTATCAAGCCGTACTGCACATGCCTTGTCTGGTCTTGTGATCATAAGGTCAGGCTGTTGCTCCCGGCTTGACGCCGATTCGATCCACTCATATTGTATATACAAAACAAGCCGGGAGAATCCCATGCCGATGCATTCCACCTCGAAACAGCTCTGGCGCGATGTGCAGGTCTTCGATGGCCTGGCGCAGCTGGACGAGGCGATGAACGTGCTGGTCGAGGACGGTCGCATTGCCGGTCTGTGGCCGTCGCGCACCTTCGACGAGGCGCTGGCTCAAGGTGCAGTCGAGGTGGGGAGCGGCGGCGTGATGACCCCAGGCCTGGTCGACTGCCACACCCATCTGGTCTATGCCGGCAACCGCGCTGGAGAGTTCGAGCAGCGCCTGGAAGGTGTCAGCTACGAAACCATCGCCCGCAACGGTGGCGGCATTCTCAGCAGCGTGCGCGCCACTCGTACAGCGAGCGAGGACGAACTGATCGCCGCCAGCCTGCCGCGTCTCGATGCGCTGCTGGCC
Source organism: Pseudomonas oleovorans subsp. oleovorans (assembly GCF_002197815.1). Classification (GTDB taxonomy): domain Bacteria; phylum Pseudomonadota; class Gammaproteobacteria; order Pseudomonadales; family Pseudomonadaceae; genus Aquipseudomonas; species Aquipseudomonas oleovorans. The sequence continues at coordinate 136,965 of NZ_NIUB01000011.1, forward strand.
GATGGTGTGACCACGCTGGAGATCAAGTCCGGTTACGGTCTGACCGTCGAAAGTGAGTTGAAGATGCTGCGCGTGGCCCGCCGTCTCGGCGAACTGCGTCCGGTACGGGTGCTGACCACGCTGCTCGGTGCCCATGCCTTGCCGCCGGAATACGCCGGCCGCGCTGACGACTACGTGAGCCTGGTCTGCGACGAGATGATCCCGGCCGCTGCCCGTGAGCGGTTGGCCGATGCGGTGGACGTATTCTGCGAGGGCATCGGCTTTTCCCCGGCGCAGTGCGAACGCGTGTTCCAGGCAGCCCGCGCCCATGGCCTGGCGATCAAGGCGCATGCCGAGCAACTGTCCAACCTCGGCGGCAGTGCCCTGGCCGCACGTTACGGTGCGCTGTCCGCCGACCATATCGAATACCTCGACGAGGCTGGCGTGCGCGCCATGGCCGAGGCCGGCACCGTTGCCGTGCTGCTGCCCGGTGCCTTCCACGTGCTGCGCGAAACCCAGTTGCCGCCCATCGCGCTATTGCGCCAGTACGGCGTACCGATGGCGGTGGCCAGCGATGCCAACCCCGGCACCTCGCCGATCTGCATGCCCACGCTGATGGCCAACCTGGCCTGCACCCTGTTTCGTCTCACCCCACGCGAAGCCCTGGCCGGCATGACCGCCCACGGCGCCCGCGCCCTCGGCCTGCACGACCTCGGCCGCATCGCCGTCGGCGCGCCGGCGGATCTGTGCCTGTGGGATATCCGGCAACCGGCCGAACTGGCCTACGCGGTGCAGGCCGGACGTTTGCGCCAGCGCGTGTTCAATGGAGTCGTGACCTATGCCCGCTGATCGTCACTCGATGGCCGCCTGGAGCGGTCGAACCGACCCGGAAGCCGATAGCGCACGCTGGCACCAGCGCATTCGCTCGCTTACCGAAGACAGCCAGCCGGGCCTGGCTTTGCTGGGTTTTGCCTGCGACGAAGGTGTGCGCCGCAACCAGGGTCGCGTCGGTGCCGCCGCTGCGCCACAAAGCGTGCGCAAGGCCCTGGCCAATCTGGCCTGGCACCGACAGGCGCCGGCCTACGATGCGGGTGACGTCACCTGCGAGGATGGCGATCTGGAAGCGGCGCAGGCCCGCCTCGGTCATAACGTCTGTGCGCTGCTGGACGCCGGGCATCTGCCGCTGGTGATCGGCGGCGGTCATGAAGTGGCCTTCGGCAGCTGGTCCGGGCTGGCCGAGCATCTCAGTGGCCAGGCCGCCCCGAAGATCGGCATCATCAATTTCGACGCCCATTTCGACCTGCGCGACCCGGCCCATGTGCATTCCTCCGGCACGCCCTTCGCGCAGATCGCCGAGCAGTGTGCCGCACGCGGCTGGCCGTTCCGCTACGCCTGCCTCGGCGTCAGCCGCGCCAGCAACACCCGCGCGCTGTTCGCCCGCGCCGCCGAGCTGAACGTGCTGGTGCGCGAGGATCACCAGATCCGCGAGTCGACCCTGGAGAGCATCGGCGCCGAGCTGGACGCCTTCACCGCCGAGTGCGACGCGCTCTATCTGACCATCGACATCGACGTGCTGCCGGCCTGCGAGGCGCCGGGCGTCAGCGCGCCAGCCGCCCGTGGCGTGCGCCTGGAGCTGCTGGAACCGCTGCTCGAACGGCTCAAGGCCAGCGGCAAGCTGCGCCTGGCCGACCTGGCCGAGCTCAACCCCGAATACGACATCGACAACCGCACCGCCAAGGTGGCGGCGCGGCTGATTCATCTGCTGAGCCTCTGAGCCAGGAGTCCGACGTGACCACCAAGACCAATAAATACCGCGATATCGAGATCCGCGCCCCGCGTGGCACCACGCTCACCGCCAAGAGCTGGCTGACCGAAGCGCCGCTGCGCATGCTGATGAACAACCTCGACCCGGACGTGGCCGAGAACCCCAAGGAGCTGGTGGTGTACGGCGGCATCGGCCGCGCCGCGCGCAACTGGGAGTGCTATGACAAGATCGTCGAGAGCCTGACCAACCTGGATGACGACGAGACCCTGCTGGTGCAATCCGGCAAGCCGGTCGGCGTGTTCAAGACCCACAGCAACGCACCGCGCGTGCTGATCGCCAACTCCAACCTGGTGCCGCACTGGGCCAGTTGGGAGCACTTCAACGAGCTGGATGCCAAGGGCCTGGCCATGTACGGCCAGATGACTGCCGGCAGCTGGATCTACATCGGCAGCCAGGGCATCGTGCAGGGCACCTACGAAACCTTCGTCGAAGCCGGTCGCCAGCACTACGCCGGCAACCTCAAAGGCCGCTGGGTGCTGACCGCAGGCCTGGGTGGTATGGGTGGCGCGCAGCCGCTGGCGGCGACCCTGGCCGGCGCCTGCTCGCTGAACATCGAATGCCAGCAGACCAGCATCGACTTCCGCCTGCGCAGCCGTTACGTCGACGAACAGGCCACTGACCTGGACGACGCCCTGGCGCGTATCGCCAAGTACACCGGCGAAGGCAAGGCCATCTCCATCGCCCTGCTGGGCAACGCCGCCGAGATCCTGCCGGAGCTGGTCAAGCGCGGTGTTCGCCCGGATATGGTCACCGACCAGACCAGCGCCCACGACCCGCTCAACGGCTACCTGCCGATTGGCTGGAGCTGGGCCGAGTACAAGGATCGCGCCGCCACCGACCCGGCTGGCGTGGTCAAGGCCGCCAAGCAGTCCATGGCCGTGCACGTGCAGGCCATGCTCGACTTCCAGAAGATGGGCGTGCCGACCTTCGACTACGGCAACAACATCCGCCAGATGGCCTTTGATGAGGGCGTGAGCAATGCCTTCGACTTCCCCGGCTTCGTCCCGGCCTACATCCGCCCGCTGTTCTGCCGCGGCATCGGCCCGTTCCGCTGGGCGGCGCTGTCTGGTAACCCCGAGGACATCTACAAGACCGACGCCAAGGTCAAGGAACTGATCCCCGACGACGCCCACCTGCACCGCTGGCTGGACATGGCCCGCGAGCGCATCGCCTTCCAGGGCCTGCCGGCGCGTATCTGCTGGGTCGGACTGGGCCAGCGCGCCAAGCTCGGCCTGGCGTTCAACGAGATGGTGCGTTCGGGTGAGCTGAGCGCGCCCATCGTCATCGGCCGCGACCACCTGGACAGCGGCTCGGTGTCCAGCCCCAATCGCGAGACCGAGGCGATGCAGGACGGCTCCGACGCCGTGTCCGACTGGCCGCTGCTCAATGCTCTGCTCAACACCGCCAGCGGCGCCACCTGGGTGTCGCTGCACCACGGCGGTGGCGTGGGCATGGGGTTCTCCCAGCATTCGGGTATGGTCATCGTCTGCGATGGCACCGACGAAGCCGCCGCGCGTATCGCCCGCGTGCTGACCAACGACCCGGGCACCGGGGTGATGCGTCACGCCGATGCCGGTTACCAGATCGCCATCGATTGCGCCAAGGAGCAAGGTCTGAATTTGCCGATGATCGGCTGAGAGCATATCCAAAGTCTGCTGCGCGTCGGCCAAACGGCGTTGCAAACGACTTCGGACTGCTCATTTACAGCTCGTAAACTCCGCGTCCTCAGCCATTTGCGCCACCGTTTGGCTCTAGCTCGCGAGACTTTGAACACGCTCTTTGGAAGAACACCTCATGACCACCCTGAACCTGAAACCCGGCCAACTGACCCTGGCCGACCTGCGCGCTGCCTACCAGGCGCCTGTGCAACTGACTCTGGACGCCAGCGCCCATAAGGCCATCGACGCCAGCGTCGCCTGCGTCAACCAGATCATCGCCGAGGGCCGCACCGCCTACGGCATCAACACCGGTTTCGGCCTGCTGGCCTCGACCCGCATCGCCAACGACGACCTGGAAAAGCTGCAGCGTTCGCTGGTGCTGTCCCACGCCGCCGGCATCGGTCAGCCGCTGGATGACGCCATGGTGCGCCTGATCATGCTGCTGAAGATCAACAGCCTGGCGCGCGGCTTCTCCGGCATTCGCCGCCAGGTGATCGACGCGCTGATCGCCCTGGTCAACGCCGAGGTCTACCCGCACATTCCGCTGAAAGGCTCGGTCGGCGCTTCCGGTGACCTGGCGCCGCTGGCGCACATGTCGCTGGTGCTGCTCGGCGAAAGTCAGGCGCGCCACAAGGACCAATGGCTGCCGGCCACCGAGGCGCTGGCCATCGCCGGCCTGGAGCCGATGACCCTGGCCGCCAAGGAGGGCCTGGCCCTGCTCAACGGCACCCAGGTGTCCACCGCCTACGCCCTGCGCGGGCTGTTCGAGGGCGAGGACCTGTACGCTGCCGCCAGCGTTTGCGGCGCGCTCAGTGTCGAGGCGCTGCTGGGTTCGCGCTCGTCCTTCGATGCGCGTATCCACGCGGCTCGTGGCCAGCGTGGGCAGATCGACGCAGCAGCGGCGTTCCGTCACCTGCTCGGCGACAGCAGCGAGATCGGCCGCTCCCACGCCGCCTGCGACAAGGTGCAGGACCCGTATTCGCTGCGCTGCCAGCCGCAGGTCATGGGCGCCTGCCTGACCCAGCTGCGTCAGGCCGCCGAAGTGCTCGGCGTTGAGGCCAACGCGGTCTCCGACAACCCGCTGGTGTTCGCCGCTGAAGGCGAGGTGATTTCCGGTGGCAACTTCCACGCCGAGCCGGTGGCCATGGCCGCCGACAATATCGCCCTGGCCATCGCCGAGATCGGTTCGCTGTCCGAGCGGCGTATCTCGCTGATGATGGACAAGCACATGTCGCAACTGCCGCCGTTCCTGGTGGCCAATGGCGGGGTCAACTCCGGCTTCATGATCGCCCAGGTCACTGCTGCTGCGTTGGCCAGCGAGAACAAGGCGTTGGCCCATCCGCACAGCGTCGACAGTCTGCCGACGTCGGCCAACCAGGAAGACCACGTTTCCATGGCCCCGGCTGCCGGCAAGCGCCTGTGGGACATGGCCGCCAACACCCGTGGCGTGCTGGCCGTGGAGTGGCTGGGTGCCTGCCAGGGCCTGGACTTCCGCGAAGGACTGAACAGCACCCCCGCGTTGGAACAGGCGCGTCAAGCGCTGCGAGCCAAGGTGCCGTACTACGTCGAGGACCGCTTCTTCGCCCCGGACATCGCCGCCGCTGATGCTCTGCTCGCCGAGCGCGTGCTGACGCCGCTGCTGCCGGCCGGCATGTTGCCGTCTATAGGCTGAGAACGGCGGTGGCGTAGCCCAATGAGATGGACTCCTCCCTCCTACGGCGTCATTGCGCCAGACTGAAGGTTGTAAAACAAGCAATCCCGGAGGGGGAGCCCGCATGAAACTTAAACGCATAGGCGTGGATTTGGCAAAGCAGGTTTTTCAAGTTCATGGTGTCGACAGCCATGAGCAGGTCAAATGCCGCAAGCAACTCAAACGGCAT
>NZ_NIUB01000012.1 GCF_002197815.1 Pseudomonas oleovorans subsp. oleovorans
GATGGGCGAACAGAAGTCAGCAGAGGCCGTAGTAGTTGCTGGAAACCGGAGCGATGAAGGGCTGAACCTGCCATGAGTGGATAGTCAGGTGTGCTCTCTGTTGGAGCGTAAAGCAGAAACGCCGTGAACAGCGGTGGTCGAGACCATCAGGAGGTAGGAGTCGGAAACTCCGAGGGCCGGTCTGGGCGCTTAGCTACCGCAGGCGACACATCAACGGAACCAAGCTCACTGATGCTGTTTGTCAGTAGGCAGGAACCGCCGTATACGGAGCCGTACGTACGGTGGTGTGGGAGGACGGCGGGGGTGACCCCGCCTCCTACCCGATTCTGTCGTTTGCGTTCAGGCCGTTCGTGCCAGATACAGCAGGGTATAGCCCAGCCCGCACAATCCCCAGCCCAACCAGGGTGAGAATATGGCGCGCCACAGCCAGTGGCGCGGGGCGAAGCCGACGCCGTGGATGAAGGCGTTGGATACGCCCCACATCACCAGCATCAGTAACGAATGGCTGTAGCGGCCCTGGCTGTCGAGCATGGCGCCGGGGTGGATCAACAGCAGCAGCGCCAGCGGTGTAGCCAGCAGCCAGGAGAGCGCGCGCAAGGGCGTACGCTCGCTCAGGGCGATATCACTCATGTTCGCCATTGCTATCGAGATCCTGCGTGGTTTCCAGCCATAGTGCGTTGATGATGCCGAAGCTGCAGGCCAGCAGCACGCCAAGAATCCAGGTGAAGTACCACATCGCGTTTCTCCTCAATACAGGCTGTGGGGGTTGGCTTCGATGCTGCGGTCGTTGAGCTTGCCCCACATCTTCACGTAGCCCCAGAGGGTGTAGATGAGGATGATCGGTACGAAGATGCAGGCGACCACGAACATGATGCCGAGGGTCTTTTGGCTCGATACCGCGTCCCACACCGTCAGGCTGGAGGCCGCATCAAGGCTCGACGGGAAGACGAAGGGGAATAGGGCGAAGCCGGCGGTGCAGATGGTGCCGACGATCATCAGGCTACTGCCGATGAAGGTCAGGCCGGCGAGACGCCAGGTGCTGGCGAGAATCGCCAGCAGTGCGCCGACCACACCAAGCACGGGGGCGCCCATTGTCAGTGGGTAGCGACTGTAATTGCCGAGCCAGCCGGCATTGTCGGCGAGCACCTGCTTGTGCAGCGGGTTCAGTGCCGCGCCAGCATCGAACGCACCCGCCAGACTCATGCCCTTGATACCCAGTGCCAGCCAACTGCCGGCCAGCAGGAAACCGATCAGGAATACCAGCGCACTGAGGTAAGTGGCCGTGCGCGAGCGTGCGGCCAGGTCACCTTCGGTGCGCATCATCAGCCAGGCGCCGCCGTGGGCGCAGAGCATGCTCAGGCTGACCACGCCGCAGAGCAGGGCGAAGGGGTTGAGCAGGGCGAAGAAGGAGCCGTGGTAGCTCGAGCGCATCATGTCATCGAGCTGGAACGGCAGGCCGAGGAACAGGTTGCCGAAGGCCACGCCGAAAACCAGCGCCGGTACCGCGCCGCCAACGAACAGGGCCCAGTCCCAGGCGCTGCGCCAGCGGGTGTTTTCCAGTTTGCTGCGGTAGTCGAAGCCCACCGGGCGGCAGAAAAGGGCGAACAGCACCAGTAACATGGCCCAGTACAGCCCGGAGAAGGCCACCGCGTAGACCATCGGCCAGGCGGCGAACAGCGCGCCGCCAGCGGTGATGAACCACACCTGGTTGCCGTCCCAGTGCGGGGCGATGGTGTTGATGGCGACGCGGCGCTCGTTGTCGGTCTTGCCGACGAAAGGCATCAGCGCCATGGCGCCCATGTCGAAGCCATCGGTGAGAGCGAAACCGATCAGCAGCACGCCGATCAGCACCCACCAGACGAGTTTCAGGGTTTCGTAGTCGAACATGACGAAGTCCTCAGGCGTGGGCCGGCTGCTGTTGCTCGAAGTGGTAGCGTCCGCTGTGCAGGCTCGATGGGCCAAGGCGGGCGAACTTGATCATCAGGTACATCTCCACCACCAGCAGCAGGCTGTAGAAGGCGATCAGCGCGATCAGCGAGCCCCAGACGTCACCGGACGACAGGCTGGAGGCGGAAAGATGGGTCGGCAGCACCTCACCAATCGACCAGGGCTGGCGGCCATGTTCAGCCACGTACCAGCCGGTCTGTGCGGCGATCCAGGGCAGTGGCAGGCTCCACAGCGCCCACTTGAGCAGCCAGGGTTTGCTTTCTTCGTTCTTCTTCGCCGAGGCCCAGAAGGCGCAGGCGAACAGCGCCAGCATAAGGAAGCCGCTGGCGACCATGATGCGGAAGCTCCAGAACAGGCTGAACACGTTGGGAATGGTGTCCAGCGCGGCCTGCTTGATCTGTGCCTCGCTGGCATCGACCACATTGGTGGTGTATTTCTTCAGCAGCAGGCCATAGCCCAGGTCATTCTTCACTTCGTTGAAGGCAGCAATGGTTTCGGCCGACTTGTCGCCGTTACGCAGGCGCTCCAGCAGCCCGTAGGCGGTCATGCCGGTGCGGATGCGCGCCTCGTGCTCGATGAGCAGGTCCTTGATGCCCTTTACCTTCTTATCCAGCGAGCGGGTGGCTATCAGCCCCAGGGCGTAGGGGATCTTCACCGCGTAGTCGGTGCGCTGCTCGTCCTGGTTGGGCAGGCCGAACAGGGTGAAGCCCGCCGGTGCTGGGTGGGTTTCCCACTCGGCCTCGATGGCCGCCAGCTTGGTCTTCTGCACGTCGCCGATCTCGTAGCCGGACTCGTCACCGAGGACGATCACCGAGAGAATCGAGGCCAGACCGAAGGCCGAGGCGATGGTGAAGGAGCGACGGGCGAAACCCTGATCGCGTTTCTTCAGCAGGTAATAGCTGGAGATGGCCAGGACGAAGATCGAACCGGTGACATAGCCCGCCGCCACGGTATGCACGAACTTGACCTGCGCCACCGGGTTGAACAGCAGGGCACCGAAATCGGTCAGTTCCATGCGCATGGTCTCGAAGTTAAACTCGGCACCTACCGGGTTCTGCATCCAGCCATTGGCGATGAGGATCCACAGCGCCGAAAGGTTCGAGCCAATTGCCACCAGCCAGGTCACGGTCAGGTGCTGCAGCTTGCTTAGGCGGTCCCAGCCGAAGAAGAACAGGCCGATGAAGGTGGATTCGAGGAAGAAGGCCATCAGTCCTTCGATGGCCAGCGGCGCACCGAAGATGTCACCGACATAGTGGCTGTAGTAGGCCCAGTTGGTGCCGAACTGGAACTCCATGGTCAGCCCGGTGGTGACGCCCAAGGCGAAGTTGATGCCGAACAGCTTGCCCCAGAACTTGACCATGTCCTTGTAGACCTGTTTGCCGGTCATCACGTAGACCGACTCCATGATCGCCAGCAGGAAGGCCAGGCCCAGGGTCAGGGGGACGAAGATGAAGTGATACATCGCTGTCATGGCGAACTGCAGGCGTGAAAGGTCGACGACTGATTCCGAGATCATCTCGGTGTCTCCTCGGTGTGTATAGAAAGTGGGGCAGGCTGACCAAACAGGTGATGCTCGACGCGCTGCTGGCCGTCCTCGGGGACTGTCGGTTCGTTGAACCAGATGGCCTTGATACTCAGCAGCAGGGTCAGCTTGATCAGCAGGATCACGGCGATTTCGCGTACTAGCGGAATGCGCCAGGGGGAGGAAGGTTCGCGATCGGGCATCTCGATGCTCCGCGTGTGCCGGTGCGGGCGGTGAGGCCGCACCGGCAGAGTGGATGTGTCCTAATGTTACAGAGTACTCGTGGGGGTATGTAGCGATGGAGATTGATGCAGGTCAGGAGAATGTCGATTAGCGGATCAATGCCTGCAGTGGCAGCCGCCAATCACTCAGTCGAACGCCGGCAGGGTGGGCGTCAGCAGTTCTCGACCGGCCGCTTGCCAGGCCTCGATACCGCCGGCCAGAGACAGCACATTGCGATAGCCCATCTCCCGCAGCGCGTCGGCAGCCAGCGCCGAGCGACCGCTGTTCTTGCAATAGAGAACCAGCTTGAGCGTGCGCTCGGCCAGTTGCGCATCGTTGCTCAGCTTGAACTCCAGCAGACCGCGTGGAATGTTGATGGCGCCGGGAATGTGTGCGGCGCTGTATTCATCCGCCTCGCGCACGTCGATCAGCAGGTCGGCATCGCGGATGGCTGCTTCGGCCTGCGACAGATCGACTTCAGTGATGCGAGTCTTGGCGGCGAGGACCAGATCATGAGCGCTTTTCATGAGTATTTCCTTGCATGGAAAGTGGCTGAGAAGTTGGCGATGGAGGCGCGGGGGCGAGCTGCTTGAGCGCCTCGAACTGACTGATGAATACCTGGCCGCCGAAGCGCTCCAGGAAGTCGGAGCGGCGTAGCTGATCCATTACTGGCCCCTTGACCTCGGACAGGTGCAGTTGCACACCGGCGGTATGCAGGCGCTCGACGATGGCGTGCAGCGAATCCAGGGCGCTGGCGTCTATCAGGTTGACTCCCGAGCACATCAGCACCAGGTGACGTACCTGCGGCCGACTGGCGATCAGCTCGCCGATGCGGTCTTCCAGATAGCGGGCATTGGGGAAATACAGGCTCTCGTCGACACGCAGCGACAACACGCTGGGTCTCTCGATCACGGCGAAGCGTTCGACGTTGCGAAAATGCTCGCTACCCGGTACCTGGCCGACCACGGCGATATGTGGCTGGCTGGTGCGCCAGAGAAACAGCAGCAGCGACAGGCCGACGCCAAGCAGGATACCGGCCTCGACGCCGATCAGCAGCACACCGAGGAGGGTGGCAATCTGCGCGGCGCCGTCCTGGCGCGAATAACGCCAGGTGTGCTGCAGCGACTTGAGGTCGACCAGGCTGAGCACAGCGACGATGATGGTCGCCGCCAGCACGGCTTGTGGCAGGTCGTGCAGCAGAGGCGTCAGCAGCATCACGCTGAGGCCGATACCGAGGGCGGTGAATACGCCGGCCATGGGCGTGCGGGCGCCGGCATCGTAATTGACCACCGAGCGGGCGAAACCGCCGGTGACGGGGAAGCCGCCACTGAAGGATGCGGCGATGTTCGCCGCGCCAAGGCCGAGCAGCTCGTTGTCCGGCTGGATGCGCTGGCGGCGTTTGGCCGCCAGGGTCTGGCCGACCGAGACCGATTCGACGAAGCCCACCAGGCTGATCAGCAGCGCCGCTGGCAGCAGTTGTATGGCCAGGTCGAGATCCATTGTCGGCAGCGTCAGCCCTGGCAGCCCTTGCGGCACCAGGCCAACCACCTTGACCCCGGCTTGCTCCAGTTGCAGCAGTGCGACAGCGGCAATGGCGACGATGATCGCCAGTACCGGCCCGGCCTTGGCCAGGTTACTGGCCAGTTGCGGCGACAGGCCAAGGCCTTGCAGTAGTTGCTTCAGTCGGCTTCTGGCCCACCACAGCCATGCCAGGCTGAGCACGCCGATCAGCAGCGTCGGTCCGTGTGTGCCAGGTAGCGCCTGGATCAGTTGTGGCAGCAACTGCGGCAGATTTTCGCCGGACGCCGAGACGCCGAGCAGGTGCTTGAGCTGGCCGACAGCGATGAGAATGCCCGAGGCGCTGATAAAGCCGGACACCACCGGATGGCTGAGAAAGTTGGCGATAAAGCCCAGGCGCAGCATGGCCATGGCTGCCAGCAGCAGTCCCGAGAGCAGGGCCAGGAGCATGGCGGCGCCGACGTATTCGGCGCTACCGGCCGGAAACAGTGGCGCCAGGGTGGCGGCGGTCATCAGTGAAACCACGGCCACCGGACCAACCGCCAGAGTGCGGCTGGAGCCGAACAGGGCGTAGGCCAGCAGCGGCAGGATGCTGGCGTAGAGGCCGGTCACCGGTGGCAGACCCGCGAGCATGGCATAGGCCAGGCTCTGCGGAATCAGCATCAGGGTGACGATCAGTGCGGCGAGTCCATCCTGCGTTGCGCTGCCTCGGTCGTAGCGTCTGCCCCAGTCCAGGCAGGGCAGCCAGTGGCTCAGTTTCATTTCTTTTCCTGCCGCTCTACAGCACATCCAAAGGGATTTTCAGGTAGCGGGTGCCATTGGCTTCGGCCGGTGGCAGTTGCCCTGCACGCATGTTGACCTGCACCGACGGCAGAATCAGGGTGGGCATGTCCAGGGTGGCGTCGCGCTGGCGGCGCATGGCGACGAAGTCGGCTTCGGCGATGCCCTGATGAACGTGGACGTTGTGCGCACGTTCTTCGGCGATGGTGGTCTGGAAGCGAAAATCCTCGCGCCCCGGCGCTTTGTAGTCATGGCACATGAACAGGCGGGTTTCGTCGGGCAGGGTGAAGAGTCGCTGGATCGACTGGTAGAGGATGTGCGCGTCGCCGCCGGGGAAGTCGCAGCGCGCAGTGCCGTAGTCGGGCATGAACAGAGTGTCGCCAACGAAACCAGCGTCACCGATCAGGTAGGTCATACAGGCCGGGGTATGGCCAGGAGTGTGGATGGCTCTACCGTGCAGCTCGCCAATATGGAAGGTATCGCCATCGTGGAGCAGCCGGTCGAACTGGCTGCCATCGGTGGCGAACTCGGTGCCGGCGTTGAACAGCTTGCCGAAAGTGTTCTGCACTACGGTGATGTGCTCACCGATGGCCAGCTTGCCGCCCAGTTCGCGCTTGAGGTAAGGCGCGGCGGACAGGTGGTCGGCGTGCACATGGGTTTCCAGCAACCACTCAACGTGCAGATCGCGCTCCTTGACGAAGGCGATGATGCGGTCTGCGCTGGCGTGTGAGGTGCGCCCGGAGGCCGGGTCGTAGTCCAGCACCGAGTCGACGATGGCGCAGTGTTGCGTGGCAGGATCGATGATCACGTAGCTGTAGGTGTAGGTGACAGGATCGAAGAATTCGACGACATCCGGGCGCATGGTCAGGCTCCTCTCATATACCCATGGGAGTATTTAATTAAGATTTAGCTTAACTGTGTTTTGGTTCTATGCATAGATTGTTAAGTAATAAGATGTCGCAACCTTGTTCAGGTCGGCCATAACCGGTTTGTGCGTTTTTTGAGGTGCCGGGCACTGGCAGAGGCAGGCGCGCGCGAGCGGCGCGCCAGAGGGGGCGTGTGTCAGGTGTACTTGGTGAAAATCTCGCGCACTCGCTGCAGTGAGGCCTCGGTATCCTGCTCGGGGTCGAGCATGGCTTCTTCGATCAGGCAGGTGAGCATCAGTCGGTAGGATTTGTCCAGGGCGCTACGAGCTGCCGAGAACTGCTGGGCGATGGCGGCGCAATCCTCGCCACGCTTGATCATCGCCTGGATGCCACGGATCTGGCCTTCGACACGGGCCAGGCGCTTGAGCATCGCTTGCTGCTGTTCGAGCATGCGTAAATGCAGGTCGGTAGTCTCGGTCATGGCGTTTCCTGTGCGAGGGGGCGAGTCAGGGTAAAGGCGCCACGCAGTTCGCCGATCTGATAGCCGCGGGCCTGATCATGCGGATAGTACTGATCAATGGCCTCTTGTACCTCTGCTTTGATCGCGGTGCCGTGACAGGCCATGCAAGGCTCGCCTACGGCAATGGCCTGCATGTAGCGATATTCGCCGTCGACCTCTTCGCTGTAGCGTAATTCCTTGACCGGCGTTCCGGCTATCGCGGCTTCCGCAAAACGTTCCAGCACGCTGCGCTCCCAGGCATCGGGGGTGTTGTCCGGGTTGCGTACCTTGAGCGATGTGCGGCCCAGTTGCCACGCTTGCTGGCTGTGCTCGCTGGCGATCTGTGGCGCCAATGCCTGGCAGGCCTGTACTGCTGCAGTTGGCCCGCCATCGGTGATGGCCTGGCGTACCGTACCCAGCAAGTGCTCGGCGAATGGTGGGATCTGCGCCGCCGCCTCGTCTTGCCAGGGGGCGGTTGCTTGTGCGGCGGTGCTAACGAGCAGGGTAGCGAGTAGAAATGGGCGCATGGTCGAACCTCATAAATACTGGTTGGGGTATTTATGCATAAAAGATGACGGCTGTCACCGCCGTCATCTGCGACATTCTGACCAATAGGTGTTAGCGGTGGATCAGTGCTTGGCGCCGTCAGTGGGCAGGGCCAGCAGCTGTTTTTCCAGGTTCCAGTCGAAGGGCTCGTCGTTCTCTTCGGCTTCGAAACGGCGCTCGTCGAGGGCCTGGTACAGGGTGATTTCTTCGTCGGGCATGAAGTGCAGGCAGTCGCCACCGAAGAACCACAGCAGATCACGGGGTACCAGGTGGGCGATCTGTGGGTAGCGGTGGAACACCTGGCTGATCAGATCCTGGCCCAGGTATTGGCTGGAAACCGGGTCGCGCGGCAATTCGGCGAGCAGTTCGTCGTAGCGCTCGAGGAACAGGGCGTGGCTGTCGTCGAGCACCTGTTCGGCTTCGCCCAGGGCGACGAGGATGCCGCGCAGGTGATTGAGCAGGGCGAGGTGGTGTTCGATATGGCTGGCCATGGTGCAGGTTCCTGAAGGGTAAAACGGGCGCAGGAGTATAGAGTTCCTGGCGCCCGCTGTCCTGCATGGCTGGCTTTCCTGGGAGGAGCTTTCGGCTCGGGCATCCTGCTTCGCTCTACCTCCTGCATCCCTGCAGTCGTAGTCGCGACGCATGAAGCTCGCGGCTAAAGCCCCTCCCACAGGCGGCTCGAGTCAGCGTACCTTGCCGCTCTCCAGCGTGAGCTCTTCCTTGGCGAAGTCGTCGACGTCAATCACTCGACGCCGAGCCGCCTCGGCCGCTTGCAGGCGCTGGCCCTGTTCGCCGTCGAGGATGCCGGCAGCGATCGCCGCTTCGATGGTGTCCTGGCCCGGCGCTGGTTGCAGGCTGCCGTCCTTGAGCGCCTGATGCAGGCGCTTGCGAGCGTCCTGGCTGGCCTGCACCAGGTTCAGCGCATGCTGCAGGGCGCCCACCGAATCCTGATCGGCCTGCGGGCGGTAGCAACCTTCCAGCACCGACTCCAGAGCAGGATCGCCGGCTTGGCGGCCGATGATTGCCGCCACTTCGGCGTCCAGTGCGTCGCTCGGGCCCTGGTGGCGGCGGCCCAGAGGGAACACCAGTACTTTGAGCAGGCAGCCGAACAGGCGGTTGGGGAAGTTGCTCAGCAGGTCATCCAGCGCTTGTTCGGCGTGGTAGAGGTTTTCCTCCATGGCCCAGCGCAGCAGCGGACGAATCGCTTCCGGGTAGTCCAGGTCGTGGTAGCGCTTGAGTGCGGCCGAACCCAGGTAGAGGTGGCTGAGCACATCGCCGAGGCGGGCGGACAGGCGCTCGCGGCGTTTCAGGTCGCCGCCGAGCAGCATCATGCTGCTGTCGGCGCACAGGGCGAAGGCTGCTGCCAGACGATTGAGGGCGCGGTAGTAGGGCTGGCTGAGATCGTCGCCGGGTACCTGGCCCAGGCGGTTCAGGGTCAGCCCCAAGAGGAAGCTGCTGGCGGCGTTGCCGACGGCGAAACCGATATGGCTCATCAGCAGTGTGTCGAACTCGGACAGTGCCTGATCCTTGTCCTCGCGGTCGGCCAGGGCCATTTCCTTGAGCACGTAGGGATGGCAGCGGATGGCGCCCTGGCCGAAGATCATCAGGTTGCGCGAGAGGATGTTGGCGCCCTCGACGGTGATGAAAATCGGTGCTCCCTGCCAGGAGCGGGCCAGGTAGTTGTTCGGGCCCATGATGATGCCCTTGCCGCCGTGCACGTCCATGGCGTGGCCGATGCACTCGCGACCGCGTTCGGTGAGATGGTACTTGAGGATCGCCGACAGCACCGAGGGTTTCTCGCCCAGGTCGACGGCGTTGGCAGTGAGGATGCGCGCGCTGTCCATCAGCCAGGCGTTGCCGCCGATGCGCGCCAGGGCCTCCTGGATGCCCTCGAAAGCGGCCAACGGCACGTTGAACTGCTCACGCAACTGGGCGTACTGGCCGGTGGCGAGACTGGTGAACTTGGCCGCGCCGGTGCCGACTGCGGGCAGGGAGATGGAGCGGCCGACCGACAGGCAGTTCATCAGCATCATCCAGCCCTTGCCCAGGTACTCCTGGCCGCCGATCAAGTAGTCGAGTGGAATGAACACGTCCTTGCCCGAGTTCGGCCCGTTCATGAAGGCAGCGCCCAGTGGCAGGTGGCGGCGGCCGATTTCCACGCCGGGGGTGTCGGTGGGGATCAGCGCCAGGCTGATGCCGAGGTCTTCCTTGTCGCCGAGCAGGTGATCCGGGTCGTAGGCCTTGAAGGCCAGGCCGAGCAGGGTGGCCACCGGGCCGAGGGTGATGTAGCGCTTTTCCCAGTTCAGGCGCAGGCCGATCACTTCCTTGCCGTTGTACTGCCCTTTGCAGATGATCCCGGTGTCCGGTATGGCGCCGGCGTCGGAGCCGGCCAGCGGGCCGGTGAGGGCGAAGCAGGGAATGTCATCGCCGCGCGCCAGGCGCGGCAGGTAGTGCTGGCGCTGCTCATCGGTGCCGTAATGCAGTAGCAGTTCGGCCGGGCCGAGGGAGTTGGGCACCATCACGGTGGAGGCCAGGTCGCCGCTGCGGGTCGCCAGCTTCATCGCCACCTGCGAGTGGGCGTAGGCAGAGAAGCCCTTGCCGCCGTACTCCTTGGGAATGATCAGGGCGAAGAAGCCATGCTGCTTGATGTGCTCCCAGGCTTTCTCCGGCAGATCCATCTGCTGGCCGACCTGCCAGTCGCTGATCATCGCGCAGAGTTCTTCGGTGGGGCCGTCGATGAACGCCTGTTCCTCTTCGCTCAGCTTGGCTTTGGGGTAGGCCAGCAGCTTGTCCCAGTCGGGTTTGCCGCTGAACAGCTCGCCATCCCACCACACCGTGCCGGCTTCGATAGCGTCGCGCTCGGTCGCCGACATCGGCGGCAGTACGCGCTGGAACCAGGCGAACAGCGGGCTGGTGAACAGTTGCCGGCGCAGATCGCCGAGCAGGATGAACGAGGCGACGGCGCCGGTGACAATCCACAGCAGCAGTTGCAACCAGCCCGGTACCGGGCTGAACAGCGCCATGGCCACCAGATAGGCTGCGGTGATGCCGAGGGCGGGTAGGGCGGCGGTACGGCTATGGGCCAGGTAGGCGACCCCGAGCAGCAGAACCAACAACCAGATGGCGAGCATGTGCATTCCTCCATGATTCGAGCGGGCGACGCCCCGAGCATAGCCATAAAAAATGGCCGGGAGCCATTTTTAACGTCGCGTAGCGCCGACCCGCAGGGTGGCAGCCAGGGATGGCGGGCCATAAATGGCGGCAGGGGCGGTGAGCTTGGCCGGATCGTCGTCAAGGTGGCGCAATTGACGGGATTAGACTGAAGCAAACTTCAGGAGCCCTCGCCATGCAGAACTGTCTACGTCCCGTCCGCTTCATTGACAGTGACCATCGCGCGGTAGTCGAGTTCGCCGAACGTTGGCGTGGTGCGTCACGAGAACCGACCAGTCAGGCCGTGGCCCTGTATCTGGCGGTGCGTGACGAGGTTCGCTACAACCCCTATGCCTTCAGCCTCGATGCGCAGACATTGAAGGCCAGTCATGCATTGGCGGCCGGTGAGTCCTACTGCGTGCCCAAGGCTAATCTGCTCGCTGCCTGTGCCCGGCATTGTGGGATTCCCGCGCGTATCGGTTTGGCCGATGTGCGCAATCACCTGTCCACGCCGCGCCTGCTGGAACTGCTGCGCAGCGAGGTGTTCGCCATGCATGGCTACACCGAACTGTATCTGGACGGGCGCTGGGTCAAGGCCACGCCGGCGTTCAACGAGGCGCTATGCCGGGTGTTCAAGGTGGCGCCGCTGGAGTTCGACGGCGTGCATGACAGCGTCTTTCATCCCTATAACGACAAGGGCGAGCGCTACATGGAGTACCTGCATGACCACGGTCAGTTCGAGGATCTGCCCGAGCAACTATTCTTTGATCACCTGCGCGGCTGCTACCCGCATCTGTTCGAGTCCGGGGCGCTGCAGCTCGGTGGTGATATGCAGCGCGAGGCCAGTGTTATCGACTGAGTCGATAATCAAGATCGCCAGGATGGCCTTTTCTCTGCGCGCCAGGGTCGGTAGGGTGCATGCCAGTGAGGAGCGGATGAAACACCAGGTTGCAATCGCCGGTGTCCGCCCTCATCTATAACCACCTCACTCTCGCGCGGGAAACCCCATCTTCATGAGCTCCGCCCTGACCATTCGCCAGTTGACCAAGACCTACGGAAACGGCTTCCAGGCCCTGCACGGCATCGATCTGGACGTCGCCGAAGGGGATTTCTTCGCCTTGCTCGGCCCCAACGGTGCCGGCAAATCCACCACCATCGGTGTGCTCTCCACGCTGGTGAACAAGAGTGGCGGCACGGTCAGCGTGTTCGGCCATGACCTCGACCGCGAGCCTTATGCGCTCAAGCGCTGCCTGGGCGTGGTGCCGCAGGAGTTCAACTTCAACCAGTTCGAGAAGGTGTTCGACATCGTCGTCACCCAGGCCGGCTACTACGGTATTCCGCGCTCGATCGCCAAGGAGCGCGCCGAGCAGTACCTGACCGAACTCGGCCTGTGGGACAAGCGCGACGTGGCTTCACGCGAGCTGTCCGGTGGCATGAAGCGCCGCCTGATGATCGCCCGCGCTCTGGTGCACCAGCCGCGCCTGCTGATCCTCGACGAGCCCACTGCCGGGGTGGACATCGAGCTGCGCCGTTCGATGTGGAGCTTCCTCACCGAGCTGAACAAGCAGGGCACCACCATCATTCTGACCACCCACTACCTGGAAGAGGCCGAGCAGCTCTGTCGCAACATCGGCATCATCGACCACGGCCGTATCGTCGAGCTGAGCAGCATGAAGGATCTGTTGAAGAAGCTGCATGTCGAGACCTTCCTGCTCGACCTCAAGGATTCCTATAGCGAGGCGCCTAACCTGAGCGGTTATCCGGTGCGCTTGGTCGACCACCACACCCTGGAGGTGCAGGTGGAGAAGAGCCAGGGCCTCAATGCACTGTTCCAGCAGCTGGCGCAGCAGCAGGTCGAGGTACTCAGCCTGCGTAACAAGAGCAATCGCCTGGAGGAGCTGTTCGTCTCTCTGGTGGAAAAGAACCTGGCCAAGGTGGCGCAATGACTTCTCAGTACCTTAACAGCGAGTTCGCCGCTAATCTGGTGGCCCTGCGCACCATCGTTCACCGTGAGGTGCGCCGTTTCCTGCGTATCTGGCCGCAGACGCTGCTGCCGCCGGCAATTACCATGGTGTTGTACTTCGTCATCTTCGGTAACCTGATTGGCCGGCAGATCGGCGACATGGGGGGCTTCAGCTACATGGAGTACATCGTGCCGGGGCTGATCATGATGTCGGTGATCACCAATAGCTACGGCAACGTGGTGTCGAGCTTCTTCGGCAGCAAGTTCCAGCGCAACGTCGAGGAGTTGCTGGTGTCGCCGGTGTCACCGCATACCATCCTCATCGGTTTCGTCGTCGGTGGCGTGCTGCGCGGGCTGGCGGTGGGCTTCATCGTCACCCTGCTGTCGTTGTTCTTCACCCACCTGCAGGTGCATCACCTGGGCGTTACCGTGCTGGTGGTGCTGCTGACGGCGACCATCTTCTCCCTTGGTGGCTTCGTCAACGCGGTGTATGCGCGCAACTTCGACGACATTTCGATCATCCCGACCTTCGTGCTGACGCCGCTGACCTACCTGGGCGGGGTGTTCTACTCCATCACCCTGTTGCCGCCGTTCTGGCAGACGGTGTCGCTGGGCAACCCGATCCTGCACATGGTCAACGCCTTCCGTTACGGCATTCTCGGGGTGTCCGACATCCGTATCGGCGTGGCAGTCGGCTTCATGCTGCTGGCCACCGCTGTGCTCTATACCCTGTGCATCCGTCTGCTGGTCAGCGGTCGTGGCATGCGTCAGTGACGTTTGCCGCTCATGTAGGATTTATCCGCGATTCTCGCGGCGCCACCGCGCCTAAACGTTAATGTGTAGCACGCATGCAATCCGGGGGATGGCTGCTGTGCTCCCCGGATTTCATCCGGGCTGCGCTTGAGTGCTCGCGGCTAAAGCCGCTCCTACAGAATGTGGCGACGACCGAAAAAACATAGCGAAATAACTTGCGTCCCTGTCAGTAATGCAGCAGCCGGTTAGACTCCGCCTCTACCAAGAAAAAGGGGCTGATCATGACCGTGCTGTTGCGTGCTCTTCCATGGCTGTGTCTGGGCTTGTTCACGACACCTGCGCTGGCTGCCGAAGGGCCAATGGTCGAGATCGTGCCGGTACGGCAAATGGAGGTGCGTGACGAGCTGATCACCTTCGGTTCGCTACGCTCCGACGAGTCGGTGATGATTCGCCCGGAAGTGGAAGGGCGCCTGGCCACCCTGCATTTTCGCGAGGGCCAGGCGGTGACCGCTGGCGACCTGCTGATCAGCCTCGATGATGCGATTGCCCGCGCCGAATTCGCCCAGGCGCGGGCCAATCTTGATCTGGCCGAGAAAAACCACCAGCGTGCGCAGATGCTGTTTCAGCGTGGTGCGAGCAACGCCCAGGCGCTGGACGAGGCGCAGAGCCAGCTGCAGGCCGCGCGTGCCAGTCAGTCCCTGGCCCAGGCGCGGCTCGACAAGACCCAGATCAAGGCGCCTCATGACGGCACGCTCGGCCTGCGCCAGGCCAGCGTCGGTGACTACCTCAGTGCCGGGCAGAACATCGTCAACCTGGAGGTGCTTGACCCGCTCAAGGTCGACTTCCGTATTCCGCAGAAGGCCGTGGCCCAGGTGCGCCTCGGCCAGACCGTGGAAATCACCCTCGATACCTACCCGGGCGAACGCTTTCGTGGCGAGATCTACGCCATCAACCCGCGCCTCGACGAGGCCGGGCGCAGCCAGGCGATCCGCGCGCATATCGGCAACGATGACCGCCGCCTGCGTCCCGGACAGTTCGTCCGCGTTTCGGTGATTCTCGAAGAGCGGCCCAATGCGCTGGTTATCCCGGAAGAGGCGGTGATGCCGCAGGGCGACAAGTTGCTGGTCAACCTGGTGGTCGATGGCCAGGTCGAGCGCCGTGAGGTGACGCTGGGCAAGCGATTCGACGGCCTGGTCGAGGTGCGTGAAGGCCTGCAGGGCGACGAAACCATCATCAGTGCCGGTTGGCAGCGTGTGCGCGAAGGGCTGGCCGTACGCACCAAGAGCGGGGAGCGCCAGCCGTGACACTTTCCGACGTCTGCATTCGCCGGCCGGTATTCGCCACTGTTCTGTCGCTGATCGTGGTGCTGCTGGGGCTGATGGCTTACGAGTGCCTCAATGTGCGTGAATACCCCAATATCGACGTGCCCATCGTCACCGTGCAGGTCACCTATCCGGGGGCCAGCCCGGAGATCATGGAGTCGCAGGTAGCGCAGCCGGTGGAAGATGTGCTGTCGGGTATCGAAGGGCTGGATTTCGTCACCTCCATCAGCCGTGCGGAAAACACCCAGATCACCGCGCAGTTTCGCCTCGGGCGCAGCGCCGACGAGGCGGCTAACGATGTGCGTGACCGTCTCGGGCGGGTGCGCAGCCTGCTGCCGGACGAGGTCGATGAGCCCATCGTGCAGAAGGTCGAGGCCGATGCCCAGCCGGTGGTGTGGATCGCCTTCCACAGCCAGCAGCACAGCGCCATGGAGATCACCGACCTGCTGGAACGGGTGATCAAGGATCGCCTGCAGACCATTCCCGGCGTCTCCGAAGTGCAGGTGCGTGGCGCCCGAACCTTCTCCATGCGTATCTGGCTCGATCCGGAGAAGCTCGCCGCACACAACCTCACCGTGCAGGACGTGGAAGATGCCCTGCGCCGGCAGAACGTGGAAATCCCGGCCGGGCGCATCGAGTCGCGCGAGCGCGAGTTCAGCGTGCTGTCGGAAACCGATATGCGCACGCCGGAGCAGTTCAACGAGCTGATTCTCGATGATTCGCAAGGCTATCTGCTGCGCCTGTCCGATGTTGGCCGCGCCGAAGTGGGGCCGCGCGACGAGCGCACCGTGGTGCGCTTCAACGGTCTGCCGGCTGTAACCCTGGGCCTGGTCAAACAGGCCACGGCCAACCCGCTGGATATCTCCGACGGGCTCGAGGCGGCCTGGGATGACGTTCAGGCCTTGTTGCCCGACGGCATGAACATGACCGTGGCCAACGACAACTCGCAGTTCATCCGCGAATCCATCGACAACGTCTTCACCACCATCTGGGAAGCCGTGGCGCTGGTCATTCTGATCATCTTCATCTTCCTGCGCTCGTTGCGCGCGACGCTGATCCCGTTGGTGACCATTCCGGTCTCGTTGATCGGCGCCTTCGCCCTGATGTCGCTGATGGGCTTCACCATCAACACCCTGACCCTGCTGGCCATGGTGCTGGCCATCGGTCTGGTGGTGGACGACGCCATCGTCATGCTGGAAAACATCCATCGCCATATCGAGGCCGGGATGAAACCCATGCAGGCGGCCTTCAAGGGCAGCCGCGAGATCGCCTTCGCGGTGATCGCCATGACCCTGACCCTGGCTGCCGTGTTCGCCCCCATCGGCTTCATGCAGGGGACTACCGGCAAGCTGTTCACCGAGTTCGCCTGGACTCTGGCTGGCTCGGTACTGGTCTCCGGCTTCGTTGCCCTGACGCTGACGCCGATGATGTGCGCGGTGATGCTCAAACCTCACTCGCACGAGCAGCGCCATGGTCGCGTGTACAACCTGATCGAAGGTTTCCTCAACGGCCTGACCTACAGCTACAAGCACAGCCTGGATCGCGCCCTGCGCGCCTGGCCGCTGGTGCTCGCTGTACTGCTGGGGGCTTTCGTGCTGTGTGCCTGGCTGTTCGGCGGCCTGCGCTCCGAGCTGGCGCCAACCGAGGACACCGGCACCATCGTCGGCGTGTTCAATGGCCCGGACGGTGCCACCATCGATTACACGGCGCGCTACGCCCGTGAGGTCGAGGCCGCTTACGCGAGCATTCCCGAGACCAATCGCTATCTGGTCATTGCGGGTTTTCCGACCGTGGCCCAGGGCATTTCCTTCATGAAGCTGGAGGACTGGGGCGATCGTTCGCGTAACCAGTTCGAGATTCGCAACGAGTTGCTGCCGCAGTTGCAGGATATCGCCGGTATGCGCGTCACTCCGGTCAACCGCCCGCCGCTGGGGCAGAGTGCGCGTAACCAGCCGATCAACTTCGTCGTGCGCTCGTCCATGGAGTACGCCGAACTGCAGGGTTACGTCGATCAACTGATGGAGCACATGCGTGATTATCCGGGCCTGGAGGGGCTGGACAGCGACCTCAAACTCAACTCGCCGCAGCTCAAGATCACCGTCAACCGTGAGCAGGCGGTGGCGGTCGGCACCGATGTGTCGGTGATCGGCCGCAGCCTGGAAAGTCTGTTCGGCAGCCGTCAGGTGACCCGCTTCAAGCAGAATGGCGAGCAGTATGACGTGCTGGTGCAGTTGCAGGACGTCGACCGCAGCAACCCGCAGGATCTGGATCGCGTCTATGTGCGTGACCGTGACGGCGGCATGGTGCAGCTGTCTAACCTGATCGAGGTGCGTGAGACCGTGGCGCCGCGCGAGCTCAATCATTTCAACCAGCTGCGTGCTGTGACTATCAGCGCCAACGTCGGTACGGGTTACACCCTGGGCGAGGCGCTCAATCACCTGGAAAGCGTGGCGCGCGAGGTGTTCCCGCCGGAGACGCAGTACGACTACACCGGCACGTCGCGTGATTTCAAGGAATCCAGTTCGGGCATCCTGCTGATCTTCGCCCTGGCCCTGGCCTTCATTTTCCTGGTGCTGGCGGCGCAGTTCGAGAGTTTCAGTGACCCGCTGATCATTCTGTTCAGTGTGCCCTTGTCGATGGCCGGGGCCTTGCTGGCGTTGAAGCTGTTCGGCGGCACCTGGAATATCTACTCGCAAATCGGCCTGGTGACCCTGATTGGCCTGATCACCAAGCACGGCATCCTTATCGTCGAGTTCGCCAACCACCTGCTGCGCGAGGGCAAGGCCCTGCGCGAGGCGGTGATCGAGGCCTCGGTGCAGCGCCTGCGGCCGATCCTGATGACCACCGGCGCCATGGTGCTGGGTTCGCTGCCGCTGGCCATCGCCAGCGGAGCCGGCGCGGAAAGCCGCCAGCAGATCGGCCTGGTGATCGTCGGCGGGTTGCTGGTCGGCACCTTCTTCACCCTCTACGTGATTCCGACGCTGTACCTGCTGCTGAGGCGCTGGGCGCCACTGCTCAAGATAGAGGAGGAGCCGGTGGCGGTCTGAATCCTGTAGGAGGCGCTTTAGCGGCGAGCTTTTGCAGCCTCTCACAGTTCACTGGGCTACTATTTTTGTTGGAACGAGCTCTGCTCGCGAAGCTGCTGGCTGTAAGGCGATTCGCGAGCAGAGCTCGCTCCTACAAGTGCTTGGCGTAGTGCTTCGCGGGTGCGACGCGGCGCTCAACCCGTTAAACTTGCGCGGTTTTTCGCCACCCTGGATTGCGCGCCATGCAGCACCCCGCCGAACATTCCCCGCTGGGCAAGTCCAGCCAGTACATCGCCGAATACAGTCCAGAGCTGCTGTTCCCCATCTCGCGCACCACCAAGTGGGCAGAGCTGGGCCTCGAAGGCGCCAACCTACCGTATCAGGGTGTGGATTACTGGAACTGCTACGAGTTGTCCTGGCTGCTGCCGTCCGGCAAACCGGTGGTAGCCATCGGTGAGTTCGCCATCCCCGCAGACTCGCCGAACATCATCGAGTCGAAGTCCTTCAAGCTGTACCTCAATTCCCTGAACCAGTCGGCTTTCGCCAGTTGGGATGAGTTGCAAGCGACGCTGGTGCACGATCTGTCGACGGTGGCCGGCAAGCCAGTGGCGGTGCGTTTGCGCTCGCTGACTGAGGTTGCTGAAGAAGGCGTGGCGACGCTGCCGGGTCAGTGCATAGACGAACTGGATATCAGCGTCAGCCAGTACGACCACCCGCAACCCGAGCTGCTGCGCTGCGACGCCGATCGCGTGGTGGAGGAGAGCCTGCACAGTCATCTGCTCAAATCCAACTGCCCGGTTACCGGTCAGCCGGATTGGGGCAGCCTGGTCGTCGAGTATCGCGGTGCCGCGCTGGATCATGCCAGCCTGCTGGCCTATCTGGTGAGCTTCCGTCAGCACGCGGATTTTCACGAGCAGTGCGTCGAACGCATCTTCCTCGATCTGCAACGCCTGCTGCAGCCGCAGGCGCTGACTGTCTATGCGCGCTACGTGCGCCGTGGTGGGCTGGACATCAATCCGTATCGCAGCACCGAGGCGCTCACGCCGGAAAATGGCCGCCTGGCGCGCCAGTAACCCATGAAAAATGCCGCTTAGACAATGCTGCCAATGCGGCCTTTGTAGGAACCCCGCCCCGGGGCGAAGCTTTTCGCGTCAGCCCCGCTCAGGTTCGCGGCGGGGCGCCGCTCCTACACGTTCGATGCATCGACGCTTGGCTAAGTGGCATTGGCCAAGCGTCGACATTTTGCTTGAAACGCCGGGCCTGAGCCGGGGGCAGGGCATTCAGATGCCCATATTGGCCAGGCTCTGCATGATGTTGCGCAGGGTGCCGGCGAGGGTAGGGTGGCTGGCCTCGAAACGTTCCACCGCCAGATTGACGCCATCGATCAGCGTGGCGTCAGGCGCTGAGGCGGCTTCACGCGCCAATTGGACTTCGATTTCCTGGGTCAGCAGGTAAAGCGATGCGCGTTCTTCCTCGCTGAGCGGCGTGTCCTGGGCCAGGTGTTGCTGGAGGGCTTCCAGTTGCTGCTGCAGGTCGCTTGCTGGCATAGAGTTCTCCTTATCGAATCAGCTTAGGCATTGACCCCCAGCGGCGCTGGAAGTTTTCAACCCGTACCTGAAGGTTAACCCAAGCGGGCCGGCTTTGCCTGATCAGAGTCAAAGGCTCAGGGCTTTTCGCCCTTGCTCCGGCGCACGCCGATATCGTCCAGGCTGGCCTCGATTTCTCCCAGATGATCGACCACCGAGTGCACGCCCAGACGATAGAGCTGCAGCGTGGCCTCGGCGCGCAGGTGTTCCTGATCGCTCGCGCCCAGTGCCTGCCAGTCGGCCAGGGCGTAGCCGCACAGTGCCCCGCAGGCCGCCAGGCCGATGGTCCAGCAGCCGGCATTGAGCCCGGCTTGCAGCAATAGCGGATTACCGCTGACGACAACACAGCCATCCAGGCGCTCGACGTCCAGCTGGCTCAATGCCTGCCAGCAACTGTCCGGCGCTGGCCACGGCCTGGTCTGACGCGCCAGCACCGCTTCGATGGGCGTGGGCAGCGCTTCGGCCAGGCGCAGGCTGGCGTCGGCTGGCAGGTCATCCAGCCAGGCGCAGGGCGTGCCGTTCGCATGCAGGGTTTGCAGCAATTGTGCTGCACCCGGGGTCAGTTCGGCATGCTCTCCGGCCACCTCGCTCAGCGCCTGTTGCAGCGTCTGCAGTTGTGTGCTGGTTGCCGACTTGCCTAACCATGCATCCAGCGCCTGTTGCGGGGTACCGGCCAGGTTCGCGGTTGTGCGCTCGGGATGCAGTCGCTGCAGCGCGACAGGTAGCGTGCGAGCGCCGAAGTCGACCAGGCAGCCGGACAGTTGAAAGATCAGGGCGGTGCAGGGGGAGGGCATGGGATCATCCGTGGCATTGGCCTAGGCCAATTTAACGCCGACGGATGACCGTAATGTGACCGCTAGCAGCTTGTTGAAATTCGCCCACGTCCTGTCTGGTTTTGCGACGTGTGGTTTACGATATCGGCTCCAATCTGCCGGAGCCCTCGATTTCCATGCCTGGGGCCGATATCACCCAGGAGTCCCTGTTCACTGTCGCCAAGCTCGATGACTTCGTGCCGGTGAATCATCCCCTGCGCGCCATCCGCAAGCTGGCCAACACCGCCCTGCAACGGATGAGTGCTCTGTTCGACACCTTGTATGCCGACACCGGCCGCACCTCGGTTGCCCCGGAGAAGCTGATGCGGGCGCAATTGCTGTAGCTGTTCTACTCGCTGCGCAGCGAGCGCATGCTCATGGAGCAACTGGGCTACAACCTGCTTTTTCGCTGGTTCGTCGGGTCGCGGCAGGGACGGCAGTTACCTGCCGCCCCCCGCACAGATCCGTGCGTGCGGAACTACCGCATACGGCTCCTGCCTCGGGTATGTAACGCGAAGCGATCCTCGGGATAAGGATGTGCATTTCTGGGCTTCGGTATGTAGATGTCTGCGAGACGATCAAAGCGTGACCATTGAAGTCTATTACGCTGGCTGCGACGTTTGAGGGCTATCAAGACAGATCCAGCGAGGATCGCGATTGGTGTGAATACCTGCAGTTTTTCCATAGTGCGTGGTTCCTCCTCGTTACTGAGACGAGCCGGATTTTGGGTGTCGGCTGAGTCAAGTCATTAGGTGGGCGGGTGCCCCGTTTTTCAGGCGAGGAGAGGTGGGTACTGGGGGAATCGAGTGGGACGGCTCGATGGATAGGGGCTCGCATTTTTGTCAAAAAAAAGCCGGTTGGGGTGTGGCCAGGTGATCCTAAAGGGATCCAGAAGTGATCCGAAACGGTGATCCAAAGCGCTCCCAAAGGCTAAAGGCCTCGCTATAGAATGTGATCTCCGATTGATAGTCGTGCGACGAGCAGAAAGCGCTAGAAGTCAGGAATGGCGGGGTCTCCAAGCCTCTCGCAACGATTACCCGTTAACCTGGGCATCCCGGAAGGGAGCAGCCACAGCGGGAACATTGTGTGCCGGGGTGTGGCTGGCAGGGTCCACCTCCAGTTTCCAAGCCCTTGCACCCTTCTATATCAATATCTTCAGCGCCCATCTGGCGGTTTTTGCTGTGCGCAATAAAAAGCCCGCGCTTTGGGCACGGGCTTTCGGCTGTTTGCAGGTTCAGGCGATGCGGTAATTCAACACGCTGTCCTGTTCCTTGAGCATCTTGCGCAGATCGGCTGGGATATTGCCGGCGCGTACAGCCAGTTCCAGGCGGATTTCTTCCAGGCTTTGGGCGAAGGCATTCTGGTCGTTGATCTGTGGCTTGGCCAGGACGCGGCTGTAGACAGTGCTGTCGCTCTCGTCGAGCAGGGCGAGGATGATGCTGCCGTCCGGGCGCGGTGAGCTGAAGCTGACACGCAACGGATTGAACAGGTGATCGACGAGCTGTTGGTTGGTGAGTTCCATGTCCTACTCCATCCTGATGGTTGATCTCCTTCGACCTCAGGATGATGACTTAGTTCAGGCAGTGAGCGACTGGCGGGTACGCTCGATCACCTGTTGCAGCGATTCGTCGCTGTACTGGCCTGGGTAAAGACGCTGGCTGTACTGGGCGATACCGGTCTTGTCGACCAGGGTGAAGCTGAAGCTGCCCTTGCGCGTTGCCTGGATGCGGCAGTCGAACGGCGCGAAGGCGTGAGTCAGGGTGCTGATGGCTTTCTGAATTTGATGTTGAGCATTCATTCTTAGGTACTTCCTTAAAGCATGTGCGCTTCGTTGCGCGTGGTGTAGCTCCATGTGGTTGGCCGAAAAGCGGCCATAGCATGTCGAACCATCGGAGCTTGGTTAGCACGATAAAGTTCCAATGTTACGGTTCTTAGGCGTGGTCGGTACGTCGGAGGCAGGCGGAGGATCTGCGCCAGTAAGTGGCGAGTCGGCCTGATCAGTCAGCGGATGGGATCGGGTAGGGCGGTAGCGCGAAACAGCGCTAGACGTTGAACCGGGAAACCAGCGAGGGGGCGCGAAGGCCTTTTTGACTTGCAGCGTGGTACGAACAATTCGAACTATACGCCGTTGTTCAAGAATTGAACAGCGCTATTTGCAGATCACCTCTGTGACGTCTGCGGGTATCGGTTGGCGGATGCAATTTGCTGGTTGCTCCGCTAGCATTAGCCCACTTTTGCTTTCCTCATATGACGGTTTTCCATGAGTTATCAGGTTCTTGCACGTAAATGGCGTCCGCGCTCGTTCCGCGAAATGGTCGGCCAGACCCATGTGCTCAAAGCCCTGATCAATGCCCTGGACAGCCAGCGTCTGCACCACGCCTATCTGTTTACCGGCACGCGCGGGGTGGGCAAGACCACCATCGCGCGGATCATCGCCAAGTGCCTGAACTGTGAAACCGGCATCAGTTCCACGCCCTGCGGCACCTGCTCGGTGTGCCGGGAGATCGATGAGGGGCGTTTCGTCGACCTCATTGAAGTGGATGCCGCCAGCCGCACCAAGGTCGAAGACACCCGTGAACTGCTCGATAACGTGCAGTACTCCCCGAGTCGCGGACGCTTCAAGGTCTACCTGATCGACGAAGTGCACATGCTCTCCACCAGCTCCTTCAACGCCCTGTTGAAGACCCTGGAAGAGCCGCCGCCCCACGTCAAATTCCTCCTCGCGACTACCGATCCGCAGAAGTTGCCGGTCACCGTGCTGTCGCGCTGCCTGCAGTTCTCGCTGAAGAACATGCCGCCGGAGCGGGTGGTCGAGCACCTGACCCATGTGCTGACTGCCGAGAACGTGCCGTTCGAGAATGACGCCCTGTGGCTGCTCGGCCGTGCGGCCGACGGTTCGATGCGCGACGCCATGAGCCTGACCGACCAAGCCATCGCCTTTGGTGAAGGCAAGGTGCTGGCGGCTGATGTGCGCGCCATGCTCGGCACGCTCGATCATGGTCAGGTTTACGGCGTGTTGCATGCCCTGATCGAAGGCGATGCGCGGGCGCTGATCGAGGCGGTGCGGCATCTCGCCGAGCAGGGGCCGGACTGGAATGGCGTGCTGGCGGAAATGCTCAACGTGTTGCATCGCGTGGCCATCGCTCAGGCGCTGCCAGAAGCCGTGGACAATGGCCAGGGCGACCGTGAGCGCGTACTACAGTTGGCCCAGGCGCTGCCGGCTGAAGATGTGCAGTTTTATTATCAGATGGGGCTGATCGGCCGCCGCGACCTGCCGCTGGCGCCGGATCCGCGCGGTGGTTTCGAAATGGTGCTGCTGCGCATGCTGGCTTTCCGCCCGGCGGGCGCCGACGATGCGCCCAAGGTCACGCTAAAGCCCTTGGGGATCAGCCAGGCCACTGCTGACCCCCAACAAAGCCCAGTGGCCGGCAGCGCTATGTCGGCTCCCATGGTTTCTGTGCCGGCAAGTGCGGAGGTGCCGCTATCCGCCGCTCCAGCTCTCGTCGAGTCCAGCCTGTCCGTCGCCGCTGCGCTCTCAGAGCCAGCCGTAGCCGAACCGGCGCCTGTGGTTGACATCCCTGTGGCGCCAGCCGCCAGCCTGTCACCCGAGCCCGAGCCCGAGCCCGAGCCCGAGCCCGAGCCCGAGCCCGAGCCCGAGCCCGAGCCCGAGCCCGAGCCTGAGCCCGAGCCTGAGCCCGAGCCTGCCGCTCCTGAGGCGGCAGCAGTCGTCGATGTGCCATGGGACACGGCCGAGGTATCCGACAATGTTGTGGTGCCCGCTCAGCCTGTTGCCATTACCGAGCCAGCTGTGGCCGCACCCGTTGTGGCGGCTGAGTCAGCCGCAGCGCCTGTGGTTGCACCCATGGCGAGCGAAATCGTGCAGCCCATGGCCGATACGGACGGCAATGATGACGAGCCGCCACCCGGTGACTACGACTATGTCGAAATGGATGCCGAAACGCTCGACTACGACTTTGGCCAGCCTGAAGCCGTTATGCCGACGATCGAAGAACCCCTGCCGGCCGCCCAGCCGGCTACCGGTCTGGCGGCGGAATGGTTGTCGTTGTTCCCCCAGTTGGGTTTGGGTGGCATGACCGGCAGCATTGCGGCCAACTGTACGCTCATCGAAGCCAACGGCGATGACTGGCTGTTGCACCTGGACCCGGCGCACAGTGCGCTGTTCAACCCGACCCAGCAGCGCCGTCTTAATGAGGCGCTGAACCAGCAGCAGGGTCGTAGCATCAGACTGCGCATCGAGCTGTGCAAGCCCGAGCAGGAAACTCCGGCACAGGCGGCAGCCCGTCGTCGTGCCGAGCGCCAGCGCAGCGCTGAAGCGTCGATCCATGCCGATCCACTGGTGCAGCAGATGATTCAACAGTTCTCCGCCAAGGTGCGCGACGACAGCATCGAACCTATCGATACTCCCAGCTAACCGGTCGTTTCAACGACTTGTTTAACCCCGAACACCGAGGATACCGACATGATGAAAGGTGGCATGGCAGGCCTGATGAAGCAGGCTCAGCAAATGCAGGAAAAAATGCAGAAGATGCAGGAAGAACTGGCCAACGCTGAAGTTACCGGCCAGTCCGGCGCCGGCCTGGTCAGCGTGGTGATGACCGGTCGTCACGACGTCAAGCGCATCACCCTGGACGACAGCCTGATGCAGGAAGACAAGGAAGTGCTGGAAGACCTGATTGCTGCAGCGGTCAACGATGCCGTGCGCAAGGTTGAGCAGAACAGCCAGGAAAAAATGTCTGGCATGACCGCAGGGATGCAGCTTCCCCCCGGCTTCAAAATGCCCTTCTGACAGGCTTCGTGCCGTCCAGTCGACGCACATGGCGGCGTTGCCGGCGAACTTGCCCTGCACGCTGCCTGATCGCCACTCTTGCCGTGTCGACTGGGCCGGCTCGTAGCCCAATGAGATGCAATCCGGGAATCTGCTCGTTGCAAATCCGTAGGGTGGGCTTTAGCCCACCAGATCTTTCCCCGCTCACCCTTGCAGGAACGCCATGAGCTTCAGCCCCCTGATTCGCCAGTTGATCGACTCTCTGCGCATCCTGCCCGGTGTTGGGCAGAAGACCGCGCAGCGCATGGCGTTGCAGTTGCTCGAGCGCGATCGCAGTGGCGGTCTGCGTCTGGCGCAGGCACTGAATGCGGCGATGGAAGGCGTGGGGCACTGCAAGCGCTGCCGCAGCCTGAGCGAGGACGAGATCTGCCAGCTGTGCCTGGACGAGCGCCGCGACGACAGCCTGCTGTGTGTGGTCGAAGGTCCAATGGATGTGCACGCAGTGGAACAGACTGGTTTTCGCGGCCGTTACTTCGTGCTCAAGGGGCATCTGTCACCGCTCGATGGTCTGGGGCCAGAGGCCATCGGTATTCCGGCGCTGCTGGAGCGTATCGATGCCGGTGCTTTCAGCGAAGTGATCCTGGCCACCAACCCGACGGTGGAAGGCGAGGCCACGGCGCACTACATCGCTCAGATCCTCGCCGGCAAAGGCCTGATCGCCTCGCGCATCGCCCATGGCATGCCGCTCGGTGGCGAACTGGAACTGGTCGACGGCGGCACCCTGGCGCATGCCTTGGCAGGTCGGCGCCCGATCAGCCTGTAAGCAGTCAAACCCTCTCGATTCGGAGTGCCAGTGACCACCGACACTCTGCGCCGTATTGCTCTGCTGCTCCTGCTCGGGGCGCCTCTGGCCGCACAGGCTCAATGTCCGAACGGGCAGGTACAGGTGTGTCTGGGCGCTTCCTGCTTGTGCGTGCCCGATCCGGTACGGGTGCGTGAAAATGGCCTGAATATGGCGGCGGCGCGTCTCGAAGCCTGGTTGCTGCAATCTCGCCAGGCAGCACTGCGAGCCGGCACCGAACCTATCCCTCTGATGATTCGTGCCCAGCTCGCGCCGTTCTACGACGATGCGTTGCTTGATGAAGTGCGCTTTCGCGTGGGCATCACCGACGAGATGGACGCCGCCACCGTCATGCTGCAGAACCCCGATGTGCAGGCCGTGACGCTGGTCGATGTGGTGGTGTTTCGCAACGCCGCTGCCGCTGAGCAGGATGCGGCGCTGTGGGCGCATGAATTGTGGCATGTGCAGCAATACCGCGAGTGGGGCACCGATGGCTTCGCCCAGCGTTACACACGCAATTTCCAGTCAGTGGAAGGGCCAGCCTACGAGATGGGCGAGCGGGTGAGAAAGGCGTTGCGCGAGCAGAAATGAAACGCTCGCTTGAAAACCAAGCAAGCGCTAGGTTAGGGTAGCCAAAATGATAACGGGAGTACCCGCATGGCCGCCTCTCTGTCGTATTTCGATGAGTCCCACCAATTGGTTCGTGATTCCGTCCGGCGTTTCGTCGAGCGTGAAATCCTGCCGTATATCGACGAGTGGGAAGAGGCAGAGGAGTTTCCTCGTGAGCTGTACCTCAAGGCCGGCGCTGCGGGCATTCTCGGTATCGGCTACCCAGAGCAGTTCGGCGGCAGTCACGAGGGAGACGTGTTCGCCAAAGTGGCGGCCAGCGAGGAACTGATGCGCAGTGGCTCCGGCGGCCTGGTGGCCGGGCTCGGTTCGCTGGATATCGGCCTGCCACCCATCGTCAAATGGGCCAAGCCCGTCGTGCGTGAGCGCGTGGTGCCGCAGGTACTGGCCGGCGAGAAGATCATGGCGCTGGCGGTGACCGAGCCCACCGGTGGCTCCGACGTGGCCAATCTCAAGACCCGCGCTGTGCGCGATGGCGATCACTACCGCGTCAATGGCAGCAAGACCTTCATCACCAGCGGCGTGCGTGCCGATTACTACACGGTGGCGGTGCGCACCGGCGGTGAGGGCTTCGGTGGCGTCAGCCTGCTGCTGGTGGAGAAGGGCACGCCGGGTTTCAGCGTCGGTCGCAAGCTGAAGAAGATGGGTTGGTGGGCGTCGGATACCGCCGAACTGTTCTTTGACGACTGCAAGGTGCCGGTGGAGAACCTGATCGGCGTGGAGAATGCCGGTTTCGCCTGCATCATGGCCAACTTCCAGAGCGAGCGCCTGAGCCTGGCGATCATGGCCAACATGACCGCACAACTGGCCCTGCAGGAGTCGCTGAAATGGGCGCGCGAGCGCCAGGCGTTCGGCAAGCCGGTGGGCAAGTTCCAGGTGCTCAAGCACCGCCTGGCCGAGATGGCCACGCAACTGGAGGTTTCCCGCGAGTTCACCTACTGCCAGGCCGCTCAAATGGCCGCCGGCAGGAGCGTGATCAAGGAGATTTCCATGGCCAAGAACTTCGCCACCGATATTGCTGATCGCCTGACCTACGATGCGGTGCAGATCATGGGTGGCATGGGTTACATGCGCGAAACCCTGGTCGAGCGCCTATACCGCGACAATCGAATCCTCTCCATTGGCGGCGGTACGCGCGAGATCATGAACGAGATCATCGCCAAGCAGATGGGGCTGTAGCCGGACGCGCAGTGGGTGGGGCTTTAGCCGCGATCATCCCCAAAAAGGGCGGAAAAGCTCGCCGCTGAAGCGCCTCCCACGGGGGCATGGTCCTGCGCGGTTATCAGGAAGCGACCTGATTCTGCGCGGCCTGGCGCAGGCGGGCGATATCGCGTTGCGGCGGATCGCCGAACAGACGGCTGTACTCGCGGCTGAACTGCGATGGGCTTTCGTAGCCGACGCGGTAGCTGGCCGCTGCCGCTTCGAGGTTGTCGCACAGCATCAGTCGGCGAGCCTCCTGCAGGCGTAGCTGCTTCTGGTACTGCAGCGGGCTGAACGCTGTGACCGTCTTGAATCTATGGTGCAGGGTCGAGGGGCTCAGGTTCACCTCGCGGGCCAGTTCCTCGATCCGCAGCGGCTGATCGAAATTCTTGCGCAGCCACTCGATGGCGCGGGAGATGCGCTGGCTTTGGCTGTCGGCGATCACCACTTCATGCAGGCGATGGCCCTGCGGGCTGAGCAGCATGCGGTAGAAAATCTCGCGCAATGCCAATGGCGCCAGCATGGCGATGTCGGATGGGGTTTCCAGCAGGCGCAGCAGGCGGATCACCGCATCCAGCAAGCGTGGGTCGAGGCGATCGAGAAACAGCGCCCGCTGGGAAGCCGCGTCCGGGGCCGGAATCGCTGGCATTTCGGTGAGCAGGCTGCTGATCAGCGCGGGATCAATCTCCAGAGCGATGCTCAGATAGGGGTGATCCGGGCTGGCCTCGATAACCCGGCCGGTTACCGGCAGCACCACCGACGCCACCAGATAATTCAACGGATCATAGACGTAGAGTTCGTCACCCAGACGTATCTCTTTACGGCCCTGGGCGATGATGCACAGGCAGGGGTCGTAGACTGTCTGCATCGGCAGGCTGGGTGTCGTGGCGCGTGCCAGCTTCAGGCCAGGAATCGCTGTGAGGTGCAAGCCGTCCTCGGGGGCGAAGCGATCGACTAGGCGCGCCATTTCATGGCTCAGTTCGGCAAGGGGGGTGTCGAGAGTTGTGGCGGTGTGAATGGGTGACTGCATGGCGCGCCTCCGGAAAGTCAGCGAAGCCTAGGGGCTGTTGCCGTTTTGCGCTAATAAGTTGATATATATGAGAAAATACGTATCGTTGAAGCTCTGACCCAACATCGATACGAGTTTACAATGCCCCGATTATTGCTCAGTGATGGGCATTGGTCGAAGCTGCGGGAAATTCTGCTGCGCAAGGCCATCTACAACAAGCGTGATCGACGAATGACCGTGGAGGGCATGCTGTACCGCATGCGCACGGGATGCCCCTGGAGAGATCTCCCCGAAGCGTTCGGGAACTGGAATAAGGTTAATCCGGCTTCACACCCCAGGGTTGGCCCCTGACGCATGCCGATCTAATGAACTGGCAGGTACATGCCAGGCTCGGTGCTTCCTATGCCAGCGAAGTTGAGCAATGCGATTCGGAGCTTTTCGCTCCGTGCTTGGTTCAACATCCCCCCAACGTTTCACGACGCTGAATTGGCTCACTGCCAGACGTGCGCGGATGAGTTCTGCCCGGAGGGCAAATTCACCCTCGGGTCAGACATTTTTAGTAGCAATTCGATGATGGCTGAACGTTACTATCCTGTTTCTGTAACCGCTCATTGACCCATTTTAGGGTGTGAACAGATACAGCTTTTGTTATCCATCCCCGCCAAAACGATGCGTTTCCAGGGTG
The DNA here is from genome assembly GCF_002197815.1 of Pseudomonas oleovorans subsp. oleovorans. Classification (GTDB taxonomy): domain Bacteria; phylum Pseudomonadota; class Gammaproteobacteria; order Pseudomonadales; family Pseudomonadaceae; genus Aquipseudomonas; species Aquipseudomonas oleovorans. Next base: position 29,661 of record NZ_NIUB01000012.1, read on the forward strand.
TGGATTAACCAGGCTGAGCCGGTTTGTTGAATGCTTTTTCGGGCTTCAACCCCCCCTGATAGCAAGGGATTAAGGTGCCTAGGCGCATTAACCAAACCAAGCACGACACGTTCAACGTGTCGCACACGAGGGTGGATTCTAGTCAACCGCCGCCCCAGCGCCAGCGCGGCGCGCTCTGAAAGCGGCGACTCAGCGGCTTCGGACGGGTAGGCGCCCTGTTGCCTGCCATCCTGCGGCATAATGCGCGGCCAGATTTGGAGGCCTTCATGCTCGACCACGCCATGCGCATTCTCAAAGACGTTTTCGGCTACGACGCCTTTCGCGGCAACCAGGCCGCGATCATCGAGCGTGTGGCCGGCGGCGGCGACGCCTTGGTGTTGATGCCTACCGGTGGCGGCAAGTCGCTATGCTTCCAGGTGCCGGCACTGATGCGCGAGGGCCTGGCGGTGGTGGTTTCACCGTTGATCGCGCTGATGGACGATCAGGTGGCCACCCTCGACGAGTTGGGTGTGGCAGCTGTGGCGCTGAATTCCACTTTGAGCCCTGACGAGCAGCGCGAGATCGCCGACCGTATACGTCGCGGGCAGATCAAGATGCTCTACCTGGCGCCCGAGCGCCTGGTGCAGCCGCGCATGCTGAGCTTCCTGCAGGGCCTGGATATCGCCCTGTTTGCCATCGATGAAGCGCACTGCGTGTCGCAGTGGGGGCATGATTTCCGGCCTGAGTACCTGCAGCTCGGTCAGCTTGCTGAGCTGTTTCCCAATGTACCGCGTATCGCCCTGACCGCCACCGCGGACAAACGTACCCGCGAGGAAATCGTCCAGCGTCTGCACCTGGACAACGCCGAGCGCTTTCTGTCGAGCTTCGACCGGCCGAACATCTTCTACCGCATCCAGCCCAAGGATCAGCCGCGCAAGCAGCTGCTGGGTTTTCTCGCCGCGCGCAAGGGTGATGCCGGTATCGTCTACTGCCTGTCGCGCAAGAAGGTCGAGGAGGTCGCCGACTTTCTCAGCAGCCAGGGCTTTCCGGCGCTGCCTTATCACGCCGGCCTGCCCAGCGAGTTGCGCGCCTATCACCAGAAGCGCTTTCTCAATGAGGAAGGCCTGATCATGGTGGCGACCATCGCCTTCGGCATGGGCATCGACAAGCCCAACGTGCGCTTCGTCTGCCACATGGATCTGCCCAAGTCGCTGGAGGCCTACTACCAGGAGACCGGTCGCGCCGGCCGTGACGGCTTGCCGGCCGATGCCTGGATGGCTTACGGCCTGCAGGATGTGATCTTCCTCAAGCAGATGCTCAACAATTCCGAAGGTGACGAGCGCCACAAGCGCATCGAGCAGCACAAGCTCGACGCCATGCTCGCCCTGTGCGAGGAGACACGCTGCCGCCGCCAGGCGTTGCTGGGCTATTTCGACGAGGAACTGGCTCAGCCCTGCGGGCATTGCGATAACTGCATCGACGGCGTCGAGACCTGGGATGCCACCGAGCCGGCGCGCCAGGCGCTGTCGGCGGTCTATCGCAGCGGCCAGCGCTATGGTGTCGGCCATCTGGTTGACATTCTGCTCGGCCGAGACAACGAGAAGATTCGCGCCGCCGGCCATCAGCACCTGGCGGTGTTCGGCGTCGGCAAGGGCTTTTCCGAGGTCGAGTGGCGAACCCTGTTCCGCCAGTTGGTCGCCCGCGGCCTGGCCGATGTCGATCTGGACGGTTTCGGCGGTTTGCGCCTGACTGAGTCCTGCCGGCCGCTGCTGCGTGGTGAGGTCAGCCTGCAACTGCGTCGTGAGCCCAAGCCGGCGCAGGCGGCCAAGGCCTCCAGTAGCGCCGCCAGCCAACTGGTGCGCGGCCATGAGCGGGATATGTGGGAGGCGCTACGCAGTCTGCGTCGTAAGTTGGCCGAAGAGCACAGCGTACCGCCGTACGTGATCTTCCCTGATGCCACGTTGCTGGAAATGTTGCGCAGCCAGCCCAGCTCGCTGAGTGAAATGGCCGAGGTCAGCGGCGTCGGTGCGCGCAAGCTGGAACGCTACGGCCAGGCCTTCCTGGAAGTACTCAATGGCAGCGGCGCGGATGACACGCCACCGCCGGTGGCCGATCTGCGTCATGAGCTGGTCAGCCTGGCTCGCGCCGGTATGACCCCGACGCAAATCGCCGGCCAGTTGGGTTGCACCGAGAAGAACGTCTACAGCCTGCTAGCCGAGGCAATCGCCCAGCAGCAACTGACCCTGGAGCAGGCGCTGGATCTTCCTGAGGAACTGTTGGGCGAGATTCAGGAGACCTTCCTCGATGGCGAGGGCGAATTACCGGCGGTCAGCGAGATTGCCTCGCTGTTCGCCGGGCGGGTCGACGAAGCGGTGCTCTACTGCGTGCGTGCGGCGCTGCAGGCCGAGTTCGAGATCTAAGTGTCCTCGGTGAAACTTGGCAGCCTGATTCTGGCGGCATTTCGATCGCAGGGCTAAGGTGTGGGCAGGCCGCCAGATAACGAGGTGAGGGTGCCTGACTATCACGCCTGGTACGACGAGGTTCGTCCGAGCCCTTATGCCGAGCAGTTGAGCCTGGGGTTTCGGCGGTTGCGTTTTTCCCGCGCTCTCGAGCGTGAATATCGTGCGCACATGCTTGAGGACGGCTTCGAACTCAAACGTATCGCGCTGTGCGTCGCCACGGTCATCTGGCTGGCCCTGACGGTGTTGGACATGTTGGTGGTGCCTGCATCGCACCTGGGCTGGGTGATCGCAGTGCGCCTGGTGGCGCTGGTCATCCTGCTGGTTTGCGCGACCCTGATCCTGCGGCGTCGCCACAGCCATCTTCTGCTACCGCTGAGCATGACCTGCATCCTAGTGCTCGGCGTGGGCGCAGCGATGATTGTCGGTATTGCCCATCGCGCCGACCCCGGCTACCCCTACGAAGGACTGTTGCTGGTGAGCATGGCGGCGTACTTCCTGGTCGGCCTGCGCTTGAGCGAGGCTCTTGCCTGTTCCCTGGTGATTTTGCTCGCCTATGTGCTGGCGGAATTGGCCGCAGGGCTGCCTGCTCCGAGGTTGATCAACAACCTGTTGTTCCTGGTCTTCGGCAATCTTATCGGCGCTGTCGGTTGCTACCTCCTGGAATACAAATCACGCGAGCATTTTCTGATCAGCCATCTGATGCAGCTGCTTGCCTACCACGACAGCCTGACCGGGCTGCATAACCGTCGTAGCTTCAATCGGCAGTTCGAGCGCCTGTGGCGCCAGGCGCAGCGTGAGGGCATATCGATTGCGTTGCTGCTCTGCGATATCGACCATTTCAAGGCGTACAACGACTGCTACGGTCACCAGGCTGGCGACGCGGCTTTGCAGCGTGTCGGCTCACTGATCGAGCAGGCCGCGCGGCGACCACTGGATATGGGCGTACGGCTTGGCGGGGAGGAGTTCGCGCTGCTGTTGTTCGACATCAGCGCCGATGAAGCCAGGCAACGCGCCGAGGCCCTGCGCCATTCGCTGGAGGAGGCGGGCATCGCCCATCGTGGTTCCGACAGCGCCGATGTACTGACCATGTCCATCGGCGTTGCCTGCCTGAGCCCCGATAGCCAGCCTGAATTGAGTCAGCTCTACGAGCAGGCCGACCGAGCGCTATACGAGGCCAAGGCTTTCGGACGTAACAGGGTGGCGGCCTGAGTTGCAGTCGGGGCGCAACGAGCCGGTCGCATTCTGCAACGCTCATGGCGCAATCCGCGCTTGCCCTGCGCATCGGGTTATGGCTAGCTGGCTAATAATTAGTTTTTGACCTTTGTATGAGTCCGCTTGCCCATGTCTTACCCCGATCAACATCGCTTTGCCATGCAGGTTGCCCAGCTATCCCGTGCCTGGCGTTCCGAACTCGATAGACGCCTGGTAGGGCTGGGCCTGTCCCAGGCTCGCTGGCTGGTGCTGCTGCACCTGGCGCGCTTCAGCGAAATGCCGACCCAGCGTGAATTGGCGCAAAGCGTCGGCGTAGAGGGGCCGACGCTGGCGCGTCTACTCGACAGTCTCGAAAGTCAGGGGCTGGTTACTCGCGTGGCAGTACCCGAAGACCGCCGTGCCAAGAAGATCGCGCTGCAGCCGGATGCGCAGCCTCTGATCGAGAAGATCGAAGCGATTTCCACCCAGCTGCGCCATGAAGTCTTCGCCGGTATCGACGAGGAGGATCTGCGTCGCTGTCAGCAGGTGCACGCTCGAGTGCTCGGCAACCTGATGAAGTGAACCGCCTGCACTGTCAAAAATCCGATCATTTTTTGATCGTATTTTTTATTTGCCTAATTTTTGACTGATTCAACTTGATGGCACCGTGCTTTCATCGGCAAACTGGCCGCCAAGCCGCTACTTTGTGAATTAGTAGCCATAATGCAATTCGAGACGGCCTCGACAAGGACCTTGTCGCCCGTTCTCGAACTATCAAGGGCGCCAGCCTCCCGGCCAAGGGATGCTCAGACAGGAAGTCGAGGAGGTGGCGTTCGAGCCGAATAACCCTGGAGGTCGCATGGCTCGGGTGCGTCAATTAATGTTGGGTCTGGCGTCGGGATCCGCCCTCTATTCGGGAATGGCTCCGGCGCTTGGTTTGGGTGAAATCACGCTGCATTCTGCGCTGAATCAGCCTTTCGAGGCCGAGATCGAGCTGCTGGAAGTGGGTGATCTGGGCGCGCAGGATCTGCGTGTCGGTCTGGCACCAGCCGAGGTGTTCAGTCGTTCGGGGGTGGAGCGCTTCTACTTTCTCAATGATCTGCGTTTCACGCCGCTTCTGCAGGGATCACGTAGTGTGATCCGCGTGGTGTCGAACCGTCCGGTGCGTGAGCCATACCTGAACTTCATCGTCGAAGTGGCGCGTCCCAATGGCCAGTTACTACGTGAATATACGGTTCTGCTCGATCCACCTGGTTCTTCGGCTTATTCCGCTGTAACCGCACCAAGCGCTGCTGCCGTATCGCAACCCTCTAACCGCACCGCAGCACCGGCCTCGTCGGTCAGAGCGGTCACGCCGCCGCGTGCATCTGCTGGGCACCGTCATCAGGTCAGCCGTGGCGACAGTCTCTGGTCCATCGCCGCGCGTTTGCGTGAGCAGGGCAGTACGCTGTCTCAGCAGGCGCTGATGGAGGGCATTCTTGCCCTCAACCCGAATGCCTTCGCTGGCGGCGATCCAAGTCGTCTACAGGCTGGCGCCGAGCTGCTGTTGCCGGATGCCGCCCGTGCGGAGGCTGCCCCGCCGAGCGCTGCTCCGGTCGCTGCCGAGGCCTCACCCGTGCTCGCTGAAAACACTGCCGAAGGGCCCGTTAGCGCGCCTCTGGCTGCCCTGGAGCCAGCACCGCAGCAAAGCGAAAGCCTGGAGCTGCTGGCCGAGAGGCAGCGCCAGGTCGATCTGGAGCTGGCCAACCAGGCGGCGGAAAATCTGCAACTGCAACAAGGCTTGGCGCAACTGCAATTGCAACTGCAGCAGTTGCAGGAGCAATTGGCGCAGAAGGATGCTCAGTTGGCTGAGCTGGCTGCGCGCACGCCCGCCGAGCCGGCCGCCCAGCCCATTGCCGCCGCGCCGGTCAGTGTCGAGGAGCCCGCGGCAGCAGAGCGCGGCTGGTGGTCGACCCTGTTGGCCGGTGGTATAGGGCTTCTGCTGTTGCTCGGTGCGCTTTTCTGGGCCGTGCGGCGGCGTGGCGAGAAAACCAGGCCGGTGGTGCAGGTACAACCCAAGGGGCAGCCACCGCAGCAACCGCCTCGTCCGCTACTCGCGGCGGTTGGCGCAGCTCCGGTGGTCAAGGCAGTACCGGCGCCGGCTCCGGTGCGTGCTCAAGGGCCGGTCGACCCACTCGAGGCTGCCAATGTCTACATCGCCTACGGTCGCTTCAGCGAGGCCCGTGGTGAGCTGAGCAAGGCGCTGGCTCAGGACCCGCAGCGCAGCGATCTGCGCTTCCGTCTATTGGAAGTTCTGGCGCTGCTGGGCGACGGGGCGGGCTTCGCGCGTGAGGAGGCCGTGCTGCGCGCCGAAGCGTTCGACGCCGCACGCATCGATGCCTTGAAGGCGCGGCATCCTGATCTGCGGGTGACTCAGCAGGTACCGACCGAGGTTATCGCTGAGCAGCAGCCTGCGGCCGAACCTGATTTTCAGCTCAACCTCGACGACCTGTCGCTGGATGCCGATTGGGATCTGGTCAGCCCTTTCCCTGCTGCCGCCAAGGCCAAACCCAAGGCTGCTGCAGAACCGGAGTTCGATCCGTCGTTCGCCAGCAATCTGCAGGAGCTCCCGGAGGTGTTCGAACTGCATCATGAAGACGAGCAGTTGAGCGCCTTCAGTGAGATGGAAATGGTGCTCAGTGATGAGGTGCCGGCGCTGGATGACAACTTCATCGACGCTTTCGCCGGTGATGCCGATGCCACCGCTGCGCTGCAGGGCGACATCGACCACCTGGCGGGCAATCCGGAGCACATGGCCCAGCTTAACCAGGCGCTGGCCTATATCAAACAGGGCGATATCGCCACCGCCTGCGACATCCTCAACGAGGTGATCGATAACGGCGATGACGAGCAGAGGAAGGCCGCGCGCCAGTTGCTGGCGGAAATCGCCTGAGCGCCTCTGCTGCTGCACCTGACGAGGCCGCGCATATGTCGCGGCCTCGTCGTTTCAGAAACTCTTGCCCAGATTGAGATACAGCGCCTTCTCCCGCTCGTCGTTGAAGCCATAGCTGAAGTTCAGCGGGCCCAGCGGGGTGTCCAGGCCGAGGAAGATGCTGGCTGCGTTGATATAGCCGCTGTCGAAGGCGTTGTCGTTGTTCCAGGCACGGCCGCGCTCCAGCGACAGGCCCAGGTACAGCGGGAAGTTCAGCGGCAGCATCGAGGTTTGTGTCATGCGCCGGTAGTAGATCATCCGTGCCAGGGCCATGTTCTGGCCGCTCAGCGAGTCCTGACGAAAGCCCGACAGCTCCTGGGCACCACCGAGAATGAAACCCGAGGTGACCACCTCCGCTTCATCCAGGGTACGCCCGTAGCGACCGCCGAACAGCCAGGTATTGGGGCCGTGGCTGTAGGCCTTGTCCAGCTTCAGTTGCCATTGGCGATATGCCTCGTCCGAGCCCAGGTCGCGGTCGTACTTGCGCAGCATCAGGCCGATATCCTCGCCGGTGCGCGGGAAGTCGAGGTTGTCCAGGGTGTCGAAGGAGTACAGCAGTTCGTAGTAGCCCTCGCTGAAGCTGAAGCTGGGCAGGTCGCGCTCGCCTACGCGGACATCCGCCTCGCCCCAGGCCTGAGCGATGCCGAAGCGAATCTCGCCATTGTTGGCAATCTGTCGGCCGAGATTGAGACCGTAGCCGTAGCGTTCCAGGCGGTATTCGGCGATCGGGTCGTTGTCCAGAATCGCTTCGACGTTCTGCGCCTCGCCGAACAGGTAGGGCGCGACGAAGTAACGTGAGCCGGCGTCCAGCGGCTGATAGAACTCGCTGTAGAGCTCCTGGCGGTCACCTAACTGCAAGCGAGTCAGCCATTCGGCGCCGAGCTCGTTGATGCCATTGATGCGGTAACTGGCGCCGATATTGAAGGGGCTGTCGCCGCGCATGTCATCCGACAGATTCAGGCCCAGGCGCAGGTAATCGGTGCCGGTGCGCTTGCCGCGGGCATCGATCACCAGGGCGCTACCGCGCTCGTCCAGCGGCTCTACCCGGTATTGCACGCGCTCGAAGTAGTCCAGGCCATACAGCGTGCCCATGTCTTTTTGCAGGCGATCCATGTCCAGTGGCTCGCCGAGCGGTTGGCGAATGTGCCGGCGAATCACCGCGTCGCCGACTTTCGAGTCGTTCTCCACGTGGATTTCGCGAATCACCGGTGTGCGCTGTTCGCGCGAGCGCGCCATGGCCAGCGCCGGGTTGCCGGCACTGCCGGTGCGCAAGCGAGCCAAACGCTCTGCCTGAATCTGCGTGGCGCGATAACCGGCGTCCATCATCTGTTCGCCACGATTGAAGTCGGCGACGCCGAAGCCGGCCAGAGGGGGCAGGATCAATACGTCGTCCGCCTCCAGCGTTTCGAGTTGGGCCTCGGAGTTCTTGCGCATCATCAGGTTGATCGACTGATTCATCACGTCGACCACGGTGAGCAGGTCCTTGGCCGGTTTCAGTGGCATACCCAGGTCGACGACGATGACGTGATCGACGCCCATCTGTCGCGCCACGTCGATGGGCACGTTGTTGACCATGCCGCCGTCGACCAGCAGGCGACCGTCCACTTCCACCGGGGCGAACACCGCCGGGATCGACATGCTGGCGCGCATCACCTGCGGCAGGTGGCCGCTGCTCATGATCACCTGTTCACCCGTGACCACATCGGTGGCCACGGCGCGATAAGGGATCGGCAGATGATCGAAATCGCGGGTGGCGCTGCGATGTACCAGCAGACTTTCCAGCAGCAGCGCCAGGTTCTGGCCCTGGATCACGCCCAGCGGCAGGCCAAGGCTGCCGTCGTCGCGAAAGCTGAGTTTCTGCTTGATCAGAAAATCACGGTCGTCCTGCTTGCGGCGAAAGGGGATGTCCTCGCGTGGCGGTGAGTCGGACAGCGCCTGTTGCCAATCCAGCTCCAGCGCCAGACGTTCAAGCTCCGCCACCGAATAGCCGGCCGCGTACAGCCCACCGACGATGGCGCCCATGCTGGTGCCGGCGATGGCGTCGATGCGAATACCTTGTTCCTCCAGCGCCTTGAGCACACCAATGTGCGCCAGGCCACGGGCGGCGCCGCCTGACAGCACCAGGCCGACACGTTCGGCGGCGATGACAGGCAGGCTGGACAGAGCGAACAGGCAAAGCAGCGAAAGGAGCAGGCGGCGCATGATGGATTCCGGCAGGAGCAGAGACAAAGACCGGTATTATAGGCATCAAGCCCCACAGTAGAGCCCCCGCCATGCCCGATCAGAAGCCCGAAATCGTCATCACCTATTGCACCCAGTGTCAGTGGCTGCTGCGCGCCGCGTGGCTGGCTCAGGAACTGCTGAGCACCTTTGCCGACGAGCTCGGCCGGGTCAGCCTGGAGCCGGGCACCGGCGGCGTGTTCCGCATCCTCTGCGATGGCCAACAGATCTGGGAACGCAAGGCCGATGGTGGTTTCCCCGAGGCCAAGGTGCTCAAGCAGCGGGTGCGTGATCTGATCGATCCAGGTCGCGATCTGGGTCACAACGACCGGTAGGGTGCGCCGTACGTACCGCTCGGTTCAACGCGCCATCCGCGCCGAAACGAAGATAGCGCTGACGATCAGCATGCCTCCGGCCAGCATGCGCAGCGTCGGCTGCTCGCTGAACAGCCACCAGGCGAACAGAATCCCGTAGACCGGTTCCAGGGCGAAGATCACTGCTGTGGTGCGCGCCTTGAGCACGCGCAGGCTGGCGACGAACAGGCTGTGTGCCAGGCCGGTGCAGAAGATGCCGAGCATGGCCAGCCACAGCCAGTCCACCGGGCGCACGCTGGGCAGCAGCGGCCAGGCCAGCGGCAGGAAGCAGATGAACACGGCGACGTTCTGGTGCAGCGCTGCCTGTACCGGGTCGAGGCCGCGGGTGCTGGCGCGATTGAGCAGCGACAGCAGGGCGAACAGAAAGCCCGACAACACTGCCCACAGCAATCCGACTGTGGCGTCACTGTTCAGGCTGAACTCGGGCGTGACCAGGATCAGCCCCACGCATACCACGCCGACCATGGCGAACTCGCCGGGGCGGGTGCGCTCGCGAAACAGCAGGCCCTCCAGCAGTACGGTGAAGGCCGGGAAGCTGGCGAAGCCGAGCGTGGCGATGGCCACGCCGGAGACCTTCACCGCTTCGAAGAAGGTGACCCAGTGCGTGCCCAGCAGCAGGCCGCCGAGTGCCAGCAGAGTCATCTGCCGCAAGCTCGGGCGAACCGCGTTGCGGCTGCGCCAGAGCAGCGCGGCCAGGCCCAGGGCGAGTACCGCGAAGAACGCGCGGCCGCCGGCGATCATGTTCGGCGTGGTCGCCGCCAGTTTGCCGAAAATGCCCGACAGGCCGAACAGCAGGGCACCCAGGTGAATCGCCAGCAGGGCGTTACGTTCCGTCATGCCAGGCGCGCACCGTTGGGCAATGGCTGGTCGAACCCGGCGAGGACGACACGGTTGTCGTTGTCATAGACACCGGTGACCAGCACTTCCGAGCGCACCCCGGCGATGCGCTTGGGGGCGAAATTGCACACGCACAGCACCTGGCGACCAATCAGCTCGCCACAGCTGTAATGCGCGGTGATTTGCGCGCTGGAGGTCTTGACGCCCAGTTCGCCGAGATCGACTTCCAGCACGTAGGCCGGCTTCACTGCCTTTTCATTGGGACGAGCGCAGCGAATGGTGCCGACGCGCAGCTCCACTTTCTCGAAATCCTGCCATTCGATGGTTTGCATGGGGTACTCCTGGTTACTGACGCGCAGTCTAGGCGCCTCGCGAAGGGCTGTCTGTCGCAGGAACTACGAGTTTTGTCGTCGGACTCTCAATCAGGTCTGAAGGTGGCAGGAGCACGTAGGGTGGGTTAGCGGCGCTAACCTTCGAACGATCAGACACTTCCATCGTGACGCGCCGCGTAACCCACCAGACGATGTAACGATTGGCGACGATGGTGGGTTACGCCACACCGGTTTCGGCGGGGTAGCCAACCAGCGTGACAGGCGGCTAACCCACCCTACGAGAGCGGTGCGCCGCTGGGGCTGCTAGCGCGTGCGGCGCAACTGTCGCGGGGTCATGCCGAGATGGCGATAGAGGGCAGCGGTGAAGGCGCTTTGCGAGCTGTAGCCGACCTGTGCGGCGATTTCTCCAACCGCCAGGTCGCTGCCACGCAACAGCTGTTCGGCGAGTTGCAGGCGCCGTTGGCGAATATGTTCCATCGGCGTGCGCCCGGTCTCGGCGAGGAAACGCGCATGGAAACGCGCCACCGACAGACCGGCCAGGCGTGCCAGATCTGCCACCTGCAGCGGATGCGCTGCGTGCTGTTCGATATAGCGATCCAGGGCTGTCAGCGGCAAGCCGGTCGTCTCGGCATGCTGGCGGCTGCAGGCCAGGCTGCCGAGTAGCAAGGCCGCACCTTGGCCCGCGATGATTGGATCATTGATCGGGCTGCTGGCCAGCCAGTTGAGTAGCTGCCCCTGCGAGGGATCGAGTTGCAGTGCGTTGGGTTTGTCCAACAGACGCTGGATGTCGCTCGCATGGTGGCCAAGCTGGCGCTCCAGCCAGTCGTTGGCCGGCAGATCCAGCACCAGGCACTGGCTGCCGCGTGGGCTGCCGCAGGTATGGCGCGCTTCGGCCGGCACTACGGCCAGGTGATGGCGCAGCACCTGGCTGCCCTGGCCATCGACTTCGAATTGCAGCTCGCCCGCCAGGCCGAACACCAGTTGCGCGTGGTCGTGGCTATGGCTGAGCACTTCGTGGCTGTAATGACGCAGGGACAGGATCGGGAGCATGGCGGTTTCCTCGGCAACCGCCGCAGTGTAACGCCTGGGCCGGGGCGCTGCTGCGTCATGGGACCGTCTTTTTCCCGTCACAAGCCTTTCACCGCGACCCCTCAAGCTCGTCTAAACCCAGCCGGAGGTCGCCCATGACCAGCGTCCAGCTCGCCAAGCCCAGCCGCAAGCAACGTGTCCGTACCCTGTGGATCTCCGATGTACACCTCGGCACCCGCGATTGCCAGGCCGAGCACCTGGCAGCCTTTCTCAAGCGCTACCACGCCGACCGTATCTACCTGGTGGGCGACATCATCGACGGCTGGAAACTGCGCGGCGGCATCTACTGGCCACAGGCGCACACCAACGTCATCCGCCGTCTGCTGACCATGAGCAAGCACGGCACCGAAGTGATCTACGTCACCGGCAACCATGACGAGTTTCTGCGTCGTTACTCCAGCCTGCTGCTGGGCAATATCCAACTGGTCGACGAGGCCGTGCACGTCACGGCCGATGGCCGGCAATTGCTGGTGATCCATGGCGATCAGTTCGATGTGATTACCCGTTATCACCGCTGGCTGGCCTTTCTCGGCGACTCGGCCTACGAATTCACCCTGACCCTCAACCGCTGGCTCAATCACTGGCGCAGCCGCTGGGGCTACGGCTACTGGTCGCTGTCGGCTTACCTCAAGCACAAGGTCAAGACTGCGGTGAACTTCATCAGCGACTTCGAGGAGGCCATCGCTCACGAGTGCGTCAAGCGCGGCCTGCAGGGCGTGGTCTGTGGTCACATCCACCACGCCGAAATCCGTCAGGTCAGTGGTGTCGAGTACATGAACTGCGGCGACTGGGTGGAATCCTGCACGGCGCTGATCGAGCACTGGGATGGGCAGATCGAGCTCTATCGTCTGGCCGAGGCGCAACTGGCCAGCGAGGAGCAGGCTGTCGCCCTCGAGACCGGCGCATGAGGATACTGATCGTCTCCGACGCCTGGGCGCCTCAGGTCAATGGTGTGGTCACCAGCCTGGCCGCGCTGGTCGGCGAACTGCGTGGGCTGGGGCATCAGGTCAAGCTGCTATCGCCCGCCGATTTCCGCGCCGTGCCTTGTCCGACCTACCCTGAGATTCCGCTGGTGTGGGATCTGTGGCGCGTCGGTGCGGCGATTCGCAACTTTCGTCCTGACTGCGTGCACCTCGCTACCGAGGGGCCGCTGGGTTGGGCAGCGCGGCGTTGGCTGGTCAAGCGTGGGCTGGCGTTTTCCACGGCGATCCATACGCGTTTTCCGGAGTACGTCAGCGCCCGCTGGCCTTGGATTGCGCCGCGTTGGGGCTATGCCTTTCTACGCGCTTTCCATCGCCCCAGTCACGCCGTGCTGGTGACCACCGAGCGGCTGCGCCAGGAGTTCGCCAACTGGGCTCTGCAACGGCTGCAACTGTGGTGCAAAGGGGTGGATACCCGGCTGTTTCGGCCGGACGAGACGCGTCCACGACCTGTGCAACCGGTGTTTCTCTACGTCGGACGCATCGCTCCGGAAAAGAACCTGCAGGCCTTTCTCGATCTGGACCTGACGGGGGAGAAACGTGTGGTTGGTGACGGTCCACAGCGTGAGACGTTGCAACAACAGTATCCGCTGGTGCGCTTTCTCGGCTACCGCCATGGCCAGGCGTTGGCCGAGGCTTATCAGGATGCCTCGGTGCTGGTTTTCCCTTCGCGTACCGATACCTATGGGCTGGTGATGCTGGAGGCCTTGGCTTGCGGTACACCCGTGGCTGCGTTTCCCGTGGCCGGGCCGCTGGATGTGCTGCAGCAGGGCGTCAGTGGAGTGATGGCCGAGGATCTGCATGCCGCCTGCCTGGGCGCGCTGGAGCTGGATCGTAAGCGTTGCGCGGAATTGGCGGCAGCGCAGTCCTGGCGCGCGTCGGCGCTGGAGTTTCTGGCATTGCAGCCGCTGATCGATGGCGAGCCAGTGTTGACCGAGGCACTGGAGGCGTAGGGCGTATTGCCGGTAGGGCGTACCGGGACACCGGCCGCTTGGAAGCAGTGCGCCGTTGGATTTGTACTGCGCCAAAGAACGGCGGACTGTTCGCTGCGCTACGAGCGGCCGGCGTTCCGATCTTACAGAATGACCTTGTCGCGCAGCTTTTCGGCCGCCTGGTTGAGCGCCTGGATCACCCGTTCCTTGTCGAAGTTCTGAATGCCATTGGTGTCCAGGTACATGGAGAAGCCCGGCAGTTCGTGCTCGACGTAGCTGGAGGTGGCGCCCAGGTCGCGGCGGAAGTCCACCACCTGGTAGATCTGCACCGGGCGGGTGAAACCCTTGACGGCGATCTGGCCCTTGTCGCGGCACATGATCACGTCCTTGACCAGCGAATAAGTCTCGTGGGAGATCAGGATTTCGCCGGATTCGGCGGCGCTTTCCAGGCGGCTGGCAAGGTTCACGTCGCGGCCGATGATGGTGTAGTCCATACGCGTGTCGGCGCCGAAGTTGCCCACCGTGCAGTAGCCAGTATTGAGGCCCATGCGAATTTCCAGTGGCTTGGTGATGCCCTGGGCGCGCCACTGCTGGCGTAGCACCTTCATGTGTTTGCGCATGGCGATGGCCATGGAAACCGCCGCGACCGCATCCTTCTTGGCGCCGTTGCTACTCGGGTCGCCGAAAAACACCATGACGCAGTCACCGATGAACTTGTCGATGGTGCCGCCGTATTTCAGGGTGATCTTCGACATTTCATTGAGGTAGGTGTTGAGCAGGTCGGTCAGCGCTTCGGCTTCCAGCTCTTCCGACAGCTCGGTAAACCCCTTGATATCGGAGAAGAACACCGTGAGCTTCTTGCGCTGAGTCTCCAGGCGCACGCTCTTCTTGCCGGTGAAGATCGATTCCCAGACCTGTGGTGACAGGTACTTGGCCAGGTTGCGCGCCAGGCGCGCGGCCTTTTCCTGTTCACGCTTGATCTCGCTGCGTACCTGAGCCAGGCGCAGGCCCTGCTGGTTGACGAAGTAGGCAGTGATGCAGATGTACAGGGTGGCGAAGAGGATGCTGACCAGCGCCACCAGCGTCGGCGTGTCGGTATTGGGATGAATCCCAACCAGCGCGGCGCACAGCGCCATGCCGCTGGCGGCCACCAGCAGGCCCAGGCCGAGATAGCGCATGCCGCCGACGACCAGGGCACTGAAACAGAGAATCAGCAGGAACATCAGGCTGGGCACGGCAGAGAAGCCGAGCAGCACGCAGGCCGCGCCGGCGTGCAGGGCATCGAAGAACAGCAGGGCGAGGTCGGTCTGCTGCGGATAGTCGCGCTTGAAACGGCGGCTGAGATTGTGCGCCAGATGAGGGTAGAGCAGGGCGTAGGGCACCATCCACAGAATGTCGTAGGCGAAGTGCCCGACATAGGTGCCGGCGGCGATGCTGGCGGCCGTGGCGATATAGGCCAGTACGCGCGAATAGTATTCGCGCAACGGCGGCGTCGGTAGCCCGTTGGCACGGCTGATGGTTGCTGGCTTCATCTGCTGGAACTGTCCCTGCTGGATTTCTGGCGTCTCTGCTGGACGCCTGGCTGGTCTGCAAGACCTGAGCCTGAGGCTCGCTGGGCGGGGATCATAACCAAGGGGGTGGAGGCCAGCCAAGCATGGCCGCCGAGCGGTGGCGCAACAGTGGCCAGCGGTCAGGCGCTGGTATTGTCCATTGCAGCCAGATAGATGGAGTTCTTCGGTCGGGCGAATACGCGCTGCAGCATGGGCTCGAAGAAGCTCAATGGCAGGCTTTCATAGTCCGGGTCGAAGGCGGCCGCATCGTATTTGGCGCAGAACTCGATGGTCGCCTGGTATTGCGGGTGATCCTTGAATTGCTCGCGCAGGTGGCGATCCATGCCCAGGTGGTGGAAGAAGTAATAGCCCTGGAAAATGCCATGCTTCTCGACCATCCAGTGATTCTCGGCACTGACGAAAGGCTTGAGGATGGCTGTGGCAATGTCCGGGTGGTTGTAGCTGCCTAGGCTCTGTTGCCGTTTCGCGCACGGCCGCGACGGAGCCAGTTTTTGCGTGGGGCTAGGCGCGAGAGGCGAAGTTTGGTCGCCCAAATGAGCCGTCGAGTAACAACGTACCACGCAAAAACTGGCCCGTCCCTTCGGGTTGCGCGGCAAATTGCGCTATGCGTCGTTGCGGGATTTGGCAAGGGAACGACCATTACCTGCATCCCGCGCCTCGCGTGGCGCAATTTGGCGCAGCAACGCGGCTCGCGTCGAAACGGCAACAGACCCTAGTGTGAGCAGCCAGGTTCTTAGAAACGGATACGGCCGGTAAAGGCATCCTTGAGCATCACCCAATCGCCCATCAGGCTGTACAGCGGATAGTCGAAGGTGGCCGGGCGGTTCTTTTCGAAGACGAAGTGGCCGACCCAGGCGAAGCCATAACCGGCCAGCGGCATGGCCAGCAGCCACAGCCATTGTTGGCTGAACAGGGCGTAGGCGAGGATCGCCAGCACCAGCAGGCTGCCGGCATAGTGCAGTCGGCGGCACACGGGGTTACTGTGTTCCTGCAGGTAATAGGGGTAGAACTCGGCGAAGCTCTGGTAGCGTTCGGTGGTCTGGGCGGTCATGGCGCACCTCCTGTTATTGTCACCTACGAGTCTAGACCTGCTGTCTCCGTGGGCCACTGACTTAAGGTGCCAGTCTAGTATCCTTGCGCCGCCAACCATGGCATTGCTGATTGATCACAAGAACAAGACGATGAGCGAAAGAACCACATCCTCCAGCTGGGCCTTGGCCATCGTGCAGGCGCTGGAGCTGGGCGGCGTAGACTGCACCAGCCTGTTCACCGAACTGGGCATGGATTACGCCGCGCTGAACGACCCCGATGCGCGCTTCCCGCAGGACGGCATGACCCGTCTGTGGCAGCGCGCCGTGGCGCTGTCGGGCAATCCGGCGATCGGCCTGAACATGGCGCAGGTGGTGCGCCCGGCGTCCTTCCATGTGGTGGGTTATGCACTGATGTCCAGTCGCAACCTGCGTGATGGCTTCACCCGTCTGGTGCGCTACCAGCGCATCATCGGTGAAGGCGCGGACCTGAATTTTTTGCCGCAACCCGACGGCTATGCGCTGACTCTGGCCATTCATGGCGACCGCCTGCCGCCGGCCCGGCAGAGCGCCGAGGCGTCGCTGGCATACTGCCTGGCCTTTTGCCGCTGGATGACCGGCAAGCCCATTCGCCCGCGCGAGATTCGCCTGCAAGGTCCGCCACCCGCCGACCTGGCGCCTTATCAGCAGGTGTTCCAGGCGCCGCTCAAGTTCAACGCCGAGCACTATGGGCTGATCTTCGAACGTGCTGATCTGGAGGCGCCGCTGCCCAGTGCCAATGAGGCGCTGGCACAACTGCATGATCGTTTTGCTGGCGAGTACCTGGCACGTTTCTGCAGCAGCCGCGTCACCCATCAGGCGCGCCAGGTGCTATGCCGCCTGTTGCCGCAGGGCGAGCCACGCCGCGAGGTGGTGGCGCAGGCGCTGCATCTGTCGCAGCGCACCTTGCAGCGACGCCTGCAGGAGGAGGGCACCAGCTATCAGCAGTTGCTCGACGACACGCGCCGAGAGCTGGCCGAGCAGTATCTTGGCCAGGTCGACCTGACGTTGCTGGAGGTTGCCTATCTGCTGGGCTTTGCCGACCCGAGCAACTTCTTCAGGGCGTTTCGCCGCTGGTTCGGAGAAACGCCCGGTGAGTATCGCAGTCGTCGTGGGCTGGCTGGTTAAGGTCCATCGACCACTCAATGGCGCCAGAAGGCGGGGAACAACAGCACCAGCACCGTGAGGATTTCCAGGCGCCCGAGCAGCATACCCAGGCTCAGTAGCCACTTGGCCGTATCGGGGATGGTGGCGTAGTTGCCGGCCGGGCCGACCATCTCGCCCATGCCTGGGCCAACGCCTGAGACCATCGCCGCAGCGCCGGTCAGGGCAGTGATCCAGTCCACGCCGCACATCGCTACTGCCAGGGCCAGCGTGGCGATGGTGATGGTGTAGAAGAAGGCGAAGGCCAGGATCGAGCGAACGATGTCTTCGTCCAGGCGGTGGCGGTTGTAATGCTGCTTGATCACCGCCCGGGGGTGAATGAGCTGCCTGAGGTTGGCCTTGAGCAGGATGTAGGCGACCTGGAAGCGGAATATCTTCAGGCCGCCGGCGGTGGAGCCGGAGCAGCCTCCGACGAAACCCAGGTAGAAAAACATCATGCTGGCGAACGGGCCCCACAGGTGGTAATCGCCCACGGCAAAGCCGGTGGTGGTCATGATCGAGGTGATGTTCACCGCCACCAGGCGTAGCGCATCGAGCCAGTACAGGTCGGTGGTGAGCCATTTCCAGCCCGCCAGCACGAACCAGCTGCCCACCAGCAACAGCAGGAATCCACGCACCTGCGCGTCGCGAAACAGTGCGCGGTAGTTGCCGCGCAGGGTGCTGACATAGAGCACGAACGGCAGACTGCCGAGCACCATCACCACGATGGCGACCCAGTGAATCGCCGGTTCCTGCCATTTGCCCAGTGAAGAGTCGGACGTGGAGAAACCACCGGTGGCGATCGCCGACATGGCGTGGTTGATCGCATCGAACAGGCCCATACCCGCCCACCAGAACGCCAGCACCGCGAGTGTGCTCAGGCCGACGTAGGCCAGCACCATGTACTTGGCGACCATGTGCGAGCGCGGCATGACCTTTTCCGAGCGGTCCGACGACTCGGTCTGGAACAGGCGCATGCCCCCGATGCGCAGGATCGGCAGGATCGCCACGGCCATGCCGATGAAGCCGATGCCGCCCAGCCAGTGCAGCAGCGAACGCCAGATCAGCGTACCCGGCGACATGTCGTCGAGGCCGCTGAATACGGTGGCGCCGGTAGCGGTGATGCCGGACATGCTCTCGAAGTACGCGTCGGTGATGCTCGCCCGTTCGGCGAAGATGAACGGCAAGGCGGCGAAGATCGACACCATCACCCAGCTCGACACCGTCAGCATGTACATGTCGCGGGGGCGCAGTTGCGTTTGTTGGGGCCTGCCCTGGGCGATCATGGCGATGCCGGTGAGCGCGGTGATCAGGCTCGACCAGAGAAAGGCATTGATGCCCTGCGTCTGCTCGAAGATCAACAGGGTGATCACCGGCACCAGCATGCCCAGCGCCAGGGTGACGAGGAAGATGCCGTTGATGAAGGCGAGGATGCGCAGGCTGGCTAGGGGCATCGGTCAGTGTTTCCAGAAACTACGGGTGACCAGCACCAGTACGGTCAGAATTTCCAGGCGGCCGAGCAGCATGCCAGCACTGAGCAGCCACTTGGCTGAATCCGGCAGGCTGGCGAAGTTGCCGGCCGGGCCGATGATCGGGCCAAGCCCTGGGCCGACGTTGCACACCGCGGTGGCGGCGCCGGTCAGCGCGGTGACCCAGTCCAGGCCGACCAGGGTCAGGGCCAGGGCCAGCACACCGATGGTGATGGTGAAGAAGAAGGAGAAGGTGATCAGCGAGCGGACGATCTCTTCATCCAGGTTGTGATTGTTGTACTGCTGCTTGATCACCGCGCGGGGGTGCACCAGCTGCATCAGGTTGGCCTTGAGCAGCACGTAGGCGACCTGGAAGCGGAAGATCTTCAGGCCGCCTGCGGTGGAGCCCGAGCAGCCGCCGACGAAGGTCAGGTAGAAGAACAGCAGCACGGCGAAGCTGCCCCAGGTGGTGTAGTCGCCGAGGGCGAAGCCGGTGGTGGTGACCACAGAGGTGACGTTTACCGCGACGATGCGAAAGGCGTCGAGCCAGGCGTAGTCCGAGTTGATCCACAACCAGGTGCCGAATACCAGCCAGGTCAGCAGCAGAAAACCGATGAAGCCGCGAACCTGATGGTCTTTGAACAGGGCGTTGCGATTGCCGCGAATAAAGGCGACGTAAAGCATGAACGGCATGCCGCCGAGCAGCATCAGGACCACCGCCGTCCAATGCACGGCCGGTTCTGGCCAGTGCGCCAGGGACACGTCCGAGGTGGAGAATCCGCCGGTGGAGATCGCTGCCATGGAGTGGTTGATGGCGTCGAAAGGGCTCATGCCTGCCGCCCAGAAGGCCAGGAAACCCAGCAGCGTCAGGGCCAGATAAATCACCAACAGATACTTGGCGGCCATGTGCGAGCGTGGCATTACCTTCTCGCCCCAGTCCGAGGATTCGGTCTGGAACAGGCGCATGCCACCCACGCGCAGCAGCGGCAAAATGGCGACGGCCATGCCGATGAAGCCGATGCCGCCGAGCCAGTGCAGCATCGAGCGCCAGATCAGAATACCGGGCGACATGTCATCCAGCCCGGTCAGCACGGTGGAGCCCGTAGTGGTAATGCCGGACATGGTTTCGAAGATGGCGTCGGTGTAGCTGATATGGGCGATCAGCATCATCGGCAGCGCGGCAAAGCAGCAAACCACGGTCCAGCTCCCGGTCGTCAGCAGGTACATGTCACGCGGGCGTAACTGAGCGTTCTGCGGCCGGCCGGGAATCATCAGGGCGAGCCCGGCGATCAGGGTGATCAGGCTGGACCAGAGAAAGGCATTGAGATCTTCAGGCTGCTCGAAGATCAGCAGGGTCAGCATCGGGATGGCCATGCTGATCGCCAGGGTAATCAGGAATATGCCGATGATGAAACCGATGATGCGCAGCGTCGGCAAGGCCATTTAGAGGGCTCTGGCGGGTTGGAAAATGCGCCATTCTACCTGCGCACGGACGGCTGTAAACCGCAACGGTGGGGGCTTTACAAGCGCATCGCCGAGCATAGAATAGCTGCCAGTTGCCGACGTCCGTCGGTTTCCGAGCTCTCCTCAAATGTCCGAAGCTAATCCCTGCCTTACGTGCGGCGCCTGCTGCGCGTTTTTTCGTGTGTCCTTCTTCTGGGGCGAGTGCCAATCCGCGGGCGGTAGCGTTCCGGACGAGCAGGTCATCCAGATCAGCCCCCATTACGTCGCCATGCGTGGCACGGAGAGCAAACCGGCACGTTGTACGCAACTGTTGGGCGACGTCGGTTGTGGTGTGCGTTGCACCATGTACGAACAGCGCTCGAGTAGCTGCCGCGAGTTCGAAGCGTCATGGGCGAACGGTGAGCACAACCCGCGTTGCGACGAGGCGCGCAGGGCTTACGGTCTGCCGCCGCTCACTCCGCCGGTGCAACCGGTGATATCGCCCGACCGGGTAGCCTGACGGTATCTCAAGCCGCAGGTGAAGCTGGACATTGCCTGATGCTTATTTGGCAGGATACCCGAAGCGCCTTTGTGGGAGCCCCGCCCCCGGGGCGAAGCTTTTGGCTTTGCGGTGTTCTTGCGATTCGCCGCGAGGCGCGGCTCCTACAGGGTAGGTCGGCGCCTGCGGGGTTTGTGTAGGAGCCCCGCCCCGGGGCGAAGCTTTTGGCTTTGCGATGTTCTTGCGATTCGCCGCGAGACGCGGCTCCTACAGGGTAGGTCGGCGCCTGCGAGGTTTGTGTAGGAGCCCCGCCCCCGGGGCGAAGCTTTTGGCTTTGCGGTGTTCTTGCGATTCGCCGCGAGGCGCAGTGCCTACAGGCTGATGCGCCGTCCCCGCATACCGCTGAGCTTGCAGCCTGCAGCTTGCAGCATTGAGAATGCGCCATCTTTGTTTTTGGAGGTGGCCGATGGAGGCTCTCGACGCTCTGCTCAACCGTGTTTCCGTTCCTCGCCTGGTCGAACCGGGCCCGGATGCCGTGCAGCGCGAGATGCTGTTTCGCGCAGCCCTGCGTGCGCCTGATCATGGTCAGCTACGTCCGTGGCGTTTTCTGACGGTCGAGGGGCAAGCGCGTGAGCGTATGGGCGAGCTGTTCGCCGAGGCCTTGCTGGTCGCCGATGCGCATGCTGCGCCGGAAGCGCTGAACAAGGCGCGTGGCATGCCGCTGCGCGCGCCATTGCTGGTGGTGGTGATCGCCCGGGTTCAGGCTCACCCCAAGGTACCCGCTTCCGAGCAGGTGATAGCAGCCGGCTGTGCCGCGCATGGCATGCTGCTGGCCGCCCATGCTCAGGGTATCGGTGCGGTCTGGCGTACCGGCGACATGGCCTATAACGCCCATGTGGCCAAGGGGCTGGGCCTGGCGGCGGACGAGCAGATCATCGCCTACCTCTACCTTGGTACGCCGGAGCGTGAGCTGCGCCGCGCCCCGGAGGTCCGCGTTGAGGCTTTCGTCAGCGCCTGGGAGGGCTGAGCGAAACGCGCTTCAGCCTGCCTGCTGCCTGGCCGGCAGGCTGAGCGTGGCGATGAAGCCGCCTTGCGGATGGTTGCTCAACAGCAGTTCACCGCCATGACGTTGCGCCGCCCGCCGCGCGATAGCCAAGCCGAGGCCGTGGCCGGAGCCGCTCTGGCCTGGCGCGCGGAAGAACGGTTTACCCAATTGCTCCAGGTATTCGCTGGCAACTCCAGGGCCATGGTCGCGCACGCTCAGCGTTACGTTTTGCCCCTGGCTTTGCACGCTGATGAGGACAGGTTGATCCGCTGGGCTGAAGCGCAAGGCATTGCGTAGCAGATTGTCCAGCGCGCGCTCCAGCATGTCTGGCCAGCCTTCCAGGCGTGCGCGCGGGTCGAGATCGATCTGCAGCTGTTGTTGCGGGGCGGTCAGGCGCGCGTCTTCCTGCAGGTTGCCGAGCAGGGCGGCCAGATCGACGGGCTGTGCGGCGCCCGGATCCGCGTCCAGACGGGCCAGGGCGAGAATTTCGCTGATCAGCGCTTCCAGTCGATCACACTCCTGACTCAGACGGGGCCAGAGCCTTTCTCGCTCCGCGGCATCGGCGCGCTCCGCCAATGCCAGTGCAATACGCAGGCGCGCCAGGGGCGAGCGCAGTTCGTGGGAGACATCGCGCAGCAACTGGCGCTGGCTGCCGATCAAGCCTTGCAGACGCTCGCCCATGCGGTTGAAGTCCTTGGCCAGTAGGCCCAGCTCGTCGCGGCGCGTGGCCAGACGAGCCAGGCTGTTCTGTTGGTAGGCGGTCTGGCCGAGGTCATGCACGGCGCCGCGCAGGCGATCCAGCGGGCGGGTGATCGACAGCGTCAGCATCAGGCTGAACAGCGTTAGCACCACCAGGGCAATGGCGATGGCGCTGAGTGGCCAGAACAGGCTGCCGCGGTGCCAGGCTGCCAGTTCCGGGTGTGGAATACGGTAGATGAACAGGTAGCTTTCGCCGCTTTCCGGGCTGGTGTATTCGGCGGTCAGGCGCCGCCATGGCAAGCGACGGTCGTCACCGTGACGCGCCTCGAAGGCGGCAGCACGGGACGGAAAGGTGCCTTTGACCAGTTGCTGGCCGCTCTCGCCAAGCACCTGGGTGTCGATACGGTACTTGCGCTTGCGCTGTTCGAGAAAATCCTGGGCGGCTGCTGGCCCTTGCTGTTCATAGCGCTTGACCCACTTGCTATCGAGATCGTCAAGGCCCGGGTGCAGGCTTAGAATCCAGGCGTCCTGATTCAGGGCGCGGCCAAGCAGCAGCGACAGACCGGCCACCAGGGCGATGCCCAGCCAGAAGGTCGCCAGAATGCGCCAGAACAGTGAACGCACGGTGATTCCTCATGCAAAAGCCGCCGGGCTCAGGGAGCGCGGCGGCGGGTCTAGGGGGCGTCGATCAGTTGGTCTTGCTGTCCTTCTCGGCCTTCCAGGCCTTGAATTCGGCCATTTCTGCGCGGCGAGCTTCCATTTTCTTCTGGTGCTCGTCGAAGGCTTTCTGCTGCTCGGGGTTGAGCAGGTCACGCAGGGCCTTGTGCTGGTCGGCGCGAGCCTTGTCCAGCTCCTTCTTCATGGCCTGCTTTTCGGCTTCCGGCAGCTTGTCCAGGTAGCGCTTGGTGATGTCGCGATGGGTTTTCATCTGCTCGCCCATCAGTTTGCGAAACTCCTGGCGCTGCTCCTTGCTCAGGTTCAGCTCCTTGAACATGCTGTGGCCGCGATCATGGTGGCGAGGGCCGCCGTCGTGCATGGGCATGGCGAAGGCCAGGGTCGGCAGGGTGGCAGCGAGCAGCAGGGCGGTGAGGGTCTTGCGCATGGTGATTCTCCTTGTCTTGAGAACCTGTTTTACGATCTAGCGAGCCAGAGTCATGCAAGGCGAAAACAGACGAGGAAGCGGAGTGTACTGTTGTACATGAGCATTCCGAGTCTGTTTTCAACGCAGCAGGGCCGACGCGCAGCAGGTCGTAAACAGGTTCCGAGGCCGGTAAGTACCGGATGGGCTCATTATGCGGCGGTCAAGGTCAAGGGCAGTCAGCTGTGGGTAAAGCTTGGGTAAAGGCGATGTTGCGGGTTATTTACGCTGCGCCAGGGCGTACTCACTGCGCGTAGTAATAGCCGCGGCTGCGCAGGGCGAGAATGCGTGGGCGGCCATCCGGGTGCGGGCCGAGCTTCTTGCGCAGGTTGCTGACGTGCATGTCCAGGCTACGGTCATACAGGGTCAATTTGCGGCCCAGGGCCAGTTGCGCCAATGCCTGTTTGTCCACCGGCTCACCTGGTTGGCGCAGCAGGGCTTCCAGCAGGCGGCTTTCGGAAAGTGTCAGCGGAACGTCATGCTCGCCAATGCTGACCACCCCGCGATTGGGGCTGAAGCGGAGGTCGCCCAGCTCCAGCTGGCTGCTGGCCGGTGCGGGCACGGTGCGGCGCAGCACAGCGCGCAGGCGTGCGGTCAGCTCGCGAGGGTCACAGGGCTTGGCCAGGTAGTCATCGGCGCCCAACTCCAGGCCAAGGATGCGGTCCAGCGGTTCGCCGCGGGCGGAGAGCATCAGCACTGGCAGGTCCGGATGCTCGCCCCGTAGCTGCTTGAGCAACTCAAGGCCGCTGCCGTCCGGCAGCATCACGTCCAGCACCACAGCCTCGGGGGCTTGTGCGGCAAGTGCCTGACGGGCGCCAGCGGCTTCGTGGCAGGCGGTGACCTGAAAGCCTTCCTGGGTCAGCCAACGGCTAAGCAGCTCGCAGAGTTCCTGATCATCATCGATCAGCAGCAATCGGTTCATGGCTTAGTTGATCCACTCGCGACGGGTCTTGCGAGAGCCACGCAACAGGGCGCCGAATAGCATCGAGATCAGGCTCAGGGCTGCGCCGAGGGCGAACCAGGTCTGTTCCTCGCTGAGCAGCCGGGGTTGAGCCTGCGCCTGGCTTTCCTTGAGCTGCAGGCGCAGGCGCTGCAGTTGCACGGCGCTGCTCGCTTCCAGCTCATTGCGCAGTTGCTCACTCTGCGCCAGGCGCTGTTCCAACACCTGGCTGTCGACCGCAGCTGCTGGGGCGGAAGGCTGAGCGGGTTGTTCTTCTGCCTGTACCGAAGCACAGGTCAGCATCACGGTGACCAGCAGGGACAGCGGGATCGGGCGCATCGCGATTCCTTGTGTGCGAAAGCAGTGTGGGTGGCACTTCGTCAGGGCAGCACTTTCTTGAAGGGTTTGACCAAAACGTTGGCATACACGCCGGCTGTGCGGTACGGGTCGGCATCAGCCCATTGTTGGGCAGCTTCAAGGGAGTCGAACTCGGCAACCACCAGGCTGCCGTTGAAACCAGCCGGGCCTGGATCATTGCTGTCGATGGCCGGGTGTGGCCCGGCCAGCAGCAGGCGACCTTCCTGCTTCAACTGTTCCAGGCGGGCGAGGTGAGCGGGGCGGGTAGCCAGGCGATTTTCCAGGGAGTTTTCGATGTCGGTGGCGATGATGGCGTAGAGCATTTCAGTCCTTATTTAGGGTCGAAGCGGGGAGGGATGAAGCATTTTCGCCATATGGCAACAGCCTTGGCGCGGATGTGGGGCATAATAACAAACATCAATCTCAACGAAAGCGCCGCCATGATTGTCGATCTGCACTGCCACAGCACCGCCTCCGATGGCGCCCTGGCCCCCGCCGTCCTGGTGACCCGGGCGCATGAGCGTGGCGTTAGGCTGCTGGCACTGACCGATCACGACACCCTGGAAGGGCTGGATGAAGCACGTCGCACAGCGACGGCTCTGGATATGCAACTGATCAATGGCATCGAGCTGTCCTGCACCTGGGGTGGAGCGACCATCCACGTGTTGGGCTATGCCTTCGAGCGCGAGGCGCCGGCGCTGTGTGCTGCCATCGATGCCTTGCACCATGGGCGCTGGCAGCGTGCGCAAGAGATCGACCGACGCCTCGCGGCCAAAGGTATGCCAGGCGCTCTGGAGGGCGCGCGGGCCGTTCAGCAGGAACTGGGCGATAGCGGCAATGCGCCGGCCCGGCCACATTTCGCCGAATTTCTCGTGCGCGCCGGCCATGTGCGCGACCGTGCCGAGGCGTTTCGCAAGTGGTTGGGTTCGGGCAAATTGGGTGACGTCAAGCAGCATTGGCCTATGCTGGAAGAAACCGTTGCCACTTTGCGCGCGGCCGGGGCCTGGATCAGCCTGGCGCATCCGTGGCAATACGATTTCACGCGCAGTAAGCGTCGCCGTCTGGTTGCCGACTTCGCGGCAGCCGGTGGCCACGCGCTGGAAGTGGTCAACGGCATGCAGCCGGCCGAGCAGGTCGGCGGCCTGGCGATTCTGGCCCGTGAGTTTGGTTTGATGGCCAGCGTCGGCAGTGATTTTCATGCGCCCGGCGACTGGTCCGAGCTGGGTATGTACCGGCCGCTGCCCGACGATCTGACTGCGCTCTGGGAGCGTTTCGAGCATGCACAGCCATCCGCTGTCACTTTATGAGCTGGGAGCAAGTGTGAGTCAATTTTTCCAGGTCCACCCGGAAAACCCGCAGGCACGCCTGATAAAACAGGCCGTGGAAATCATTCGTGGCGGCGGCGTGGTTGTCTATCCGACCGACTCCTCCTATGCGCTGGGCTGCATGATCGGTGACAAGAATGCGGTAGAGCGCATTCGTCGCCTGCGTCAGCTCGATGACAAGCACAACTTCACCCTGGTTTGCCGCGATCTGTCGCAGATCGGGCTGTTTGCCAAGGTCGACACCGCTGCCTTTCGCCTGCTGAAAAATCACACGCCCGGCCCTTACACCTTCATCCTCAATGCCACCCGTGAAGTGCCGCGCATGCTGCTGCATCCCAAGCGCCGCACCATTGGCATTCGCGTGCCCAGCCATCCGATTGCCCTGGCGCTGCTGGAGCAGTTGGGCGAGCCGCTGATGAGCGTCAGCCTGATCATGCCGGGCGATGAACTGCCGATGTCCGACCCTTACGAAATGCGGCAGATTCTTGAACACCATGTTGACCTGATCATCGACGGCGGTTTTGGCGGGCTGGAAGCGTCCACCGTGGTCAGTCTCGCCGACGATAGCCCGCAAGTGCTGCGCGTCGGTTGCGGTGATCCGACGCCGTTCAGCGATCTCTGACGGCGGATTTTCCGCCGGGGGCGCAGCTACCCTATACTCCCTGGCCTCGTCTGGACTTTGGATGGAACGGTTTGAGCCTTAACGACTCCGAGCGTCGGGTGCTGTCAGGGATGCGTCCGAGCGGTCGTCTGCACCTCGGGCATTACCATGGCGTGCTGAAGAACTGGGTCAGGTTGCAGCACGAGTACGACTGCTTCTTCTGCATCGTCGACTGGCATGCGCTGACCACCGAATATGCCGATGCCGGCCAGCTTTCCCAGCATGTCATGGACATGGCGGTGGATTGGCTGGCCGCTGGCGTCAGTCCCAGCTCGGCGACACTGTTCGTGCAGTCGCAGGTGCCGGAGCATGCCGAGCTGCACCTGTTGTTGTCGATGATCTGTCCGCTCAGCTGGCTCGAGCGCGTGCCGTCCTACAAGGAGCAGCAGGAGCGACAGAGCGGCAAGGATCTTTCCACCTACGGGTTTCTTGGCTACCCGCTGCTGCAGGCGGCGGACATCCTGCTCTATCGCGCCGGCCAGGTGCCGGTCGGTGCGGATCAGTTGCCGCACATCGAATTTGCCCGCGACGTGGCGCGCCGCTTCAACCACCTGTATGGCAGCGAGCCGGATTTCGAGCTGAAGGCTGAAGCGGCCATCGGCAAGCTGGGCAAGAAGCTCGGCAAGCTCTACAGCAACCTGCGCAAGGCCTATCAGGAGCAGGGTGACGTCCAGGCGCTGGAGACGGCGCGGGCTTTGCTCAAGGAGCTGACCAGCCTCACCCTCGGCGATCAGGAACGCCTTTACGGCTATCTGGAAGGTGGCGGCAAGGTGATTTTGAGCGAGCCGCAGCCGATTCTTGCCGAGTTTTCGCGGGTGCCTGGCCTGGATGGACAGAAGATGGCCAAATCCAGCGGTAATGCCATATTCCTGCGCGATAGCGATGCCGAGCTCGAGGAAAAACTGCGGCGTATGCCCACCGATCGGGCACGGGTACACCGTGACGATCCGGGTGAGCCGCAGCGTTGCGCGGTCTGGCCGCTGCACCAGCTGTATTCCAGCGACGAGCAGTTGCACTGGGTGATCGAGGGCTGTCGCAGCGCCTCGATTGGTTGCCTCGACTGCAAAAACGCACTGTGCTCAGCCCTGCAAGCCGAGCTGGCGCCACTGCAGCAGCGCGCCATCGATTACGAGGACAGCCCCGACCTGGTGCGCAGCATCCTCGCCGAAGGCGCCGAACGCGCGCGTGACGAAGCGCGCGAAACCCTGGCCGAAGTACGCATGGCCATGGGCCTGAATTACCGCTGAAGGAGCGCCAGTCGATGAGTGAGCCCGCCACGCCAACCCCGGACAGCCAGGCCGGCGCCCAGCAGGAGCTGCCGTTCGCCCTGGTTTATGGTGAGGCGGTCACCGAATTGCCGCTGGACCTGTACATTCCCCCGGATGCCCTGGAGGTTTTCCTCGAAGCCTTCGAAGGTCCGCTGGACCTGCTGCTGTATCTGATTCGCAAACAGAACATCGACATCCTCGACATCCCCGTTGCCGAGATCACCAAGCAGTACATGGGCTACGTTGAACTCATGCATTCGGTACGTCTGGAGCTGGCTGCCGAATACCTGGTGATGGCCGCCATGCTGGCCGAGATCAAATCGCGCATGCTGCTGCCGCGCTCCACCGAGGCCGAGGAGGAAGAAGACGATCCGCGTGCCGAGCTGATTCGTCGCCTGCAGGAATACGAGCGCTTCAAGGCCGCTGCCGAGGGGATCGACGAACTGCCGCGCGTTGGCCGCGACGTGACCGTACCGAAACTGGATGCTCCCGAAGCCCGCGCGCGCAAGCTGCTGCCGGACGTCAGCCTGGAAGAGGTGTTGCTGTCGATGGCCGAGGTGCTGCGCCGCGCCGACATGTTCGAAAGCCACCAGGTTACCCGCGAGGCGCTGTCGACCCGCGAGCGCATGAGCGAAGTGCTGGAGCGTCTCAAGGATGGGGCGTTTGTACCGTTCGTCGAGCTGTTCAGCGCCGAGGAAGGGCGACTTGGTGTGGTGGTGACCTTCATGGCAGTGCTCGAATTGATCAAGGAATCCCTGGTTGAGCTGGTGCAGAATGAGCCCTTCGCCGTTATCCATGTCCGAGCCCGTGCCGAATGAACCTGAACGACCCCAAAGACCTGGCCCAGTTGCTCGAAGCCTTTCTGCTGGCTTCCGGCAAGGCGCAGTCGCTCGAGCGCCTCTTCGAGCTGTTCGAGGAGGGCGAGCGGCCCGAGCCTGAGCAGTTCAAGGCGGCGCTGGAGATCCTCCGGCAGTCTTGCGAAGGCCGCGCCTTCGAGCTGAAGGAGGTGGCCTCGGGGTATCGCCTGCAGGTGCGTGAGCGCTTCGCGCCCTGGGTGGGCCGGCTCTGGGAAGAGCGCCCGCAGCGTTACTCCCGTGCGCTGCTGGAAACCTTGGCGCTGATCGCCTACCGCCAGCCCATCACCCGTGGCGAGATCGAGGACGTGCGCGGCGTGGCGGTCAACAGCAACATCACCAAGACCCTGCTCGAACGCGAGTGGATTCGCGTGGTGGGCTATCGCGACGTGCCGGGGCGCCCGGCGATGTTCGCCACCACCAAGGGCTTTCTCGACCACTTCAACCTGAAAAGCCTCGACGAACTGCCGCCGCTCGCCGCTTTGCGCGAGTTGGAGTCGGAGCCCGAGCTGGCGCTGGACGACGATGCCGAGGTGCCGGCAGGGCTGCAGGCGCGTGCCGATCTGGTCTTGCAGGACGACGGTGAAGCCGCCGAGCCTCGCGAGGAAACCAGCTTCCGTAGCTTGCTGGCCGAGCTGGACGACATGGAGCAAGGGCTCAAGACTGATTTCGATGACCTGCGTCTGGTAGAAGACGAAGAGGATGAAGCGGTCGAAGATGATCTGGCCGACCTGGACGGCGATCAGCCGTTGCATTGATATCGCTTAAGCCCTTTATCGAATACTTCAATCTCGCTGTTTGTCCCTCGGCCTTTATTCTTGCGCCCATCCGATCCTTTCTGGTTTAGGCGATCCAATGAGCAAGAGTCCGTGCATCAAGGTCTGTGAATTCGAAAAGGATATCTGCCTGGGCTGCGGCCGCAGCCGTGAGGAAATCAAAGGCTGGAAACGCCTGGGCAAGGGTGAGCGCCTGGCGCTGCTGGCCGAGGCCGATATGCGCTTGCTGGCGCTGGAGGCCACCGGAAGGCGTAAATATTGACCGCATATCCGGTGTAGGAGCCGCGCCTCGCGGCGAATGGCGGGGGCGCCGATAGTACAAGGCTTGTGCGCAAAAGCTTCGCCCCGGGGCGGGGCTCCTACGATCCGGTGCTGTGCTCCTGCTTCTACCAGGCGAATGCCGCAGCATCGTCTACCCTATGGGCTCTACAGCGCGTATGATGCGCGCCCTTCGATCATCCTTTACTACACCGGGAGGTGCCCAAGATGACTGAGCACGAACAACCGCGTCCTGCAGGCGAAAAACTGCAGAAAGTCCTGGCCCGCCTCGGGCTGGCCTCGCGCCGCGAAATCGAGACCTGGATCGCCGAAGGTCGGGTCAAGGTCAATGGCGCTGCTGCGATCCTGGGGCAGCGTGTCGATGCCAATGACGCCATCGCTCTTGATGGCCGTTTGCTCAAGCGCGAAGAAATCACCGGCTCGGTACGCCGCGTGCTGATCTACAACAAGCCGGATGGCGAGATCTGTACCCGTGATGATCCGGAAGGCCGTCCCACCGTATTCGATCGTCTGCCGCGCCCCAAAGAAGGCCGCTGGATCAACATCGGTCGTCTCGATATCAACACCACTGGCCTGTTGCTGTTCACCACTGACGGTGAACTGGCCAACCGTCTGATGCACCCGTCCTATCAGATGGACCGCGAATACGCGGTGCGTGTGCGTGGCGAAGTCACCGAGGAAATGCTGGAGAACCTCAAGAATGGCGTGATGCTCGAGGATGGTCCGGCCAAGTTCACCGACATCAAGGAAGCGCCCGGTGGCGAAGGCTTCAACCACTGGTACCACTGCGTGGTGATGGAAGGGCGTAACCGCGAAGTGCGTCGCCTGTGGGAGTCCCAGGGCCTGGTGGTCAGCCGCCTGAAGCGCGTGCGCTTTGGTCCGGTGTTCCTCACTTCCGAGTTGACCATGGGCCGCTGGCGCGAAATGGACCAGCGCGAGGTGGACATCCTCAGCGCCGAAGTCGGCCTGACCCCGCAGGCGCTGCCGGCGATGAAGGAAAAGACCCGCGAGAAGCTCGACCGTCTGCAGCGCAAGTCGGCCAAACCGGTCGAGGTGCGCGGCAAGCGTGTGCTGCGTCCGGCGAAGGATCAGGCGGGCGCCGAAAATGCCCGCCCGAGCCGTGCGCCGCGCCGTGAAGATGGCGAGCAGCGCGCGCCGCGTGGTCCGCGCAAAGACAGTGGTGAGCGTCGTGAAAACGGTCGCGGCACGCCGGTAGCGGAGCGCCCGAGCGATGTGAAGAAGCGTCAGCCGCGTCCGGCCGTCGAGTTGTCCGAGCGTCCGGCACGCAAGCCGCGCCCGGTAACACCCGGCAAGCGCCCGCCCGCCGGCGATGGTCAGCGCCCCGGTTTCGGTCGCAAGCGCTAGAAATCTATAGTCCCAAGCGGTTTACAAACAAAAACGCCCCGCACAACTGCTTGTGCGGGGCGTTTTTGTTGGTGGAGGTGTATGTAGGTCAGTTGACCTTCAAGACGCCACCGGTACCCAGGCCACCTTCAACTTCCTGTGCCTTGTAGTTTTTCAGGGAGACGATCATCTTGTTCCAAGCGTCGTTGAACGCTGCCACGGTGGCTTTGCCTTCCGGGGTGCGGGAGAAACCACCCAGGCCGCCGGCCACGCCGCTGCTGGTGAGGGCGCCCAGGGCTGCACCATAATTGGTAGCGGTGGCGTTGCCTTCGGAGGTGGAAATCTGTACCGAGGAGCGAATGTCAAACAGCGACAGGGTTACTACCGATGCCTTCGATTGCAAGGCGCCCGCCAGGCCCGCCACGGCGCTGTTGCCCAGCAGGCCACCGATGGCTGAGCCGACGCCGCCTACCGAATCGTTATCGATGATGATCTTGGGTTCCAGGAAGTAATCAGCGGCAACGCGCTGGCCCTTTTGCTGGTTGGAGCCGCACGGTATTCGCCGGAATTGCGCTGCTGGTCGGTTATCTTGCTCAGACGGCTGTCTAGCTGCTGGTTGCCGATGGAGGTGATCACAAAGCAGTTGGATTGCTGTACTGCCAGGCGCAGGAGTGGTTCGATGCTGGTGACTTGGGTTGCGCTGCCGAACTGGCCATACCAGTCGGAATTACGCCCGTCATCGATGGCGATGGTTCCCAGAGTGCGATCGCAGCGCTCCAGTTCCGGGTTGGCGCCGACGCTGGTGCTACCACCGGCGGATCCGGACATGGCAGTGGACTGGTTGCCGGTACTGATCATGCCGCCGCCAGCACAGGCGGACAAAGTCGCGCCCAGCAGGCACAGGCTGAACAGTTTGAGAGGCTTGGATGGGATGCGAGCCTTGTTCATGAAATGCACTTCTCCATATGTTGTCGTGTCGGATGATCATTCGCTTAGCTAGATACAGCAGGGATCACCCTTGCCTTCCCTGGCCGAGCTTTCTTACTTATTGTTGAGGGTTGTCAGTAGTAGTACCAATAGCCCTGTCGCCAGTAGCCGAAGTACGAATAGCCTCGATACCAGTATCCGCGGTAGTACTCACGCCAGTGCTTGCGCCAGCGGTAGTCGTCGGCTTCTGACTTCTTCGCTTCCGTGGCTTCGGCCAGACGCGCGGCAGATTCCTGGTCGCCTTGCGCTGCTGCCATCGACAGCCATTTCTCAGCTTCTTGGGGATCGCTGCCCATTTCCTCAAAACCGCTCAGGTAATAGCCGCCCAGTGCCTTCTGGGCCTCCAGTAGACCACCATGGCCTGCCTTGCGCATCCATTGCAAAGCCTGATAACTGTTGCGCTGCACGCCGTCGCCTCGAAAGTAACGCAGGGACAGATCGTATGCGGCCTTGGGTTCGCTGGCGGCAGCCTCTTCGAGCTTGAGGATTTCTTCACTTTTGACCACGGCCGGTTTGTTCAGATAGTCGGCCGAGACGGAGGAGAGGGGGCGTTCGGAACAGCCGCTGTCATCGCAGAAACGGGCGCTCTGCTGAGAGGTGCTGCTGCAGCCGCCTGCCAGAAGGGCGAAACCGAGCAGGACAAATAGCTGTTTCAACGAGGTGGTGTGTAGGTGACAGTCCATATCTGAGCACTCCTATTGGAAGTGCGCAGGATAAATATATAGAAGTCAAAGGGCAATCGCCTGTTGTACGCGATGCGTAGCAGCTTCGTAATCCTCGACGCTACTGGCGGTCGGCAGGCGTTCAAGGATGTGGCGCAACCAGGCGTAAGGCTCTTGCCCGTTGGCTTTGGCAGTTTCGATCAGGCTGTAGATCTGCGCGCTGGCCGTGGCACCCTTGGGCGTGTCGCTGAACAGCCAGTTCTTGCGGCCGATGACGAAGGGACGGATGGCGTTCTCGGCGCGGTTGTTGTCGATCGGTAGATGCCCGCCTTCGATGTAGCGCACCAGCCTGCTCCAGTTTCTGGCCAAGTAGTTTACCGCCTTGCCCAGGGCCGTCTGCCCAGCGACCTGCGGTTGGGTTTTGTCCAGCCAGGCCTTGAGTTGGTCGATCAGGGGCTGGCTGCGTTGCTGGCGGACGTCGAGGCGTTCGTTATGGTCAGCGTCCTTCAGGTCACGCTCGATGCCGTCGGCGTACTTGGTGGTCAGCAGCATCGCCAGCACGCTGGGGCTGGCCAGGCTCTTCTCGATCAGTTGGGCCGGCTTGTCGGCGGTGACCGGCGCGGTTTCACAGGCCTTGCAGGCATAGGTCTTGCGGATGTGGCGGATGACCCGCACCTGCATCGGGATGATCTCCAGCTGCTCGCTGGTCTCCTCGCCGATCACCTGCTTGCAGGCACCGCAGGCGCAGGTGCGCTCATGCTCGGGTAGCTCATGGATGACCTCCACACGCGGCAGGTTGGCCGGCAGCGGCTTGCGTTTGCCACGGCGCTTGACCGGCGCAACGACTTCTTCGGCTTCGGCTTCGGCTTCGGCTTCGGCTTCGCTTGGCGCAGCGGCCGCTTCGATCAGCTCTTCGACCTCGTTGAACATGGCCAACTGCGGCGAGTCGGCATCTTCAGGGCTGCGCTCGGACTTGGGCGAGAACAGCTTGTGGCGCAGCAAGGCGTTCTCTTCCTGCAACTGCAGAATCAGAGCCTTGAGCAGGACGGGATCGTCGGGAAGATTGTCGGCGCCAAATTTCATGGCGCCGGATTATACCGGCTCAGGCCACGTAACGCGGCGTCAGAACCTGATGCGGACGGTTACGCCACAGGTCGATACCGTCGAGCAGCCAGTTCAGCTCGTCGACCGTCAGCTCAATGGCCTCGTCACCGGCATCGGGGTTGGTCTTGAAACGCTCGGCTTCCAGTCGCTTGAGCCACAGGCAGAAGCCATTGCGCTCCCAGTAAAGAATCTTGACCTGGCTGCGCGTGCGATTGAGGAACACGAACAGCACCGGGTTGAACACCTCCACCTTGATGTCCAGCTCGACCAGCGCGGCCAGTCCGTTGATGGATTTGCGGAAGTCGACGGGCTTTGGGTAGAGATAGACCTTCTGCACTTTGGCGTCGGGACGCATCATGACGGAACTCCACGGGAAAATAGGGAGCCCAGCATCCGGGATACGGAGAGGTCAGTTGAAGATGGGGTCTATGGAGCGCATACGTGACTATCGGGCGTGCGGGCGCTGAGCGCCGCCAACTTAAGGCGGGTGACGAGGTTGGAGACGGGGATGGAGCTGCGACTGAGTAACAGGGTTGTTCCGCTGTAGTAACGTTTATCTCAGGAGTTTCGCCGCAATTCGGCGATTTCCGTGCGCAGTGCCTTGAGTTCGTCGAGTATGGCCTGATCGCGCCGGCTCTGTTCCTGCTCTTCGGCGCTGGGGGGCTGAGCATCCTGCATGGAATTGACGATCACTGCGATGAACAGGTTGAGCATCATAAAGGTGGCAATCAGCAAGTACGGGATGAAGAACAGCCAGGCCAGCGGATACACCTCCATGATCGGCCTCACGGTGCCACTCGACCAACTGTCCAGGGTCATCATCTGGAACAGCGAATAGAGGCTGGTGGTCAGGCTGCCGAACCACTCGGGAAAGCGTTCGCCGAACAGTTGCGTGGCCATGACCGCGGATACGTAGAGGATCAGTCCCATCAACATGATGATGCTGCCCATGCCTGGCAGTGATGAGAGCAGCGCTTGGACCACCTTGCGCATGCTCGGGTTGATCGACACCAGGCGTAGCACACGGAGTACGCGCAGGGCGCGCAGCACGGCGAAGGGGCCGCTCGCTGGTACCAAGGCGATGCCGACGACGATGCAGTCGAATATGGTCCAAGGGTCACGCAGCAGCGCAACACCGCGGGCAGCGAAGCGCAGCGCCAGTTCGGCGACGAAGCAGGCGAGGATCGCGGCATCCAGTGGCAGCAGCAGCCAGCCCCACTGGTCTACGGTTTCCTTGAAGGTCAGCAGGCCGAGAATGGCGGCGTTGAGCAGAATCAGCACGGTGACCAGGCGCTGTACGGCTTTGCCGTCCATGATCTGGGCTAGGTGCAGGCGCCAGTTGGCATGGGATTGGTTCGGGTCGAGTTCAGGCATGGCGGTTTTCAGTGGAGGTCTATGCGATAGCCCGGACGACTGCCGGGCTGGAGGCACTCAGCGGTCGTCTAGCGCGAAGGCAGTCAGGGTGTAAACCGGGATATTGGCATCCTGCAGTTTCTGCGAACCACCCAGCTCAGGCAGGTCGATGATCGCGGCGGCCTCGAACACCGTGGCGCGCATGCGTCGCACCAGGTTGGCTGCGGCGATCAGGGTGCCGCCGGTAGCGATCAGGTCATCGAAGATCAGCACCGAATCGCCTTCGCAGAGACTGTCGCTGTGCACTTCGAGGAAGGCTTCGCCATATTCGGTCTGGTAGCCCTCGCTGAGCACGTCAGCCGGCAGTTTGCCCTGCTTGCGAAACAGCACCAGGGGCTTGTTCAATTCGTAGGCGATGATCGAGCCGATCAGGAAACCGCGTGCGTCCATGGCGCCGATGTGACTGAATTCGGCCTCCACGTAACGCTGGATGAAGCTGTCGGCGACCATGCGCAGGGCGCGCGGCGACTGGAACAGCGGGGTGATGTCGCGAAAGATGACGCCCGGCTTGGGGAAGTCCGGTACCGGGCGGATCAGGGTCTTGATGCTGAATTCGTCAAAGATCATCGTGGGGTCCTAATGCGTTGAGCCCGCGAACTCGTGCGAACTCAAACGTCGAGATTGCCGCCGGCCAGAGCACACAGTTCGATCGGGTCGAGAATGTGCACTTCCTTGCCTTCGGCTTCGAGCAGCTTGTTCTGTTGGAAGCGGGTAAATACGCGAGACACCGTCTCCACCGCAAGGCCCAAATAGTTACCAATTTCGTTACGCGACATGGCCAGGCGGAACTGGTTGGCCGAGAAACCACGGGCGCGGAAGCGGGCGGAGAGGTTGACCAGGAAGGTGGCGATACGTTCGTCCGCGGTCTTCTTCGACAGCAACAGCATCATCTGCTGATCGTCACGTATTTCACGACTCATGATGCGCATCAGCTGGCGCCGCAGTTGCGGCAGCTGCAGGGCCAGGTCGTCGAGGCGCTCGAAGGGAATCTCGCAGGCCGAGGTGGTTTCCAGCGCCTGTGCCGATACCGGGTAGCGCTCGCCGTCGACCCCTGACAGGCCGACCAGCTCGCTGGGCAGGTGGAAGCCGGTTATCTGCTCCTCACCGCCATCGCTCAGGCTGAAGGTCTTCAGCGCACCGGAGCGTACGGCGAATACGGAGCCGAAGGAGTCACCCTGACGGAACAGGAATTCGCCTTTTTTCAGCGGCCGACCACGCTTGACGATGTCGTCGAGGGCGTCCATGTCTTCCATGTTCAGCGAGAGCGGCAGGCACAGGCTGGCCAGGCTGCAATCCTTGCAATGGGCTTGATGCTGCTTGTGCAGCTTGATGCTCTCGGACATCGTTCAACCTCCTTATAGATACGCAATGGCGCTTAGGGTACAGCAGGGGCGGGTTTGCGACCAGCTATGCAAGCCTGACTGCTTGCCCAAGTTTGATCCCGGTCTGCCGATGTGACCCTGACATGATAGATCAAGGCAGGGAGCAAGGTAATGCGCATCGCTTCGCTGGGTTCACTGAACAATCTGGCTCAGGGTGTTCAACGACAGTTCAGCACGGCTGAACGAACTGCGCAGGAGAGTCGCGAAGGATTGCGCGTGAGCCTGTCCGAGCTGGGCAAGGGCATGTCGACCAGGTCTGAGAAGCATCAAGATATCGACGATAGCGACCTGCCTCAGGCGATCAGGGATCTGCTCAAGATGATCCGCGAGTTGCGTGCGCAGATCGTCGAGAAGCAGGCGCAGATCGAGGCCGTCATGAGCGACCAGAGGCTTGACGCCGAGGGCAAGCGTCAGCAGTTGGAAGGGCTGCAGACCGAGCTGGCGTCGCTCAACAGCGCATTGACTGCGGCCAATGCCAACCTGATCAAGCTCATGCGTGAGAACGGCCTGTCGAATGAGCAGATGCAGAGCGCCGCCACGCTGGCGATGGGGTGATATGCCAGCCAGTGACGGCGTTCCGTCACTGGCGCAGGCTGCTCGTGTTCAGATCACCCGAGAAAAACGCTGGCGCACCTGATCGTTGAGATAGCGATCGAACAGCATGCACAGCGAACGCACCAGTAGGCGCCCGGCCGGACGCACTTCAATACCCTGAGCGTCGAGACTGATCAGGCCGTCAGCCGCGAGTTGCTCCAGTTCGGGCCATAGGGCGCAGAAATAATCACGGAACACCACGCCATGCGTTTGCTCGATGTCGGCGAAGCGCAGTTCGAAATGGCAGATCAGTTGCTGAATCACGGCGCGACGCAGGCGGTCGTCGGCATTGCAATGCAGGCCTCGACGAGTTGCCAGTTGGCCGTTGCCCAGGGTCTGCTGATAACTGGTGATATCGCTGTCGTTCTGGCTGTACAGATCGCCGATCTGGCTGATGGCGGATACGCCCAGGCCGATCAGGTCGCAGTGGCCGTGGGTGGTGTAGCCCTGGAAGTTGCGTTGCAGCGTGCCTTCTTCCTGAGCGATGGCCAGTTCATCGTCGGGCAGGGCGAAGTGATCCATGCCGATGTAGCGATAGCCGGCGCGGGTCAGCTGCTCGATGCTGGCCTGCAGCATGGCCAGCTTGTCCGCCGGGCTGGGCAGGTCATCGGCGCTGATGCGCCGTTGCGGCATGAAGCGTTCGGGCAGGTGCGCGTAGTTGAACAGCGACAGACGATCCGGCTGCAGGGCGATGATTTCGGCCACGGTGCGGGCGAAGCGCTCAGGCGTTTGCTTGGGCAGGCCGTAGATCAGGTCGATGTTTACCGAGCGAAACTGCAGGGTGCGCGCTGCCTCGACGATGGCGCGGGTTTCCTCCAGGGTTTGCAGGCGGTTGACCGCGCGTTGCACCTCGGGATCGAGATCCTGCACGCCCAGGCTGACACGGTTGAAGCCCAGTTCGCGCAGCAGGCCCATGGTCGACCAGTCGGCCTCGCGCGGATCGATCTCGATGCTGTAATCGCCGGAATCGTCATCCAGCAGGTTGAAGTGCTGGCGCAGGTGCTGCATCAGGCGGCGCAGCTCGTCATGGCTGAGGAAGGTTGGCGTGCCGCCACCGAAATGCAGTTGCTCGATTGGCTGGTTGCGATCGATGTAGCGGCTGATGATCTCGATTTCCCGCTCGAGCTTTTCCAGATAAGGCAAGGCGCGGCCACGATCCTTGGTGATGACTTTATTGCAGGCGCAGTAGTAGCAGATGTGCGCGCAGAACGGCACGTGCACGTACAGCGACAACGGGCGTCCGGCCTTGCGGCTGTCGCGCAGAGCGTGCAGCAGGTCGAACGGGCCGATATCGTCGTGAAACTGCACGGCAGTCGGGTAGGAGGTGTAGCGCGGGCCGGCGAGATCGTAGCGGCGGATCAGGTCGGCGTCCCACTGGATGGCTTTGAGCATGGGGAATAATCCTGGACAGGCTGTGTGGCCAGTCTAGGGATGCACGTAGGTGGCAGCCTTGACCTGAATCAAGGGCACGTTGAGCACTGGAGGTGTTGTCGCGGCGTAGCCCAATGAAATCCGGGGATGCTGGGTACCTTGCTCCCGGATTACATCCGGCTACGCCTCAGTGCCCCATCAGCCAGTGCTGGTGTGGGCCGGGCAGGGTCCAGATGCCGAACAGGATGACCAGCAGGCCACCCGCCATGCGCACGCCGCGTTTGCGCAGTAGCGCGGTGATGCGTTCTGCCGCCAGACCGGTGGCCAGCAGCACCGGCCAGGTGCCCAGGCCAAAGGCCAGCATCAGCAGGGCACTGTTGACGGCATTGCCCTGGCTGGAGGCCCACAGCAGGGTGCTGTAAACCAGGCCACACGGCAGCCAGCCCCAGAGACTACCCAGCACCACTGCCTTGGGGATGCTTGTGACCGGCATGAAGCGGCGTGTCAGGGGTTGAATGTGTCGCCACAGGCCACGGCCCAGTGCTTCGATGCGCGTCAGGCCGCTCCACCAGCCGGCGAGATAAAGACCCATGGCGATCAGCAGCAGCGCCGCCAGCGTGCGCATGATGACCTCGGCCTGGCTGCCGGCCACGACCCAGCCGGCCAGCCCAAGGAGCAAGCCTGCCAGCGCGTAGCTGAGGATGCGCCCGAGGTTGTAGGCCAATAGCAGTTGCAGGCGTCTGCTGCGTTGTTCGGGGGGAATCGCCAGGGTCAGGGCGCCCATCAGGCCGCCGCACATGCCCAGGCAATGGCCGCCGCCGAGCAGGCCGAGAACCAGCGCCGATACCAGCAGTGGCGCCAGTTCAGGCATCGGGCTTGTCCTGCCTGTTCTGCTCTTCGACCTGTTCGACGCCAGCCTTGTGCAATGGGTCTTCGTCGTCGAACAGAATGCTGTGTGCCGGCCCGTCGAGGTCGTCGTACTGGCCGCTGTCCACCGCCCAGAAGAACAGCCAGATGGCGAAACCGACCAGGCCGATGGCGACGGGGATCAGGATGTAGAGGGCGGACATGCGGTCTCCATGGAGGCGTCTGGGGAGGAGCGAGCATCGCGAGCGAAGAAGCGGTTCGCGAGCAGAGCTCGCTCCTACATGTTTGGGGTGTGGCTCAGGCGCAGGGCGTTGAGCACCACCAACAGCGAGCTGAGCGACATGCCCACGGCCGCCCAGATCGGCGTGATCCAGCCCAGGGCGGCGAAGGGCAGTACCAGGCCATTGTACAGCGTCGCCCAGGCCAGGTTCTCGATGATGATACGGCGCGTGCGCTTGGCCAGCTTCAGGCCATCGACCAGGCTGCTCAGGCGGTTCGACAGCAACACGGCGTCGGCGCTGGTTTTCGCCAGGTCGGAGGCCGAGCCCATGGCCACGCTGATATCGGCAGCCGCCAGCACCGGTACGTCGTTGACGCCATCGCCAAGCATCAGCACGCGGCGGCCTTCGCTGTGCAGCTGTTTGAGTACCACCAGTTTGGCATCCGGAGTCAGGCCGCCACGGGCATCTTCGATGCCCAGTTGACGGGCTACTTCGGCCACCATCGGCGAGCTGTCGCCAGACAGCAGATGGATATGCCAGCCACGGCTGCGGGCGGCGGCGATCAGGTCCGGCGCGTCTTCACGCAGGCGGTCGTCGAGGACGAACCAGGCCAGTGGCCCCTGTTCGTCGCCCAGCAGCAGCCATTGGCCGTGCTCGCTGGCAATCGCTGGTACGGCCTGGCCGCTCAGGGCGCAAACGAAGCTGGCCTCGCCGATGCGCAGCAGGCGGCCATCGACCAGGCCCTGCAGGCCTTGCCCGGGATGGCTGTCGACAGACTGCGCTGCGCGAGGTGCTTGGCTGAACGCACGGGCGATGGGGTGTTCCGAACGGTTTTCCAGTGCGGCGGCCAGCGCCAGGCAATCGCCCTGGTCGAGATCGCGCAGCGGATGGATGGCCTTGAGCGTCAGGCGGCCTTCGGTCAGCGTACCGGTCTTGTCCAGCACCAGGGTGTCGATCTGGTTCAGGCCTTCGAGCACATGGCCGCGGGTCAGTAGCATGCCCAGTTTATGCAGGGTGCCGGTGGCGGTGGTCAGCGCAGTCGGGGTGGCCAGGGCCAGGGCGCAGGGGCAGGTGGCCACGAGCAGGGCGAGCACGACCCAGAAAGCGCGGCTGGAGTCGATCTCCCACCAGGCGTAGCCGACCACGGCAGCAGCCACGAGGATGAACAACAGAAACCATTGCGAGACGCGGTCGGCGATCTCTGCCAGGCGCGGTTTTTCACTCTGCGCGCGTTCCAGCAGGCGGACGATGGCCGACAGGCGCGTGGCATCGCCCAGCGCCTGCACCTCGACGGTCAGCGGGCCTTCGACATTCAGCGTGCCGGCAGTGACGCCGTCGCCGATGCCGCGTGCCTGAGGCAGGTATTCACCCGTCAGCAGTGACTCATCGACGCTGGACTGGCCGGCAAGGATGCGCCCGTCAGCGGGAATCAGCGAGCCGGGCTGCACCAGCACCTGTTCGCCGACCTGCAGTTCGCGCAGCAGAATGCGCTGGCTCTGACCGTCGGCGTCCAGGCGCAGGCAGGAGGCTGGGAGCAGTTTGACCATTTGTGCGGTGGCGGCGGCCGTGCGTTCTCGGGCGCGGCGCTCCAGGTAGCGGCCGGCGAGCAGGAACAGCGCGAACATGCCCACGGCGTCGAAATACAGTTCGCCCTGGCCGGTGATGGTCGACCAGATGCCGGCCACGTAGGCACCGCCGATGGCCAGCGAGACCGAGACATCCATGGTCAGATGGCGGGTACGCAGGTCGCGCAGAGCACCGCGGAAGAACTGCCCGCAGCAGTAGAAGACGATAGGCGTGGTGAGGAACAGGCTGGTCCAGCGCAGGATCTTGTCCAGCTCCGGCGACAGGTCGATGTTGAATTCCGGCCAGGTGGCCATGGTCGCCATCATCACCTGCATCCACAACAACCCGGCCACGCCCAGCTCGCGCATGCGCCGGCGGTTTTCCGCGGCCATGCGCTCTGCCGCCTCGTCGGCGCGCCAGGGGTGGGCGGCGTAACCGATGCGGCGCAGTTCGGCGAGCAGCTTGCTCAGGGCGATCTGGCTGTCCTGCCAGCGCACCTGCAGGCGATGGTTGGACAGGTTCAGGTGCGCTTCGGCCACGCCCGGCACGCCGCGCAGGTGCTTCTCGATCAG
The DNA here is from genome assembly GCF_002197815.1 of Pseudomonas oleovorans subsp. oleovorans. Taxonomy (GTDB): domain Bacteria; phylum Pseudomonadota; class Gammaproteobacteria; order Pseudomonadales; family Pseudomonadaceae; genus Aquipseudomonas; species Aquipseudomonas oleovorans. The sequence continues at coordinate 71,645 of NZ_NIUB01000012.1, forward strand.
CCAGCCGCAGGCCGCGCAACTGATGCCTTCGATCAGCAATTGGGTTTCGCTCAGTTCGCCTTCGTGCTGGACGAAGGGCTGCTGCACATCGCTACGGTCATACAGCGCCAGTTCATCCGGCAGGGCGGCGGGCAGTGCCTGCGGGTTGGCCGCGTTCTCGCTGCGATGGCTGTAGTAATGCTCCAGGCCACCGGCAACGATGGCTTCGGCCACGGCCTGACAGCCGGGGCAGCACATTTCGCGGGTCTGGCCGAGCACGTCGGCACGGAACTGGCTGCCGGCGGGCACCGGCAGGCCACAGTGATAGCAGGGAGTAGGGGCGGGCATCGGCAGGGTCAGTAGGAGGGATTGTCACCGATCATGATGGTCTGGCCATCGGCGATGGTTTCTTCCTCGAACAGGCGCCAGTTCTGGCTGCCTTCCTGGCCGAGCAATTCGACGAAGCGGCGACCGCTGACTTCATCGACCATCTGCCCACGGTAGTGACCGTCAGCAGTGGGTTGCAGGATCACCCGGCGGTCACGCTCCGGCTGGGTCGGCGAGATCAGGTTGAGCACGATCTGCTGCGGTCTGCTGTTGCCCTCCAGCGACAGGGTGGCGACGCCGGTGGTGTTGTCCAGCACCAGCTTGCCATGCAGTTGCAGGCGCTCGGCCAATTTTTCGCGCTCCAGCGACTGGTTGATGCCCTTGCCGACATCGTAATAGTCGTCGGAGATCAGCCCTGGCGGATTCTTCGTGGCGATGGTCAGCAGGGTCAGGCCATGCACTACCGAGTAGCCCAGCAGGAACAGGATGAACCAGGGCCAGAACTGCTTGTACCAGGGTTTGACTGGCGATGGGGTGTGTTCGCTCATGCGTTTTCCGTTGTTAGTGGAGGCTTGGGCCGATGAAGCGGCTGTCGGCGTCGTTCTTGATGCTGGGGTCATCCGCGGATTGTACGTGGAAGACGATGTTGTTGGTGCTCGACGGTAGCTTTTCCGGCGCGATGGACAGCTCGACCGGGAAGGAATACACCTCGCCAGCCAGGGCCCGCACTTCGCGCTTGCCTTCGTAGACCAGGCCGTCGAGGCCGTCGGCAGTGATCACGTAGGTCATGTCGCGCTGCGCCTTGTTCATGATCTTCAGGGTGTAGACGTTCTCGATATGACCGCGCTCGTTCTCACGGAACAGCACGCGGTCCTTGAGTACATCCAGCTCCACCAGCGGGCGATTGGCCACGGCCCAGGCGAACAGGCCGATCATGGCGACCAGCGCGACAGCGTACCCGATCAGGCGCGGGCGCAGCAGACGGGTCTTCTGGCCGGACAGGTTGTGTTCAGTGGTGTAGCTGATCAGCCCCTTGGGATAGTTCATCCTGTCCATGATGTCGTCACAGGCGTCGATGCAGGCGGCGCAGCCGATGCACTCGATCTGCAGGCCGTCGCGGATATCGATGCCGGTCGGGCAGACCTGCACGCACATTTTGCAGTCGATGCAATCACCTAGGCCCTGGGCCTTGTAATCGGCGTCCTTCTTGCGCGGACCACGCAACTCGCCACGACGTGGGTCGTAGGAGACGATCAGGGTGTCCTGGTCGAACATCACGCTCTGGAAGCGTGCGTAGGGGCACATGTAGATACACACCTGCTCGCGCAGGTAACCGGCGTTGCCGTAGGTGGCGAGGGTGAAGAAGCCGATCCAGAAATAGGCCCAGCCACTGGCCTGGCCGGTGAAGATCTCGATTACCAGCTCGCGTATGGGCGTGAAATAGCCGACGAAGGTGATCGCTGTGAGCAGCGAGACGCCAACCCAGATACCGTGCTTGGCCGCCTTGCGCCCGAGTTTCGCGCCGCTCATGGGCTGCTTGTCCAGCTTCATGCGCTGGTTGCGGTCACCCTCGGTGACCTTCTCCGCCCACATGAAGACCCAGGTGAATACGCTTTGCGGGCAGGTGTAGCCGCACCAGACACGCCCGGCGAACACGGTGATGAAGAACAGGCCGAAGGCGCAGATGATCAGCAGCCAGGACAGCAGCATGAAGTCCTGCGGCCAGTAGGTGGCGCCGAAGATGTGGAACTTGCGCTCCGGCAGATTCCACCACACCGCCTGGCGGCCTTCCCAGTTCAGCCAGACGGTGCCGAAGAACAGCAGGAAGAGCAGGGCGCCGCCAGCGAGTCGCAGATTACGATACAGGCCAGTGAACGCTCGAGTGTAGATCTTCTCGCGGCTGGCGTAGAGATCGACGCCGGCATTCTTGGCAGAGGAAGGAGGGGTGACGTCCTGGACGGGTATCTGTTCGCTCATCAATGCATACCAAAGCGGTGGGTGGCAGCCCGGGCCGATGCGTGCCGGTCAGGGTCAATTCACGGTCGCTATATGGTACGCCTGAAAGACAACGCCCGGGTGCGACCAGCAGTCGCGACCCGGGCGTTCATTGACCCTTGTCAAAAGTGTCGTTGTGCGCTTACTGCTCTTGAGTCTGATGCGACAGGCTGTACACGTAGGCTGCCAGCAAGTGCACCTTGTCGTTGCCGAGGAACTCTTCTTGGGCTGGCATGTTGCCGTGACGACCGTAACGAATGGTCTGCTGCAGCTGCGCGTAGCTGCTGCCGTAGATGAACGCAGCCGGGTTAGTCAGGTTCGGCGCACCCATGGCGGCCATGCCCTTGCCGTCTGCACCGTGGCAGGCGAAGCAGGTGCCGGCGAAAACCTTCTGGCCCGCTTCGATATCCGCTTCTACGCCTTCCGGCAGTTCACGACCGGCCAGTTCGGTGAGCACGTAGGCGGCGACGTTGCGTACACCGTCTTCGCCGATGGCCGGGCCTTGAGCCGGCATCGCGCCCTGACGGCCCTTGAGGATCGAGGTCTTGATGTCTTCCGGCTCGCCACCCCAGCGCCATTCGTTGTCGGTCAGGTTGGGGAAGCCGTAGCTGCCCTTGGCATCGGAACCGTGGCAAACCGAGCAGTTGGAAGCGAACAGGCGGCCACCCATTTTCAGGGCCTGCTCATCCTTGGCCACTTCCTCGATCGGCATGGCAGCGTACTTGGCGAACAGCGGGCCGTATTGCTCATCGGCACGCGCCATTTCCTTCTCCCACTGGTGCACGCCGGTCCAGCCAGAGTAGCGCATGGAGCCGTCAGCGATCTGCACGCCAGCAGTGAAAGGCGTTTGCTTCTTGCTGTCGACGTAGTCGTAGCCCGGCAGCAGACCTTTGAAGTTACCCAGGCCCGGATACAGGGCGAGGTAGCCGAGGGCGAAGACGATGGTGGCGACGAACAGCATGAACCACCACTTCGGCAGCGGGTTGTCATACTCCTCGATGCCGTCGAAGCTGTGCCCGACGGTTTCCTCGGTAGTCTCCTGGCGCTGGCCCTTGCGGGTGCCGAAGATCAGCCAGGTCAGGGCGAAGATGGTGCCCAGAGACAGAATGGTTACGTACCAACTCCAGAACGTGGTCATTGGTTATTGCTCCTGGAAGAGTCCTGATCGCGCTTGGACTCGGGCTTGGGATCGTCGGCGAAGGGCAGGTTGGCAGCTTCGTCGAAGCTGGACTTGCGCTTGCTGCTGTATGCCCAGAGCACTACGCCGATGAAGGCGATGAACACCACCGCCGTGCCGATGCCGCGAATCATCTCGATGTCCATAGCGTCTTACCGTTTGTTCTTGATGGAAGTGCCGAGAACCTGCAGGTACGCGATCAGCGCGTCCATTTCGGTGTTGCCTTTCACGGCATCGCGAGCGCCGGCGATATCCTCGTCGGTGTACGGGACGCCTAAGCCACGCAGGACTTCCATCTTTTTGGCAGTGTCGCGACCGTCGAGCTTGTTCTCCACCAGCCACGGGTAGGCGGGCATCTTCGACTCGGGCACGACGTTGCGCGGGTTGTACAGGTGGGCGCGATGCCACTCGTCCGAGTAACGGCCGCCGACGCGGGCCAGGTCCGGGCCGGTACGCTTGGAGCCCCACAGGAAGGGGTGATCCCAGACGCTCTCACCGGCAACCGAATAGTGACCGTATCGCTCGGTCTCGGCGCGGAACGGACGGATCATCTGCGAATGGCAGCCAACGCAGCCTTCACGGATGTAGATATCGCGACCTTCCAGTTGCATCGCGGTGTAGGGCTTGAGGCCTTCCACCGGCTCGTTGGTGACGTCCTGGAAGAACAGCGGGACGATCTGGGTCAGGCCACCGATGCTGACGGCAATCACCATCAGCAGTGCCATCAGGCCGATATTCTTCTCGATGATTTCGTGTTTCATCAGTGAGCTACTCCGGCGGGAATCTGCGCAGCCGCTTCGTATTCAGCCGGCTTGGCGGCACGCACGGTGCGGTAGGTGTTGTAGGCCATCAGCAGCATGCCGGCGACGAAGAAGGCGCCGCCGATCATGCGTACGACATAGCCTGCATGGCTGGCTTCCAGCGACTCGACGAAGGAGTAGGTGAGGGTACCGTCTTCGTTGACTGCACGCCACATCAGGCCCTGGGTGATGCCGTTGACCCACATCGAGGCGATGTACAGCACGGTGCCGATGGTGGCCAGCCAGAAGTGGGTGTTGATCAGCGCGATGCTGTGCATCTGCTCACGGCCGAACACCTTGGGAATCAGGTGATACAGCGAGCCGATGGAGATCATCGCTACCCAACCCAGAGCGCCGGCGTGTACGTGGCCGATGGTCCAGTCGGTGTAGTGGGACAGCGCATTGACCGTCTTGATGGCCATCATCGGACCTTCGAAGGTGGACATGCCGTAGAACGCCAGGGACACGACCAGGAACCGCAGGATCGGGTCGGTACGCAGCTTATGCCAGGCACCGGACAGGCTCATCATGCCGTTGATCATACCGCCCCAGCTTGGTGCCAGCAGGATCACCGACATGACCATGCCCAGGGACTGCGCCCAGTCCGGCAGGGCCGTGTAGTGCAAGTGGTGCGGACCGGCCCAGATGTACAGTGTGATTAGCGCCCAGAAGTGCACGATGGACAGGCGATACGAGTAGATCGGACGCTCGGCCTGCTTGGGTACGAAGTAGTACATCATGCCCAGGAAGCCGGTGGTCAGGAAGAAGCCCACGGCGTTGTGGCCGTACCACCACTGGATCATCGCGTCGGTCGCGCCGGCATAAGCCGAGTACGACTTGAACAGGCTCACCGGCATGGCGGCGCTGTTGACGATGTGCAGCATGGCGGTCACGAGGATGAACGCACCGAAGAACCAGTTGCCCACATAGATGTGCTTGGTCTTGCGCTTGGCGACTGTGCCGAAGAACACCACGGCATAGGTAATCCAGACGATGCCCAGGAGGATATCGATTGGCCACTCAAGCTCGGCGTATTCTTTGCTGCTGGTGTAGCCCATCGGCAGGGTGATCACCGCGAGCACGATGACCGCTTGCCAGCCCCAGAAGGTGAAGGCAGCCAGACCGTCGGAAATCAGGCGCGTTTGACAGGTGCGCTGGACCACGTAGTACGAGGTCGCGAACAGTGCGCATCCGCCGAAGGCGAAGATCACCGCGTTGGTATGAAGCGGACGCAGACGGCCGAAGCTGGTCCACGGCAGGCCAAGGTTTAGTTCCGGCCACACGAGTTGTGCGGCGATGAACACGCCTAGACCCATCCCAATGACCCCCCAGATCACCGTCATAATGGCGAACTGGCGGACCACCTTATAGTTATAAGCAGTCTGACTGATTGCTGTGCTCATGCTAGGGGTTCCACGGTTAATGGAGTTTTATGGGGCAAAAATCGGCGGCAAGTATGGAGAAAGCAGGTAGCCATTGCAACGCAACATACCGACGCGAACCGGGTTTCAGAGCGTTTCACGGGGCGTTCGAGTCGACCCGGGGAGCGGCTCTGTGTGCTTTTGGCGCAATCATTTTGCGCAGCGCTAAGAATGGATCGCCTTGGAGTTGTGGCAGGTGGCGACTGAAAAGCAGCTTAGCCCAGATCAAGGAGGTTGCAGGGCTATTGGTCGGTAGGTGCGACATTGGGTCGCACACTTATATAAGGAGGGAGCCGGCGACCTTGCTGCGGTCGCCGGTAAAGCCGTGGATTACTTGTCTTCGCCCTGGCTCAGCTTGAGCACGTAAGCGGCCAGCAGGTGAGCCTTGTCGTTACCGAGAAAATCACCCTGAGCCGGCATGTTGCCGCTGCGACCATAGCGAATGGTCTGTTGCAGTTGGGCGAAGCTGCTGCCGTAGATGAACGCGCTGGGTTGAGTCAGATCCGGTGCGCCCATCATCGGCATGCCGGTGCCGGCAGGGGTATGGCAGGCGGCGCAGAGGGTGGAGAAGATCTGCTTGCCGGCGGCGATGTCCGCTTCCGTGCCCTCGGGCAGCTCACGACCACCCAGTTCGGTGAGCACATAGGCCGCGACGTTACGCACGCCATCTTCGCCGATCATCGGGCCTTGTGCCGGCATTACGCCCATGCGGCCATGCATGATGGAGGCTTTGATGGTTTCCGGCTCACCGCCCCAGCGCCAGCTGTTGTCCGTCAGGTTGGGGAAGCCGTAGCTGCCCTTGGCATCCGAGCCATGGCACACCGAGCAGTTGGAGGCGAACAGGCGACCGCCCATTTTCAGCGCGCGCTCGTCCTTGGCCACTTCCTCGATGGGCATGGCGGCATATTTGGCGAAAATCGGGCCGTACAGCTCATCGGCGCGATCCATTTCGCGCTGCCACTGGTTGACCTGGGTCCAGCCATCCTCATAGCCCGGCAGCAGTCCCTTGAAGTTACCCAGGCCCGGATACAGCAGCAGGTAAGCCACGGAAAACACCAGGGTGCCGACGAACAACATGAACCACCACTTGGGCAGCGGGTTGTCGTACTCCTCGATGCCATCGAAAGAGTGGCCCATGGTCTGCTCGGTGGGGTTCTTGTGAACTTCGCCCTTGCGGGTGGCGAAAATCAGCCAGAACAGCGCAACCAGCGAACCAACGGTCAGCAGGGTGATGTACCAACTCCAGAAGGTGGTCATGCTTGGGTCCTCGAAACGGCGGGCTTGGACTCATCGGCGAAGGGCAGGTTGGCGGCCTCGACGAAGGCGTCGCGGCGCTTGCCGCTATAAGCCCAGAGGGTAACGGCGGTGAAGGCGATCAGAACCAGTGCGCTGCCCAGACCGCGCAGGGTGCCGATATCGATAAGCTCGAACATGGCGCTCACCTCTTGTTCTTCACGGCGGTGCCAAGCACCTGCAGGTAGGCGACCAGAGCATCCATCTCGCTCTTGCCCTTGACCGCGTCGCTGGCGCCGGCGATGTCTTCTTCGCTGTAGGGCACGCCCAATGTGCGCAAGGCGCTCATCTTCTTGGCCGTGTCCTTGCCATCGAGGCTCTGTTCGACCAGCCAGGGGTAGGCGGGCATGATCGACTCCGGCACGACGTTGCGCGGGTTGTACAGGTGGGCGCGATGCCACTCGTCCGAGTAGCGACCGCCGACGCGGGCCAGGTCCGGGCCGGTGCGCTTGGAGCCCCACAGGAAGGGGTGATCCCAGACGCTTTCGCCGGCGACGGAGTAGTGGCCGTAGCGCTCGGTCTCGGCGCGGAACGGGCGGATCATCTGCGAATGGCAGCCGACGCAGCCCTCGCGGATGTAAATGTCGCGGCCTTCCAGTTGCAGCGCGGTGTAGGGCTTGAGGCCATCGACCGGCTCGTTGGTGACGTCCTGGAAGAACAGCGGGACGATCTGCGTCAGGCCGCCGATGCTGACCGCCAGGATCATCACCAGGGCCATCAGGCCGATGTTCTTCTCGAGAATTTCGTGTTTCATCAGTGGGCTCCTTCTACCGAGAACTGCGCAGCGGCTTCCATCTCGGTGGATTTCGCGCTACGTACGGTCAGCCAGACGTTCCAGGCCATCAGCAGCATGCCGGCGAAGAAGATTGCACCACCGATCACCCGTACCACGAATCCGACATGGCTGGCTTCCAGCGACTCGACGAAGGAGTAGGTGAGGGTACCGTCTTCGTTGACTGCACGCCACATCAGGCCCTGGGTGATGCCGTTGACCCACATCGAGGCGATGTACAGCACGGTGCCGATGGTGGCCAGCCAGAAGTGGGTGTTGATCAGCGCGATGCTGTGCATCTGCTCACGGCCGAACACCTTGGGAATCAGGTGATACAGCGAGCCGATGGAGATCATCGCTACCCAACCCAGAGCGCCGGCGTGTACGTGGCCGATGGTCCAGTCGGTGTAGTGGGACAGCGCATTGACCGTCTTGATGGCCATCATCGGACCTTCGAAGGTGGACATGCCGTAGAACGCCAGCGACACGACCAGGAACCGCAGGATCGGGTCGGTACGCAGCTTATGCCAGGCACCGGACAGGCTCATCATGCCGTTGATCATACCGCCCCAGCTTGGTGCCAGCAGGATCACCGACATGACCATGCCCAGGGACTGCGCCCAGTCCGGCAGGGCCGTGTAGTGCAAGTGGTGCGGACCGGCCCAGATGTACAGTGTGATTAGCGCCCAGAAGTGCACGATGGACAGGCGATACGAGTAGATCGGACGCTCGGCCTGCTTGGGTACGAAGTAGTACATCATGCCCAGGAAGCCGGTGGTCAGGAAGAAGCCCACGGCGTTGTGGCCGTACCACCACTGGATCATCGCGTCGGTCGCGCCGGCATAAGCCGAGTACGACTTGAACAGGCTCACCGGCATGGCGGCGCTGTTGACGATGTGCAGCATGGCGGTCACGAGGATGAACGCACCGAAGAACCAGTTGCCCACATAGATGTGCTTGGTCTTGCGCTTGGCGACTGTGCCGAAGAACACCACGGCATAGGTAATCCAGACGATGCCCAGGAGGATATCGATTGGCCACTCAAGCTCGGCGTATTCTTTGCTGCTGGTGTAGCCCATCGGCAGGGTGATCACCGCGAGCACGATGACCGCTTGCCAGCCCCAGAAGGTGAAGGCCGCCAGCTTCGGAGCGAACAGCGTGGTCTGACTGGTGCGTTGCACCGCGTAGTAACTGGTGGCGAACAGGGCGCAGCCACCGAAAGCGAAGATCACCGCATTGGTATGCAGCGGGCGCAGACGGCCGAAGCTGGTCCACGGCAGGTTGAAGTTAAGTTCGGGCCAGGCCAGCTGGGCAGCGATGAATACGCCGAGTCCCATGCCGACGATGCCCCAAACCACCGTCATAATGGCGAACTGGCGAACCACCCTGTAGTTATAGGCGCAGCGGGTTGTTGTGTTCATGTCTGGGCTTCCATCCACGGTTATGGCAGAGCGGCCGATAACTGTGGTAGACGCAGGCATGAGCAAGCCACGGACACCACGGATATCGACGCGAGGCAAGCATGAGCAAAGGGCCATCTGGGTTTATTGACGCCGGTCAATGTGAGCAGGGACTACCCTGGCTGTGGGACGAACCGCCGCAGGCGGCATCGAGCACGCTGATCCTCGCGCACGGGGCCGGCGCGCCGATGGACAGTCCGTTCATGCAGACCATGGCTCAGGGTTTGGCGGCACGCGGCGTGCGTGTGGTGCGCTTCGAGTTCGCCTATATGGCGCAGCGACGGGTGGATGGGCGCAAGCGCCCGCCCAATCCGCAGGCGCAACTACTGCAGCAATGGCGCGAAGTGCATGCGCAGGTGCGCCAACGAGTCTCAGGGCCGCTGTCCGTCGGCGGGAAATCCATGGGCGGGCGTATGGCCAGTCTGCTGGCTGACGAGTTCGGCGCCTCAGCGCTGATTTGTCTGGGCTATCCCTTCTATGCCGCCGGCAAGCCGGAAAAACCGCGAGTGGCCCATCTCGCCGAGCTGCGTACGCCGACGCTGATCATCCAGGGGGAGCGCGATACATTGGGCAATAAGGAAACCGTCGCGGGTTACGAGCTGTCAGCGGCCATCGAGTTGCACTGGCTGCAGGCTGCCGATCATGACTTAAAGCCATTGAAGGCATCCGGCTTCAGCCATCAGCAGCATCTCCAGACGGCTGTCGGGGCGATCACGGCTTATCTTGGTGCGGGCTGAGGAAGAGCTTCGTACGCTTGCCCGCAGCTCTTGATCCGGATTTCATTGGGCTACGAAGCCAACGCATCCCAGGCTTCAATCAACGAACAGGTCGGGTACCAGGCTGCCGCCAGCGGGATCGAAACGGTACTGCTCGAAATCGCTGACGCCCTGTTCGCGCAGGATGTCCTCGTCGATCAGCAGGCGCCCGGTGAGGCTGCGGCCTTCGCTACTCAGGATCGCATGCGCCGCATCGGCCATGATCGCCGGGGTGCGTGCCCGCTTGAAGGCGTCGCGGCTGCCCAGCTCGAATTCGATGGCGGCGGTGGCGATCATGGTCTTCGGCCACAGCGAGTTGACGCTGATGCCGTACTTCTTGAACTCCTCGCTCATGCCCAGGGTAAGCATGCTCATGCCGTACTTGGTGACGGTGTAGGGGCCGTGCTGGGCGAACCACTTGGCGTCGAGGTTCAGCGGCGGGGAGAGGTTGAGGATATGTCCGCCGGCGCTCTTCTTCAGATAGGGCAGTGCCGCCTGGCTACAGACCATCACCGCACGGGTGTTGATCTGGTACATCAGGTCGAAGCGCTTGGGTTCAAGCTTCTCCACGCCCACCAGCTTGATTGCGCCGGCGTTGTTGACCAGGGCATCGATGCCGCCGAAATGCTCGGCGGCCTGGGCCATGGCGGTTGCCACAGCCTGTTCGTCGCGCACGTCCAGCTGCAGGGCCAGCGCCTTGCCGCCGGCGGCTTCTACCTCGGCGGCGACGCTGAAGATGGTGCCTTCGAGTTTCGGGTGCGGCTCGGCGCTCTTGGCCGCGATGACGATGTTGGCGCCATCGGCGGCGGCCTTGAGGGCGATTTCGCGGCCGATGCCACGACTGGCGCCGGTGATGAACAGGGTCTTGCCGGAAAGTGACATGGGCGTGCTCCTTCTTGTTGGTATGGGACGTGGGAAGGGCCGGGCGGCGATCCGCTTTAGCCGCGAGCGTTGTTCATCGCGGCTAAAGCCCCTCCCACGGTGATGTGGTCAAACTTCGGCGGCTTCGATTTCCACCAGCAACTGGCGATTCTTCACCTGATCGCCCTGACTTACGCCGACGCGGCGGACGATGCCATCGACGCCAGCCTTGAGCGGATGCTCCATCTTCATCGCCTCCAGCACCACCAGCAGTTGCCCCTTGCTCACGCTGGCGCCCTCGGCGACCAGTACGTCGACGATGGCGCCATCCATCGGTGCCTTCACCGCGCCACTGCTGGCGGCGTTCTGCCCGCCAGCCGGCTCGTGAGTGACGTCAACCAATTCCAGGTTGCCGTGCTCACCATACAGCCAGAGGTGCTCGCCTTCGATGTGGTAGGCCTGGCGACGGCGCACGCCGTCCAATTCCAGGGTCAGCCAGCGACCGTCGCTGGCCAGCAGGCGCAGGGACAGTTGTTCCTCGCCCCGGCGTACGCGAAGCTGCGCTTGCGGGCCGCTGGAGAGCACGTCCAGCTCCACGCTGTGCTTGTGTTCGCCCTGCTTGAGGACGAAACGCCAGGGCGCGCTGCCGGCGCTGCGCCAGCCGGACAGGCCGGGCTGGTGTGCACGGGCGTCGGCCGAGATCTGGTAGAGCAGGGCGGCGGCCATGGCCAGTTCGGCCAGGCTGGCGGTGTGTGGGTGCAGGCTGGGGTCATCCGCGAAATGCTCGGCGATGAACGCCGTGGTGGCATTGCCGGCCGCGAACTCCGGATTCTTGAGCAGGTTGGCGAGGAAGCGCTGGTTACCGTTGACGCCCAGCAGCACGCACTGCTCGACCGCACGCACCAGCTTGCGCCGGGCTTCGTCGCGGGTTTCGCCGTAGGTGATGACCTTGGCCAGCATCGGGTCGTAGAAGGGGGTTACAGCCTGGCCTTCGACCAGGCCGTGGTCGATGCGCACACCGGCCAGCAGTTCGGGCTCCCAGCGCAGAACCTGACCGGTTTGCGGCAGGAAGCCGGCGGCCGAGTCCTCGGCGTACAGGCGCACTTCCATGGCGTGGCCGGTGAGGCGAATGTCGTCCTGCTGCAGCGGCAGGGGCTGGCCTTCGGCGACGCGAATCTGCCAGGCCACCAGATCCTGGCCGGTGATCAGCTCGGTAACCGGGTGCTCGACCTGCAGGCGGGTGTTCATTTCCAGGAAGAAGAATTCGCCGCTGGCATCGAGCAAAAATTCCACGGTGCCGGCGCCGACGTAGTTGACCGAGGCGGCAGCCTTGACCGCCGCTTCACCCATGGCCTTGCGCAGCTCCGGCGTCATGACCGGGCAGGGCGCCTCCTCGACTACCTTCTGGTGGCGGCGCTGCACCGAACAGTCACGCTCGCCGAGATAGACGATAGTGCCGTGCTGGTCGCCGAAGACCTGGATTTCCACGTGGCGTGGGCGGATCACCGCGCGTTCGAGAATCAGCTCGCCGGAGCCGAAGGCGTTCTGTGCCTCCGAGCGGGCGGTGCGGATCTGCCCCAGAAGCTCGCATGATTCATGCACCAGGCGCATGCCACGGCCGCCGCCACCGGCGCTGGCCTTGATCATCAGCGGGTAGCCGATGCGCTGGGCTTCACGCACCAGAGTCTCGTCGTCCTGGGCCGCGCCTTCGTAGCCGGGAATGCAGGGCACACCAGCTTCGAGCATGGCGATCTTCGACAGGCGCTTGCTGCCCATCAGGTGGATGGCTTCCACGGTCGGGCCGATGAACACGATGCCGGCGGCCTCACAGGCGCGGGCGAAATCGGCGTTCTCGGAGAGGAAGCCATAGCCGGGGTGGATGGCGTCGGCGCCGGTCTTGCGCGCGGCCTCGATGATGGCCTCGATACGCAGGTAGGACTGGTTGACCTGCGCCGGGCCGATGCATACGGCTTCGTCGGCGATCTGTACATGGCGGGCATCGCTATCAGCCTCGGAGTACACCGCCACGGTGCGATAGCCGAGTTCGATGGCGGTGCGCATTACCCGGCAGGCGATCTCGCCGCGGTTGGCGATCAGGATCTTGTTGAATGCGGGCATCTTTGTGCTCCTGCTGTGCATAGCCGGATGCAATCCGGGGAATCATTTTGGCGAGCGTTTCCGGATTGCATTGGGCTACGGTCTGTCGATTTTGTTGTAGGAGCCAGCTTGCTGGCGATCCTGGTTCGAGCTGATCGCGAGCAAGCTCGCTCCTACCGTTGCTGGTGTGGTTACTGCGCCCACTTCGGCTTGCGCTTCTGCACGAAGGCCATGGTGCCCTCGACGCCTTCGGCGCCGGTCACGGCGGCGGCGAACTGTTCGGCTGCGCGGTCGAGCAACGGGCCGAGCGCTTCGCTTTCGCTGGCCAGCAGCAGGGCCTTGGTCTGGGCATTGGCCTGTGGTGCGCATTGGCGAATCTGTTCCAGGGTTTCCTCCAGACGCTGCTGCAGGGCAGCTTCATCGTCCTCGCAGTAATGCACCAGGCCCAGGCGCAGGGCCTCGGCACCGTCGAAGCGGGCGGCGGTCAGGGCCAGGCGGCGCGCCTGGGTCAGGCCGATGCGGTGCACGACGAAGGGGGCGACCTGCGCCGGGAGGATGCCCAGCGTGGTTTCCGGCAGACCGAACTTGGCGCCGCTGGCAGCGATGGCCACGTCAGACACGCAGGCCAGGCCGAAGCCGCCGCCCAGCACGGCACCTTCCAGCACGGCCACCAGCACTTGCGGCGCGGCCTGGGCCTCTTCCAGCAACGCACCGAAGGCGCGGTTCAGCTCACGGTAGGCGTCGCCTCCCTTGGCGCGGGCGCCGGCCATGTCCTTGATATCGCCGCCGGCGCAGAAGTGGCCAGCGGCACCGCGCAGAACCAGGGCGCGCACGTTCGGATCATGGCGCACGGCTTGCAGGGTGGCGCGCAGTTCGCCGACCATCGCCAGGCTCATGGCGTTGCGGCTGTCCGGGCGGTTGAGGGTGACGTGCAGCACGCCACCGACGGAGTTCAGCTGCAGGGTTTCGCAGTGGGGCAGATCATTCATCGCATAGCCTCGGTGTAGGGCGGGTGAAACCCGCCGCAACGGTATGAGTGGAGGTCAGCCTTTCTTTTTCCCTGGCAGGATGCCCATCAGCTTGCAGATGATGCCGAGCATGATTTCGTCGGCGCCGCCGCCGATGCTCACCAGGCGTACGTCCCGGTAGGCGCGCGACACAGGGTTGTCCCACATGAAGCCCATGCCACCCCAGTACTGCAGGCAGCTGTCGGACACTTCGCGGCCCAGGCGGCCGGCCTTGAGCTTGGCCATCGACGCCAGCTTGGTCACGTCGCGACCTTTCACGTACTGCTCGGTGGCCTGGTAGACCAGCGCGCGCAGGGCTTCGATCTCGGTCTGCAGCTCGGCCATGCGGAAGTGGATGACCTGGTTGTCGATCAGCGGTTGGCCGAAGGTGTGGCGCTGCTTGCAGTAGTCGATGGTGGTGTCGACGCAGTGTTCCAGACCCTTGATCATGTTGGCCGCGCCGAACAGGCGCTCTTCCTGGAACTGCAGCATCTGCATCATGAAACCGGCGCCTTCTTGGCCGATGCGATAGCGCTGCGGCACACGCACGTTGTCGAAGAACACCTGGGCGGTCTCGGAGCTGCGCATACCGAGCTTGTCCAGGTGCGGGCTTACGGTGATGCCGGGCGTCTTCATCGGCACCACGATCAGCGATTTGTTGACGTGCGGCTTGTCGTCGCTGGTGTTGGCCAGCAGGCAGATGAAGTCGGCCGACGGCGAGTTGGTGATCCACATCTTGCTGCCGTTGATCACGTAGTCGTCGCCGTCCTTGCGCGCAGTGGTCTTCAGGCCCGCCACGTCGGAGCCGGCGCCGACTTCGGAGACGCCGATGCAGCCGACCATCTCGCCGGTGATGGCCGGGCGCAGGAATTCTTCGCGCAGTTCATCGGAGCCGAAGCGCACTAAGGCCGGGGTGCACATGTCGGTCTGCACGCCGATGGACATCGGGATGCCGCCGCAATGGATGGTGCCGAACTCTTCGGCGGCGACGATGGAGTAGCTGTAGTCCAGGCCCATACCGCCGAATTTCTCCGGTTTGGAGATGCCCAGCAGACCCAGCTCGCCAGCCTTCTTGAAGATGTCGTGGATCGGGAAGCGGCCTTCCTTTTCCCATTCATCGACATGCGGATTGATTTCCTTGTCGACGAAGTTGCGGACGGTACGGCGGAGTTCTTCGTGCTCTTGAGTGAAGATCATTGTTGTTGTGCTCCGTATCGAATGGGTCTGTAGGGCGGGTGAAACCCGCCACATGCTTGGCGGGTTTCACCCGCCCTACGTTTAAAATCTCGCGACGCCGAAGCTGCTTTTCTTCAACGGTCGCAGGTTGGCTTCGGCGCAGATGTCCAGCAAGAAGCCCAGCAGTTTGCGGGTGTCGCGCGGGTCGATCAGGCCGTCATCCCACAGGCTGGCGGTGCCGTACAGCGCGGTGGACTGGCTGTCGAGCTTCTGTGCGGTCACGGTTTCCAGCATGTCGAGCATTTTCGGATCGGCTTCCTTGCCTTCCTTGGCGTGCTTGTCCTCGGTGACAATGCGCAGCACCTTGCCGGCCTGGGCGCCGCCCATCACGGCGGTGCGGCTGTTGGGCCAGGCGAAGATGAAGCGTGGGTCGAGGCCACGGCCGCACATGGCGTAGTTGCCGGCGCCGTAGGAGCCGCCGACGACGATGGTGAGCTTGGGCACGGTGGCGTTGGCCACGGCCTGGATCATCTTCGAGCCATGCTTGATCACGCCGTTCTGCTCGGACTCCGTGCCGACCATGAAACCAGTGGTGTTGTGGAAGAACAGGATCGGCGTGTTGCTCTGCTCACACAGCTGGATGAACTGCGCCGCCTTGGCCGCGCCCTGCGGGGTGATCGGGCCGTTGTTGCCGATGAAACCGCAGGCCTGGCCTTCGATCTGCAGGTGGCCGCACACGGTCTGGCTGTCGAACTCGTTCTTGAAGTCGAGGAACTCCGAGCCATCGGCGATGCGCGCGATGATCTCGCGTACGTCGTAGGGCTTCTTGGCGTCGACCGGCACTAGGCCGAGCAGCTCCTCAGCCGGGTACAGCGGTTCGCGCCAGGTACGTTTCTCACGAGCGGGCAGTTGTTGGTTCCACGGCAGCATGCCAAGGATCTCGCGCGCCAGGCGTACGCCGTCGGCGTCGTTCTCGGCCAGGTACTCGGCGGTGCCGGCGACCTGGGCGTGCATCTCGGCGCCGCCGAGTTGCTCGTCGGTGGCGATCTCGCCGGTGGCGGCCTTGAGCAGGGGCGGGCCGGCGAGGAACATCTTGGCCTTGCCGCGCACCACCACCACGTAGTCCGACAGGCCCGGCTGGTAAGCTCCGCCAGCAGTGCTGGAGCCATGCACCACGGTGACCTGCGGCAGGCCCATGGCGGACATGCGCGCCTGGTTGGCGAAGCCGCGCGCGCCCTCGACGAAGATGTCGGCGGCGTAGTTGAGGTTGGCGCCGCCGCTCTCGGCCAGGGTCACCACCGGCAGCTTGTTCTCGAAGGCGATCTGCTGCAGGCGCAGCGATTTTTTCAGGCCAGTGGGGGAGATGGTGCCGCCCTTGATCGCGCTGTTGTTGGCGATCACCAGGCAGCGCACGCCAGCGATGTAGCCGATACCGGCGATCAGGCCACCGCCGGCCTGGCTGCCGTCCTTGTCGTCGTGCAGCTTGTAGCCGGCCAGCGAGGACAGCTCTAGAAAGGGCGCGCCGGCATCGAGCAGCAGGTTGATGCGTTCGCGCGGCAGCAATTGGCCGCGCTTCTCGAACTTGGCCTTGGCTTCCTGGGCCTTGTCGAGCACCTTTTGTTCGACGTCGCGGAAGGTCGCGATGGCTGCCAGCATGGCTTCACGGTTCTGCGCGAAGGCTTCGCCATGGACATCGATTTCCGATTGGATCACGGGCATCGCCTTACTCCTGATCTTTCAGTACGTCGGGCAGGTAGGCCCGGTGGAAACCGTTGTAGGAATCGCTGTATTTCGCCTTGCCCAGCGTCCAGGCGCGGGTGCCCTGGCTGGCGGCACCGTCGATACGGATGGTGTTGCCGCTGATGAAGTTGGCGCCAGGGCTGAGCAGGAAGACGATGGCCGCGGCCACCTCGGACTCGCTGCCGATGCGCTGCAGCGGCACGTGATCCTTGAGGTTGCGGATCATGTTCTTCATCGACTCGGGGTAGGTGTCCATGCCGCTGGAGGCGATCCAGCCCGGCGCCACGGCGTTGACCCGCACACCGGCGTGGCCCCACTCGTAGGCGGCGGTCTTGGTGAAGTTCTCCATGCCGGCCCGCGCCGCCCCCGAATGGCCCATGCCAGGCATGCCGCCCCACATATCGGCGAGCATGTTGACGATGCTGCCGCCGTGCTTGCTCATGCTCTGCAGGAAGACTTCCTTGGCCACCAGAAAGCCGCCCACCAGATTGGTGCGCACCACGGTCTCGAAGCCTTTCTGGTTGATGCCAATCAGCGGCGCGGGGAACTGGCCGCCAGCATTGTTCACAAGCTGGTGGATGCACCCGCGTTCCTTGACCACTGCGCCGACCATGGCCTTCACGGCTTCTTCGTCACGGATGTCGCAAACCTGGAAGCTGGCGCTGCCGCCGTCCTCGGTGATCTCGGCGCAGGTCTTCTCCAGCTTTTCCTGCTTGCGCCCGACCAGCACCACATGGGCGCCCAGATGGGCCAGCTCGTGGGCCACGCAGCGGCCAATGCCACTGCCACCGCCGGTGACCAGGATGGTCTGGTCAGCGAACAGGCCAGGTTTGAATACCGAGTCGTATGCCATTGTTGTTTTCCTTGTTGCACCTGCATCGGTTTATGTAGGGGCCAGCTTGCTGGCGATGCTTTTGCGTTGTTGATCGCGAGCAAGCCCGCTCCTACAGGCTGTCGGCCAGCGCCTTGGGCACCGGCACCGGGAATTCCAGCAACTGCTGGGCGAAGGCCTTGCCTTGCGGGTCGATGCGCAGGCTGGCCACGCCGCCACCGCCCAGCGCGTTTTCCAGCAGGAAGTTGAGGCTGTGGCTGCCCGGCAGGTACCAGCGGCTGACGCGGCCGTGCTCGGCGTCCAGGGTATGCGCCATCCACTTGGCCACGGCTTCGGGCGTCAGCGTCGCGGCTATCCACGCCAGGTATTCGGGTTTTCGCGCCATCACGCCGATGTTGCTGTGATTGCCCTTGTCGCCGGAGCGCGCCACGGCCAGGCGGATCAGCGGCACGGCAGTGTCGGCTTCACCCATCGGTACGGGCAGGGCGGCCGGTGCGTGCAGTCGCCCGGGGTCGAAGGCATCGACCTGGGGCAGGGCGACCGGCTGGCGTTCGCCGTCGATTTCGACGCTCAGGGTGCAGGCACTTTTGTCCACCAGGAAGCTGAACAGGCGGATCACCGGGTAGACGGTGGGGCGGCCGCCGACGATGCCGGTCAGGCCCGGCGCCATGCCGGTGGCAGCCTGGGCGATCTCGCGGGAGAAGAGGATCAGCGCCTCCTTCTTGGCATGACGCACGGCGATCTTCATCA
Source organism: Pseudomonas oleovorans subsp. oleovorans (assembly GCF_002197815.1). Taxonomy (GTDB): domain Bacteria; phylum Pseudomonadota; class Gammaproteobacteria; order Pseudomonadales; family Pseudomonadaceae; genus Aquipseudomonas; species Aquipseudomonas oleovorans. The sequence goes on from NZ_NIUB01000012.1 coordinate 90,087, forward strand.
CCAGCTCGCGGCTGTCCTGGCGCCGAGCGTGGGCACCATAGGTGGCCTCGCTACCCAGCAGCTCGACGCTGACCTCCTGGTAACGGCCCCAGCCACGTTCGGCGAACATCTCTTCGGTCTTGTTGATGATCGCCTGGCTGACCCGCTCGGCCTTGGCCACGGCATCGATACCGGCGAGCACGCAGCTGGCGGTGCAGCGAAAACCGTCCGGGTGGGTGGCGCTGACCTTGTATTGCCCGGTGGGCGGCAGGCCGCGTGCGCCCTGCACCTGCACGCGGTTGTCGCCGACCTGGCTCAGCGCGACCTGGGTGAAATCGCAGACCACATCCGGCAGCAGGTAGGCGCGCGGATCGCCGATCTCGTAGAGCATCTGCTCGCCAACGGTAAAAGGCGTGACCAAGCCGCCGGAACCATCCGGCTTGGTCACGACGAAACGGCCATCGTCCTCGACTTCGACGATGGGAAAGCCGATGTGCTCGTAGTCCGGCACGTCGCGCCAGTCGGTGAAATTGCCACCGGTGCACTGCGCGCCGCACTCGATGATGTGCCCGGCCAGCGCGGCCTGGGCCAGCTTGTCGTAGTCGCTCCAGGCCCAGCCGAATTCGTGCACCAGGGCGGCGCTGACCACCGCGCTGTCGACCACGCGGCCAGTGATGACAATGTCGGCGCCCTGTTCCAGAGCGGCGACGATGCCCGGTGCGCCGAGGTAGGCGTTGACCGACACGCAGAAGGGCGGCAGCGCGGCGCCCGTGAACATCTCGCGAGTGCCGGCCTTGACCAGCTCGCCGAGCTTGGGTTGCAGGTTGTCGCCGTGCAGCACGGCGATCTTCAGGTTCACCCCGGCCTGCTCGCAGGCGGCGCTCAGGGCCGCAGCACAGGCCATCGGATTGACTCCGCCGGCATTGCTGATGACGCGGGTTTTCTTCGCTGCCAGTTCGCCGAGCAGCGGCGTGAGTATTTCGACGAAGTCACGGGCGTAGCCGTCATCCGGCTTCTTCATGCGCGCGCCGGCCATGATCGACATGGTGATCTCGGCCAGGTAGTCGAACACCAGGTAATCCAGTTCGGCGCCGCGAACCAGTTGAGCGGCAGCGGTGGAGGTGTCGCCCCAGAAAGCGGAGGCGCAGCCGATGCGTACGGTTTTGGTCATTGGAATTGGCCCGTCACACATTTGAGAAGGTGAGCTCACACTACCAAGCAAGCGCTTGGTTGAAAAGTGACGAAAGACGACAATTCGGCCAAGAATGCGCCCAAGCGCTTGCTTGGTCAGCTGGCGCCGCATACATTTCATCAAGCAAGACAAGCACTTGCCGGCAGCATGAAGAATTAATCAGAACAATCGCCGAGCAGGGTAATCAGGGGAGAAGTCAGCGTGGACGAACACAGAGCCCAGGCCGTGATGCAGGAACTGGTCGATAGCGGCCAGGTGACCGATCCGGACAGTGCCCGCGGCAAGCTGCTGCAGATGGCTGCCCACCTGTTCCGCAGCAAGGGTTACGAGCGCACGACGGTGCGCGATCTGGCTGCTGCCATCGGTATTCAGTCCGGCAGCATCTTTCACCACTTCAAGAGCAAGGAAGAGATCCTGCGTTCGGTGATGGAGGAAACCATCGTCTACAACACCGCCCTGATGCGCGCTGCACTGGCCGAGGCGCAGGGCACCCGCGAGAGGCTGCTGGCGCTGATCCGCTGCGAGTTGCAGTCGATCATGGGCGGTACCGGCGAGGCCATGGCGGTATTGGTGTACGAGTGGCGTTCCCTTTCGGAGGAGGGCCAGGCGCAGGTACTGGCCTTGCGTGATACCTACGAGCAGATCTGGCTGGCGGTACTGGGCGAGGCGCGCGAGGCCGGATACTTCAAGGGCGACCCGTTCATTCAGCGGCGTTTTCTCACCGGTGCGCTGAGCTGGACCAATACCTGGTTCCGCTCGCAGGGACCAATGACGCTGGATCAGCTGGCCGAAGAAGCGTTGTCATTGGTGTGTAAGGAAGCCTGAGCGAATTCGGCTAGGATAGGAGCAACTGCCGGTTTTCGGCTCGAACACGGACGCTGGGGTGTTCCCGCATTGTGATCCGTGACGAGAGGTCGAGTTTGCGCGCACTAGCCTTTTGCCTGTTGTGCTGTCTTGCGCTGTTGCATGTACCTGCTGCCCTTGCCCTGCAGGAGGTGCGTGTCGGTGGTTATCACTTCCCGCCATACCTGGACAAACCCGAATCACCTTATCCGCAAGGTTTGGTGCCCGAGTTGTTGCGCGCGCTCAATGCGGCGCAGCAGCAATACCGTTTCGTTCTGGTGCCGACCTCGGCAACCCGCCGTTACCGCGACCTCGAGAGCGGACGCTTCGATCTGATGTTCTTCGAGTCCACTCGCTGGGGTTGGCAGGGCACGTCATACCTGGTCTTGGGGCTGGATATCGATGATGCGGAAGTCTATGTCGCCGCGGCGGAGCCGGGGCGTGGGCAAGACTATTTCGAGGATTTCAACGACAAGCGCATGGCGCTCTACAACGGCTATCACTATGGTTTTGCCAGTTTCGATGCCGACCCTGATTATCTCGCACGCGCGTTCAATGCGCTGTTGACCTATTCCCACGATAGCAACCTGCGCATGCTGCTGGCGCGGCGCGTCGATATCGCCGTGGTGACGCGCTCGTACCTGGAGCTGTTTCTGGATCGGCATCCGGAAATGCTGCCCGAGTTGCTGGTTTCCGATCGGCTGGATCAACTCTGTCACCATCAGGTGCTGCTGCGGCCCAAGGGGCCGCTGAGCCCGGCTGAAGTTGCCGAGTTGTTGAACCGGCTGCAGGCCAGTGGAGAACTATCGAAGCTACTTGGGCGCTATCGTCTGACATTGGGCAACAAAGTGTCAGTGCGGTGAAAATCCATCTGGTCGGTCAGGAGAGACTGGAGTAGTGTGCAGCACACTGAGAGAAGGAATTTTTTGGGGACTCGAGATGCGGCATGCGCGGTGCAGGGTTCATGGATGTTTGGGTGCCTTGTGTCTCTTGCTAGTGGATTCTCTCTATGCGGCCGACGTGGTCAAGGTCGGTGGCGCGCACTTCCCCCCCTATGTGATCAAGTCCAACCTGCACGACTCGAGTGGCTTGCTACCGCAACTGCTCGAAGCGCTCAACCGAGAGCAGAGCGAATACCACTTCACCATGTTGCCCACCGCCATCGTGCGTCGTTTCAGTGACCTGCAGCGCGGGCGTATCGACATGGCGATTTTCGAGAATCCGCAATGGGGATGGCAGGACATCGACGCTGAAGCTGTCGATATGAGGCTGGAAGATGCTGAGTTGTTCGTCGCCAGGAACGAGGCGCTGCGCGACCAGAGTTACTTCGAACAGCTCGAAGGCAAGCGCCTGGCGCTTTATCGCGGTTATCACTACGGATTTGCCCAGTTCAACAGCGATCCGGAGTTCCTGACCAGCACCTTCAATGCCAACCTCGGTCACTCCCACGACAGCAACCTGCTGATGGTGATACGCGGGCGCGCCGATGTCGCATTGGTCTCTCGCTCCAATCTCTATGACTTCCTTGAGCGCAATCGCGATTATGCACGCCAGTTACTGATCTCCGAGCGTGTCGATCAGATCTATCGTCATCATGCGATGATTCGTGCCGGCGCGCCGATAACTCCCGAACGCTTCGCTGCCTTGCTCGAGCAGTTGCGGGAGAAGGGCGAGTTGCAGCGCATCTTCTCGCCTTACCGCATTGCCGTCATGCAAGACGTAACGGATAGCTCAGCAACAGAATATGCAGCAGATTGACCGCTGTGTGCAGCGCGATGGCCAGGCTCAGGCGGCCGCTGTAGTGAAAGGCCAGGCCATAACCGAGGCCAGCGCAGGTCGCCACCACGGCAAATAGCGCGCTGAAAGGCAGATGGGCCGCGCCGAACAAGCCGGCCGTCAACAGCAAGCCGGGCCAGATGCCCAGGCGCTTGATCAGGGCGGTCTGTAGCAGGCCGCGAAAGAGCAATTCCTCCGCCAGCACCGCCACGCAGAGATTGACCGCCAGCCACAACAGCAGACCCTGCGGCCATTTGGGTTGCCAGGCGACCAGGCCCAGTGCCATGGCCAGCAGCGGCACCAGCAGCAGGGTGGCGATGCACGTCAGCCAGGCATTTTTCAGCGAAAGCACGGGTCTGCGTGGCTGCCCCAGCCACCAGGCGAGCAGGGCGCTGCCCAGCAGCAGTTTGTCCCAGGACAGGCGCAGGCCATAGGGCGCCGCATCAGCACTGATGAGACGTGGCTGCCACAGTTGCCAAGGGCTGAAACCGGGTAGGAGGTGCGCCGCCAGGGCGATTGCGCCAAGCAGAATCAGAGGTAGCCATAGCCAGCTTGGCAGATGCGATCGTCCGGCCAGCAGGACGATGACGAATACGCCGCCCAGCAGCAGGCCGACGGGTTGGATGAAACCCAGGCCGGTGCCCAGGGCCAGGATCAGAGCGGGGAGCAGCAAGCGCAGATGCAGGGGCATGGCACCTCTCCTGGAGAAGGCGCGCAGTCTAGCAGGCTGCGTTGCGGGCAGTCTTGGCGTTACCTGACAGGACGAGTGCGTTTAGCGCTGACGCTCGCGCGCGTCCTTGGCTTCCTGCTCGATGGCGCGTTTACGCATGCGTTCGAGCTGATCTTCGCTCAGGGGCATTTTCTTGGCACTGCTGCGCAGCACCAGCAGGCTACCGATCACTGAGCCAAACACCAGAACCAGTAGCAGCCAGACGTACCAGGGCATGATGACTCCTCATGGGGCAATAGAGTTATCACCATAACCCGCGTGCCGGGTCTTGTCAGTCGGCCTGTAGCGCCACCGGCTGCAGGTTGCTGTCGTCCTTGAGCTGCACGCCACTCAGTTGCAGGCGCAGCGCCTGGCGCGCCAGGTAGTCGAGTCTGTGTGCTGCCAGCTGGTAAGGCAGCCCCTCGGGACGTACGTTGGAGATGCAGTTGCGCGCGCTGTCCCGGCAGCCCACCCGCGGTGCGTAGGTCAGATACAGGCCGAGGCTGTCCGACGAGGTCAGACCAGGGCGCTCGCCGATCATCACGATCACCAGGCGTGCACGCAGCGCTTCGCCGATGCCGTCGCCAATCGCCACGCGGCCCTGTTCGGCAAGCACCACCGGGGTGTTGGCCCAGTCGGTGTCAAAGCGTTCGCGAAAAGCTTGCAACAGCGGCAGGGCATGGCGCTGCACGGCGACGGCCGACAAGCCATCGGCCAGCACGATGGCGATTTCCGGTGCGGGCAGTTCGTGTTGCAGCTGCACACGGCAGTCGCCGTGCAGGTGTCGGCCGTGATCCGGGCGCAGCAGGTAGGTTTGCCGGTCGTCGGCGTTGCTGCGTACTTTCAGGGTGCGAAAGCCTGCCGTATGCAACTGATGCTTGAGTTCGCCGAAGTCCAGCGGACGATGCACGGCATCGCGCGCCTGGGCATGGGCCAGGCCGAACTTGAGCACCTCGCGGGTGGGCAGGCTGCAGCCGACGCGGCCGAGCGCTATGCGTGCCGAGGTATGTGCGGGCAGTTCGTCCCAGGGATTTTGCTGAATCAGATCATTGGCCATCACGCGGCTCCCGATATGTGCGGCAGTTGCTTGAGCAGGTGGTGGCCACGGCCGACAGCGCGCTGCCCTGGCCGGTTTTATCGCCGAGGGTGCCGCGACCGAGCGACAGCGTGGCTTCGTGGGCTTCGCGAAGGATTGCCAGGGATACGCCGAAGCCGGCGTTGGTGGCTTCGGTGCCGGCGATGGAGTGGAACACCAGGTCGATCGGCGCGCCGGCCTCGATGGCCTGGATCTGCGTGGTGACGTGGGGGAGCACGCAGCTCTGCAGGGGGATTTCGAAGTGTTGCCGCCGCCCATCATCTGCCACAGGCGCATCAGCGTCGGCAGCGAATCGCTGGCCGGGTTGATACCGACCGTGGCGTCGCCGGATCCATACAGCAGGCCGTCGAGCATGCTGGCGGCGATGCCGCGCACGTCGTCGGTGGGGTGATTGGGCTGCAGGCGCACGACCAGGTGGCCGGGCAGGCCCAGGGTGTTGCGAAAGCGGCTGATCACCTGGCATTTGCGCGCCACCAGATCAGGTCCTGATTGCGCATCAGCTTGCTCACGGCGGCAACCATCTCCGGCGTCAGCCCGGCGGCTACGGCCGCCAGGCGCGCGCTGTCGGTCTTCTCCAGCAGCAGCCAGTCGCGCAGGTCGCCAACCGTGAGGTGGTTGATCGGGGCAAATGCAGTGGCATCGTGGCGGTCGATGATCAGGCGGGTGACTTCATCCTGTTCGTAGGGAATCAGTGCCTCGTCGAGAAAGCGTTTGAGCGGCACCTCGACCAGGGCCAGCTTGGCCGCCATGCGCTCTCCGTAGGTAGCGGCGGCCAGCCCTGCCAGATAATCGCCGGAGCGCGCCGGGCTGGCCTTGGCCAACAGCGTCTTGAGGTCGGCGAAGCGGTAGAACAGGCTGCCGATGGTGGTTTGGTAGGGCATGGCTGCAACCCGTTGCAGAGAGGATGTGCTTACCGTGCAGTGCTCATGCCAGAGGCCTGACCGCTGACCAACCGTCTGCACCTGGATACCGGATCGGACGAATGAAATAGGTGCAGTGGCAGTGTGGGTGCACCGCTCTGGCGCGCAGTCGCGCGATGCCTGTTACATGATGGCAACCGCAATACGGATGCCGAATTTCCGATGGCAGTAGGTGATTGGCAGCTGAATGGCCGCTAGACCGATTTTATTCGGGCTACCGATCTGCCTGTGGGAGGAGTTTTAACCGCGACCAGTGCCAGGATGCTTTGCGCTACAATGCGCGGCGTTTTTATCCTGTTCGAGACCCGCCATGCCTGTCTGCCAAACCCCGATCATCGTCGCCCTCGACTTTCCCTGCCGTGATGCTGCTCTGGCGCTGGCCGATCAGCTCGATCCGGCGCTGTGTCGGGTCAAGGTCGGCAAGGAGCTGTTCACCCGTAGCGGCCCACAAGTGGTCGAGGCGTTGCGGGCCAAGGGTTTCGAGCTGTTCCTCGATCTGAAATTCCACGACATCCCCAACACCACGGCGATGGCGGTCAAGGCCGCTGCGGAACTGGGCGTGTGGATGGTCAATGTGCATTGCTCTGGCGGCCTGGGCATGATGGCGGCCTGTCGTAACGAGCTGGACAAGCTGGCAGGCGCCAAGCCGCTGCTGATCGGCGTAACGGTGCTGACCAGCATGGAGCAGCAGGATCTGGCCGGCATCGGCCTGGACGTACCGCCACAGGAGCAGGTACTGCGCCTGGCCGGTCTGGCTGCCGATGCCGGGCTCGATGGCCTGGTCTGCTCGGCGCAGGAAGCGCAGGCGCTGAAGGTCGCGCAGCCGCGCCTGCAACTGGTGACCCCGGGTATTCGTCCCGCCGGCAGCAGTGCCGATGACCAGAAGCGCATTCTCACCCCACGCCAGGCACTGGAGGCCGGCTCCGATTATCTGGTGATCGGCCGCCCGATCAGCCAGGCTGCCGATCCGGCGCAGGCGCTGGCTGCCGTAGTAGCCGAGCTGCGCGCCTGAGCCCTGTAGCCCGGATGAAATCCGGGGCGGTCTGGCATGCCGTCCGATCTGTCCCGGATTTCATCCGGGCTACCCGCTGATCGCGGCACCGCGCTGGTGGAGTCGTCATCAGCGCCCTGCATGACCCAGCACTCCAGAGTCTGATAGTACTGCTCTGCGCGCGGCCGCCTGGCTAGACTCCTCGCCAATTCAACAAGAATCGCTGCGAGGAAGCAGACATGAGCATGACGTTCTCCGGCCAGGTCGCCCTGGTCACCGGTGCTGCAGCCGGTATTGGCCGTGCCACCGCCCAGGCCTTCGCTGCCGAAGGGCTCAAGGTGGTGGTTTCCGATGTCGACGTGGCCGGTGGCGAGGGCACTGTCGAGCTGATTCGTGCGGCCGGCGGCGAGGCCTGCTTCGTGCGTTGCGACGTGACCCGCGATGCCGAAGTCAAGGCGCTGATGGACGCCACCGTGGCGCAGTACGGCCGCCTGGACTATGCCTTCAACAACGCCGGTATCGAGATCGAACAGGGCAAGTTGGCCGACGGTAGCGAAGCCGAGTTCGACGCCATCATGGGCGTCAACGTCAAGGGTGTGTGGCTGTGTATGAAGCACCAGATCCCCTTGCTGCTGGCCCAGGGCGGTGGTGCCATCGTCAACACCGCCTCGGTGGCCGGGCTGGGTGCCGCACCGAAGATGAGCATCTACGCTGCCTCCAAGCATGCGGTGATCGGCCTGACCAAATCGGCGGCGATCGAGTACGCCAAGAAGAAGGTGCGGGTAAACGCGGTTTGCCCGGCGGTGATCGACACCGACATGTTCCGCCGCGCCTATGAGGCGGATCCGAAGAAGGCGGAGTTCGCCGCCGCCATGCACCCGGTCGGGCGCATCGGCAAGGTCGAGGAGATCGCGGCTGCCGTGCTCTATCTGTGCAGCGACCACGCGGCATTCACCACGGGTCAGGCATTGGCCGTGGATGGCGGGGCCACAGCAATATAAAGGCTCTAGGGTCTGTTGCCGTTTCGACGCGAGCCGCGTTGCTGCGCCAAATTGCGCCACGCGAGGCGCGGGATGCAGGTAATGGTCGTTCCCTTGCCAAATCCCGCAACGACGCATGGCGCAATTTGCCGCGCAACCCGAAGGGACGGGCCAGTTTTTGCGTGGTACGTCGTTACTCGACGGCTCATTTGGGCGACCAAACTTCGCGTCTCGCGCCTAGCCCCACGCAAAAACTGGCTCCGTCGCGGCCGTGCGCGAAACGGCAACAGACCCTAGCCCGGTCGTCTGCACGTTGGCTAAGGTTGGCTCGCAGGGCCACTGCCAGCAGTGGCCCTGACTCAGCACAATCCTGCCAGGTTCAACTGGAGCGATAACAATAATGACCGCCGATCCCTTGCTGACGTTTTTCCTTCCCGCTGCGCTGGGCATCATCATGCTCGGGCTTGGCCTGTCACTGAGCCTGGGCGATTTCGCCCGCGTGGCCAAATTTCCCAAACCGGTATTGATCGGTCTGGCTTGCCAACTGCTGTTGCTGCCGCTGGCGTGCTTCTTCCTGGCCAAAGCGTTCGGCCTGGCGCCGGCGCTGGCCGTAGGCCTGATGCTGCTGGCAGCCTCGCCGGGCGGAACTACGGCCAACCTCTACAGCCACCTGGCCCATGGCGACGTGGCGTTGAACATCACCCTCACCGCGGTCAATTCGGTGATCGCGATTCTGACCATGCCGCTGATCGTCAACCTGTCGCTGGCCTACTTCATGTCCGCCGATCAGGCTATCCCGCTGCAGTTCGCCAAGGTGGTGCAGGTATTCGCGATCGTTCTTGGTCCGGTGGCCATCGGCATGTGGCTGCGCAGTCGTTTTCCGGGCTTTGCCGAGCGCATGCAGAAGCCGGTTAAGATCATCTCGGCGCTGTTCCTGCTGCTGATCATCCTGCTGGCGGTGGCCAAGGACTGGCGCACCTTTGTCGATTACGCGCCTGCGGTGGGCGGCGCGGCGCTGGCCTTCAACCTGCTGAGCATGGCGGTGGGCTACTGCGTGCCCAGGCTGCTCAAGCTCAATCTGCGTCAGGCCATCGCCATCGCCATGGAGATCGGCATCCACAACGGCACCCTGGCCATCGCCCTGGCGCTGAGCCCGGCGCTGCTGAACAACCCGACCATGGCCATTCCGGCAGCCATCTACAGTCTGATCATGTTCATCACCGCAGCGCTGTTCGGGTTGTGGGTCAACCGTATGCACGGCGCCGAGCTGGCTCACGAAACGGTGGCTGAACAGTAGGGTGCGCCATGCGCACCGCTTGAACACGCTGTTATCCAGTGGTGCGCACGGTGCACCCTGCCGCTCGTAGCCCGGATTGCATCGGAGTTAGCGCTTGCCCCAGTTCAGCACGGCCAGGGTCAGCAGGCCGGCGACGATGCCCCAGAACGCCGAGCCTACGCCGGCCAGGGTCATGCCCGAGGCGGTGACCAGGAAGGTGATCAGCGCTGCTTCGCGTTCATTGGGTTCGCTCATGGCCTGGGTCAGGCCGCCGATGATCGAGGCGAACAAGGCCAGTGCGGCGATGGACAGGATCAACGCCGCTGGCAGCGCCGCGAACAGCGAGGCCAGGGTGGCGCCGAAGATGCCGGCGATGGCGTAGAACACTCCGCACCAGACCGCCGCCGTGTAGCGCTTGCGCGGGTCTTCATGGGCTTCCGGCCCGGCGCAGATGGCGGCGCTGATGGCGGCCATGTGAATGCCGTGACTGCCGAACGGCGCCATCAGGATCGACACCAGGCCGGTACTGGTCAGCAGCGGCGAGGCTGGTACGTCATAGCCATTGGCGCGCAGCACCGCCATGCCCGTCAGGTTCTGCGAGGCCATGGCGACGATGAACAGTGGGATGCCGATGCTGATGGCGGCGGCCAGCGAGAAGCTAGGTGTGGTCCATTCAGGCGTGGCCAGTTGCAACTGGAAATCGCTGAAGTCCAGCAGGCCTAAGACCGCTGCCAGCACGCTGCCGACGATCAGCGCAGACAGCACCGAGTAACGCGGCCACAGGCGCTTGCCGAGCAGGTAGGCAAGCAGCATGGCGATCACCAGAAAGGGCTGTTGCTCGGCTGCCACGCATATTTCCAGGCCGATCTTGAACAGCACACCGGCCAGCAGCGCGGCGGCGATGGAGGCGGGGATGCGCCGTATCAGACGGTCGAAGGTGCCGGTCAGGCCGATCAGCACGATCAGCCCTGAGGCCAGGATGTAGGCGCCAATAGCCTCGCCATAGGAGACCTGCGGCAGACTGGTGATCAGCAGCGCAGCGCCAGGGGTGGACCAGGCGATCATCACCGGCGCGCGATAACGCAGCGAGAGCACGATGCAGCACAGCGCCATGCCGATCGACAGCGCCCAGATCCACGAGGAAATCTGCCCGCTGCTCAGGCCGGCGGCCTGGCCGGCCTGGAACATCAGCACCAGCGAGCTGGTGTAGCCGGTGAGCATGGCGATGAAGCCGGCGACCACGGCCGAGGTGGAGGTGTCCGCCAGTGGGCGCAGACGAGTGGGGGCGGCGTCTTGCATCAGAACATTCCAGTGTCGACGATGATGGGGTAGAGCGAGGCGACCAGCAGCAGCGCCATGCCGATATTGAAGGCGCGCAGCGCGCGCGGGTTGTCCAACCACTTGCGCAGCATACTGCCGGCGACGGTCCACAATCCCACGCTGGGGCAGTTGACCAGGGCAAAAAGGGCGGCGATCAACAGCACGTTGCTGAAGAAGCCATCCTGCGGCGTATAGGTAGTGATAGCGCCGATGGCCATGATCCACGCCTTGGGGTTTACCCACTGGAAAGCAGCCGCCTGGAGAAAGGTAAACGGCTTGGCCTCGGGATTCTCACGGCTTTGCGGCGCGCCGGACTGGGCGATCTTCCACGCGAGATAAAGCAGATACGCGGCGCCGACATAGCGCAGTACGTCATGCAGCACCGGCAGACGTTGGAACACCTGGCCTAGGCCCAGGCCCACGGCAGCCACCAGCAGCATGAAGCCCAGGCTGATGCCGAGCATGTGCGGAATGCTGCGGCGCACGCCGAAGTTCACCCCGGAGGCGAGCAACATCATATTGTTGGGGCCGGGCGTCACCGAGGTGACGAAAGCGAAGGCGATGAAGGCGAGCAGCAGTTCGGTGGACATGATCGTTCTCCGGTGACTGGCAAAGCCTATTGCGCGGCTGCCGTGGCGTCGCGGTACAGCCACCGCTGGGTTGAACCGTACAGTCTGGCCAAGCGCTGCCTGGATGGTTAGCCTCGGCTTTTTGCCGAACAAGGATAAAGGTGATGCAACCAGACAATCCCTACAGTGCGCCGCAGGTGGAGTTGCTCGACAGCGCGGGCGTACAGTCGTTGCCAGGTTGGAGCGCCAGGCAACTGCAGGTGCTGGGCTGGCTGGCGCTGGTCTCGGTGGTAGCCAACGCGCTGGTGGTCGGGCTTGCATTTGCCGGGGGCCTGCTGGAGGCGGATGAAGCTGAACTGCTGTTTACCTACACCGGTTGGCTTAGCCTGGCGCTGGCGTTACTCGGCTGCTACCTGCTGCTGCGCTTCAAAGCCTTTGCCGAAGCCCGTTTTTTTGCGCGCAACCTCAGCGTACCGATCTGGTTGCTGCTTGCGGTGACGCTGCTGCTGGAGGCAGTGGACATGCTTTTCGGTGACCAACTGTTCGCCGGATTGGACTGGCAGACCATCGGCTATGTGGCGCTGTTGTGTCTTATGGGCATATGCACCACCTGGCTGGGGATACGGTTGCTCAAGCTGCAAAGTCCCTATCCGGCGCTGAAAGTGATGGCCTGGCTCGATATCGTCGGCGGACTGATGCTGGCCAGCGTGCTGTTGATGCTGGTGGCGTTGCTGCCGTTGCTTGGGGCCGGCGTGGCGCTGATGCTGGTGTTCTTCAAGGGCGCTGCCGAGTTGCAGGGGGTTGCGCAGTGACTGCGTCCAAACGGCAAGAGCCGCCTGGTCATCACCGCGCGGGCAGCGCTACAGACCTGTAGGAGCCGGCTTGCCGGCGATGCTTTGCCTCTGTGAGGCTGGTGCTCGCCGAGACGCTTGATCGCCAGCAAGCTGGCTCCTACACAGTCATTTTTCTACGATTGACTGACAGGCATTAGCCCTTCGGGTGGTCACCATTTGTAGTCGAGGCTGGCCGTGACTCGGCGTGGGTCGCCGGCGTAGCAGTAGAAACCATCGCAGGTGGCCAGGTATTCCTTGTCGAACAGGTTGTTGGCGTTGAGCGATACGCTGGCGCCACGCAGGCTGGCGTCGATCTGGCCAAGATCGTAGCGCACTGCCGCGTCGTAGACGGTATAGGCGCTGCTGTGGCCGTCGGAAGGATCACGTACGAAGCCCATGCTACCGACAGAGATGTTGTCGGTGGAACCGACGAAGCGGGCGCCAAAGCCGACGCCGAAGCCCGCCAGCACACCCTGACTCCAGTCATAGTCGGCCCAGATCGACGCCTGATGCTCGGGGATCAGTGGCAGGGCGCGGTTCTTGTCGCGCGTGTCACCGACCTCGGTCATCTTGCTGTTGGTGTAGCTGTAGGAGGCGGTCAGGCTGAGGTTCTCGGTGATATTGCCGGTGGCTTCCAGCTCCAGGCCGCGGACTTCTACCTCGCTGACCGGCTCGGTGGCGCCGGCGATGTTGGTGGTCACGATGTTCTGCCGCGTGAGGTCATAGACAGCGGCGGTGAACAGCATGTCGCTACCCGGCGGTTGATACTTGATACCCAGTTCGTACTGCTTGCCGGTGCTGGGTTTGAACGCCGCGCCGCCGTTGCCGCCCGCTTCGGCCTGGAAGGATTCAGCGTAGGACACATAGGGCGTGAAACCGGAGTCGAACACGTAGCTCAGCGCCGCATTGCCGCTGAACTGGCTGTCGCGACGGCTGTCCTTGGCATCGTTGGCGTTGTGGAACACCGAATCGGTGTCCAGACGGTCCCATCGGCCGCCCAGGGTCAGGCGCCAGGCGTCGAGTGCCATCTGGTCTTGCAGATAGAGGCCGGTGTTTCTGCGTTTCTGGCTGTAGTTCTGGAGATCGCTATAGGTAACGCCACTGAAGTCTTGGCCGTAGCGTGGGTTGTTAATGTTGCTCGGAGGAACGTTGATTCCAATGATGTTCCAGTTATTGTCATAAAGGTAGGAACCACCGAACTGCCAGCGGTAATCAGTATTCACTCGTAGGTAGTCGAGGCCCAGCAGCAGGGTGTGCCCGATTGCACCGGTGTTGAAATCGGCCTGGAAGTTGTTGTCCACGGCGAAGTGGCTGATGTTTTCATCATAGATATTAGCGCCACGATCAACTGTGCCGTCGGGCGCTACAGAGAATGCTGTACCACCGGCCGTGATGATCTGGTTATCCAGTTCTAGCTTGCTGTAGCGCAGATTCTGATTGAACTGCCAGGTATCGTTGATGCGGTGCTCGAAGGCATAACCCAGTGCATAGAAGGTCTTGTCGTAGAACTCCCAGTCAGGGTCGCCAAGGTTCTTGTTGTAGTCGACCTTGCCGGCTGGGGGGCTCAATTTGGTGCCTTGCAGTGGCAGGAACTGGCTGGTGCCGCCGGTATCGTCACGGTTGAACTGGCCGAGGAAGGTCAGTTTGCTGTCGTCGGCAATATTCCAGGTCAGGCTGGGTGCCAGGTTGAAACGCTGGTCGTCCATATGCTCGATAACGGTGCCACTGTCACGCCCGGTACCGCTGAAACGGTAGAGAAAGCGACCTTCATCGTCGATCCTGCCGGTGCTGTCGAAGCTGATCTGCTTGTGGTTGTAGTTACCGACTTGCACCTGCACTTCATGGCTGCTTTCGGCCTGCGGACGGCGGCTGACGGCATCCACCAGGCCGCCGGGCGGGGTCTGGCCATACACTGCCGAGGCCGGGCCGCGCAGCACGGCGACGCGCTCCAAGTTCCAGGTTTCCAGTTTGGGCATGGCGTAGCTGCCCTTGGGCAGTGGCAGGCCGTCGAGCATCTGGATCGGTTCGAAACCGCGGATCTTCATCCAGTCGGCGCGGCTGTCGCTGCCGTAGCTGCTGGCGATGACACCCGGCATATAGCGCACGGCGTCATCGAGGTTCTGCACCTTGCGGTCCTGCATCTGCTCGCGGGTGGCGACGGAGATCGAGCGTGGGGTTTCCAGCAGCGGCGTGTCGGTCTTGGTGCCGGTCGCGGTGCGGTTGGCCAGGTAACCACGGGTTGGGCCCCAGGCGGTCTCGGCGGCCTGTTCGCTGGCGGTCACGGTCACATCCGGCAGTGCCATCGCTGCTTCTGCCGCAGGGGCCAGGCTGTAGGCGCCGCCGTTGCCGCCTTGCAGCTGCAGGCCGGTGCCACGCAGCGCCTGATTGAGGGCTTCGATGGCTTCGTAGTCGCCGTTGACCGGTGCCGAGTTCTTGCCCGCGGTCAGGGCCGGGTCGATGCTCAGGGTCACGCCGGCCTGGCTGGCGATCTGGTTGAGCGTGGTCGCCAGAGGGCCGGCGGGCAGTTGGTAAACCTCAGCGTGGGCCAGCCCGGTATGGCCGGCAAAGGCAATGGTCAGGGCCAGCAGCGTGTGGCGGAACGGGGCAGGGCGGAAGGACATTGCGAACGTCTCCTAAGAGTTAATGTATCTCAATGCCCTTTTGCCGAAGCAGGAAGGAAAAGTGACAGGGGCGGGGAAAATTATTTTTCCGCCGGTAGCACGCGGGTCCACCAGGGGCTCAGTTGCTCGGTGCGCGCCGGCAGGCTCAGTGCGACAGCGGCCAGTGCCTTGTCGCTGTCGTGCAATGGGAAGCTGCCGCTGATGCGCAGATCGGCCAGGCTCGGATCGAGGCTCAGGTAACCGCTGCGGTATTCGCCGAGCTGATCGATCAGGCGCTGCAGGGGCAGGTTGTCCGCCACCAGCATGCCGCGGCTCCAGGCGTCGGCGCCGATGGGGGCAGGGTGGCTTGCGCTGAGGTGCTGGCTGTCCATGCGCACCTGTTCGCCGCTGTGGATAATGCGTTCCTGTGAACTGGCCAGCGGCCTGGCGGCGACTGCCGACTGCAGCACGATCAATTCGGTCGCAGTCCCTTCGCGCCGGACCAAAAAGCGCGTCCCCAACGCACGTAGTCGTCCCTGCTCCGTCTCGACGATGAACGGGCGGGTATCGCCCTTGGCGGTCTGAACCAGAATTTCGCCGCTGCGCAGGTGCAGGCGCCGTTCGTTGTCGTCGAATTCGATATCCAGCGCACTGCGGCTGTTGAGGCGTACCTGGCTGCGGTCGGCGAGCAGCAGGTCGCGCTGCTCTCCACTGGCGGTATGGTAGTCGGCGAGGTAATCGCCCAGCGGGCGCTGCTGGGCCAGCAATACCAGCGTTACGCCCGTGGCCAGCAGCAGACCCAGGGCGCTACCACCAAGGCGGCGCAGGCTGCGGCGACGGCTGACGCTGCTCTGCAACAGGGCGCGTCGCGCCATCGGCGCGCTGGCGGCAGAAAGCTGCTGGTCGATGCCGCCCAGGCGTTGCCAGACCAGGCCATGCTCCGGGTGAGCGGCCAGCCAGTCGGCGAAGTCATGGCGTTGCTGCTCGCTGGCTTCGCCAGAGTCCAGACACAGCTGCCAGGCGATGGCCTCATCGAGCACGCGAGCCGAGACATGGCTCATTGCGGCGCTCCGTAAAGCGCGACGTAGCACTGGCGCAGGCCCTGGGCGAGGTACTGGCGCACGCGGGACGGCGACACACCAAGCCGCTCGGCGATCTCGGCGTGGCCTAGGCCATCCAGGCGGTTATAGAGAAACGCCGCGCGTGCCTTGCTCGACAGCTGGCCGAGCAGGCGGTCAATCTCGGCCAGTTGCTCCAATGCCAGGGTTTGTTCTTCCGGGCTGGGCTGCACTGCTTCTGGAGCTTGCGCGAGCGCTTCCAGGTAGGCGCGCTCCAGCGCGTTGCGGCGGAACTGGTCGACAAGCAATCCCTTGGCGATGGTGGTGAGCAGGGCTCTGGGTTCGCGTGGGCTATGCAGGTCAGCGCGACCGAGCAGGCGGACGAAGGTGTCCTGGCTCAGGTCTTCGGCGCGCTGCGCGCAATTCAGGCTTTTGCGCAGCCAGCCGAACAGCCAATCACGGTGATCGCGATAAAGCAGACCGACCAGCTGTTGGTTGCTGGAATCCTGAACCGACACGCGCACCTCGCGAGATCTAAGTTAAGGTGATAATGATTCGCATATGATTGCAGAGGTCGTGTCAGGGTGCAATCACGCGTTGGCGTGGTATGACCGGTGGTGTGGGGGAGTGGAAAGGCAGGCTGAATCGGTAGGAGCGAGCTCTGCTCGCGAACAAAGGGGTTCGCGAGCTACGGGGGCGTGACGACGATGCTCAGGTGCGTTCCTGGCGGCTGCGTGCCAGGGCGTGATTGACGGCCAGCCAGCCTTGCACGGCCTCTTCACCCATCTCGCCGAACACGCGTTGCAGCAGGCGCGCCTGCTCGCGGCGCAGGGCCTGTTCCAGCTTGGCGCCCTCGGCGGTGAAACCCAGCACACGCTTGCGCTTGTCGTCCGCGGCAGCTTCGCTCTGCACCAGGTCCATCTCGATCAACTGGCGCAACGGCATGTTCAGCGCCTGTTTGCTCACCCCCAGGTAACCCAGCAGCTCGGTCATGTTCAGGCCCGGGTACTTGGCGATGAAGAACAGAATGCGGTGGTGCACGCGTGACAACCCGCGCTTGGCCAGCATTTCGTCCGGCTTGGCGGTGAAAGCCTGATAGCCGAAGAAGAAAGCCTCCATGGCGGCCTGCTGAGCTGTGCTGTTCTTGATCAGCTGCGCGCCGTGACGGCCGGCCTGCGTGCCCTCGGCGGGCGACGTCAAAAATTTCTCGGAGAAATTTTTTAGGTCAGTCATATTGACGTATCTCTGGTTGGAGGCGTAGTTTCGGTCAAGCAGTTTGACTTAATTCCAATAACTTTTGCACCCCAGGACATTCCATGGCCTTCTCCGAACGCATCGCCCGCCTGAAAAGCTCCCTGATTCGTGAAATTCTTGCCGCGGCGCAGCGTTCGGAAGTGATGTCGTTCGCTGGCGGTCTGCCGGCCGAACCGATGCTGCCAAAGGTGGACTGGGCCGAGATGCCGGCGAGCATGGGTCAGTACGGCATGAGCGAAGGCGAGCCAGCCTTGCGTGAAGCCATCGCCGCCGAAGCACGGGCGTTGGGCGTGCCTTGCGATGCCAGCCAGGTGCTGATCGTCAGCGGCTCGCAGCAGACACTGGACCTGGCCTCCAAGCTGTTCATCGATCCGGGCGCCGAAGTGCTGCTCGAAGCGCCGACTTACCTGGCTGCCCTGCAGGCCTTTCAACTGTTCGGTGCCGACTGCATCAGCGTACCGCAGGAGGCCGACGGCCCCGAACTGGCGGCTCTGCGTCAGCGTCTGGAGAATCACAAGCCGGCTTTCGCCTACCTGATCCCGACCTTCCAGAACCCGTCCGGCACCCGTTACAGCGAAGCCAAGCGTGAAGCCGTGGCGGCCCTGCTCGACGAGTTCGGCGTGACCCTGATCGAGGACGAGCCGTACCGCGAGCTGGTGTTCGATGCCGGTAGCGCCACGCCCATCGTCAGCCGCCTCAAGCAGGCCAGCTGGATCTACACCGGTACCGTTTCCAAGACGCTACTGCCGGGCCTGCGTGTCGGCTACCTGATCGCCACCAAGGACCTGTATCCGCACCTGCTGCGTCTGAAGCAGTCGGCTGACCTGCACACTAACCGCATCGGTCAGTGGCAGGCGCTGCAGTGGCTGGGCAGCGAGCAGTACCGCGGCCACCTGGCCGAGCTGCGCGATTTCTACCGCATTCGCCGCGACGCCATGCAGGCCGCGCTGCTGGAGCACTTCGCCGACCTGGCCGAGTGGGAAATCCCTCAGGGTGGCCTGTTCTTCTGGCTGACCCTCAAGCAGCCGCTCGACACCCGCACGCTGCTCGACGCGGCGCTGGCGCAGAACGTCGCCTTTATGCCGGGCGAGCCGTTCTTCATCGATCCGGACGCCAACCCAGGCCACCTGCGACTGAATTTCAGCCACGTGGCGCCGGAGCGCCTGAGCGAGGGGCTGCGCCGGTTGGCGACGGTAATTCAAGAGGCACAGGCGAAGTAGAAGCTTGTAGCGTAGGAGCCGGCTTGCTGGCAATGCGCTTGCTAAGACGGATCGCCGGCAAGCCGGCTCCTACAGGTAAAAGAAGGAAATACGGGGAGGGCAACGCAATGTTCATGGTCTACGGCGATTACCGCTCGGGTAACTGCTACAAGGTCAAGCTGATGCTGCATCTGCAGGACAAGGAGTACCAGTGGATTCCCATTGATATCCTCAAGGGCGAGACACAGAGCGAAGCCTTTCTGGCCAAGAACCCCAACGGCAAGATCCCGGTGCTGGAACTGGAAGACGGTACCTGTCTGTGGGAGTCCAACGCCATCCTCAACCTCCTCGCCGATGGCAGCGAGTTTCTGCCGACCGAGCCGCGCTTGCGCACCCAGGTGCTGCAGTGGCAGTTCTTCGAGCAGTACAGTCACGAGCCCTACGTTGCGGTGGCGCGTTTCATCCAGCTCTACCAGGGCATGCCTGAGGAACGCCGCGAGGAGCACGCGCGCTGCCTGAAGCTCGGCTACAAGGCCCTGAAGGTGATGGAGAAGCAGCTCGAACGCACGCCCTATCTGGTTGGCGAGCATTACTCCATCGCCGACATCGCCCTGTATGCCTACACGCACGTGGCTCATGAGGGCGGCTTCAGTCTCGAAGCCTTTCCAGCGGTGCGCGCCTGGCTTGATCGCGTCGCCAGTCATCCACGTCATGTGACCATGCTGGGTTGAGTGCCTTCGAGGCTGGCAGGGCGGCCGGCCTCGACTAGAGTTTGGCGGTAACCGCAAGAGGGCGCCGCCATGTCGCAAGGAAGCCGCAAGCTGGGCCTGGGGTCGCTGACCGCGCTGGTGGTGGGCTCGATGGTCGGTGGCGGGATCTTCTCGCTGCCGTAGAACATCGCCGCGCGGGCCGACGTCGGCGCCGTGCTGATCGGCTGGGGTATTACCGCGGTGGGCATGCTGGCGCTGGCCTTCGTGTTTCAGAACCTGGCCAATCGTAAGCCACAGCTCGATGGCGGGGTGTACGTCTACGCCAAGGCGGGACTCGGCGATTACATGGATTTTTCCTCGGCCTGGGGTTACTGGATCAGCGCCTGGCTGGGCAATGTCGGCTACTTCGTCTTGCTGTTCTCGACCCAGGGGGATTTCGTCCCGGCCTTCGGCCAGGGCAACACGCCACTGGCCATCGTCTGCGCCTCGGGGGTGCTGTGGTGCGTGCATGTCCTGGTGCTGCGCGGTATCAAGGAGGCGGCGCTGATCAACCTGATCACCACCGTGGCCAAGCTGGTGCCGATCCTGCTGTTTATCGTCATTGTCGGCCTGGCGGTGTCGCTGCTCGGTGCGCTGTTGCAGTGGGCGCTGCTGTGCGCCGAAATCCTTTTCGTCTGTGCCAAGGACGGCACCATGCCGGCCTTCCTGCGCCGGGAAAGCGCCCATCAGGTGCCGGTCAACGCGCTGTGGCTGGCCAACGGTATGATCCAGCTGTTCCTGCTGATCACCCTGTTTTCCCAGGGCACCTACTTGTCGCTCATCTATCTGGCATCGTCGATGATTCTGGTGCCCTACCTGTGGTCGGCGGTCTATGCACTGTTGCTGGCGCTGTGCAGCGAAACCTATGAAGACCTGGCCGGGCTGCGCCGCAAGGATCTGGCCATCGGCCTGCTGGCAGTGGGCTACGCGATCTGGCTGCTGTATGCCGGCGGGGTCAAGTACCTGATGCTGTCGGCGTTGCTCTGCGCGTCGGGCGCGTTGCTGTTTCGCCAGGCCAAGTGCGCGCAGGGGAAGGTGCTGTTCACGCGCTACGAATGGCCGATCTTCGCCGCCGTATTGCTGACCGCCGTGCTGGCCGGCTATGGCCTGTATGCCGGTCACCTGACACTGTAGGGCTGGACAAAGCGGCCAGCGCGCGGATAATCCGCCTCATCGCCCTCTGACTCTGGCCTCGCGACCCCTATGCGCAAATCCCTGCGTACCGCCCTGATCTGGATACTGATGCTGGCCCTGCCGGCACAGGCCATGGCGACGCTCGGCATGCAGTTGTGCGAGCAGGTGCATCGCAGCGGCGCTCTGCAGATGAGCTCGACTCAGCAGGTCGAGCACGGCATGCACCACGACATGGCGGCCGACAGCGCACATGGCGCGCATCAGGACGCCGCCCCGGTGGCCAGCAGCAATGCTCCCAGCGATGGCAGCCTCTGCACCCTGTGCGCCTTCTGCGTCGGTGTCGCCGCGCCCAGCCAGCCGTTTCTGAACGACTCTGCCCTGCAAACCGTCGAGCCGGCTACAGCCTGGCCCGACCGCCTTATCGTCGGCGTGGCCGACACGCCCGAACGCCCCCCGCGTCTTTCTCTCGCCTGAGCCCCTTAGGTAGCGCCGTCCTGCGGCGCCTGTAGCTCACGCGGCCGCCTGGCCGCCGTACGCGAGAACACATCATGACTTTGCATTCCCTTGCCGGAAGGCTGCTGGGCATCGCTGCCCTGGCGCTGCCCGGCATCCTGATGGCGGCCCAGCCCGATCCGCTGGACGCCAACGCCGCTGTGCCGGCGCAGGATTACCGTTCCCCTCTGCAAGACTATCGTGCCCAGGCCGACGAGCCGTTGCAGGACTGGCGCGCGGCCAACGACCTGGTCGGCCGTATCGGCGGCTGGCGTACCTACAGCATGGAAGGCTGGGAGCAGCCGGCCGAGCAGGGCGCCGAGCCCGTCGAGGGAGGTGGCCATGACCATCATTAAACCCGCCGTACTGCTCTGCGCCGCGCTGCTGCTGGCCGGCTGCGCCGGCTTCAGCCAGGACGGCGGCTTCGACCCGGTGCAGCAAAGCGCCGAGCGCCAGCTGGACAAGCAACTGCTGTGGGCGCGCGACGAGGCCGGCCGTGGGCAGATCGAGGCGCGCGTCGCCGAGTTGCTGGCCGAACCCCTGAGCCTGGATGCCGCGGTGCAGCTGGCGCTGCTCAACAACCGTGGTCTGCAGGCGTCCTTCGACGAGCTGGGCATCGGCGAGGCCGAGCGCGTGCAGGCCGGGCGCCTGCCCAATCCCGGCTTCTCCTATGGCCGTCTGGAAAAGGGCAGCGAGGTCGAATACGAGCGCGGCCTGCACCTGAATCTGGCGCGGCTGATCGCCCTGCCGCTGACCTCGCGCCTGGAAGGACGGCGCTTCGAGCAGCTGCAGCGGCAGACCAGCCTGGCGGTGTTCGACCTGGCCAGCGAGACGCGCAAGGCCTGGTACCAGGCGGTCGCCGCCGAGGAGAGCCTGGTCTACGCACGGCAGGTGCTGGACGCCGCCGAAGCCGGCGCCGATCTGGCCCGGCGCATGGCCGCAGTGGGCAACTTCAGCAAGCTGCAGCAGGCCGAGCAGCAGAACTTCTACGCCGAAGCCGGCATCGGCCTGTTGCAGGCCGAACAGGCGCGAGTACGTAGCCGCGAGCAGCTGACCCGTCTGCTCGGCCTGTGGGGCGAGCAGCTCGACTACCGCCTGCCCGAACGCCTGCCGGCGCTGCCGAAAACCGCGGACGAGTTGCCGGACGTGGAGCGCCTGGCCATGAACCAGCGCCAGGACATCCAGGCCGTGCGCCTGGATGCCGAGCGCCTGGCGCAGAACCTCGGCCTGACCCGCACCACGCGTTTCATCAACGTGCTGGAGTTGGGCGTGGTCAACAATCGCTCCAACGAGGAACCGACCCAGCGCGGCTACGAGATCAGCGTCGAGCTGCCGCTGTTCGACTGGAGCGGGGCCAAGGTGGCGCGGGCCGAGGCGCAGTATCGCCAGGCGCTCAACCGCGCCGCCGAGACGGCGGTCAACGCCCGCTCGCAGGTGCGCGAGGCCTATCACGCCTACCGCAACGCCTTCGAGCTGGCGCAGCACTACCGTACCGAGGTGCTGCCGCTGCGTCAGCGCATCGCCGAGGAAAACCTGCTGCGTTACAACGGCATGTTCATCAGCACCTTCGACCTGCTCGCAGATGCGCGCCGCCAGGTGCAGGCAGTGGATGGCTACCTGCAGGCGCAGCGCGCCTTCTGGCTGGCGCGCGCCGACCTCGACATGGCCCTCTTGGGCGCCCCCAATCCCTCGCTCGGCGCGGCGCCTGCCGCGGCTGCCGAGCCGGCCGCCGCCGGCCACTGAACAAGGAATTTCCCAGATGGTTTCACGACGCGATTTCTTTCTCGGGGCCGGCGCCATCGGCGCTGCGGTGGCCACTTCGGCGGTCAGCCGGGTGGCCATGGCGGCCCTGCCCGAGCCGGTGCTGCAGGCCAGCGCCGACACCCAACCGCCGCTGCAGCCGGGCAGCGGGCGGCCCTACAACCCGGTGGTCACCCTCAACGGCTGGACCCTGCCGTGGCGCATGAACAACGGCGTCAAGGAGTTCCACCTGGTCGCCGAGCCGGTGGTACGCGAGCTGGCGCCCGGCTACAAGGCCCACCTGTGGGGCTACAACGGCCAGTCGCCGGGGCCGACCATCGAGGTGGTGGAGGGCGACCGGGTGCGCATCTTCGTCACCAACAAGCTGCCCGAGCACACCAGCATCCACTGGCACGGCCAGCGTCTGCCCAATGGCATGGACGGCGTCGCGGGCCTGACCCAGCCGGCGATTCCGGTGGGCAAGACCTTCGTCTACGAGTTCGTCGCCCGCCGCCCCGGCACCTTCATGTACCACCCGCACGCCGACGAGATGGTGCAGATGGCCATGGGCATGATGGGGTTCTGGGTCACTCACCCCAGAGAGCATCACCCATTGATCGCCGAGGTCGACCGCGACTACTGCTTCCTGCTCAGCGCCTACGACATCGAGCCGGGCGCCTACACGCCGAAGATCATGCAGATGCTCGATTTCAACCTGTGGACCTTCAACAGCCGCGTGTTCCCCGGCATCGACCCGCTGGTGGCGCGCCAGGGCGAGCGCGTGCGCCTGCGCGTCGGCAACCTGACCATGACCAACCACCCGATCCACCTGCACGGTCACGAGTTCGAGGTCACCGGCACCGACGGCGGGCCGACCCCGGTCGGCTCGCGCTGGCCGGAGGTGACCGCCGACGTGGCGGTGGGGCAGATGCGCCAGCTCGAGTTCATTGCCGACGAGGAGGGCGACTGGGCACTGCACTGCCACAAGAGCCACCACACCATGAACGCCATGGGCCACGACGTGCCGACCCTGGTCGGCGTCGATCACCGCGACATGACCCGCAAGATCGCCAAGCTGGTGCCGGACTACATGGTGATGGGCGAGCGCGGCATGGCTGACATGGCGGAGATGCAGATGCCGCTGCCGGACAACACCGTGCCGATGATGACCGGCGACGGCCCGTTCGGCTCGGTGGAGATGGGCGGCATGTTCACCATGCTCAAGGTGCGCAAGGAGCAGGCCGCCGGCGACTACCGCGACCCGGGCTGGTTCAAGCATCCGACCGGAACGGTGGCCCATGAGTGGAAGGGCGCACTGGCCAGCCCGAGCCGCTCGCACGATGGCGGTGGCCAGTCGATGCCACTCAAGCAGCCGCTCGAGGCTCCGGTGGAAGTGCAGGTACGCAAGCCCGGCGGTCATGCCGGGCATTAACGGGGCGGGCCGCCACGCGGCCCGGTCCCCACAGCAAGCGAGGATTCACCGATGAAAACAGCACAGTTACTGGTTCTGACCCTGATCGGGCTGCTCGGCAGCCCGGCAGCGCTGGCCCACAGCGAGACGCACAAGGGGCATCAGGCCGCCGCAACGATCAAGGAGCAAAAGCCCTGGGGCATCGCCGGTGATGCCGGTGAGGTCGACCGCACCATCGAGATCCGCATGACCGATCAGATGCGTTTCACTCCGGATCGGCTGCAGGTCCGGCAGGGCGAGACCATTCGTTTCGTCCATTACAACGACGGCAAGATCCTCCACGAGTTCGTCATCGGTACCCGCGAAACCCTGGATGAACATGCCGAGGCAATGCTGCGTTTTCCCGGCATGGAACACGACGAGCCCTATATGGCTCACGTTGCGCCGGGGCAGAGCGGCGAGATGATCTGGACCTTCAACCGCGCCGGCGAATTCGATTTCGCCTGCCTGATCGCCGGCCACTACCAGGCCGGCATGGTCGGTACCATTCAGGTGCTGGCCGACTGACCTACGAGAGGAAACACGCATGAAAAAACCATTGCTAATCGCGGCGCTGGCCGCCCTGTTCAGTCTGCCGTTGCAGGCTGCCGATCCCGCACCGCTGAGCCAGGGCGAGGTGCGCAAGGTGGACGCCGCCGCGCAGAAGATCACCCTGCGTCACGGCCCCATCGCCAGCATTGGCATGCCGCCGATGACCATGGTCTTCGAGGTTGAGAACGTGGAACTGCTGGAAGGGGTTTCAGCGGGAGAGAAGGTGAAGTTTCAAGTGCAGCAGCAGGGTAACCGTTACATCGTTACCGAACTGCAGGTAATGGAGTAGCCAGCAGAGCCGGCCCAGGCATTGCGCCTGGGCTGGCGAACACTCAGTTCAGGCCGTCGGTCAGGGCCTTGGCAGGTACCAGCTTGACCACTTTCTTGGCAGCGATTTCGATGCTCTTGCCGGTCTGCGGGTTGCGGCCGGTGCGCGCTGGGCGCTCGCTCACCTTCAGCTTGCCGATGCCTGGCAGGGTGATCTCACCGTCGTTTTCCAGTGCGTCGCCGACAATTTCACCCAACTGATCGATCAGGGTGCGAACAGTGGCTTTGGGCAGGGATACGGCCTCGGCCAGGTCGCTGATCAGTTGGTCTTTGGTGATTGCCATGATGTAACTCCGTTTGCAGGTGAGAGGTTCGGCGCGGGCAGGGCCGCACAGCCGAAAACATGGGAACGCTAGCACAAAAGGTAAGGCTCG
Source organism: Pseudomonas oleovorans subsp. oleovorans (assembly GCF_002197815.1). Lineage (GTDB taxonomy): Bacteria > Pseudomonadota > Gammaproteobacteria > Pseudomonadales > Pseudomonadaceae > Aquipseudomonas > Aquipseudomonas oleovorans. Next base: position 115,500 of record NZ_NIUB01000012.1, read on the forward strand.
GCAGTGTCCTGAAAGCCCTTCCGGTAGGGCTTAGTGTCGCATCGGCCCCTGTGGTTCCAGCCCATGAGTAGAAAATCGCAAGCATTCAGGCAGGCACAGTCCGCTGCGTTCAGCTGCGATTTGTCAGGGTATGCAGCAGCCTGGCAAGGCTCGACTAAGCAGTTGCTGGTAATGTCATGCTGGAGTGCCATCATGTTGCGTGTATTCGCTGATCTTGGTTTTCGCTGGAAGATTGCTCTGCCGATTCTGCTGGTGGCGATGGGGGGTCGTGGCATCACTCAGGTTGCCGAGTCCAGCACGACGCTGACCAATCGCCATTTGCCAGCTGTCAGCCTGTTGCTCAATGCCGACGGGGATCTCTATTAGGCTTTCGTTTCCGAGCGCAGCTTGCTTGATGAGAGTGCGCATCGGTATGCCGACCAGTTGCGCGCTGTCCATGCTGAAAATCTGCAGCAGGCGTATGACCGTGTGCACAAGTTCGCCGCCATGCAGCCCGGCAATGAGGCGCTTGCCCTGGTGGCCGAGTTTGACCGTGGCTATGAGCGTTGGAAGGCAACGTCTCTGCGTGTGCTGGAAATGAGTTCGAGTGACCCGGAGAGCGCCAGCCGACTGAGTTTTGCTGACAGTGAGGCCCAATTCGAATAGGCACGTACCGCCATCGACAAACTTGGCGAGTTGGAAGATGGCGCAGCCAATGCGGTGGGTACCGATGCCATAGCACGTGGCGATGCGCTGGTCTGGCAGCAGGGGTTACTGATCGCCATAGGCCTGCTGGTGTGTCTGGTGCTGATAGTGGGCTTCCCGCTGCTGGTTACGCGTCTGCTGCACAGCCTGCTGCATCGCATCGAGCAGATTGCCGATGGGGATGGTGATCTGCGGGTGCGTCTGGATGTGCTGTCCAGAGATGAGTTGGGTAAGCTCAGTCACGCCTTCAATCGCTTTCTCGACAAGTTGCAGCCCTTGATCAAGGAAGTGGGCAGGGCCACCGGGGAGGTGGCCGACTCAGCGCAAAGCCTGGCAGAAATGGCAACCGCTAATGACCGCCTCATCAGTAGCGAGCATGTGGCCGTAGATCAGGTCAGCACGGCTGCAACCGAGATGGGCGCAGCGGTGCATGAGGTGGCGCGCAATGTGCAGAATGCCGCTGATGCGGCGCGCCAGGCCGAAGTGCAGTCGCGTTAGGGAGCCGAGGTGGTGGGAGCCACCATACACTCCATCCGCCAGTTGACACAGGAAGTGGAGAGTGCCTCCACTACCATTCAGACCTAGGAGCAGGAAACCGCCAATATTGGTGCCGTACTGGCGGTGATCAAGGGTATTGCCGAGCAAACCAACCTACTGGAGCTAAACGCTGCCATCGAGGCGGCGCGGGCAGGCGAGCAGGGCCGTGGTTTTGCTGTGGTAGCCGATGAAGTGCGCGCGTTGGCCGCGCTTACTCAGGAGTCCGCCAAGGATACTCAGCAGATGATCGAGCGTCTGCAGATCGGTGTGCAGAACGCGGTCAAGGCCACCCATTCGGGCAGCGCGCGGGCACGGCAGAGCGTGGAGCAGGCGGCGGGCGTGGATCAGGCGTTGAGCGTAACCGGTGATTCGGTGCAGCGCATCAATGATATGGCCGCGTAGATCGCCACAGCGTGCGAGGAGCAGAGCAGCGTTACCGAAGAGATCGCACGCAACATCAGTGATATTCGTGATCTGTCCAACGAGGCGGCACAGACCTCCGAGCAGAGCACGCGGGCCAGCCAGCATCTGTCCGAGCTGTCCCATGGCCTGGCTCAGTTGGTGGGCCGTTTCCGCGTCTAAGTGTTTGAAGCAGTTGTAAGTTTGCGTTTAGTCGTTACAATGGCGCGGCCCGTCGCAATGACGGGCTTCGTTATGGTGGGCCCTGTCGGTCCCCTCGCAACGATTACCCGTGAACCTGGTCAGGCCCGGAAGGGAGCAGCCACAGCGGGAACATCGTGTGCCGGGGTGTGGCTGGCAGGGTTCGCCTCCATGATGTATCTACTTGATTTCTAACGGTTTTTTCGCTCTGATCACGCCAGTGATCCATAGGGTGATCCACCGTGTCTTCCGTCCCTTCTTACCTCTGGTTATCCCGACACTCGATCTTCTATTTCAGGATTGTGGTGCCTGGAGCTCTGCGTCCGCTTTTCCCTTGTTCCGAGATCCGCCGTTCACTGCAGACACGCTGCAAGCGCGAAGCGCTGATCCGTGGGCGCGAATTGCTTCTGTAGGTTCAGCAGCTCTACACCCAGGCATTCCAAGCATTCGGCCATCCCTCGACTCCCTACGTGGTGCTTGGGAGGCGGGTCGCGGTAGGGACGGCAGTTACCTGCCGCCCCCCGCACAGATCCGTACGTGCGGAACTACCGCATACGGCTCCTGCCTCAGGTTCGTGACGCGAAGCGTTCCTCCGGATAGGGGTGTGCAATTCTGGGCTTCGGTATGTAGATGTCTGCGAGACGACCAAAGCGTGACCACTGGAGCCGGTTACGCTGGCTGCGACGTTTGAGGGCTTGCCGCCAGAGGCGGCAGACCGCCGAACGGAAACCACCAAGACGTATCAGGTTTCCCGGCACCGCGTGGTAATTGAGGTAACCACTCACCACCCGAGTGAGCCATTGCCCTTGAACCCGGATGGGTTCATGACGTCGACGTTTCAGCTCATCCCGAATGGCCAGTAGTGTTGCACGCATTCGCTTCTTGTCCGTCAGTCGCAGTACTTGAAAACCACCGCTTCTGTTGGTGCTGCAACAATGTGTGAAGCCCAGAAAGTCAAACGCTTCCGGTTTACCCAAGCTTCGCTTCCTACGATTTCTCGCAGCAAAACGGCCAAAGCGGACGTTGCCTGCCATCGGTTTTGGGAATGTAGACCCGTCGTGATGGTGTTGCCCGATAAGCTCCGCTGTGGAGCTTTGCGTGCAAATCGGTCACCCGCTGGAGAAGACCTTCCTCGTATTCCCGCCACGACAAGCCGTCCACGCCTACCGCTGCATCGCGGCGTAGGGCATAGAAACTCTGCGCCAGTAACTGCGGTGTGATGTGGTGCAGCAAAGCCGTGAACTGCATGCCCTTGTTCCTTCGGGCTGCTTCACGTACACCTTCAAGTCCCATCGACGCGCAACTGATCCGGCTCAGTGTCCGGGGCGCGGGAGGCTTGTTGGTGTTTCCCTTGGCTACGTCCCTTTCCTCCACCACCTCCGCCGGGGCAGGCCCTTTGTTCGATGGCTTCTCAGGTACTACGGACGTATCCGACTTCTCGGCGGCGTAGACAGCAGGGTTACAGCTTTTGGCCTTTCCTGCTCCGCCCGGTGGTTGCGCACCGGGCGCCGCTGAGATCTCCCAGTTTCTGTGCGAAGGACTTCCCGACGTGCAGAGGGTCTCCGACCGCGCGGGATCAGTGCATGACTGGCGTAAAACGCCATGCTCCGTGTTGCCTTCTGCTTCGCTTAACAGCATCGGCATCCCGAACTTGTGATTTCGCGGCTCAATGGCTGGCCCATCGGTTTCCCCTGTCAACGCTTCACCCTGCACCTCGCGGTGCAACATGCATGACTCGGGGTCTGGTTGATTCGCCATTTCTTACCAGTATCGAACTTTCATCGACTATCCTTCGCCAGCTTTAACTGGCGCACTAAGCGCTCCATAAACCCCACCTACTGTCAGCAGGGTTAGCGGGTCAGGATGCAGTCGTTGGTGAGCAGTTCCACGGCAGCAGCGCTTCGTAATCCTCGACGCGGCTCGACAGTGCTGCTGATGCATGGCTGGGAGGGGCGACCAACCCAGTTTGCGTTGTTGATCCGCGGTCTGGTCGACGCAGGCTATGGCGTCATCGCACTGGATGCGCCTGCTCATGGTCGTTCACCTGGACGAGAAGCCAATGTGGTGCTGTTTGCGCGTGCATTGCTCGAGGCCGCCAGCGAGTTGCCGGCGCTGCTGGCCGTGATCGGTCACTCGATGGGCGGCGCCAGTGCGCTGCTGGCCACACAAATGGGCTTGCGCTGCGAGACGCTGGTGACCGTTGCCGCGCCGAGCTGCATCCTCGGATTGTTGCGCGGTTTCGCTCGATTCATGGGGCTGCCGGCCGAGGCACGAGCGCATTTCGTTCGCGCCGTTGAAACGACGGCGGGCATCCCCGCGGCGCATCTCGATGTGCAGCGTTATCAGCTGGATCTGCCGGGCCTGATCGTGCATGCCGAGGACGATCCGGTGGTACCGGTGGGCGAAGCCGATCTGTCCACAAGGCCTGGTTCGACAGTCAGCTGCTGCGTCTGCCAGCGGGTGGGCATCAGCGTTTGCTGAGCGATCCGGTGCTTCTGCAGGCCGTACTCGAGTTGCTGGAGCAAGTGCCTCAGGCGTCGTTGAAGGCGTTGGCTTCGTAACTGACCACGCGGTTACGACCGCTTGCCTTGGCGCGATACAGGGCACGGTCTGCCAGTTCCAGCCAGTGCTCGCCGCAGTCCGGCTCGCTCGGTACGCCGGCATGCAGGCCGATGCTCAGGCTCAGCGCTATCGACTGTTGTTGGTAGAGGCAGGGATTGAGCGCGAGCTCTTCGCGCAGTTGTTCGGCCAGGTCGAGTGCGCCGGTGAGATCGGTGCTGTCGAGCAAGATGACGAATTCTTCGCCGCCGAAGCGTGCCAGCAAGTCGCTGCTGCGCAGGCGCTGCTGGATACGCTGGGCTGCATGGCGCAGGCAGGCATCGCCGGCGAGGTGGCCGTAGCGGTCATTGACCTGCTTGAAGTGATCCAGATCCAGCATCAGGACTGCCAGTGACTGTCGGCTGCGCACGGCGCGGGCGCAGGCGCGAGCCAGTTCTTCGCTGAGTGTCTGGCGGTTGAGCAGGCCGGTAAGCCCGTCGCGTCGATTCAGTTCGGCCAGGCGCAGGTTGGCGTTGGACAGTTGCTGCAGGGTGTCCTGCAGCGTCGCGGTGCGCTCCTGTACGCGCTGTTCCAGGCTTTCGCTGATCTGCGTTTGCAGTTCCAGGTGCTTGGTCTGTTCGCTGCGCAGGCGGCGCTCATGGTCGATCAGCTTGGCCTGAGCCTGGCGTTCGGCTTGCTGCACCTGGCGGATGCGCGAGGCCAGGGCGATGGAGAACACCGTCATCTCGATCAGGCCGCCAATCTGCTGAGCATGCAGGGTCAGCAGCGAGTAGGGCAGCAGTCCGGTGCCGGTGAGGATGCTGGCAAGGCTGGCGGCGATCAGCACGAACCAGCCCAGGGCGAACAGGCGCGCGGCTGCGTAACCGCCGCGCCAGCGCAGCAGGGTAATGACGAAGGCGGCCAGTGCGCAGGCGGTCACCAGTACGAAGCTGCCGATCAGGGCGGGTGCGTACAGGCCAAACAACGCCATCCCCAGCACCAACCAGGCGCAGGCCTTGAGCGTATTGGCGACCCAGCGATAAGGCCTGGCGGCCTTGTCCAGATCCAGCACGCCGTAGGTGAATTGAATGCCGAACCATGTCGCCAGGGCGGAGCTGAGCGGGAAGCTCAGTTGATGCCAGGCCAGCGCGTTGGGCCACAACCATTGCAGGGCGAAGCCGAGCTGGATGAACTGGTAGAGACTGAAGCTGGCGACGAACAGGCTGTACCAGAGGTAGTTGCGGTCGCGGGTGATGCAGAAAATGCTCAGGCTGTAGATCAGCATTGCCATCAGGGCGCCGAAGAACAGGCCCTGTAGCAATAGGCTGCGCTGCTCCTGGTGGTCGAAGGCATCGCGGGTCATCAGGCTGGCGCTGAGGTTGGCCGAGCCGTCGGTTTGCATGCGCAGCCAGATGCGCTGGCGTTCGCCAGACACTACGTGCAGAGGCAGTACCAGTTGCCGGTGCTCGACCCAGCGCCAGTCGAAGGGGCGCTGGTCGCCGGCGCGGTAGATGCGTTCGCCGTCCAGGCCGTAGGCGTCCAGTTGATCCAGCAGTGGATTGCCGATCAGCAGTACCCAGCCCAGCGAGCGGCTGTGCGGGTTGTGTACGTCCAGGCGTAGCCAGTAGGTGCTGCCGCTGTAGCCGAAGCTGACATCGCGCCGCTCCACTGCTTGCCAGGCGGAGTCGGGCAGTGCATGCACATCGGTGATGTCGGCACGGCCATCCGGGTCTTCCCAGAACGCCATGTAAGGCCCGGGCAATGTCTGCGTCTGACCAATCGGCAGCGGCAGGCTTTGCGCCCAGGTCAGTACTGGTAGCAGCAGAAGCATCAATAGGCGCAGGGCGGCAGTCAATTGCTCGTTCTCGGGCTCTCAGGCGAACGCGCGGCATTATGGCGCGCGATGATGGCACGATGAAAGCTCGGCGCTGCATGGAGAGGTCGTGCGGCGTATCATGCGGCACCTGATCGACTGGCCGCCGAGGAAGCAGGCAGCCGCATTCTGGAATCGGATCACCCGGCTTGCCGCATGCAGGCTGCATACCTGGAGGTAGAGTCATGAACTGGGAGTTGCCCGATCCCTTCGTCATCGATATCGAAGTGAGCGCAGACGACATCGACGGCCTTGGCCATGCCAACAACGCGGTGTACGTCAGTTGGCTGGAGCGCTGCGCCTGGCGGCATTCGCAGTTCCTGGGGTTGGACCTGGTCGAGTATCGCCGTCTGGATCGGGCCATGGCCGTGGTGCGTCACGAGATCGACTACCTCGCCAGCGCCTACGAAGGGCAGCATCTGCAGATGGCGACCTGGATCGTCGAGTCCGACCAGCGTCTGAAGATGGATCGGCGCTTCCAACTGGTGCGCCCGGAAGATGGCGCCACCTTGTTGCGCGCCAAGACCACCTTTGTCTGCATTGAGCTGTCCAGCGGGCGCCCGAAGCGCATGCCGGCGGAGTTCGTCGAAGGTTATGGCAAGGCGCTGATGCAGCCCTATCCGTTGGAGCTGTAAGGCCGCTCAGTCGATCACCGGCGCGAGAAATACCTGCTCCGGCTCGACCATGATGGCGAACTGGCGGGTTTCACCGGGGCGCAGCATGACGGACTGCGCCACATCCGATCCATGGCCGCCGCAATAGCCATCTGGCGACATGGCCACGGCGACGCCCAGTTCGCCGCTGGGCAGGTCCAGGCTGGTTTGCTCGCTGGGGCCAAGTTTCGCCACTACCTGCTGGTTGACGTAAAGCTCCACATCGCAGGCATTCGGCGCGTTGTTGTCGCGACTGAAAATGAGCCGGGCCGGTGCATCGGCCACTGGATCGGTGGGGGCCGGCTCAGTAGCACTGGGCGGGATATCGCTGGCTTGGGCGGCCATGCAGAACAGGCCGTGCAAGGCGGGTGCGATCAGGCGCATAGTAAAGCCTCCGTTTGGCGTCAGCGGCAGTGTCGCCCATCTTGTGCGGCGCGTGCGACCCCTTAAACTGTGCACCCCATTTTTCCGGACAACCTCATGCAAATCGCCCTGGCGCCCATGGAGGGGCTGGTCGACGAGATTCTGCGCGACGTGCTAACCCGCATCGGCGGCATCGACTGGTGTGTCACCGAGTTCATTCGCGTCAGCGAGCGGCTGTTGCCGGCTGCCACCTATCACAAGCTGGCCCCCGAGTTGTTCAACGGCTCACGCACCCGGGCCGGTACGCCGATGCGCGTACAGTTTCTCGGCTCCGATCCGCAGTGCCTGGCGGACAACGCCGCCTTCGCCTGCACGCTCGGCGCTCCTGTGATCGACCTTAACTTCGGTTGCCCGGCCAAAACGGTGAACAAGTCGCGTGGCGGCGCGGTGCTGCTCAAGGAGCCGGAACTGTTGCATGCCATCGTCCGCGAAGTGCGGCGCACGGTGCCGGCGGAGATTCCGGTCACGGCGAAGATGCGCCTGGGCTTCGAAGGCAAGGAGGGCGCGCTTGACTGTGCGCGCGCACTGGCCGAAGGCGGAGCGAGCCAGATCGTCGTGCATGCGCGCACCAAGGTCGAGGGCTACAAGCCGCCGGCGCACTGGGAGTGGGTGGCGCGGGTGCAGGAGGTGGTCGGCGTGCCGGTGTTCGCCAACGGCGAGGTGTGGACGCTGGACGACTGGCGCCGCTGCCGTGAGATCAGCGGTGTGGATGACATCATGCTGGGGCGCGGCCTGGTTTCTCGGCCAGGGCTGGCGCGGCAGATCGCTGCCGTCAGGGCTGGTGAGGAGCCCGAGGACATGAGCTGGGCCGAATTGCAGCCGCTGTTGCTCGACTTCTGGCAGCAGGCACGGCGCAAGCTGTCGCCGCGCTACGCGCCGGGGCGCCTGAAGCAATGGTTGGCGATGCTCACGCGCACCTACCCGGAGGCCGTTGCGCTGTTTGCCGAGGTGCGCCGCGAGCAGGATTGCGAGCGTATCGATCAGCTGCTTGCGCTATCTCCGTAGGAGCCCCGCCTCGGGGCGAAGCTCTTGCTTTGAAGAGGCTCTGTCGCTTCGCCGCGGGGCGCGGCTCCTACATGAGCGGTGCCGTCTGCCTAGGGAGCGTTGCACAATGGATGTGCAACGCCGTGTTGTGTAAACGTTTTTTTCAGATGCTTGAAAATTCTCCACCTGACCTCAGATAAGCGACTGCGGGATGCCGAAGTCGGGTTCCGCGATATGAACCTTGCTGAAATTTTCAGGAGAATACTCATGAGTAACGTACTGTCCCTGGCCCCACTGTTTCGCCAGTCCGTCGGTTTCGACCGTTTCAACGATCTTTTCGAATCTGCCCTGCGCAGCAATGACGCTGGCAGTTCCTACCCGCCCTACAACGTCGAGAAGCATGGCGAGGACCACTACCGCATCGTGGTCGCGGCTGCCGGCTTCGAGGAAGATGACCTGGAGTTGCAGGTCGAGCGTGACGTGCTGACCGTGGTCGGCAACAAGCGTGATCGCAGCGCTGAAAACATCAGCTACCTGCATCAGGGCATCGCCCAGCGCGCGTTCAAGCTGTCCTTCCGCCTGGCTGACCATATCGAGGTCAAGGGCGCCAATCTGGTCAATGGTCTGCTGCATGTCGAGCTGGAACGCATTGTGCCGGAAGAGGCCAAGACCAAGCGTATTCCTATCGGTAGCCAGCGTCCTGCGCTGGAAAACTGAGCCGCTAGCTCACCGAGAGGGCGCCCCATGGGGCGCCTTCTTCGTTGTGCGCCAGGCATGGCGCGTAGCGCCGTGACTGGCGCTGTTCGGTTCACTGTGGTGGTGGACTGGACGACTTGGAGGTGAAAGTCCTCTACACACCCGGCAAGGGGAAGTGTTAGCCAGAGGCAAGGGTGTCGCGGGCGACTGCGAATCTGAAGGAAGCCCGAGGCAAAATGCTGGC
>NZ_NIUB01000013.1 GCF_002197815.1 Pseudomonas oleovorans subsp. oleovorans
GGTCTGGGCGCTTAGCTACCGCAGGCGACACATCAACGGAACCAAGCTCGCTGATGCTGTTTGTCAGTAGGCAGGAACCGCCGTATACGGAACCGTACGTACGGTGGTGTGGGAGGACGGCGGGGGTGACCCCGCCTCCTACCCGATTATGGCACTAAGATAGGCGCACTTTAATTCGATGGATGTCGGTATGAGCAGCAATGACCCGCTTCACGGCCTGACCTTGCAGGCGATACTCGCGGCTCTGGTCGAGCGCATCGGTTGGGAAGGGCTGGCACGTGAGGTCGATGTGCGCTGTTTCAAGCATGAGCCGAGCATCAAGTCGAGCCTGACCTTTCTGCGCAAGACACCCTGGGCGCGGGCCAAGGTCGAGCAACTTTACCTGCAGCAGTTCAGGCCCTGAGGGCGTTCAGCTTCATCAGTTGAGTTCGAGCCCCAGCGTCTGCAAGGCCTGCCGGTAGCTGTTAGCGGCCATGCGCAGGCTGTTGTTGTGGTTGGCGCCGTCGATCAGCAGCAATTGCTTGGGCTCACGGGCCGCATCGAACAGGGCTTCGCTGAAACGGGCGGGCACGTAGCGGTCATCACGCCCGTGGGCGATCAGCACGGGGACGCCGACCGCGCCGATCTTGCTCAGCGAGTCGAACTCCTGCGACAGCAGCCAGCGCACCGGTAGCGAGGTATTGCTCACTGCGGTGGCCACATCGCCCAGGTTGGTGAAGCTGGATTCGACGATCAACCCCGCCGCTTGCGGCGACTGCTTGTCATCGGCCAGTTCATGGGCCAGGTTGACGGCCACCGCGCCGCCGAGGGAATGGCCGTAGATGAACCGCTTGCTCGCCTCTGGCTGCAGGCGCGCCAGGTGCTCCCAGGCGATCAGCGCATCCTGATAGACGCTGCGCTCGGAGGGTAGCGGGCCACGGCTCTGGCCGAAGCCCCGGTAGTCCACCGCCAGCACCGAGAAGCCCATGGCGTGCAACTGCTCGATGCGAAACAACTGGCCGGTCAGGTTCCAGCGCGAACCATGCAGGTAGAGCAGCGCCGGGGCATCCTTGCGCGGCGCGGGCCACCACCAGGCGTGCAGGCTTTCATCGGCTGCGAGCGCTGGCGATTGCAGCTGCACGTCCTCGACGCCAGCGGGCAGGCCGCTGAACCAGCGCGCGGTGCCGGGCTCGATACGAAACACCAGTTCGCGCTCGGTCTGCTCCAGTTTGGCGCAGCCGATGGGCAGGAGGACCAGCAGGCTGGCCAGAACGATCAGGCTCAGGCGACGGCGGCGCAGCAGAGCTAACCAAGGTGAGGGCATCGGCATACTCATGAACGGCAATGGATAATGCAGCCATCATGGACTGCACATCCGATGCCGGGTTTCGCCAGGGACTGAGCGCTGTGGTTACCAGGTATTACCGCCGGCTGATCTGCGCTGCGCTCATCGGCGTATCACACAGGGTGGAACTGCCGGGTTCGAGATAAGGCGCGAGGATCGGCGCCATGCCCTTGAGCACCTGTACCGGCAGGGCCGAGGTGAAGGTGAAGCGTTCCGCCTCGCGTCCCGGTACGAATGCGGTCAGGGTGCCGTAGTGACGCGGGCCGAGGAAGAACACGAAGGTGGCCGTGCGGTTCATTGCCCGTGAACTGATCACCCGTCCGCCGGCTCCGACGCTTTCGATGCGGTTGTCACCGGTACCGGTCTTGCCGCCCAGGGTCAGATCACGCCCGTCCTGCAAGTGGAAGGTGCCCTGCAAGCGCCTTGCGGTACCGCCTTCGACCACCTGGGAAAGTGCATTGCGCAGCGCGGCCGCAACTTCCGAGGGCATCACTCGTTTGGCCCCGTGGGTGTTACGTTCGACCCGCGTCTCGTAGGGGGTGTCGGCGGCAAAGTGCAGTTCGTCGATGCGCAGTACCGGCTGGCGAATGCCGTCGTTCTGGATGATGCCCATCAGCTCGGCCAGCGCTGCCGGCCGGTCACCGGAACTGCCCAGGGCAGTGGCCAGAGAGGGCACCAGGTGCTGGAAGGGATAGCCGAGGTTCTTCCAGCGTCGGTGAATATCGGAGAAGGCCTCCACCTCTAGCATGATGCGGATACGGCTGTCGCGGGCACTCTTGTGCCGGGTGCGCAGCAGCCAGCCGTAGACCTCCTGGCGCTCGTCGATGCTGGCTGCCACGGCGTCGCTGAAACTCGCCTGCGGGTTGTCGATCAGGTAACCCAGTAGCCACAGCTCCAGCGGATGTACACGGGCGATATAGCCCTGATCCGGCAGACTGTAGGCACCAGGGCCGTACTCCTTGTACAGGCGGGCGATACGTTGGTCGGTGAGCTTTTCCTGTGGCAGTTGCGCCCGCAGAAAAGCGGCAAAGGTTTCTTCATCGGCCTGCGGCAGCAGGTAACGGTGCACGGCGCCCAGGCGCACAGAGGTCTGGCGCAAGCCACTGATGAAGGTCTCCAGGCGTTGCTGCTGCGGCTGGCCCTGGTACTTGCGCCAGAAGCGCAGCAGGAAGGTACGCCCCTCCTGGTCAGCGAAGCGTTGCAGATACTCCTGGCGGCGTGGGTCCTTGTCGTCCTTGAGCAGCTCGGCGCTGTTCTGATAGGTGCTGTAGCGCACCAGATCGCGCATCAAGCGCACGAACGGCAGGTTGATCGACTCGCGCAGCGACTCGCGCAGGGTGGGGTTGCGGTCGTTGTCCTCGCGGCGGAAGTTACCGAAGGTGTGTAGCCCGCCGCCGGTGAAGAAGCGTTCATGCGGGCTGGCCGAATAGCGTCGTTCCAGCGCAGCTTCCAACATGCTGGCCAGATCGGCGCCGGGGTTGGCCAGCAGATAGGCGACTGCCCAGCGGCTCAGGTAGTCCTGCTCGGCGATATCGACGTTACGCAGCTCGGCCGGGTTCTTGTTGGCGTGGCGCTGATGCAGCTCGGCGATGATCTCCAGGTAGGTGGCCAGCACCCGCAGTTTGGCCGTCGAGCCCAGCTCCAGCTTGCTGCCTTCGTTGATATCGAAGGGCTGGTCGGTGCTGTCGGTCTGTACCCGAACCCGGCTGCCGTCCGGCGTGCGTTCGAACAGGGTGAAGCTGTAGCGCACCTCGGCGGTTTTCTCCGCTGACAGCAGGCGCTCACCGAACAGGCCGATCTGTCCGGCGAATGCCGGGTCAGCCAGGTTCTGCAGGTAGGCGCTGGCCTGTTGCTGCAGATCGCGCTGCAGTGTGCTGCGTGCAGCCAGATCGAGACGATCGAGGTCGTACAGTGGCATCCCCAGCAGATTGGACAGGCGTGAGCGCGCCACGCTGATGCCCTTGTCGCTTTCCACGGCGCGCAGATTGGGCTCCTGCTGCCAGTCGCGGTATTGCAGCTTCTGCGTCAGCGCCGCGTCACGCAGCTCTGCGTCGATCAACCCGCCTGCCGCCAGCAGGCGGATATGACTCTCCGTCAGTGCTTCCATCTCCTTGCGCCCTTGTGCCAGATAGTAGGAGGGACGGCGTTGGGCGATCATCAGTGACAGCATCTGGCGCAGAGCCAGGCCACGCTCAGCCATACTGGCGTCGGGTGCACGGGCTGGGTCGAGTAGCGCATTGCTGCGCTCGAAATCCGCGCCGTACCAGATGCGCAGGCCGTCAGCCAGGCCATGGACCTCGCCATGCCCTGGGGCGGCTGACAGCGGTACGCTGTTGAGGTAGTCGCGCACGATGGTCTGGCGTGCTTCGAGGGTCTGCGGCCCCTGCTGGTAGGCACGCACGCTGGCGGAGATCATCTGCCGCAGCTTTTCTTTCGCCGACAGCGTCAGGCCATCGGGAGAGTGCCGGTATTTCTCCAGCTGAGTGGCCAGGGTGCTGCCACCGGCGGACTGATCCTGCACATCGAGCAGCTTGCCGATCTGCGACAGCGCGGCCATGGCGAAGCGTGGCCAGTCTACCGCCGGATTGGCCAGCGGTTGCGACGCGTCGAGCAGGTGTCGGTTCTCGATGAACAGCAGGCTATCGACCACCAGCGGCGCGATACTGGCGAAGTCGGCGTAGCCCTGCTGCGGGTAACGAAACTCGTAGAAGGGCGTACCCCGGCAGTCGCTGATGCTCAGGCCGCTCTGGCTTTTCTCGGTAAAGGGCGGGAACAGCCCTCGACGGCTGTAGGCCAGCAGGGCGTCGGAGAAGCGCGCCTGTTCGGTGATCTGATAATCGCGTTGGTGCAGGCGTTCCAGCATCAGCGGCAGATAGGCATAACCCTGGCGTTTGTCGAAGGGGCCGTCGCTTGGGTACAGGATCCGTTCGCTGGGGCCAGGCTCGACCTGGTAGGTAAGGCTTGCGGCATAACGGCTCAGCTCGCGTGACTGCAGATGGGCGCTGCGTGATTCGAATACCAGCAGGGCAGTAGTGGCCAGTACCAGAACCGCCAGCACAAGGTAGAACGTCAGGCGCCAGTAACGCCCCGTTTTCGCAATCAGGTCATGCTGCCGTGGTTTGCCTTGCCATGCTGCACCCATAGATCACCGGCGTGGCCTGTCAGCATTGTTGCGAGGCGCCTGGCCGGCTGCTGACCTCAGCTCGCCAGGGCTGCGTCCTTTCTTCTGTCCTGATGACAGCTTAGACGCTGGCGGGCTGTCTGGCCGGCGGTTTTATCGATTGCCCGAGTGGTACGCCGCAGCGGGCAGGCCTGCTAGACTCGCCAGAGCGCATCGATGCAGGGCTGCACCATGCAACGCGACCACCGGGAACAACTTCAGCAAAGCTGGCAGGCCAATGCCGATGCCTGGGCGGCTGCGGTGCGTGAGCAACGCATCGAGAGCCGGCGGCTGGTTACCGATGCCGCCATCATTCAGGCCGTGCTGGCATTACAACCCAGGCGTGTGCTGGATATCGGCTGTGGTGCGGGCTGGTTGTGCCGTGGTCTGGCTGAGCATGGCATCGAAGCGGTCGGGGTCGATGCCTCTGCACCGCTGATCGACGCGGCGCGCGCGGCGTGTGATGGGCGCAGTCAGTATCGGGTCTGTGGCTATGCCGAGCTGGACGCGCATGCCGATCAGCTCGGGCGTTTCGAGGTACTGGTGTGCAATTTCGCCCTGCTCGAAGAACCACTGCAGCCTGTTCTGCGCAGCCTGCACGGCCTGCTTGCCCCAGGCGGCAGTCTGCTGATCCAGACCCTGCATCCGTGGCGTGCCAGCCATGGTGAGCCTTATCAGGATGGCTGGAGGGTCGAGGATTTTGCCGGTTTCGGCGAGGGTTTCCAGGCACCGATGCCCTGGTTCTTCCGTACGCTGCAATCCTGGTTGACGCTCATCGGCGAAACCGGCTGGCGCCTGGAGTGGCTGCAGGAGCCGCTGCATCCCGAGAGCGTTCAGCCGGTGTCCCTGCTGTTATTGCTCAAGCCACTGTGAGCTGAAGGCCGGCAGGCGATCTGTTGATCATCAGTTGGCTGCCGGATCCGCCGCCAGGCGCCCGGCGTCCTGAAGCAAGGCCTTGAGGAACGCCTCCTGCAGTTCAGGATCGTTGCGGGTCAGCTCGATCAGGCTCTGCTCCAGCTCGCTGGCTTCCTCTTCCAGACCCAGATCGGAAAGGCGTTTGACCCGGTGTACCCACTGGTCAACATCGCCATCTTCGAGGTCATCGAAGATCAGGTCATGCGCTTCCCGCAGCTTGCCGCGCAGGGTATGGCTGACCATAAGGGTCGTTTCCGCCCGCGCGACATCGTCGCCCAGGCGATCTTCGACGCTCAGTTGCAGCATGTTCAGGCGCGCGATGTCCTGTTCGCTGAACGGGCTGTCGAGCAGGTTGAGGCGCAGCACACCGCTGCTGTCGGTGAGCAGTTCGAATTGCTGGTCGCCAGCCTTGACCTGCACCGGGCGCTCGGACCAGGGCAGGTTGGTGTACTCCATGCGACGGTCGCGCTGCACCTCGTTGATGCTTGCCAGGTTCTGCTCGGCGCGGCCGTTCGACTCGACGTTCATGAAGGGGTTCAGGCCGGCCATGCCGTAACTGATCCAGCCACGGGTAGCGGTTTCCGGCAGACTGCCGAGCAGCACGACGTTGAGTATGTTGGCGCCCACGCCCGCAACCACCGCTACCGCGCCCATCGGTACTTCATAGATTTCGCGCCAGGGCTGGTAGGGTGTGTAGCGGTCGTAGCGGCGGGTCACTTCGAAAGCCGTGACCTCGTAGCTTTTCTGGTCATGCACGCGCACGCGGCGTTGCGGTAGCTCCAGCACCTTGGGCTCGCCGGCATCGATCTGCAACTGGTGATCCAGCAGTTTGCGTTCGACGCGCTCCTCATGCTCGCTGCGTTGCGGCAACTGGTTGGCGCAGCCGCTGATCAAGAGGGCGCCGCACAGGGCGGCACCGATGAGGCGAAGGTTGTTGCTCGTGTGCATGATGTCTCGGTAGGGCGTGATCAGCGGCTGATACGGGCTTGCAGGAAAGGCAGGATCTCGGCCAGCGGCACGGCTTGCGGGTCGGTTTCGGCGCGGCTCTTGTACTCGAGGTTGCCCTCGGCCAGGCCACGGTCGCTGACCACGACGCGGTGCGGAATGCCGATTAGCTCCATGTCGGCGAACTTGATGCCGGGGCTGGTTTTCTTGTCGCGGTCATCCAGCAGCACTTCATAGCCGGCGGCAGTCAGCTCGGCATACAGCTTGTCGGTGGCTTCGCGCACCTGGTCGGTTTCGTAGCGCAGCGGCACCAGGGCGATCTGGAAGGGCGCCAGGGCATCGTTCCAGCGAATGCCGCGCTCGTCGAAGTTCTGCTCGATGGCGGCCGCCACCACGCGCGATACGCCAATGCCGTAGCAGCCCATGGTCAGGGTGACCGGCTTGCCGTTCTCGCCGAGCACCTGGCAGTTCATCGCCTCGCTGTACTTGGTGCCGAGCTGGAAGATGTGGCCGACTTCGATGCCGCGCTTGATTTCCAGGGTGCCCTGGCCGTCCGGGCTGGGGTCGCCGGCAACGACGTTGCGCAGGTCGGCAACCTCAGGCAGCGGCAGGTCGCGTTCCCAGTTGACGCCGAAGTAGTGCTTGTCTTCGATGTTGGCACCGGCGGCGAAATCGCTCATCAGCGCTACGCTGCGGTCGATGATGCAGGGGATCGGCAGGTTAACCGGGCCGAGCGAGCCAGGGCCTGCGCCGATGGCTGCGCGAATCTCGGCTTCGCTGGCCATCTGTAGCGGGCTGGCCACCTGTTCCAGGTTGGCGGCCTTGATCTCGTTCAGTTCGTGGTCGCCACGCACGATCAGGGCGATCAGCTTGCCTTCCTCGGCGGCGTGCACCACCAGGGTCTTGATGGTCTTCTCGATGGCCAAGCCAAAACCTTGAACCAGTGCATCGATGGTCTTGGTATCGGGGGTATCGACCAGGCGCATCGCTTCGGTCGCAGCACCGCGCGTTTTCTCACGCGGGATGGCTTCGGCCTTCTCGATGTTGGCGGCGTAGTCGGATACGTTGCTGAAGGCGATATCGTCTTCGCCGGAGTCGGCCAGTACGTGGAATTCGTGCGAGCCGGTGCCGCCGATGGAGCCGGTATCGGCCTGTACCGGGCGGAAGTTCAGGCCCAGGCGGCTGAATACATTGCAGTAGGCCTGGTGCATGCGGTCGTAGGTTTCCTGCAGGGAAGCCTGATCAGCATGGAAGGAGTAGGCGTCCTTCATGATGAACTCACGGCCGCGCATCAGACCGAAGCGCGGACGGATCTCGTCACGGAACTTGGTCTGGATCTGATACAGGTTGATCGGCAACTGCTTGTAGCTGTTCAGCTCGTTGCGGGCCAGATCGGTGATCACTTCTTCGTGGGTCGGGCCAACGCAGAATTCACGATCATGGCGATCCTTGACGCGCAGCAACTCGGGGCCGTACTGCACCCAGCGCCCGGATTCCTGCCACAGCTCGGCCGGCTGAATGGCGGGCATCAGCACCTCCAGGGCGCCGGCGGCGTTCATCTCCTCGCGCACCACGTTCTCGACCTTGCGCAGTACGCGCAGGCCCATCGGCAGCCAGGTGTACAGGCCGGAGGCCAGCTTGCGGATCATGCCGGCACGCAGCATCAGCTGGTGGCTGATCACCACGGCATCGGAAGGGGTTTCTTTCAGGGTCGAGAGCAGGAACTGACTGGTACGCATGTTTGGCCGTTCTGTCGGTTGCTAGGGCATGTAATAGGCTGGCATTGTACGGTGCCTATACAGTGGCGTACAGGACGGGTGCAGGCGCGAAAGTGCTACTGCGCGTGCCGGGAGGATTGAAGAGTGGGATTGACTGCCCTTGAGGTTCAGAACCTGATTCGCGCAGGGCTGCCGATGGCCGAGGATCTCGATCTGCGGATCGATCGCCTGGACGAGGATGGGGTGCTGGCTCGTGTGCCTTTTCACGCCAAATTGGTGCGTCCGGGTGGCACGCTTTCCGGCCCGACCATCATGGCGCTGGCGGATGCGGCGATGTATGCCGTGGTGCTGGGGCGTCTGGGGCGGGTGGAAATGGCAGTGACGTCCAATCTCAATATCAACTTTCTGGTCAAACCCAAGCCGGTGGACTTGTTGGCCGAGGCGCGCATCTTGCGCTTGAGCCGACGTCAGGCAGTTTGCGAAGTCTCGTTATATTCGGCGGGTAACGAGGAGGAACTGGTTGCGCATGTAACGGGGACATACGCGTTGCCGATTTAAATCACTGGGGGCTAAATAAAGAAACCCGGCCAAGGCCGGGTTTCTTTTATACCACTATCGAGTAGCGCTGAAGTTACAGAATGCTCAGCGGGTATTCGACGATCAGGCGGAAGTCGTTCACGTCACCCTGAGCGTTATCGCGGTAGAAGGCGTTACGAATACGGAAGGACAGATCCTTGGCCGCACCTTCCTGGATCACGTACTTGGCTTCGATGTTCAGTTCGCGCTCGGTGTAGCTATCAGCAGCAGTACCACGGATGTAACGGGTCATGAAGCTCAGGCCCGGAACGCCGTAGGACGCCATGTTGATGTCGTAGCGAGCTTGCCAGGACTTCTCGTCTTCCTGGTTGAAGTCGGAGTACTGAACCGAGTTGGCCAGCCAGATGGTGCCACCACCGTCTTCACCATAGCGATAACCCTCGTCGCCAGTAGCGCGCTGGTGAGCCAGGGTGAAGGTATGGGCGCCCAACGAGTAGGCAGCCGCCAGGCTCCAGATGGTGTTGTCGCGGCTTTCACGGACACCTTGGGTGGTCACGTTACCGTCATCATCGGTTTCAGTGGTGTAGCTCTCTACATAACCCTTGTCGTACTTAGTTTTGTAGATGTTGAAATCGAGGTTCAGAGCCTGCTCATCGCTGAACGGCATGTTGTAGTTCAGGTTGCCGTAGTACTTACGGTACAGGTCGTCAGCATCGGACGCGTGCAGACCACCACTGAAGTTATCAGTGAAGCTGTAGTTGGCGCCTACAATGTTGATTTCTTTCAGGCCGAGGCTGTCGCGATAGGTCTGAACTTGATCATTCAGCGCAGTGAAGCGACCAGCGCTCAGCTCCAGACCATCGATTTCATTGCTGACCAGATAAGTACCGGTAGCGACTTCCGGCAGGATGCGACTGTCGTCGGTGGAGAATACGGGGCTGGCAACGAACTGGTTACCGTACTTGAGTACGGTGTCCGAGATACGGAACTTGATGGCGCCGCCAACTTCGCTCTGGGTGTCATCGCCACGACCGTCGTCAGTCTGAGCGAACTGGCCAGTGCCGTAGCGACCACGACCGCTGTCGATCTTGATGCTGCTCAGCGAGTGAGCGTCCACGCCGACGCCTACGGTGCCTTGGGTGAAGCCGGACTCGTACAGCAGGCGGATGCCCAGGCCGGTTTCTTCACTGTAGCCAGCCGGGTTGGCGGAGGTGCTTGCGCCGTTCGGACCGTTACGGAAATCGCGGTTCATGTACAGAACGCGATTGAAGATGTTGAAACTGCTGTCTTCGATAAAGCCGTTGGACTCGGACTGGCTGGAAGCCACTGCCATTTGGCTGGTGCCCGCGGCTACTGCCAGGGCGATTACGCTCCACTTCATCACTTGCATCGTGATTGCTCCTTGGGTTTAGAAGAGTTGCGCAGCCCACTGTTTTGTTATATGGGCGGCTCTTTCTTTTTGTGTCGGCGATAACTTATAGCACGCTGCCAAGGTTGGCGATAGTTACAGTCTATTCGTTGCGACTTCTGCGGCTCCGTGTCGCATGGAGTTGAGGGAATGTCGCAAATGTGTAGCTCTGCAGCGCGTGCTACGGCTGGCCAACGTTTTCGCGGTTCTGCTGTGCCGGGTACCGCTGTTATTGATCGACTGCACGGCTTGCCGGGCATTGTGCTGGACATTAGCAAGAGTCGTGCTCAAAACCGGATGTGCTCTGTAAAACCTTGTTTTTACGCTGTGCGGGGCCTTATGTCAGGTCAGCGGACTCAAGGGTGGCGCGGGTTTGTCGCGACTGGGTGTGCTGTCGGCAGTTCGCAGTCAGGGGCCTGTTTCGGGCCTGGCCAGGGCTCGCATGGGGTAACGCCTGGGGGCATGCATTACGAGAAGAAACATCATGTTGCACGGCTGTGGTGCGTCTTAGTATTGAGTGCCTGGCGCTGGTGCAGGGGCTGCGGATGAATTGTCCGATGGGCCCGCGTATGCTGCGCGCCATCGCGTGGCTCAGGCACTACGCTTGAGTGATCTGTTCAAAGGAGAAGAATCGCCATGTTCGCTCTGGATTCACGTCTTCAGCAGGATTGCCTGTTGGTCGGGGACTTTGCATTGAGTCGTCTGCTGTTGATGAACGATGCCCACTACCCCTGGTTTATCCTCGTTCCGCGTCGTGAGGAAGTGAGCGAGCTGTTCCAGCTCGATGCGGCTGATCAGCGTCAGCTGTGGCAGGAAACCACGCTGCTGGCCGAAACCCTCAAGGATACTTTTGCCGCCGACAAGATGAATGTCGCCACGCTTGGCAATGTGGTGAGTCAGCTGCATATGCATGTGATCGTGCGTCGGCGCGATGACATTGCCTGGCCCGCGCCGGTCTGGGGGCGGCATCCGGCGCAGCCTTACGAGGCGAGTCAGGTCGAGCAGATCATCGCCAGGTTGCGGCTGGTGCTGACCAGGGATTTTCAGTTTGCCGGAGAGCCTGCATGAGCCTTGAGTCGCGGATCATGGAGCTGGAAAGCCGCCTGGCATTTCAGGATGACACCATTCAGGCGCTCAGCGATGAGCTGGTCGAACAGAACAGGCGTATCGAGCGGATGCAGTTGCAATTGACGGTTCTGGCGCGGCGCCAGGAGGAGTTGAGCGGTCAGGCGGGTATTGCCGAAGACGAAGCGCCGCCACCTCATTACTGATATGAAAAAACCCGGTTTCCCCCGGCCGCTGGGGAAATCTGTTGAAAGACTCCCCGATGGCCAGCTGTTACGGGCTCTAGAAGCAAAAATCCCCAGCGGAGGTATTTTCTGCTGGGGATTTCTGTTTTTTGGCTTTCAGATCATGGCGTTAGCAATCTGCATCAACAGATTAAACCAACACCTTGCGGTTTCCCGGGCTTTTCTTTGCGTACCGCTCAGCGCCGCGAAGGGGCTGCTGCGATCACGTCTTCAGCCTGCAGACCTTTATCGCGCTGCATGACCGAGAACTCCACGCGTTGGCCTTCGACCAAGACTCGGTGGCCCTCGCCACGAATGGCGCGAAAGTGAACGAAGATATCGTCACCCGAGTCGCGGGAAATGAAGCCGAAGCCCTTGGAGGTATTGAACCACTTGACCGTACCGGTCTCGCGATTATCCTGGGTAACGCTGGTGCTGGCGCTAGCTTGTGGTGCGGCCGGGCGTTGCTCTGCGCTACGCGGCTGCCTGCTCAGTTGTGCTGCAAGGCTCAGCGCCACGGCGATAACCAGGGTCAGCAGCGGCAGCCAGATGGCGGGCTGGCTGCCGATGCTGGGCAGCGGGGCAAGCAGGATCAAGCTCTGTACCACGGCAGCCAATATCAATAGAGCCGAGGACAGCCCCAGTAGTTGTTGGCGCGCGGTGGGGAGCGTCTGTTGCTGCGATGCGGCAAGCAGGTTGAACAGGCCGATCAGGGCCAGATAGATGGCATCCGGCGTGGTAAGAAAGGAAGTGGACAAACCGGGTACGGCAGACAGCAGTAGGGCGGCGAACCCTGTCACGAGATGGGCAATCTTCAACATCTTTGATGAACTCACTGATCGAATGATGACTCACGGTGCTGCGGAGAGAGCGCACGTTGCTAACGGCCAGTTGAACGGCCGTGGCGCGCCTGTAATCAAGGTTGGTGGCGCCGCAGGATGGTAACGCGGCGCGCGAGGCTATTTAACAGCAAAGCCGAGGGCTTCTCAAATCAAGCGCTTAGCATCGTTTCGCTGGTAGTGGGGTGGACCTGGTTGCGTCCGGCGCGTTTGGCTTGATAGAGGGCGTCATCGGCGCGGGTGAGCAGCGATTCGAATGTGTCGCCTTCGGCGGCCATGGCGCAGCCGAAGGACGCAGTTATGCTGTCCAGAAACTGGTCTGTGCGCCTTACCTTGATCCTCAGTGATTGGATCTTGTGGCGCAGTTGTTCGGCGAAATCGAGGACTTCGTTGAGGTTGGCGCAGTTGCGTAGTACCACGCAGAACTCTTCGCCGCCGTAGCGCGCCGCGAAGGCCTCCGGTGGCAATAGGTCGCGCAGAAGCTGGCCGACGTGTTGCAGCACGCGGTCACCAAGAGGATGTCCGTACTGGTCGTTGAACTGTTTGAAGTGGTCGATATCCAGAATTACCAGTGCCAGGCCCTGGTACGACTCGTTCAGGGCGCGTTCCAGCAAACGGGTAAACGCATGGCGGTTGAATACGCGGGTCAGGCTGTCGAGCGTTGCCGCGAGGTGCGCGCGCTCCAGTTGGCTACGCAGATGGGTTATTTCCTGCTGTGCGGCGCGCAGGCGATAGAGGAATTTTTCCTGCTGGTCGTGCATCAGTTGCGTGCTTTCCTGCAGCTCGCTGAGCACGCCCGGCAGATCGTCGATGATCGGCTCCTGCAGGGCGCTGAGACCCTGGCTCAGGCTCTGCTGGTAGTGCTGGCTACCGATCACGCTGCTGGAGACGTCGCCTTCGATATCGTCGACCAGCTCGATGACTTGTTGCTGGCCGGCGCGTGCTTCTTCCAGTTCGCCGCGGATGATGTAGTCGCGAAACAGGCGGCTGGCGGTTTCCGGGGGGAATACGTCGAAGTCCTCGACCACCTTGTCCAGGCGTCGGTTGAGTTCGGGTTCGCTGCCTCTGCTGTAGGTGTACCAGAGTGCATAGTGCACCGGGTTGGGCGGTATGGCGTGGCGCATCATCAGCGGCACCGCTTGTTTCAGTAGTTCCGCCGCCTCGCGGGTTTCTTCCGGGTAGAGGGTGATGATGCTGGGCGGTTTGTTTGCTTGACTCATTGCGGCAGGAACTCGCTGGCTAATGGCCAGAGCATAGATCAGGGGATAACTATGTGCCTAATGAAAAGGCCCGGATGAGCGTAATGCTGTTCACATAAGAAATGGTCGGACGCGATGAGTCCCCTCTCCCCTTTGGGGAGAGGGTTAGGGCGGGCCGCGTTCGGAGAGGGGAAAACTGGCAGGTTTGCGGTGTTTTCAGCCCTCTCCCCCAGCCCCTCTCCACTAGGCGTGCCCCCAATAAATGGGAGAGGGGAGCCAAACGTGTGCAACCTTAAGTGAACAGCATTCCCGGATAACCGGGCCTTGGGGTCAGGCTGCGAGCAGGCTGCGCAGCATCCAGGCGGTTTTCTCGTGTACCTGCATGCGTTGGGTCAGCAGATCAGCCGTCGGTTCGTCACTGACCTTGTCGAGCAGCGGGAAGATATCGCGAGCAGTGCGCACCACGGCTTCCTGGCCCTGAACCAGCTGTTTGATCATGTCTTCTGCCGTGGGCACGCCTTCTTCTTCCTTGATCGACGACAGGCGAGCGTACGCGGCGTAGGTGCCCGGTGCCGGGAAGCCCAGAGCACGAATACGTTCGGCAATGGCGTCGACGGCCAGGGCCAGTTCGGTGTACTGCCCTTCGAACATCAGGTGCAGGGTGTTGAACATCGGGCCGGTGACGTTCCAGTGGAAGTTGTGGGTCTTCAGATACAGCGTGTAGGTGTCGGCAAGCAGGCGCGAAAGGCCTTCGGCAATGGCGGCGCGATCCTGTTCGGCGATTCCGATATTGATTTCCATGATTTCTCCTTTCAGTTGGTCTGGGCGTGGCCCGCATGATGAGTGAAGGCTAACACGCGGGCTGCCAGGATGAACCTGGCTTATATCAATGAATACGATGTTTGGATGTTGTCGATAACGAACGGTTCATTTTCAATGGGTCGCATCCGCTCGTCGAAGCAGCGCTCAGCGATGAGCCAGGGTTGGCTGCTGTTGCAAGGTTCGGTTGAACACCTCTACCCAGTGGGCGCTGCACAGTTGCCGGATCTGTCCGCTGTCAGGCTTATGATCGCTACCTTCCAGGGCCTGATCCAGCAAGGTGCGTAACCGGTCGAGGCTAAGCAGCAGGATATCGCCCAGCAGGCTGTCGAAGGTCATGGCGCCGCAACGCAGGGCGTCGAGTACGTCCTCGATGGCTTGTGGTGGCGGCATCTGTGTGTTGAGCTCGACGTAACCCAAGTTGCCTTTGAGCGTATGGATCAGGCGAAACAGCTCGCGCAGTCTTTCCGCGCTTTTGGGCGCTCGTTCAAACTCGATCAGCAGTGGTTCGCAGCGTGGTAGCTGCTCGGCGGCTTCGAGGCGAAAGTCTTCCAGCAGGTCGCTGGGCAGGTTGCTGCGCATGGTCGTTCTCCTGGCGGGAGGCTTCATCGATTATAGAAGCCATCTGCCGGGCGGCTGCGTCATGGCGATTTACGCTATATAATCCCGCTCTTTATCGGCGTGCGACGTACAGTTGGACGTTTGCTGCGGTGTGGCTCCTGCCCAGGGCGCTGGGGGCTGCCTGACCTATCCAAGACCTTAGAGAAGCGAAACACGATCATGATGCGCAGCCACTATTGCGGCCAGTTGAACGAGAGCCTGGATGGCCAGGAAATCACCCTTTGCGGCTGGGTACACCGTCGCCGTGACCATGGCGGGGTGATCTTCCTCGATATCCGTGATCGTGAAGGCCTGGCTCAGGTGGTGTTCGATCCTGATCGTGCCGAGACCTTCGCCAAGGCCGACCGCGTGCGCAGTGAGTATGTGGTCAAGATCACCGGCAAGGTGCGTCTGCGTCCAGCCGGTGCGGTCAACCCGAACATGGCCAGCGGCGCCATCGAGGTGCTGGGCTACGAGCTGGAAGTTTTGAACGAGGCGGAAACCCCACCGTTCCCGCTCAACGAATACAGTGACGTTGGCGAGGAAACCCGTCTGCGCTACCGCTTCATCGACCTGCGTCGCCCGGAAATGGCCGAGAAGCTCAAGCTGCGCTCGCGCATCACTTCGAGCATCCGTCGCTACCTCGACGACAACGGCTTCCTTGACGTCGAAACGCCGATCCTGACCCGCGCTACTCCTGAAGGTGCGCGCGACTACCTGGTGCCGAGCCGCACCCACGCTGGCAGCTTCTTCGCCCTGCCGCAGTCGCCGCAGTTGTTCAAGCAACTGCTGATGGTCGCCGGCTTCGACCGCTACTATCAGATCGCCAAGTGCTTCCGCGACGAAGACCTGCGCGCCGACCGCCAGCCGGAATTTACCCAGATCGACATCGAGACCAGCTTCCTCGATGAAAAAGACATCATGAGCATCACCGAGACCATGGTGCGCAACCTGTTCAAGGAAGTGCTGGACGTCGAGTTCGGTGAGCTGCCGCACATGACCCTGGCCGAAGCCATGCGCCGCTTTGGCTCGGACAAGCCGGACCTGCGCATTCCGCTGGAGCTGGTGGATGTGGAGGATCAGCTCAAGGACGTCGAATTCAAGGTTTTCGCCGGGCCGGCCAACGACCCGAAATGTCGTGTGACCGCGCTGCGCGTACCGGGTGGGGCGAGCATGCCGCGCAAGCAGATCGACGACTACACCAAGTTCGTCGGCATCTACGGCGCCAAGGGCCTGGCCTATATCAAGGTCAACGAGCGTGCGGCCGGCGTTGACGGTCTGCAGTCGCCGATCGTCAAGAACATCCCGCTGGACAACATCAACGTCATCCTCGACCGCGTTGGCGCTGTCGACGGCGATATCGTGTTCTTCGGTGCCGACAAGGCCAAGATCGTCAGCGAAGCCCTGGGCGCGCTGCGCATCAAGCTGGGTCATGACCTCAACCTGCTGACTTGCGAGTGGGCGCCGCTGTGGGTCGTCGACTTCCCGATGTTCGAGGAAAACGACGACGGTAGCCTGACCGCCATGCACCACCCGTTCACCGCGCCGAGCTGCAGCCCTGAAGAGCTGGAGGCCAATCCGGCTGCCGCGCTGTCGCGTGCCTACGACATGGTGCTCAACGGCACCGAGCTGGGTGGCGGTTCGATCCGTATCCACGACAAGGCCATGCAGCAGACCGTGTTCCGTGTGCTTGGCATCAGCGAAGAGGAGCAGCAGGAGAAGTTCGGCTTCCTGCTCGATGCACTCAAGTACGGTGCGCCGCCCCATGGTGGTTTGGCCTTCGGTCTGGATCGTCTGGTGATGCTGATGACCGGCGCACAGTCGATCCGCGAAGTGATTGCCTTCCCGAAAACCCAGAGTGCGGCCTGCGTCATGACTCAGGCGCCGGGTATTGTCGACAACAAGTCGCTGCGCGAGCTGCACATTCGCCTGCGCGAGCAACCCAAGGCTGAATAAGCCTGTCAAAGAAGCCTGGAGATTCCAGGCTTCTTCGTTATGGGGTGGAGAGACTCAAACTCTTACGCCCCGGTAATCGTGAAACCTTATAGATGGAGTGAGTTATGGCTGGTCATTCCAAATGGGCCAATATCAAGCACCGCAAGGGGCGTCAGGACGCCAAACGGGGCAAGATCTTCACCAAGCTGATTCGTGAGCTGACGGTCGCCGCCAAGCACGGCGGCCCGATTCCGGCGGATAACCCGCGTCTGCGCCTGGCCGTGGACAAGGCGCTGACCAATAACATGTCGCGTGACGTGATCGACCGCGCCATCGCCCGCGGCGCCGGCAACAACGAAGCCGACAACGTCGTCGAGTTCAGCTACGAGGGCTACGCACCCAGCGGTGTGGCGATCATCGTCGAAGTGATGACCGACAACCGTAACCGTACCGCTGCCGAAGTGCGCCATGCCTTCACCAAGTGTGGTGGCAACCTGGGCACTGACGGTTCGGTGGCCTACATGTTCGAGCGCAAGGGCCAGATCAGCTTCGCGCCGGGTGTCGATGAGGACGCGCTGATGGAAGCCGCCCTGGAAGCCGGTGCCGATGATGTAGAGATGGGGGAGGATGGCTCGGCCCTGGTGTGGACCAGCTTCACTGAATTTCATGCCGTCAACGAGGCGCTGAGTGCGGCCGGATTCAAGGGCGAGGAAGCGGAAATCGCGATGATCCCTTCGATCAATGCGCCGATTGCCGATCTGGAAACCGCGCAGAAGGTCTTCAAGCTGATCGACATGCTCGAAGACCTGGATGACGTGCAGAACGTCTACCACAACGCCGAAGTCGCTGAAGAGATCATGGAGCAGCTCGGCTGAAGCTGTAGCCCGGATGTGTAGGGTGAGTGTAGGGTGAGTAGGGTGGAGTCCGTGTGTGTCCGCTATGGGTAAGCGGCCCTGGTGGGCTGAAGCCCACCCTACGCTCCCCCTGCGTCTGCCCAGCGCCCCTTCTGCGGTTTTCTCTGGTTCCTCAGGTGCGTCACGAGTGACGGCGCATGAGGACGCCCGTATACTCGCCAACTGGATAAATAGACAGTTGCCGACATGACCCTCATCCTAGGAATCGATCCCGGTTCGCGTATTACCGGCTATGGCGTGGTTCGCGATACCGGGCGCGGTTGCGAGTATGTGGCCTCGGGCTGCATTCGCACGGGTAATGGACCTTTGGCCGAGCGCCTGCAGATCGTCTTTCGCGGCGTCAGCGAGGTGATTCGCACCCATGGCCCGGTGACCATGGGCATCGAGCAGGTGTTCATGGCGCGTAATGCCGACTCGGCGCTCAAGTTGGGGCAGGCGCGCGGTGCGGCCATCGTCGCAGCGGTGGAGGCGGGGCTGGAAGTCAGCGAATACACCGCTACCCAGGTCAAGCAGACGGTAGTCGGCACCGGCGCGGCGGACAAGCAACAGGTGCAGATGATGGTCATGCACCTGCTCAAGCTGGTGCAAAAGCCGCAGATCGACGCCTCCGATGCCCTGGGCATCGCCCTGTGCCATGCCCACCATCGACAAAGTCTCATTCCCCATGGGCTGGCCGGCGCCAAGCGGCGTGGCGGCCGTCTTCGTTTGTAATCGGATCAAAGGAATACAGTGGTGATCGGACGTTTGCGCGGCACCCTGGCGGAAAAGCAGCCGCCACATTTGCTTCTGGATGTGAATGGCGTCGGTTATGAGCTGGAAGTGCCGATGACGACCCTTTATCGTCTGCCTGCAGTGGGTGAGCCGCTGACCCTGCACACTCATCTGGTCGTGCGTGAGGATGCGCACCTGCTCTATGGCTTTTTCGAGAAGCGTGAGCGTGAGCTGTTCCGTGAACTGATTCGTCTCAATGGCGTCGGCCCCAAGCTGGCGCTGGCGTTGATGTCGGGGCTCGAAGTTGATGAACTGGTGCGTTGCGTGCAGGCACAGGACACCGCAGCGCTGGTCAAGGTGCCGGGAGTCGGCAAGAAAACCGCCGAGCGACTGCTGGTAGAACTCAAGGATCGCTTCAAGGCCTGGGAGTCGATACCGTCCATCGCGCCTCTGGTGGTTGAACCTCAACTGGCTCAGGCAGTCTCAAGCGCGGAGAATGACGCCGTCAGTGCCCTGATATCCCTCGGCTACAAGCCGCAGGAGGCCAGCCGAGCAGTTGCCGCCGTCAAGGAGGATGGTATGAGCAGTGAAGATTTGATCCGGCGCGCGCTGCGCGGCATGGCGTAGGGTGGGTGACGCCTTTTCATCCACCGGCCTTCTGCTGGGAAATGCTGCATGGTTTGCCGCATGGCAGTGCAATTCAATGGACTTTTAGTGGAATGCCTCGATGATCGAAGCTGATCGCCTGATTACCGCCGCCCCCCGCGAGCGCGAAGAGCAGCAGGATAGAGCCATTCGTCCGCTGCGTCTGGCCGACTACATCGGTCAGCCCGTCGTGCGCGAACAGATGGCGCTGTTCATCCAGGCTGCGCGGGGTAGGGTGGAAGCACTCGACCATACGCTGATCTTCGGCCCGCCGGGCCTGGGTAAGACCACCCTGGCCAATATCATCGCCGAAGAAATGGGCAGTTCGATCAAGAGCACTTCCGGACCGGTGCTTGAGCGACCGGGTGATCTGGCCGCGCTGCTGACCAACCTGGAAAGTGGCGATGTATTGTTTATCGACGAAATTCATCGCCTGTCGCCGGTGGTTGAGGAAGTGCTGTATCCGGCCATGGAAGACTTCCAGCTCGACATCATGATCGGCGAGGGCCCGGCGGCGCGGTCGATCAAGCTCGACCTGCCGCCCTTCACCCTGGTCGGTGCCACCACCCGTGCCGGCATGCTGACCAATCCTTTGCGTGACCGTTTCGGTATCGTTCAGCGCCTGGAGTTCTATGGTGTTGATGACCTGGCCACCATCGTCGCGCGCTCGGCCGGAATTCTCGGCTTGCCCATCGAGGCCAAGGGCGCCTTCGAGATTGCCCGTCGCGCGCGCGGCACGCCGCGTATCGCCAATCGCCTGCTGCGCCGGGTGCGCGATTTTGCCGAGGTACGTGGTACTGGCCACATCACCCCATCGATTGCCGATCAGGCACTGAATCTGCTGGATGTCGACGAACGCGGTTTCGATCACTCCGACCGCCGCTTGCTGCTGGCCATGATCGAAAAGTTCGATGGCGGTCCGGTAGGACTGGACAGCCTGGCGGCGGCCATCGGCGAGGAGCGCCACACCATCGAGGACGTGCTCGAGCCCTATCTGATTCAACAGGGCTACATGATGCGCACCCCGCGCGGGCGTGTGGTCACGCGTCATGCCTATCTGCACTTCGGCTTGAATATTCCCAGGCGCGCCGGCGAGCAGGTCGCCGACGATCTGTTCAGTGCAGGTGACGAATGACGAAAAAATTGTTACCAGGCCGGATTGGCAAGCCGCAGGCCGAGGACTAGAGTATGTGCGCGCAAAACGGAGTCCAGCCGTTCAGCCACCATTGCCGGGTCTATTACGAAGATACCGATGCGGGCGGCATCGTCTACTACGTCAACTACCTCAAATTCATGGAGCGGGCTCGCACCGAGCGCCTGCGTGAACTGGGTTATGCCCAGTCGACGCTTGCCGGTGAGGGCCTGTTGTTCGTCGTGCATTCGGCCGAAGCGCGTTATCACGCGCCGGCACGTCTGGATGACCAGCTGGTGATCAGCGCCGATGTAATCGCATTGAACCGTGCCAGCCTGCGCTTTCGTCAACAGGTCAGGCGGGCTGCGGATGATGTGCTGCTCTGCGAAGGGCAGTTTCTGGTGGCCTGTGTGCGCGCCGACAACTTGAAACCCCGGGCCATTCCCGAGCCTCTGCGACATGCGTTCGCCGGGACGCAGGCGCCGGGTCCAATTGCAGCAGGAGAGTAAGCGTGGAAGCCAACGTAGACAATATGTCGGTCTGGAGCCTGATCAGTCATGCCAGCCTGGTGGTGCAGCTGGTCATGCTCACCCTGGTGGCGGCGTCCGTCATATCTTGGGTGATGATCTTCCAGCGCAGCACCGCCATTCGTGCCGCCAAGCGCGCGCTGGACAACTTCGAAGACCGTTTCTGGTCCGGCATCGACTTGTCCAAACTGTATCGCCAGGCCGGCAGCAACCCGGATCCGGACTCTGGCCTGGAGCAGATTTTCCGCGCCGGCTTCAAGGAGTTTTCGCGCCTGCGTCAGCAGCCGGGCGTTGACCCGGATGCCGTGATGGATGGTGTGTCGCGTGCCATGCGCGTGGCCATCTCCCGAGAAGAGGAGAAATTGGAGACCGCTCTGCCGTTCCTGGCAACCGTCGGTTCCACCAGCCCGTATATCGGTCTGTTCGGCACCGTATGGGGCATCATGAATTCCTTCCTGGGCCTGTCCCAGGTGCAGCAAGCCACGCTGGCTACCGTTGCCCCGGGCATTGCCGAGGCGCTGATCGCGACCGCCATCGGCCTGTTCGCGGCGATTCCGGCAGTCATCGCCTACAACCGCTTCTCTGCCCGTGGCGAGATGTTGATCGGTCGTTATTACACCTTCGCTGACGAGTTCCAGGCCATCCTGCACCGCAAAGTGCATACCTCGGAAGAATAAGGCGAGCGAAGAGGACAGGTTTTTACCATGGCGAGAATTCGCAACAGACGCAAGCCGGTCGCCGAGATGAACGTGGTGCCCTACATCGACGTGATGCTGGTGCTGCTGGTCATCTTCATGGTCACCGCGCCGATGCTCAATCAGGGGGTCAAGGTCGACTTGCCCAAAGTCAGCAGCGAGGTGTTGCCGCAGGATAACGACGCCCTGGTGCTGACCATCTCGATCAAGGCCGACAAGACCTACTACTGGAACATGGGCAGCGAGGTCGATGTCGATACCGAGCAGGAACGTGCCGTCAATCTCGAGCAGATGACCCAGGCCGTGTCGGCCATCATCAGTGAGAATCGCCGTCAGGGTAAGCAGGTGCAGGTGTTCGTGCGCGGTGATAAGTCGGTTGATTACGGCACGGTCATGGCGGCCATGGGAGGCTTGCAGCAGGCCGATGTCGGCAATGTCGGACTGATAACCGAGGCGCCTTGATGCAGCACGAGCGCACGCAGTCGGAAAGCTACTTCTGGCCTGTAGTCTGGGCAGTGGGTCTGCACGTACTCATCTTTGCCATGCTGTTCGTCAGTGTCGCCTTCACCCCGGAGCTGCCACCGGCGCGCCCGGTGGTTCAGGCTACGCTGTACCAGTTGCAGTCGCAGAGTCAGGCCACTACACAGACCACGCAAAAGGTCGCCGGCGAAGCACAGAAAACCTCCGCGCCGCAGTTCGAGGCCGAAAGGCTGGAGCAGAAGAAGGCCGAGGAGCAGAAGGTCGCAGCCGCCAAACGTGCCGAGGAACAAAAACAGGCTGAGCAGGCCAAAGCCGAAGCTGCCAAGGCTGAAGCAGCGAAGAAGGCCGAGGCCGAGAAGGCCGCCGAGCAGAAGCGCCAGGCCGATATCGCCAAGAAGCGCGCTGAGGAAGAGGCGAAGAAAAAAGCCGCTGAAGAGGCCAAGAAAAAGGCCGCTGCAGAAGAGGCGAAGAAAAAGGCAGCCGCCGAAGCCGCGAAAAAGAAAGCGGCCGAGGATGCCAAACGCAAGGCTGAAGATGCACGACGCAAGGCCGCCGAGGATCAGAAGGCCGCAGCCCTGGCCGAACTGCTGTCGGACAATGTGCAGAACCAGCAGGCGCTGGCCGAAACCCATGGTGATCAGGTGGCCGGCAACCTCGATAATCTGATCATCAAGCTGATCACCGAGAATTGGCAGCGGCCGATGTCGGCCCGTCGTGGCATGAGTGTCGAGCTGGTGATCCAGATGTTGCCCGATGGCACCATCACCAACGCCAGCGTATCGCGCTCCAGTGGCGATGCGCCGTTCGATAGTTCGGCCGTGGCAGCTGTACGTAACGTCGGGCGTATTCCCGAGATGCAACAATTGGATCGCGCTACCTTCGACAGTCGGTACAGGCAGCGTCGCGTTATTTTCAAACCGGAGGATTGAGCGCTGTGAACAACCTGATTCGTATCGCCCTGTTGGGGCTGGTCATGCTGGTCGGTAGCGTCCAGGCGGCCGATCCGCTGGTGATCTCCCAGGGCGCCGACCGCGCCACGCCCATCGCCGTCGTGCCCTTTGGCTGGCAGGGCGGTTCGGTATTGCCCGAAGACATGTCGCAGATCATCGGTAATGACCTGCGCAACTCCGGCTACTTCGAGCCGATCCCTCGGCAGAACATGATCAGTCTGCCGACCCAGGCCAGCGAGGTCATCTACCGCGACTGGAAAGCCCTCGGCGCCCAGTACCTGCTGGTCGGCAACATCGTGCCCAATGGAGGCCGGCTGCAGGTGCAGTACGCGCTGTTCAACGTCAACACCGAGCAGCAGATCATGACCGGCAATGTCGGTGGCGGTACCGATCAGTTGCGCGATATGGCACACCATATCGCCGACCAGTCGTTCGAGAAGCTCACCGGCGTCAAGGGCGCGTTCTCCACGCGTCTGCTGTACGTCACGGCCGAGCGCATGGGTGCCAACAACACCCGTTACACCCTGCAGCGCTCCGACTATGACGGTGCCCGCGCGGTGACGTTGCTGCAGTCGCGCGAGCCGATCCTGTCGCCGTCCTTCGCCCCGGATGGCCGTCGTATTGCCTATGTTTCGTTCGAGCAGCGTCGTCCGCGCATCTTCGTGCAGCACATCGATACCGGCCGCCGCGAGCAGATCACCAATTTCGAGGGCCTCAACGGCGCGCCTGCCTGGTCGCCGGATGGCAATCGCCTAGCCTTCGTGCTGTCCAAGGACGGCAATCCGGAAATCTACGTGATGGACATGGGCAGCCGGCAGATGCGCCGCGTCACCAACCATTACGCCATCGATACCGAACCCTTCTGGGGTAAGGATGGTCAGACCCTTTACTTCACCTCGGATCGTGCGGGTCGTCCGCAGATCTACAAGACCAACATCAATAGCGGGGCAGTGGAGCGAGTGACCTTTGTCGGTAACTACAACGCCAACCCAAAATTGTCGGCTGATGAAAAGACCCTGGTGATGATTCATCGTCAGGATGGCTTCACCGTGTTCAGGGTGGCTGCCCAGGACCTGGAAACCAACCGTTTGCGCATACTTTCAGACACAAGT
Source organism: Pseudomonas oleovorans subsp. oleovorans (assembly GCF_002197815.1). Classification (GTDB taxonomy): domain Bacteria; phylum Pseudomonadota; class Gammaproteobacteria; order Pseudomonadales; family Pseudomonadaceae; genus Aquipseudomonas; species Aquipseudomonas oleovorans. Next base: position 23,855 of record NZ_NIUB01000013.1, read on the forward strand.
TTGGATGAGTCGCCCACTGTTGCGCCCAATGGCACCATGGTAATCTACGCCACCCGCCAGCAGGGCCGGGGAGTCTTGATGTTGGCGTCCATCAATGGACGCGTGAGGCTCCCTCTTCCTACCGCTCAAGGCGAAGTTCGAGAGCCTTCTTGGTCCCCTTACCTGAACTGATGCGGTGCTACACCTTTTTGCTTAACACAACTGGGGTTCATTAGGAGTTACATGATGGAAATGCTGAAATTCGGTAAGTTCGCTGCACTGTCCCTGGCTCTCGCCGTTGCCGTAGGTTGCTCCTCCAAAGGCGGCGACGCTGCTGGCGAAGGCGCAGTTGACCCGAACGCTGGCTACGGTGCCAACACTGGCGCTGTCGATGGCAGCCTGAGCGAAGAAGCGGCTCTGCGCGCTATCACCACTTTCTACTTCGATTACGACAGCTCCGACCTGAAAGCCGAAGCCATGCGCGCTCTGGACGTACACGCCAAGGACCTGAAAGGCAACGGCGCTCGCGTCGTTCTGGAAGGCCACACTGACGAGCGCGGTACCCGTGAGTACAACATGGCTCTGGGCGAGCGTCGTGCCAAGGCCGTGCAGCGTTACCTGGTTCTGCAGGGCGTCTCCCCGGCTCAGCTGGAAGTCGTTTCCTACGGCAAAGAGCGTCCGGTTGCCACTGGCAGCGACGAGCAGTCCTGGGCTCAGAACCGTCGCGTAGAGCTGCGTAAGTAAGCTGCTATGCGTGATTGCCGCCGTATCCTGACCCTTCTGACGCTCGCCTTGCCGTTCGCGGTGATGGCGGAAGTTCCCGTACTGGAAAGCAGCTCCATGCAACAGGGCAGCAGCTTTCCACCGGCGGGTTATGGTACGGCCGGCGCCTCTGTCGGAGCGGGTTCGCAAGCGCCCGCTTCTGCACAGGGTATGCTGTTCATCCAGCTCGAGCAGATGCAGCAGGAAATTGCCCAGCTGCGTGGCATGGTCGAAGAGCAGCAGAATGAAATTCAGCGCCTCAAGCAGGAAGGTCTGGAGCGTTACCAGGATCTGGACCAACGCATTTCTTCCGGCGCCGCTGCCGGTGGAGCTCCCGCACAGAATTCAGCCACTGGCGCGATCAACGCCAGTGGCACCCCGACGCCACCTGCCGCACAACAGCAGGCCAGCGCCGAGCCGGGTGATCCGGCCAAGGAAAAACTCTATTACGACGCTGCCTTCGACCTGATCAAGGCCAAGGACTTCGACAAGGCGTCGCAGGCGTTCAGCGCCTTTCTCAATCGTTATCCCAACAGCCAGTACGCGGGTAACGCGCAGTATTGGCTGGGCGAAGTGAATCTGGCCAAGGGTGATCTGCAAGCAGCCGCTCAAGCCTTTGCCAAGGTCAGCCAGGCCTACCCGAGTCACGCCAAGGTGCCGGATTCGCTGTTCAAGCTGGCCGATGTCGAACGTCGCCTGGGTCACAACGACAAGGCCCGTGGCATTCTGCAGCAGGTGATTGCGCAGTACCCGGGCAGCTCAGCAGCGCAGCTGGCGCAGCGTGATCTGCAGCGACTGTAGGTTCGAGATTCGATAAACAAACCCGCGCCAGTCGCGGGTTTTTCTTATCTGGCCTCGCGTGATCCATTAGAATGCGCGCTCGCATGCGAGGCGGGGTTTCAGCTCGGCTGATGTCCTTGTCGCCATGCCCTGTCGAATGTCGGCCACTGCCGGCGTTCCTGTCTTTCAACGCAACGGAAGCGGATGGCCTGTTTCGTCATCACGCTCGTGGCTACCATGCAAGAAACTCTGCGTATTACCGAGATTTTCCATTCGTTGCAGGGGGAGACGCGTACTGCCGGCTTGCCGACGGTATTCGTGCGCCTTACCGGCTGCCCCCTGCGCTGTCAGTACTGTGATACCGCCTACGCCTTCAGTGGCGGCGAGATCGTCACGCTGGACAGTATCCTCGACCAGGTGGCCGCCTATCGGCCGCGCTACGTCTGCGTCACTGGCGGCGAGCCGCTGGCTCAACCCAACTGCATTGCCTTGCTTGCGCGTCTGTGTGATGCCGGCTACGAGGTGTCGCTGGAGACCAGTGGGGCACTCGACGTCTCAGCGGTCGATGCCCGGGTCAGCAAGGTGCTCGATCTGAAGACGCCTGGATCTGCTGAAGTGCAGCGCAATCGTTACGAGAACGTCCAGTGGCTGACACGCAACGATCAGGTCAAGTTCGTCATCTGTTCGCGTGAAGACTACGACTGGGCAGTATCCAAATTGATCGAATATGACCTGGCTGCTCGAGCCGGCGAAGTGCTGTTCTCGCCCAGCCACAAACAGGTCGATGCACGTGCGCTGGCAGACTGGATCGTGGCCGACAACCTGCCCGTACGCCTGCAATTGCAGTTGCACAAGATTCTCTGGAACGACGAGCCGGGACACTGAACATGAACGACAAGAAAGCGGTCATCCTCCTTTCCGGTGGCCTGGACTCGGCCACGGTCATCGCCATGGCCAAGGCCGAGGGGTACGCCTGTTACAGCATGAGTTTCGACTATGGCCAGCGCCATCGTGCCGAGTTGCAGGCAGCCGAGCGGGTGGCGCGGCAACTGGGTGTGGTCGAGCACAAGGTGATCGGCCTGAACCTCAACGGCATCGGTGGTTCCGCGCTCACCGACAGCAGCATCGCGGTTCCGGAAACACCGGGCGAAGGCATCCCGGTGACCTACGTGCCGGCGCGCAACACGGTGTTCCTGTCCCTGGCGCTGGGCTGGGCTGAGGTGCTGGGGGCGCGCGATATCTTCATCGGCGTCAATGCGGTGGACTACTCGGGCTATCCCGATTGCCGCCCGGAGTTCGTCGCGGCTTTCGAGCGCATGGCCAACCTGGCCACCAAGGCTGGTGTGGAGGGGCAGGGCTTTGCCATCCGTGCGCCGCTGCAGCAGATGAGCAAGGGCGAGATCATCCAGGCCGGTATGCGTCTGGGCGTGGACTATGCGCTGACCGTCTCCTGCTACCAGGCCGACGATGACGGCCGCGCCTGTGGCAAGTGCGACAGCTGCCGCCTGCGCGCTGCCGGTTTCGTCGCCGCTGGTGTACCCGACGCCACTCGCTACTTCTGAAAAAGTTTTCGCGAAGTGTTGATTTCCTGAATTAAATCAGTATCATGCGCCTCGCGTTGGGTCGTTAGCTCAGTTGGTAGAGCAGTTGGCTTTTAACCAATTGGTCGTAGGTTCGAATCCTACACGACCCACCAGATCGCAAAAGCCAGTCGTGAGACTGGCTTTTTTTTGCTCTCGGAAAAGCCCTCTGGCCGATGCTGCCCCGCCTGTGGCGATGGGCAGGCAGGGGGTATACTCGCAGCTCGCTCAAGAGCGCCCCAGGTTCGACGACATGACGCAGATTTCCGAACGCCTTCTGGTTCAGGCCCACCTCGACGCCAAGCAGCCCAAGCCGCTGACCGCCGAGGAAGAATCTTTTTATCGCCGCGAAATCGCCGCCGAGCTGAAGAAGCAGAACGCGGTGCTGGTGGCGCACTATTACTGCGATCCGGTCATCCAGGCCCTGGCCGAGGAAACCGGTGGCTGCGTTTCCGACTCCCTGGAAATGGCCCGTTTCGGCAATCAGCACCCGGCGCAGACCGTGGTGGTGGCCGGGGTCAAGTTCATGGGCGAGACGGCGAAGATCCTCAACCCGGAAAAGCGCGTGCTGATGCCGACGCTGGAGGCGACCTGCTCGCTGGATCTGGGTTGCCCGGTGGACGAATTCTCGGCCTTTTGCGATCAGCACCCCGAGCGTACCGTGGTGGTGTATGCCAATACGTCGGCGGCGGTGAAGGCGCGTGCCGACTGGGTGGTGACCTCCAGCTGCGCGCTGGAGATTGTCGAGAGCCTGATGGACAACGGCGAGACCATCATCTGGGCGCCGGACAAGCACCTGGGTAACTACATCCAGCGTGAGACCGGTGCCGACATGCTGCTGTGGGACGGCGCCTGCATCGTCCACGAGGAATTCAAGTCCAAGCAGCTGCTGGACATGAAGGCGCTGTACCCCGACGCCGCCATTCTGGTGCACCCGGAATCGCCGCAGAACGTGGTCGAGCTGGCCGACGCGGTGGGCTCCACCAGCCAGCTGATCAAGGCGGCGCAGACCCTGCCGAATTCCACTTTCATCGTCGCCACCGACCGCGGCATCTTCTACAAGATGCAGCAGCTGTGCCCGGACAAGACCTTCATCGAGGCGCCGACGGCCGGCAACGGCGCGGCCTGCCGCAGCTGCGCGCACTGCCCGTGGATGGCGATGAACACCCTGGAACGTGTGCTGACCGGCCTGCGTCAGGGCTCCGGTGAGATTCATGTCGACCCGGCGCTGATTCCCAAGGCGATCAAGCCGCTCAAGCGCATGCTCGATTTCACCCAGGCAGCGCGGATGAAGGTCGCCGGCAACGCCTGATAGGCATGCAGTAAAAGGAAGCCCAGCCAATGCTGGGCTTCTTGCTTTACATAGCCCGGATGTAATCCGGGAATGGTGAGAGGCCAATACCCCCGGATTGCATCCAGGCTACGGCAACTTCGTCAGCTCAGCTTGCCCAATTCGCCGGCTCGTTAACCACATTGAGCAGCGCGCGCAGGCGGCCATATTCACGACCGTTGAAGGCAAAGGCCAGACGGGTCAGGTGGCACAGTTCCGGTTCGTCGCGCTCCTGCTCGCAGTAGGGTTGCTGGGTAAAGCCACCTTCCTTGCACAGGCTGGCGAAGTCGCTGTCCAGCATGACTAGAGCCGCCTCGTTGAGCGGATGATTGAGGCGAATCACGAAGCGATCCTTGAGCCAGCGGCTGGAGTGGAAGTTGCGATAGAAGTGGACGATTTCATCCACCGCTTCTTCGGCGCTGTACACCAGGTGCATCAGGTTCAGATCGCTGGGCAGGATGTAGCCATTGTCTTCAAGCTGGCGGCGCATGAAACCCAGGGCGTCCTTCCAGTAGCTGCCACCCGGTTGATCGAGCAGTACCACGGGCACCAGTGGGCTCTTGCCGGTCTGGATCAGGGTCAGCACTTCCAGCGCTTCGTCGAGGGTGCCGAAACCGCCGGGGCACAGCACCAGGCCATCGGCCTCCTTGACGAAGAACAGCTTGCGCAGGAAGAAGAAATGGAATGACAGCAGGTGGTTGCTGCCGCGCATCGTCGCGTTGGCCGTTTGTTCGAAGGGCAGGATGATGTTGAACCCCAGGCTGTTGTCCACGCCGGCGCCTTCATGGGCGGCGGCCATGATGCCGCCGCCTGCGCCGGTGATGACCATTAGGTCACGTTGCGCCAACCGTGCGCCCAGTTCACGAGCCTGCAGGTACAGCGGATGATCGGTTGGCGTGCGGGCCGAGCCAAATACGGTGACCTTGCGCCGGCGCTTGAGCTGTTCCAGTACACCGAAGGCATTTTCCATCTCGCGCAGGGTCTGCAGCATGATCTTGGCGTCCCAGCGGTTGCGGTCCGCCTGGGCCATATGGATCACGGTACTGAGCATTTCCCGGTACAGCTGCAGGTTCGGGCTGTTGCCGGGGGCTGCCAGTGCCACCAGTTCGTCGACCTTGCGGGTCAGGTCGACTTCGCTGGTTTGCACGTGGCGCGACAGATAGTCGTCCGCTTCGTAAGGCATGAAGGCTCTCCTGTTCTGAGCCGGGCGAGAGGTTGATGCGGCTCGCGCCCGTACCGGTTCCGTGATTATGGCGTTTCATGACGCTTGCCACAGCCTGGTTGCCGTTTCGCTGCCTGCTTTTCGTAAGCGCCGGTTACAGGGCGATCTGCTCACCGGGTTCGGGAATGTTGGCGATCCAGTTCAGGCGTTCGCGCAGGGCGGCTTGCAGGGCCTGCATCTTCTCCAGCTCGCCGTGCACCAGGTACAGCTCGGGGTGGTGCTCGAACTGGCTCGCCCAGTCGATCAGCTGCGACTGACCGGCGTGCGCAGAAAAACCGCCCAGCGTGTGCACCCTGGCTTTCACCGCAATGCGCTGGTGCAGCACCTTGACCGTTTCCGCACCATCGACGATCAAACGACCCAGCGTGCCCTTGGCCTGGAAGCCGGGGAAGACCAGATGGCAGTTCTCGCGCCAGAGGTTGTGCTTGAAGTGATGAACGATACGCCCGCCATTGCACATGCCGGCACCGGCGATGATGATCGCGCCGCTCTTGATCCGGTTGATCGCCATGGACTCTTCCGCCGTTGGCGTGCAGCGCAGGATCGGTAGCCAGTCCTCTACCCGGGTGACACCCTTGGCAGCCAGTGCAGCGCGGTCTTCGGCGGCGAACTGATCATGGAAGCGGCTGTAGATGGCGTTGGCGCGGATGGCCATGGGACTGTCGAGGAACACGGCCTGCTGTGGCAGGCGGCCTTCCTGATAGAAGCGGCCTAGGTAATAGATAAGGTCCTGGGTGCGGCCGACGGCGAAGGAGGGGATCAGCACGTTGCCGCCTTCCTTGTGCGCCTGCTGCAGAATGTCGGCCAGCTCCTCCAGGGTTTCGTCACTGGGGCGATGATCACGGTCGCCGTAGGTCGACTCCATCAGCAGTACGTCGGCCTTGTTCAGTTGGGTCGGCGCCTGCATCAGTGGCGAGCAGGTATTGCCCAGGTCGCCGGAGAACACCAGATGACGCTGCAGGTGGTGATCCTGCACCTGCATTTCGACGATGGCTGAGCCGAGAATGTGGCCGGCATTGTGGAAGGTGACCTGCACGCCCTTGGCCACCTCTATCGTTGTGCCGTAGGCATGCGCGCGGCGCTGGCTGAGCGCCTGCTCGGCATGGGCGATGGTGTAGAGCGGCGTGATCGCCGGCTTGCCCTGGCGTGCACGCCAGCGGTTCTCCCACTCGGCATCCTTCTCCTGCAGGAAGGCCGAATCCAACAGCATCAGTTCGAGCAGTTCGCTGCTGGCCTCGGTGGCGTGGATCGGGCCGCGATAACCCTCGGCGACCAGGCGTGGCAGCAGCCCGCTGTGATCGAGGTGGGCATGGGAGATCACCACCGCATCCAGCTCCCGCGGGTCGAAGGGGAAGGCGCTGCGGTTCTGATCCTCCTCCTGGCGGCGCCCCTGGTGCATGCCGCACTCGAGCAGGACCTTGGCGCCGTCGCGACTCTCCACCAGGTAGCAGGAGCCGGTAACTTGTTGGATTGCACCGAGAAAAGTAAGCAGGGCCATGGTTCTGTCCTTGTTGTGATGATGTGGCGAGTCTGCCGGTTTGAAGCGTCGCGTGGTTTGATGCAGGTCACTAGATGTAGGGCTCCGGGTGCCTAAACTGCAAGTGAATTTTCAGGAGATGACCCATGCCTCAGCTTTTGCCCGATGCCGCGACTCTGGCTCAACACGCCCAGCAATACCCCGACTTCGCCCACTGGCAGGCGGGCCACGGACCTGTTCAGCATAGCCCGCAGACCAGCGCTGCGGTCTTTCGTCTGGCCCATCAGCTGGTGCAAAGCGGTTTGCAGCCCGATCTGCCAAGCGTCTACCGCCAGTTTCGCGCGCTGGATGCGCTGACCGCAGCCGGCCTCTGGCTGGTGGTGCACATGACCTATGCCCGGCGTGTTCGGCTCGATGGTCAGCCGCTGCAGGCCGATGACTTCAAGCCGGTGCCGGAAGGCCACACCGGTGGCGCGCTGAATATGGTGCCGGCCTACGCCGGTTACCTGGCCCTCAACGCGCTGACCGGTGAGACGCGTGGCTGGCTGATGGGGCAGGGGCATTGCGTGGCAGCCATCGAGGCGCTGAACCTGCTGACCGGCAACCAGCATCCCGAGCAGGCTAAGCGCTATGCCTGTGATGAAACGGGCATGAGCCGCCTGGTGGCAGACTTCTACAGCTATGCGCAGGCAGCGGACGGCAGCCCTGGCGTGCCGCTGGGCAGCCATGTCAATCCGCATACCGCTGGCGGTATCGCCGAAGGCGGTTACCTGGGCTTTGCCGAGTTGCAGTACGCGCATCTGCCATTGCCGGGCGAAAAACTGGTGGCCTTCCTCTCCGACGGTGCTGCCGAGGAGCAGCGCGGTAGTGACTGGATGCCGCGCTGGTGGCGTGCCGAGGATTGTGGTGTGGCGCTGCCGGTGATGATCGCCAACGGTCGGCGTATCGAGCAGCGTACCGAACTCGGCACGCTGGAGGGGCTGGAGGGCTTTCGCCGGCACCTGCGCGGCTGTGGTTTCGATCCGCTGAGCTTCGATGGGCGTGACCCGGCAGCCTTCGTCTGTGCGCTGTGGGAAATGGAGCAGCGCCTGGCGCATCGGGTTGATGAGCGCAATCGCGAACTGATCGACTATCCCCTGCCCATGCCCTACGGCATTGCCGAAACCACCAAGGGCTATGGCTTCTATGGCGCTGGCAGCAATGCCGCGCACAACCTGCCGCTACCGGCCAGCCCGGCTCTCGACGCGCAGGCGCGCGAGCTGTTCAACCAGCATGCTGCGGCGTTGTGGGTGCGGCCGCAGGCATTGGCTGAGGCCTGCAGCCTGTTCGCTGCCGGCAAGGGGCGTGAGCCTGAACGAGACAATCCACTGGCCCGTCGGCAACCCGCGCAGCCGGTACAGCCAGCACTGCATTTTCACGATGCTGCCTGTTCGCCCATGAGCGCGCTGGATCGCTACTTTGTCGATCTGGTACGGGCCAATCCGCAGTTACGCGCCCGTGTTGGCAACCCGGACGAACTTGCCAGCAACCGCCTGGGTGGCGTGCTGAAGGCGCTCAAGCACCGTGTCAGCCAGCCGGAAAGCGAGCTGGAATCAGTGCATGGCGCGGTGATCACGGCGCTCAACGAGGAGGCCGTGGTTTCCGCCTGCCTGGCCAACCAGGGCGGTCTGAACCTGGTGGCCAGTTACGAGGCGTTCTGCGTGAAGATGCTCGGCGCGGTGCGTCAGAGCCTGATCTTCGCCCGCCAGCAGAAAGAGGTCGGGCGCCCGGCTGGCTGGCTGGGTTGGCCGCTGGTGGCGACTTCGCACACCTGGGAGAACGGCAAGAACCAGCAATCGCACCAGGACACCACCTTCTGTGAAGCGCTGCTGGGCGAGATGCACGATGTCGTGCGCGTGCTGCTGCCGGCCGACCACAATTCGCTGCTGGCGCTGCTGCCAGGCATCTATCAGGCGCGCGGCAGGTTGGCTTGCCTGGTGGTGGCCAAGCGCGAGCAGCCCTGCAGCTTCACGGCCGCGCAAGCACAACAACTGGCCCGTGATGGCGCCTTGCTGGTGGCTGCCGAGGGCGAGGGCGAGCCGGTGCTGCTGATTGCCAGCGGCAGTTACCAGTTACACGCGATGCGCCGTGCTGCTGTTCGTCTGAGTCAGCATGCGGTGGCCTGGCGTCTGATTTACTTGCAGGAGCCAGGACGTTTTCGGGCGCCGCGTGATACCTGGGAAGCACCGGCGCTGGCTACGCCTGCAGAACATGAAGCGTTGTTCCCCGCTGCGTACCGGCGGCGCGTATTGCTCAGCCATATGCGCCCGGAGGTGGCACGGGGGCATTTGTCCACGGTGCTGGGCGAGGGCGCGTTCTGTCGGGCACTGGGTTATCGCAACCGCGGCGGCACCTTCGACGAAGCCGGCATGCTGTTCGCCAACGGCTGTACCTGGGCGCATGTGTTGCAGAGTGTCGCCGAGGTGCTGGGCATAACGGTCGATGCCTGGCTGACGGCCGAGGAACGGGCCGCGCTGGCCGGCACGGGAGATCCCAACATCCTGCGCTGAATCACCGGGTTGGGGCAATTGCAAGGGAGGGGCAGGTATGCCCAGGCTGATTGTAGAACTCGACACCAACCTCTATCGCATGCTGCAGGAGGCGGCACGGATCAACCAGTTGAGTCTGCAGGAGGCGTGCGTGCGTCGCCTCGAAGGGGGGGGCGACGCTCACGCTACATGGGGGTCCTGCTCGCCGAGTTACGCGCCGATGACGCCCAGCGCCGGGCGCAGCGAGGCTGAGCCTGGCCAGTACTTACAGGCCGCAATCACCCTTGTCGAAGGTTTCGACGGTAACCGGACGGTTGCTGCGGTACTCGCTGAACTGATAACGCAGTTGCGCGCCCTGCGCCAGCAGGCTGCGATAACCCGGATTGCGGCAGACGCTGGCCGCCAGTTGGCTGCGCACCGTATCGGGGTTGCCGCGCATCTGCGCGGCATGCGCTTCGCGCACGCTGAGATGGTTAATTAGCGTGTGACCTTCCACGGTATAGCCCTGATCAAGAATGTCCTCGTTGATCGCCCGCGGCGTGCCTTCGCTGCTTTGCCGGGCGACCTGCTCCAGAGTGCGAGTCAGCTCCATTTCCTTCAGCGAGGCGGCCTGGGCGTTGGCAAGCATCAGGCTGAGTGCGAGGGCAGGAAGGATGTAACGCAGCATGTGATGTAACTCCTGAAGGCGTGGACAGCCTTGGACAGACCACGGTCGTGAATGTTCGCGGCGCTGGCCATTGGCCTGTGACGGTTGCAGTCTACTGGTTCTGGCCCGCCAGCGGTGCGGGCGAGGTGTTAGAATCGCGCGCCCAATCGCCGTTGCGCCTTCCATGACTGATCCAGCCCCACATGCCGTCGCCCGCCTGCGCGCAGAGCGCCTGGCGCGCAGTATCAAGCCTTTCGTCGCCCGTGGTTCACGCGCCGAGCGCTGCCCGCACTGCCGCGTGCAGCCGACGCATTGTCTGTGCGCCTGGCGTCCGCAGGTCCGGGCCAATGCCGGCATGTGCCTGGTGATGCACGACATCGAGGCGCTGAAGCCGAGCAATACCGGCTGGCTGATCGCTGATGTGGTACCCGAGACCCATGCCTTCGGCTGGGCACGAACCGCTGTCGAGCCGGCGCTGCTGGAGCTGTTGGCCGATCCACAGTGGCAGCCCTATCTGGTCTTTCCCGGTGAGTACGTGGCGCCGTCGCGCGTGGTCGAGGAGGTGACATTGGCGCCCGGCAAGCGGCCGCTGTTCGTGCTGCTCGATGCCACCTGGACCGAGGCGCGCAAGATGTTTCGCAAGAGCCCCTATCTGGACGCGCTGCCGGTGCTGAGTCTGACGCCGGCGCAACTATCGCGCTATCGCCTGCGCCGCTCTACCCGTGGTGAGCACCTGTGCACGGCCGAGGTGGCCGCCATGTGCCTGGAGCTGGCGGGCGACCTGCGTGCCGGCGAGGCGCTGGACGATTATCTCGATGTGTTCAGCCAGCACTACCTGGCGGCCAAACGGCGTTTGCCGCTGGATCTCAACGACGCTCTGCACCAGCGTTTGCAGACGTACCGCTGAGTTCACTCGGCAGTGGCTTGGGCCACAGCTGCGCCAGCAGCATGCCGCCGAACATCAGCGCACAACCCAGATAGCCGCGCGGTGCCAGCACTTCGCTCAGCAGCAGGGCGCCGGCGATGGCGGCGAATACGGCCTCAAGCGAGAGGATGATCGCCGCGTGCGAGGCGATGGCATGCTGCTGCGCCACCACCTGCAGGGTGAAGCCCACCGCCACGCCGAACAGGCCGCCGTAGAGGATGGCCGGGCCGGCGGCAATGATGCCGTTCAGTGTCGCGGTCTCGAACAGCAGCGCCAGCAGCAGGCTGATCAGCGCGCAGGTGGCGAACTGGATGAAGGCCAGACGCAGCGGGTCGTGACGGCTGGCGAAGAAACCCACCAGCAACACATGCACGCCCCAGACGAAGGCGCCGGCCAGTTGCAGCCAGTCGCCAGAGGCCACGGTAAAGCCTTCGCCGACGCTGAGCAGGAACATGCCGACCACCGCCAGACTGGCGCCCAGCCAGATGCCGGCGCTGCTGCGCTGGCCGATCAGCAGGCCGAGAAGCGGCACCACGATCACGTACAGGCCGGTGATGAAGCCGGAGTTGGTCACCGTGGTGAACAGCAGGCCGACCTGCTGCAGGTTGATTCCCAGCGCCAGGGCCAGGCCCATGATCACCCCGCCGACCAGCAGGTTGCGATTCAGTGGGGCGGGGCGATGCTGCTGGCGACGTTGCAGCAGGGCCAGTACGGGCAGCAGCACCACGCAGGCGAGGGCAAAGCGCAGGCCGGTATAAAGGAAGGGGCCGATGTTATCCATGCCCAGGCGCTGGGCGACGAAGGCACTGCCCCAGATCATCGCGGTGATCAGCATCAACAGGTCAGCGCGCAGGGCTTGGCTTCGCATTCGGGGATCTCGGCAGTAAAGCTGCGCATCCTGCCGCAAAGCATTGCGCTTGACCACCCCGTCACAGCTCGGCATGCTGAGCGCCGCCGTCGGTTCGAGTGGGTGAGTCTGTGCTGCTGGATGTGCAGCCTTGAACGGATCTTCAGGCGAAAAGCACTGCCATACTCACCTCCGTGCCATTCATAACAACAACAGGATCTGCCCATGGCCGCCTACGAAATCCTGATTGCCGACGATCACCCACTGTTTCGCAGCGCGCTGCAGCAAGCACTGACCCTGGGGCTGGGGCCGCAGGTGCATCTGGTCGAGGCTGCCAGCATTGCCGAACTCGAGGGCCATCTGGCCGCCAAGAGTGACTGGGATCTGGTTCTGCTCGATCTCAATATGCCGGGTGCCTATGGTTTTTCCGGGCTGGTGCTATTGCGCGGGCAGTACCCGCAGATCCCCGTGGTGATGATCTCCGCCCAGGAAGAGGCTTCCGTGGTCAACCGCTCCCGCGAGTTCGGCGCCAGCGGTTTCATTCCCAAATCCAGCCCATTGGAAACCCTGCAGCAGGCCGTGCGCCATGTGCTCGATGGTGATACCTGGTGGCCCGCACTGGCTGAAGAAGGCGCGCCGGTTTCCGATGAGGCCAAGGCCGCGAGTGCCGGCCTGGCGAGCCTCACGCCACAGCAGTTCCGGGTGCTGACCATGGTCTGCGAAGGGTTGCTGAACAAGCAGATCGCCTACGAGCTGGGCGTATCCGAAGCCACCGTCAAGGCGCATGTGACGGCGATCTTCCGTAAGCTGGGCGTGCGCACTCGCACTCAGGCGGCGTTGCTGTTGCAGCAGATGGAATCGATCCCCGCTTAGCCAGACGTAACCCTGCTGCGCCAGGGTCTACGCAAGCGCAGCTGCATGATCGGACTCAGCTTGTCCTCTCCTGTATAGGCTCTCCGACGGCGGATGCAGTAAGCTGCACGCCTCTTTCGCAGGGGTAGGGCGCATGTCCGAATTCAAGGGCCAGACGGGCCTGAAACGCATCCTCAATGCAGCGGGCTATTCGCTCGATGGCTTGCGCGCCGCATTTCTCGGCGAGGCGGCGTTTCGTCAACTGGTGCTGCTCAATCTGCTGCTGATCCCCTCGGCTTTTGTGTTCGAGGTCAGTCGCGCCGAGCGGGCCTTGATGGTCGCGGTTTGTCTGCTGGCGCTGATCGTCGAACTGCTCAACTCGGCCATCGAGGCCGCCATCGACCGCATTTCCCTCGAGCGCCATCCGCTGTCGAAAAATGCCAAGGACATGGGCAGCGCTGCGCAATTGCTGGCGCTGGGCATGATCGCCTCGGTCTGGGCGATCATTCTGCTGGGGTGAGGCTCAGACGATTGGCGGCAGGACGATCTGGTCGCTACGGCTGACGCCTGCGGTCAGCGCGCGACATTGCTCGAGAAACTCGCGCATCGCTGCCGTGCGGTACTTCTGCTTGTGCCAGATGAAGTAGAACTGCCGGCGCAGATCCAGTTGCGGGGTTTCCACCGGCATCAGGCTGCCCCGGCGGAAGGCGTCGCGCAGCGCCAGACGCGAGATGCAGCCGATGCCCAGGCCGGATTCCACCGCACGCTTGATCGCCTCGGTGTGTTCCAGCTCCAGGCGGATGTTGAGGTTGCGCGGGTGATGGCGCATGGCCTGGTCGAAGGTCAGCCGCGTGCCCGAGCCCTGTTCACGCAGAATCCAGGCTTCGTGCGTCAGTTCTTCCAGGCTGGCGCTGCCACGCCCGGCCAGTGGGTGCTGCGGCGCACAGAACACCACCAGTTCGTCCTCGACCCAGGGCTGCACCTCGATGTCCGGGTGCTGGCAGTCGCCCTCGATCAACCCCAGGTCCAGCTCGTAATGGGCGATCTGTTGCACCACATGGGCGGTGTTGTGCACCTGCAGCTTCACCCGGCATTCGGGATGGCGCTGCATGAAGCTGCCGATCAGCAGGGTGGCCAGGTAGTTGCCCACGGTCAGGGTGGCGCCGACGTTCAGTGAGCCATAGCCGCTCTTGCCGCCGAGCAGGCGCTCGATCTCGCGGGCCTGATCGATCAGTGCCACGGCCTCGGGCAGCAACTGCCGGCCCAGGGCGTTGAGCGCCAGGCGTTTGCCCGCGCGATCGAACAGCTGGCAATCGGATTGCCGTTCCAGTTCGGTCAGCGAAGTGCTGGTCGCCGACTGCGACAATGCGAGCGATTGCGCGGCGCGGGAAACGCTCTCATGCTGCGCCACGGCGACGAATACCTGAAGTTGTCTGAGGGTAAATCGCATATCGATATAACCGATAACCTATATCTTGATAATCCACTTAACAGATATTGTTGCCGCGAATAGAATCCCGCGCAATCGCGCCTTTGGCGCTGTCGTTTTTCGAGGAAATCATCATGAGCAATATGAACGTCGAGCGTGTGCTCAGCGTCCACCACTGGAACGATACGCTGTTCAGCTTCAAGTGCACCCGTGATCCGGGCCTGCGCTTCGAGAATGGCCAGTTCGTGATGATCGGCCTGCAGCAGGAAAACGGTCGCCCGCTGATGCGCGCCTATTCCATCGCCAGCCCGAACTGGGAAGAGCATCTGGAGTTCTTCAGCATCAAGGTGCCGGACGGCCCGCTGACCTCGCAGCTGCAGCACCTCAAGGAAGGCGACGAGATCATCATCAGCAAGAAGCCCACCGGCACCCTGGTGCTCGATGACCTCAATCCGGGCAAGCACCTCTATCTGCTGTCCACTGGTACCGGCCTGGCGCCGTTCATGAGCGTGATTCAGGACCCGGAAACCTACGAGCGTTTCGAGAAGGTGATTCTGGTTCACGGCGTGCGTTATGTGAACGAAGTGGCCTATCGCGAGTTCATCACCGAGCACCTGCCGCGCAACGAGTTCTTTGGCGATGCGCTGAAAGAGAAGCTGATCTACTACCCCACCGTGACCCGTGAGCCGTTCGAGAACCAGGGCCGCCTGACCGACCTGATGCGCAGCGGCAAGCTGTTCGCCGACATCGGCCTGCCGCCGATCAATCCGCAGGACGACCGCGCCATGATCTGCGGTAGCCCGAGCATGCTCGACGAGACCAGCGCAGTGCTTGACAGCTTCGGTCTGAAGATCTCCCCGCGCATGCGTGAGCCGGGGGACTACCTGATCGAGCGCGCCTTCGTGGAAAAATAAGCGCCACCGTTCAACGACAAAGCCGCCCGATGGGTAATGCCAGTCAGTTAAGCCGTTGCACTCGATCTTTGTAGGAGCCGGCTTGCCGGCGATCCGCCATAAAAAGCATCGCCAGCAAGCTGGCTCCTACGAAAAACGCCCCTCTACTGCAAGTAGGAGGGGGTGGTGACGAACTTATCTGATCAGCATTAGCCCGATGGGCGGCTTTGTCGTTCATGGCGCTCTCGTAGCCCGTAGCCCGCTCTCGTAGCCCATATACGGATGCAATCCGGGGAGGGTGTGTTGCAATCCCCCGGATTGCATCGGGGCTACGGCTACATCGGGAGCTTACAGACGCTTGGCGTCGATGATCAGCACTGGCTCGCGCGGTACGTTCTGGTGCATGCCGCGGTTGCCGGTGGGTACCTGGGCGATCTTGTCCACCACGTCCATGCCACGGGTCACCTTGCCGAACACGGCGTAACCGAAGTCACGCGAGCTGTGGTCGAGGAAAGCGTTGTCCTTGTGGTTGATGAAGAGCTGGCTGGTGGCCGAGTCGCGTACCTGGGTGCGAGCCATGGCCAGGGTGCCACGGACGTTGTGCAGGCCATTGTCGGCCTCGTTCTTGATCGGTGCGTCGGTGTCCTTCTGGCGCATGTCGGCATCGAAACCGCCGCCCTGGACCATGAAACCCGGAATTACCCGATGGAACTGGGTGCCGTTGTAAAAGCCGCTGTCGACGTATTTGAGGAAGTTTTGCGTGCTGATCGGTGCCTTGTCGGCGGCCAGTTCCACCTCCACTTCGCCCAGGCTGGTGGTCAGCAGTACCTTGGGGTTGTCGGCGGCCAGCAGGCTGGAGGACAGCAGCAGGGTGCCGGTGGCGAGAACGAGTTGCTTGAGCATGATGGTCAGTTTTCCTTGTTGGCAATCTCGCCGAGAAAGGCGAGCAGGGCGTTATTAAAGCGTTCCGGTTGATCCAGTGGTGTGGCGTGGCGCGAATTTTCGATCACCAGCAGATGCGCGTTGGGCATTTCTGCCACGTATTCACGTTTGCGTTCAACCGGTGTGTAGTCGTGGTCGGCGCTGATCACCAGGGTAGGACAGGTGATGCGATCGAGGCGTTCGCGCACGCCCCAGCCGATGATCGCGTTGAGGCTGGCGAGGTAGGCGCGCTTGTCGTTCTGCGGCCAGCGTTCTTCGATCTTGCGCCGCAATTCTGCCTGCTCGGGCTTGGGGAACAGCAACTTGCCCAGCGCCTTGCCGATGGTGTCCAGGCTGAGCAGGCGCGACAGCGTCCAGCGCTTGCCGATTTCCAGCCATTCGCGCGCGTTTCTGGCTTTCACTTCGGGGCCGCTGTTGACGATGGTCAGGCTGCGCAACAGTTCGGGGCGGTCGACGCCAAGCTGGAAGCCGATCATGCCGCCCATGGAAATGCCCACCAGATGCACCGGTGGCAGTTGCAGGTGTTCGATCAGTGCGACCACGTCATCGGCGAAGTCGGCGATGCGGTAAGGTCCGCGCGGCTTGTCCGAACGGCCGTGGCCACGAACGTCCAGTGCCAGCACCCGGTAATGCCGGGCTAGCAGCGGAATCTGGTATTCCCAGTCGCGCGTGCTCGAGCCCAGGCCATGCACCAGCAGCAGCGGCTGTCCATGACCATAGTCCTCGTAGTGCAGCTGACAGCCATCGTTGTCGAAGTAGGGCATGCGCGGGGTCTCAATGGTTTGGCGAGGGTGCCGCAAAGGCTGCATCCAGAGGCGTCGCGTCGAAATTCTTGATTAGCTCGATGAGAATCTGCGTGGCCGGGCCGAGGACACGGTCCTTGTTGCTGTAGAGGAAGAAGCGTGGCTTGCGGATGCCACCCTGTGCCAGCGGCAGAGGTTTGAGCAGGCCTTCCTGCAGCTCGCGGACGATCAGGTGGCGCGGCAGCCAGGCAAAGCCCAGGCCGCTGCTGACGAAGGTACGCGCGGTCGGCAGGCTGCCAACCGTCCAGCGCTGTTCGGCGCCCAGCCAGCCGGCATCACGCGGCTGCAGGCGGCCGCTGTCACGGGTGACCACTTGCATCTGGCCTTCCAGATCCTGAAAGCTCAATTCGCGTTGCAAGCGGTGCAGTGGGTGTTCCGGGTTGGCGACGGCAACGAACTCCACTTCGCCCAGCTCGATACCCAGATGGCCGGTGATGTTCAGCGTGCTGATGGCCAGATCGGCAGTGCCTTCGAGCAGCACCTCCTCGACCCCGGACAACACTTCTTCACGCAGGCGCACGCGGCAACCCCGGCTTTGCGGCATGAAGGCGGTCAGGGCGCGGACGAGGTTGGCGGTGGGGTAGGCGGCATCCACCACCAGGCGTACCTCGGCTTCCCAGCCCTGCTCCATGTGGTGCGCAAGGTCTTCCAGTTGACTGGCCTGCTTGACCAGTTGCCGCGAACGGCGCAGCAGCACGTCGCCGGCCTCGGTAAGCACGGCCTTGCGACCGTCGATACGCAACAGCGGTACGCCGAGCTGTTCCTGCATGCGCGCGACGGTATAGCTGACCGAGGACTGCGAACGGTGCAACACGTCGGCGGCCTGGGCGAAACCGCCCTGATCCACGACAGCTTGCAGCGTGCGCCATTGATCCAGGGTTACGCGAGGAGCTTTCATTGCATCATCCTGCCTGAGTCGGCTGTTATCGCCGACGATCTCCACCTACACTGGCGATCCCACGTTGGAGAGCACCGATGAAAAAAATAATCTGCTTGCTGTTCGCCTGTCTGCCGCTGGCTGCCCATGCCTACCCCATCGAGGTAGAAAAACAGTTCAATGGTGCCGAGGTCTCGGCCAGCACACAGGTAATCGATCACAACATGTCGGCGCTGATGCTCTACAACTACGGGCAGAGCGAGGCCGAATGCACGGCTGTGTTTCGCAATGGCCCCGAGGCACCACGTACCCGGCGTACCGTGTTGGCGCCTGGCGCCAGCAACAACATGACGGTCAAGTTCACCCGGAGCGTGATTCGCCTGCGGGTCAACCTGACCTGCAACCTGAGGTGATGAAAGCCTAGACGCGGCAGGTCTATAAATCAATTTAATCGATATATGTAAGCGGATATTTGCGCTTTTTAATCGAAATCTGAGTCTCTACTCTGTGCTCCATCGACTCTCAACTCTCTCGATGGAGCCTCAGACATGTCCCGTGTTCTCGTTATCGAAAGCAGCGCCCGCCAGCAAGGTTCGGTTTCCCGCGAGCTGACCCGGCAGTTCATCGGTAATTGGCAAGCCGCACACCCGGCAGACCAGATCCAGATTCGCGATCTGGCAGTCGAGCCGGTTCCGCACCTCGATGCCACCCTGCTGGGTGGCTGGATGACCCCGAGCGAGCAGCAGAACGATGCCGAGAAGGCTGCCCTGGCCCGCTCCAATCAACTCACCGATGAGTTGCTGGCTGCCGATGTGCTGGTGCTGGCTGCGCCGATGTACAACTTCGCCATCCCCAGCACGCTGAAGGCCTGGCTGGATCATGTGCTGCGCGCCGGCGTCACCTTCAAGTACACCGAAACCGGCCCGCAGGGCCTGCTGACCGGCAAGCGTGCCTTCGTGCTGACCGCGCGTGGCGGTATCTACGCCGGCAGCGGTCTGGATCATCAGGAACCCTACCTGCGCCAGGCGCTGGCTTTCATTGGTATCCATGACGTGCAGTTCATCCATGCCGAAGGCCTGAACCTGGGCGCCGAGTTCAGTGAAAAAGGCCTGGCCCAGGCCAAGGCCAGGCTGGCTGAAGTGGCCTGACGCTCCCCCGACGCTCCTGAGCGCCCGCTAGCGGGCGTGCTATACCGGTCGTTCCGTGAGGGAACGGCCGGTTTTTTTTATGGGGCTGGACAGCGCCTACCCTGGCGTATGGATTGTCCGGCGCAGGGGAACGCGCTAAGGTCGCCGCCTTCCTTCGGAGGTGGCTGTGCGATATCTGCTGATAGTGACCCTGCTGTGGGCGTTTTCCTTCAGCCTGATCGGCGAGTACCTGGCCGGTCATGTCGACAGCTATTTTGCGGTGCTGACGCGGATCGTCATTGCCGGCTTGCTGTTCGTGCCGCTGACCCGCTGGCGTGGCCATGCCCCGGCATTCGTGCGCGGCATGCTGCTGATCGGCGCGCTGCAGTTCGGCATCACTTACGTGTGCCTGTACCTGAGCTTCTCGGTGCTGACCGTGCCGGAGGTGCTGTTGTTCACCATTCTCACGCCACTGCACGTGACGCTGATCGAGGATGCGCTGAACCGCAGGTTCAATCCCTGGGCGCTGGTGGCTGCAGTGGTGGCGGTGCTGGGCGCCGGGATCATCCGCTATGACGGTATCAGCAGCGGCTTTTTATTCGGCTTCCTGCTGCTGCAGGTGGCCAACTTCACCTTCGCCGCCGGTCAGGTGCTGTACAAGCACCTGTTGCTCAAGCATCCCTCGAGCGAGCCGCAGTACCGGCGTTTCGGCTTCTTCTATCTGGGGGCGCTGCTGATTGCCCTGCCTGCGTTCCTGTTGCTGGGCAATAGTGAACGCCTGCCTGGCACTCCGTTGCAGTGGGGGGTGCTGCTCTGGCTTGGCGTGGTGGCTTCGGGGGTGGGGCTGTACTGGTGGAACAAGGGCGCCAGCCTGGTCGATGGTGGCACCCTGGCGGTGATGAACAATGCATTGGTGCCGGCTGGCCTGCTGGTCAACCTGCTGATCTGGAATCACGATGCCGACTGGCTGCGTCTGGCGCTTGGCGGTGCGGTGATCGCAGCTTCGCTGCCGCTGGTTCGTCTGGGGCGTGAGCGCCGCATGCCGGCCGAGGTGCACTGATGCAACTGTCCGGGCGGGGTGTGGCGCTATCGGTTGGCGCTTCGATGCTGTTTGCCCTGCTGCCGGGCTATGTGCAGTGGCTGACGCCTCTCGATGGCGTGCAGATATTCGCTCAGCGCGTGCTCTGGTCGATTCCCCTGGTCTTGCTGTTGGTACTGCTGGCGCGGCAGACCAGCTTGCTGCGCGAGAGCTTCGTGCGTCTGCGTCGCGAGCCGCTGTTGTTGGCCGCCTGCCCGCTGGCAGCGGCGCTGATCGGCGTGCAGTGGGGGCTGTTTCTCTGGGCACCATTGGCCGGGCACATGCTGGAAGTGTCCATGGGCTACTTCCTGCTGCCGTTGGCCATGGTGCTGACCGGCCGACTGTTCTACGGCGAGCGCCTGCGCCCGCTGCAGCAGTTGGCGGTGACCTGCGCCATGCTCGGCGTGCTGCACGAGTTGTGGCGTACCCAGGCGTTTTCCTGGCTGACGCTGATCACCGCGCTGGGTTACCCACCTTATTTCATGCTGCGCCGCTGGATGCGCCTGGATGCGTTGTCCGGTTTCGTGCTGGAGATGCTGGTGCTGGCACCGTTGGCGATCTGGCTGATCATCGCGTACGGGCCGGTGGGGGCGTTCAGCGATCGTCCCTTGCTATGGCTGCTGGTACCGGTGATGGCGTTGATCGGCACCCTGGCGTTCGCCGCTTACATGGCATCGAGCCGGTTGTTGCCCTTGGGGCTGTTCGGCATTCTCAGTTACGTCGAGCCGGTGCTGTTGTTCGCCGTGGCGCTACTGGTGCTGGGCGAGCGCTTCGACAGCGGGCAATGGCTGACCTATCTACCGATCTGGGGGGCTGTGCTGCTGGTCGGCTGGGACAGCGCTCGGCTGCTGCGCAAGCAGCAGCGCGAGAGCATCAGGCCACGTTGATACGCGGCGCGGGGATCTGCGTCCGCATATTGGCCTGCTTCTGCACCCGATAATGCACCTGCAGGGTGCCACTGTTGAAGCGGCGTTGGTCGCTCAGGGTCAGGCTGCGTTCCATGCCCGTGGCCAGCAGCGGGATGCCGGCGCCGAGCAGGTGCGGCACCAGGTTGATCACCACTTCGTCGATCAGCCCGGCGGTGTAGCAGTTACCCGCCAGCAGGCTGCCACCGACCAGCCAGATACGCTGGAAGCCGGCTTCGTTCAATGCCGCCACGGCTTGAGCAGGCGTGCAGTGGGTCAGCTGGATTTCGTCTGCGGCGCGCGGCAGGGCGAGGCGAGTCAGCACCACACAGGGTTTGCCGGGGTAGGGCCATGGGCCGCCGCGCTTGAGGAGGGCCTCGTAAGTGCCTCGGCCCATCAGCAGTGCGTTGATGCCGGAGTAGAAGTACTGAAAGGCATATTCTTCATCGGCCTGGCGTAGCGAGTCGAACCAGTCGATGCGCCCATCGGGGCGAGCGATGTAGCCATCGAGGCTCGAAGTGACGTGATAGATCAGTGACGGGTTCATCATTGCACCTCGGGCGGGCCATCTGAAAATTGGAGTGGCGCCGCCGAGACAAGTTCGTCGTGCGCCGTACCGCTTGTCGGATGGCTGCGCGATAGTCTCTCATTCGAGAACGTTGCGCAGAATTTCCTAGACGATCCCCGTCGCGATGGCGAGCAGCACCACGTCACGGCCGATCTGCTTCCATTGCGGCCAACAGGACGCACAGGCCGATACTGAGAGTGGTCTGGGGTTTGATGGGCATGGGCAGCGCTCTCGGGTAGTGATGCGAATTGGATATCCGGCGCGCGCTCCCGATTCCGGCCCGCTCCTGCCGGATAGCGACTCCAGACAGCCGTCCGTCGTCGCCTGAATGCGAGTTTCATGCAAAGAAATTCGGCCCCGACGGCGGAAACCGTTAGGCTATGCATCGTTTTGTCGATTTCTTTGAGGTAGTGCCCCCGTGTTTGCCCAATTCGCCCTGCATGAACGCCTGCTCAAAGCCGTGGCCGAGCTTAATTTCGTCGAGCCGACTCCGGTGCAGGCGGCAGCGATTCCGCCTGCGCTGGAGGGCAAGGACTTGCGGGTGATCGCCCAGACCGGCAGTGGCAAGACCGCCGCTTTCGTCCTGCCGCTGCTCAATCGGCTGCTCGGCGATGGCAACTCCAAGCAGCGCCTCAGCATTCGTGCGCTGATTCTGCTGCCGACCCGTGAGCTGGCGCAGCAGACGCTCAAGGAAGTCGAGCGCTTCGCCCAGTTCACCTTCCTCAAGGCCGGTCTGGTTACCGGTGGTGAGGACTTCAAGGTGCAGGCCGCGATGATGCGCAAGATCGACATTCTGATCGGTACGCCGGGCCGGCTGATCGAGCATGCCAACGCCGGTAATCTGCCGCTGGATGAGGTCGAGGTGCTGGTGTTCGATGAAGCCGACCGCATGCTCGACATGGGCTTTGCCGAGGACGCCCAGCGCCTGGCTGAGGCCTGCGGCCCGCACCAGACCCTGCTGTTCTCCGCTACCACTGGCGGCAATGGCCTGCGCGAGATGGTCGCCAAGGTGCTCAAGGACCCGCAGCACCTGATGCTCAACAGCGTCAGCCAGCTCAATGAGGGTACTCGCCAGCAAATCATCACGGCCGACCACAACTATCACAAGGAACAGCTTGTGGACTGGTTGTTGGCCAACGAGACCTACGACAAGGCTATCGTCTTCACCAACACCCGCGTCCAGGCTGATCGTCTCTACGGCAAGCTGGTGGCGGCCGGGGTCAAGGCGTTCGTGTTGCACGGTGAGAAGGATCAGAAGGACCGCAAGCTGGCCATCGACCGCCTACGCCAGGGAGCAGTCAAGGTCCTGGTGGCCACCGACGTGGCTGCGCGCGGTCTGGACGTCGAAGGCCTGGATCTGGTGATCAACTTCGACATGCCGCGTTCCGGCGACGAGTACGTGCACCGCATCGGTCGTACCGGCCGTGCCGGCGGCGAAGGCCTGGCGGTATCGCTGATCTGCCACACCGATTGGAACCTGATGTCGAGCATCGAGCGCTACCTCAAGCAGCGTTTCGAGCGTCGTACCATCAAGGAGCTGAAAGGCATCTACCAGGGGCCGAAGAACCTCAAGGCCTCGGGCAAGGCCGCCGGCAGCAAGAAGAAAAAGACCGACAAGAAAGATCCGAAGAAAGCCACCGCCTCCAAGCGCAAGACCGGTCCGCGTCCTGCTGGCAAGCCTTCTGTGCTGGTCAGTGCCGATGGCAGCGCGCCGCTCAAGCGCAAGAAGCCGGCTGCGGAGTAAGGCTGCGACCTTGATTCTGTAGGAGCCGGCTTGCCGGCGATGGGCGTATCAATCGCATCGCCGGCAAGCCGGCTCCTACACAAGCCTCACTCTACTCCACCCCGACGAAACCACCGGTCTGGTGCTGCCACAGGCGTGCATACAGACCGCCGTGGGCAATCAGCTCGGCGTGGGTGCCGGTTTCGATGACCTGCCCCCGGTCGATCACCACCAGGCGATCCATCCGTGCGATGGTCGACAGGCGGTGGGCGATGGCGATCACCGTCTTGCCTTCCATCAGGCTATCCAGGCTTTCCTGAATGGCCGCCTCCACTTCCGAGTCCAGTGCCGAGGTGGCTTCGTCCAGTACCAGAATCGGCGCGTCCTTGAGCAGCACGCGGGCGATGGCAATGCGCTGACGCTGGCCACCGGACAGCTTCACGCCGCGCTCACCGACCTGAGCATCCATGCCGCGTCCGCCCTGGCTGTCATCGAGGGTGGGGATGAAGGCATCGGCGCGGGCCTTGCGTACTGCTTGCCAGAGCTCGTCGTCGTTGGCAGCGGGTTTGCCGTAGCGCAGGTTGTCACGGATCGAACGGTGCAGCAGGGCGGTGTCCTGGGTCACCACGCCGATGTTGGCGCGCAGGCTTTCCTGAGTCACCGTGGCGATGTCCTGATCGTCGATCAGGATGCGTCCGCTTTCCAGGTCGTACAGGCGCAGCAGCAGGTTGACCAGGGTCGACTTGCCGGCGCCGGAAGGGCCGACCAGACCGATTTTCTCGCCGGGTGCAATGGCGATGTCCAGGCCGCTGATCACGCCGCCCTTCTTGCCGTAGTGGAAGTGGATGTCCTCGAAACGCACGCCGCCCTGCGTCACCTGCAGCGGTTTGGCATTTGCGTGGTCGAGCACCTGGCGTGGCTGAACGATGCTCTGCATGCCGTCCTGCACGGTGCCGACGTTCTCGAAGATGCCGTTGACCACCCACATGATCCATTCGGCCATGTTGTTGATGCGGATTACCAGGCCCAGCGCCAGGGCGATGGCGCCAGTGGTGATCAGTGACTGGCTCCACAGCCACAGGGCCAGGGCGCCGGTGCCGACGATCAGTACGCCGTTCAGGCAGGTGATGAGAAAATCCAGGGCAGTGATGGTGCGCGACTGCAGGCGGAACTTGTCGAGCAGATCCTGCATGGCTTCGCGGGCGTAGCTTTCCTCTTCCTGCGAGTGGGCGAACAGCTTGAGCGTGGCGATGTTGCTGTAGCCATCGACGACCCGGCCCATAACTTTCGAGCGCGCCGAGGAAGCGGCAGCCGAGCGCGCCTTGATGCGCGGCACGAAGTACCAGAGCGCCGCGCTGTAGCCGACTATCCACAACGACAGCGGCACCACCAGGCGCAGATCGGCGGCGGCGAACAGGTACAGCGCGCTGCCGGCATAGACCACCACATGCCACAGCGCGTCGATCACCTGCATGGCCGAGTCGCATAGCGAAGGGCCGGTCTGCATCACGCGCTGGGCGATGCGGCCGGCGAAGTCGTTCTGGAAGAAGCTCAGGCTCTGCTTGAGCACGTAGCGGTGGTTCTGCCAGCGAATCAGGTTGGTCAGGCCCGGATTGACCGCCTGGTGCGTGAGCAGGTTGTGCAGGCCGAACACCAGGGGGCGGATGATCAGCGCCACCAGCAGCATCCACAGCAGCTCGTTCTGGTGCTTGCTGAAGAAGCTGCTGGCATCCGTGCTGGCCTGGGCCATGTCGATCAGCTGGCCGAGGAAGCTGAACAGCGCGACTTCGATCAGGGCGGCGAAGAAGCCGATGATCAGCACTGCCAGCATCAGCGGCCACACCTGTTTCAGGTAATGGCTGTAGAAACGCAGCATGCCGGTTGGCGGGGCGACGTCGGGGCTTGGTTTGAAGACGTCGATCAGGGATTCGAAGCGGCGAAACAGCATTGCAGGCGTCTTGCCTCAATAGGAGTGGACGCCGATAGTAACGCTGTCAGTGCGAGCGAGTCTCAGTTAAAAGCGGTTTCTGCAACTCGCTGGCCCAGGCCAGCAGCGGCACGTGCACCTCAGGCTGCCAGATACGCTTGAATAGCAAGGCCAGGTGTTCGGACTCGCCGCGACTGAAGGGCAGGCGGTCGATGCGCTCATGCACCTGCCACTGACCCTCTTTCCTCTGCGCGAAATCGAAGCGGAAGGGATGAAAACCGGTCATGCCCAGGCGCAGGTCGGTGACCACCAGGCGATCACCGATCTGGTCATAGCGCAGCACACCGCCGCTGAACCACTCCAGGCGTTGATGCATGGGGGCGTCAGCCAGGTGCTCACGCAGATGAGTGCCGCGCGGCAAGCGTTGCAGTTGCGGTGGCTCGTCATCAAACCAGCCAACCAGGGCTTCGTGATAGTGCTCGCCATCGAGCACGATGACGCGCCACAGCAGCGTGTTGAGCGGTGTCGGTGTGGTGAACAGCTGTTCGGCCTGGATGCCCTGACGCGCCAGCTCGCGTTCCACTCGCTGCTCGGCCATGAACTTGCCGGCCAGGCTGAAGCCGATGTACAGCGTCGACACCGCCAGCGCTACGGCCGGTACGCGCCAACTCTGCTCGCGCAACCCAGTGAACAGGCTGATCAGCACCGCTGCAATCAGCGGCAAGGTGTACAGCGGGTCGATGATGAACAGGCTCGACCAGGCCGTAGGTGTCGGCATCAGCGGCCAGAACAGCTGGGTGCCGTAGCTGGTGAAGGCGTCCAGCAGCGGGTGGGTGATCAGCACCAGCCACAGCGTGAGCAATAAACGATTGGCCGAGTAACCCGGGTGAGGGCGAAAGCGCCTGGCCAGCCAGGTCAGCAGCAGGGCAAAGCCGCTGAGAACGAACAGCGAGTGGCTGAAACCGCGATGGTAGGTCATGTTGGCCACGGCATCGCCGTATTCCATGACCACATCCAGGTCGGGAACGGTGGCGAGCATCGCGCCGTAGAGCAGCGCCTTGCGCCCCTGCCAGCGACCGAGCAGCGCGCCCTGGATGCTGGCGCCGAGTACCGCCTGGGTTATGGAGTCCATCGAGTGCTTCCGAAAAAAGACAGGCCGCTACGTTAGCCGAGGTGACCGGCGAATGCCGTGGGGAAATTTCAAGCAAAGATTACAGCTGCGGCGGGTATTCTGATGCCATGCCTTTCAAGAAATCATGGCCATGCTGATCGTCTCCAACAGTGTTCACCTTCCCGATGATGAAATCGAACTGACCGCCATCCGCGCCCAGGGCGCCGGTGGGCAGAACGTCAACAAGGTGTCCAGCGCCGTGCACCTGCGTTTCGACAGCCAGGCCTCATCGTTGCCGCCCTTTTACAAGGAGCGCCTGCTGACGCTTGCCGACAGTCGTATCACCGCCGACGGGGTGGTGATCATCAAGGCGCAGCAGTACCGCACTCAGGAGCAGAATCGCGCCGATGCCCTGGAGCGCCTTGCCGAGTTGATCCGCAGCGCCGGCAAGGTGGAAAAGCAACGCCGCCCGACCAAACCGACCCTGGGCTCGAAGAAGCGTCGCCTGGACGGCAAGAGCAAGCGCGGCGCGATCAAGGCGGGGCGGGGCAAGGTGGATTTTTAGCCGCGCGCTGCCAGATAAGCCTGATAGTCGGGAATGCGATACTCGTGCTGTTGCTCCAGCAGGCTGCTGCTGAGCATGTAGTCGGCGCTGCTCTCGTTGCACGCTACCGGGATGTTCCATACCGCCGCTACACGCAGCAGTGCCTTGATATCCGGGTCGTGTGGCTGCGGCTCGAACGGGTCCCAGAAGAACACCAGCATGTCCACGCGCTGCTCGGCAATGCGTGCGCCGATTTGCTGGTCGCCGCCCAGCGGGCCGCTGATCATGCTCTCCACCGGCAGATCCAGGCGTTTGCTCAAGAGTAGGCCGGTGGTGCCGGTGGCCACCAGTTCATGGCGCGCCAGCTTGTCGCGTTGACGTTCGCACCAGTCCAGCAGGAAACCCTTGCAGTGATCATGCGCCACCAGTGCGATGCGCTTGCGTGCCGGCAGTTGGGCACGGGTAAAGCTGATACGGCTCATCGAGCCTCCTGTTCAATTCAAGCGGGCCAGGACCAGGCAGTTGTCCAGCATACGGTTGGAGAAGCCCCACTCATTGTCATACCAGGCCATGACCTTGAGCAGCTTGCCGCTGACCTTGGTGTGGTTGGCGTCGAAGATCGATGACAACGGGTTGTGGTTGAAGTCGCAGGACACCAGCGGCAGAGCGTTGTAACCGAGAACCGGGGATCGCTCGCTGGCGGCCTTGAGCAGGGCATTGACTTCCTCGGCAGTGGTTTCGCGCTTGACCTGCACGGTCAGATCGACCAGCGACACGTTGATCACCGGCACCCGCACGGCCATACCGGTAAGCTTGCCGGCCAGCTCCGGCAGTACCAGGCCGACCGCTTCGGCGGCGCCGGTTTTGGTCGGGATCATCGATTGGGTCGCCGAGCGTGCGCGGTACGGGTCGCTGTGGTACACATCGGACAGGTTCTGGTCGTTGGTGTAGGCGTGGATGGTGGTCATCAGGCCTTGCTCGATGCCCAATTCGCGTTGCAGCACCTGGGCCACCGGCGCCAGGCAGTTGGTGGTGCAGGAGGCGTTGGAGATGATCTGCATGTCCGGCGTCAGCACCTGTTCGTTGACGCCATACACCACGGTGGCGTCGGCACCCTTGGCGGGCGCGGAGATCAAGACCTTGCGCGCGCCGGCGGTGAGGTGCGCGGCGGCCTTGTCGCGCTCGGTGAACAGCCCGGTGCATTCCAGCACCACATCGACCTGATGGGTTTTCCACGGCAGCTCGGCCGGGTTGCGAATGGTGCTGACGGCGATGCGGTCACCCTTGATCCACAAGCTTTCGCCGTCCACTTTAACTTCTTCAGGGAAATGGCCGTGGACGCTGTCATATTGCAACAGGTGGGCATTGATCGCGCTGTCGCCCAGGTCGTTGATGGCCACGACCTGCAGGTGCTGGCGATATTGCTGGGTGTAGAGTGCGCGTAGCACGTTGCGGCCGATGCGGCCGAAGCCATTGATGGCGATGCGTAGTGTCATGGTGAGGGTCTCGTCAATTTGTTGTTGTAATTACAAGATTATTCCCATTTCTCTAGAAATCAAGCCCATTGAGTGGCAGTATTTTGTTGTAAATACAAATAAGCGCTAGTCGCTAGCCTGGAGATTCCCCATGCATCCCCGCGTTGTTGAAGTGACCGAACGTCTTGTCCAGCGCAGCCGCGCCACGCGCCAGCGCTACCTGGAGATGATCCGTGCCGCCGCCAGCGAAGGCCCGCAGCGGGGCAAGCTGCAGTGCGCCAACTTCGCCCATGGCGTGGCTGGCTGCAGCGGTCACGACAAGCAGACCCTGCGCCTGATGGATGCGGCCAACGTGGCCATCGTGTCTGCCTACAACGACATGTTGTCGGCCCATCAGCCCTACGAAACCTTTCCCGAGCAGATCAAACAGGCGCTGCGTGAGCTGGGCTCAGTGGGGCAGTTCGCCGGTGGCGTACCGGCCATGTGCGATGGTGTGACCCAGGGTGAGCCGGGCATGGAGATTGGGATCGCCAGTCGCGAGGTGATCGCCATGTCCACCGCTGTGGCGCTGTCGCACAACATGTTCGATGCGGCGCTGTATCTGGGCGTGTGCGACAAGATCGTGCCAGGGCTGATGATGGGCGCGCTGCGTTTCGGTCATCTGCCGTCGATATTCGTGCCGGCCGGGCCGATGACCTCGGGGCTGTCCAACAAGGAGAAGGCCGACGTGCGTCAGCGTTACGCCGAGGGCAAGGCGACCCGCGACGAGCTGCTGGCGGCGGAAATGGCCGCTTACCACGGGCCAGGTACCTGCACCTTCTATGGCACCGCCAATACCAACCAGCTACTGATGGAGGTGATGGGCCTGCACCTGCCAGGCGCTTCCTTCATCAATCCGGGCACGCCGCTGCGTGATGCGCTGACCCGTGAAGCTGCGCAGCAGGTCACCCGCCTGACCAAGCAGAGCGGGAGTTTCATGCCCATCGGCGAGATCGTCGACGAGCGTTGCCTGGTCAACTCCATCGTTGCCCTGCATGCCACTGGTGGCTCCACCAACCATACCCTGCATATGCCGGCCATCGCCCGCGCCGCCGGCATTCTGCTGACCTGGCAGGACATGGCCGACCTGTCCGAAGTGGTGCCGACCCTCGCGCACGTCTACCCCAATGGCAAGGCCGACATCAACCACTTCCAGGCCGCTGGCGGCATGGCTTTCCTGATCCGCGAATTGCTCGACGCCGGGTTGCTACATGAAGAGGTCAACACCGTGGCCGGCCGCGGCCTGTCACGCTACACCCGTGAGCCCTTCCTCGAGGACGGCAAGCTGGTCTGGCGCGACGGGCCGAGCGAAAGTCTGGAGGAAAGCGTGCTGCGCCCCGTGGCGCGGCCGTTCTCGGCAGAAGGCGGCCTGCGCCTGATGCAGGGCAACCTGGGGCGTGGGGTGATGAAGGTGTCCGCGGTGGCCCCCGAGCATCAGGTGGTGGAAGCACCAGCTCTGGTGTTCGAGGATCAGTTGGAGCTGGTCGAAGCCTTCAAGGCCGGCAAGCTGGAGCGCGATTTCGTCGCCGTGGTGCGTTTTCAGGGGCCGCGCAGCAACGGCATGCCGGAGCTGCACAAGATGACGCCTTACCTGGGTGTGCTGCAGGATCGCGGCTTCAAGGTGGCACTGGTTACCGATGGGCGCATGTCCGGCGCTTCGGGCAAGATCCCGGCAGCCATTCATGTCTGCCCGGAGGCTTTCGATGGCGGGCCGCTGGCGCGGGTGCGTGACGGCGATCTGATTCGTGTCGATGGTCAGCGCGGGCAGCTGGTGCTGCAGGTCGATGAAGCCGAGTTCAGCGCGCGCGAGTTGGCGCCAAAGCCGGCTCCGGCAATCGGCTGCGGCCGCGAGTTGTTCGCCTTCATGCGCCACAACTTCAGCACGGCGGAGCAGGGCGCCAGTGCCTTTACCGAGAGCCTCGAGTCGCTGGTCTGAGGCAGGCGCCTGTTGCCCGGATTGCATCGGGCTACTTGCCAGACGCCGGCAAGGCCTGCAAAGCCGCTCTTCGTAGGAGCCCCGCCTCGGGGCGAAGCTTTATCCAAGCGTGCCCCGCCCTGATTCGCGGCGGGGCGCCGCTCCTACAGACCTGCGTCCTGCTTCAGATCCCCTGCGGAATTTCTTCGCCGCCCAGTGCGCTGAACAGCTCGGGCAGGAACTCTACCAGGGTCATCATCATCAGGATGAAGCTGGCGTCCTGCTGGGCCAGGGCGTCGTCACCGCCGTCCTGTTCGGCCTGCTCCTGCAGCACGTCTTCGAAGCGCAGGCGCTTGATGGTCAGCTTGTCATCGAGCACGAACGACAGCTTGTCCTGCCAGGCCAGCGATAGTTGAGTAACCTGTTTGCCGGTGGACAGGTGCAGCTGGATTTCCTCGCTGGTCAGGTCTTGGCGCTTGCAGCGCACCACGCCGCCGTCTTCGTGGGTGTCACGCAGCTCGCACTCGTCGAGGACGAAGAAGCCTTCGGCAGCGCTCTGGTTCTTCAGCCAGTCGGTGAGGGTGGCGGTCGGCGCGATCTTCACCGACAGCGGGCGCACCGGCAGCGAGCCGATGGCTTCACGCAGGGTGGAGAGCAGGTCTTCAGCCTTCTTGGCGCTGGCGCTGTCGACCAGGATCAGGCCCTGCTTCGGCGCGATGGCGGCGAAGGTGCCGGATTTGCGGATAAAGGCGCGCGGCAGGAAGGCCTGGACGATCTCGTCTTTGATCTGGTCGCGCTCTTTCTTGTACACCTTGCGCATCTGCGTGTTTTCGATTTCGTCGACCTTCTCCTTCAGCGCATCACGCACCACCGAACCCGGCAGAATGCGTTCTTCCTTGCGTGCGCCAATCAGCAGGAAGTCGCCGCTGACATGCACCAGTGGCGCATCGGCGCCCTTGCCGAAGGGGGCGGTGAAACCGTAGGTGGTCAGTTCCTGGCTGGCGCAGGGACGGGCCGGTTTACTGGCCAGTGCGGTCTCCAGCGCTTCGGCGTCGAAAGGAATGTCCTGGGTGAGACGGTAGACCAGCAGGTTACGAAACCACATGAGCGGGTGATTCTCCATTGATGATGAAGTCGCGGATTGGCGCCATCCTTGAACTCTCCCGTTGGGGAAAGCTGGCGCGCAGCGACGGATGAAGGTGGCGGGCCAATAACGCTGACCGCCGGCACAGAACACGCATTATTCTCCGCTGGCGTGTCCAGGCCAACCCTGACAACGAGTCTGCGAGGAAATTCGCCGGTCGTAGCTAAGTTCTTGCTGCGGCGGTAAATTTTTTTGCGAAGAGGGCTTGCCAAGGCTCGCCTCGCTCTCTAAAATGCGCCCCACTTCGAGAGTGAAGGGTGATTAGCTCAGCCGGGAGAGCATCTGCCTTACAAGCAGAGGGTCGGCGGTTCGATCCCGTCATCACCCACCAATCTCGCAGTTACGCGCAGCGGTAGTTCAGTCGGTTAGAATACCGGCCTGTCACGCCGGGGGTCGCGGGTTCGAGTCCCGTCCGCTGCGCCATTCTTCTCCTCGCTTCATCCCCTTCTGTGACAACTCTTCGGCGTCCGCCGAAATCTTCGAAAAATCCTTTGTTTGCTTGAACTTAAGCGCATTGCTCGGCTCCTATGCCGTAGCCAGTGATTGCGGCGTACTGCTAATCTCGCGCTTTCACACGACGGCCTTCGGGCGCATCTACAAGGAACAAGCATGAAACAGCATCGTTTGGCGGCAGCGGTTGCCCTGGTGGGCCTGGTGCTTGCCGGTTGCGATTCGCAAACCAGCGAAGTCGAACTCAAGAGCCCGGCGCAGAAAGCCTCCTACGGCATCGGCCTGAACATGGGGCGCAGCCTGTCCGAAGAGGGTATGGATGATCTGGATTCCAAGGCCGTCGCTCAGGGCATCGAAGACGCGCTGGCGAAGAAGGAACCGCGCATCAAGGACGAAGACATGATCGAGGCCTTCTCCTTCCTGCAGAACCGTGCTGAAGAGCGCATGACTGCGCTGAACAAGGAAGCCGCTGAAGCCGGCAAGAAATTCCTTGAAGAGAACGGCAAGCGCGAAGGCGTGGTCACCACCGCTTCTGGCCTGCAGTACGAAGTGATCAAGAAAGCCGACGGCGAACAGCCGAAGGAAAGCGACGTAGTGACCGTTCACTATGAAGGCAAACTGACCGATGGCAGCGTATTCGACAGCTCCGTCGCACGTGGCAGCCCCATCGATCTGCCGGTTGGCGGCGTGATCCCAGGCTGGGTCGAAGGCCTGCAACTGATGCACGTGGGTGAGAAGTACAAGCTGTACATCCCCAGCGAGCTGGCTTACGGCGAGCAGAGCCCGTCCCCGGCCATTCCGGCCAACTCGGTACTGGTGTTCGATCTGGAACTGATCGGCATCAAGGATCAGGCCGCCGCCGAGCCGACCGAGCCGTAACACTCGGTACTCGTTTACAACGCCCCGTCTTGACGGGGCGTTGTCGTTTCTGGGGGCGCTCAGCCGCTACGAGGCGCCCTGAGTGTTACGCTTATGCACATCATGCAAAGGGTCCTAACAAGCTCGTGAAAAACTTGCAAGCCTCTTGTTCGAAATATGCAACTTGTTGATTTTATTAGATTTTATATGCTGTATAAAAAATATCCGATCTAACTCAAGGCCCCATACCACGGGGCTTTGGTAGGCTTGTCGAAAGTCTTTGCACAGAGTTATCCACAGGTTCTGTGGGTAAGCGAGGCAAGCCCAGAAAACGCCTGGCTTGCCGAGGAGAGCGAATGAAAACACCCTGGAAATTGCTCCGCTACCTGCCGCAGGCTGCTCGTTTTCTGCGTGAAGGTCGGCTGCCGGAGCTGTTGCATGCGCTGCGTGACAAGCGTACCCCTCAAGGGCAGCGCTTCGCCGTATTCAGGAATGACCTGCAACTGCTTCGCGCCCTTAGCCTGGCCTGGTTCAAGGGCGAGTACCGGCAGATCAGCCGGCAGGCGTTGTTGACCATCGTGGCGGCGTTGCTCTATGTCATCGCGCCGCTCGATGCTATTCCCGACTGGCTGGTTGGCCTTGGCTTCATCGACGATCTGGCTGTGCTGGCCTGGGTCATGCGCACCTGGCATGGCGAGCTGGAGGCCTTCAGGGCCTGGCGCGAGGCACAGAGCCCCGAGCGCCTGGCCCTGATCGAGCAGTTGCCTGTGGAGTAAGGGGTGGAAGCGCAACGCAACTGATGCCAGTGCTTCTGCGAATCGTCTATCAAGCAGGCAGGATGGCGCACGCAGCACCAGCCTGGCGCTGATATCTTGGTCGCAGGTTTGTGCCTCAGTCGTCGGGTGCCTGTTAAGATGGCTGTTTGCAAGGAAGGGGTCGAGGTCGTCGGCCCTGCTTTCCAACGGAGAGATTCATGACTGTGCAAATCATTGCCCGTGATGGCGAGCCAGAGTACGCGGTGTTGCCCTGGGCCGATTATCAGGCTCTGTTGCACGCTGCCGGGCGCGAACCGGTGGTCGCGCAAGCCAGCGCTGCTGAGCCAGTGGCAGAGCAGCAGCGGCCCGGACTCGATCAGTTGCGCAGGCTGCGTGAGGCCAAGGGCCTGACGGCAGAGAGCCTGGCGCGCAGCGTCGGCATCAGTCCGCATTACCTGGCGATGATCGAGAGCGGCGAACGACAGCCCGATGCCGCGATCATGCGTTCGCTGGCGTGGCAACTGGGGTTGGAGGGCTGGTCTTGAGCGTGCGTATCAGCCGCCAGCATTGGCAGGCCTTGTTGACCGAGCTGGACGACGCGCGCCGTCAGCGCCACCTGCTCACCTACCGGGCGTTGATCGAGCGGCTCGACCTGCCAACACCAGCCATGCAAACCCTCACCGCTGCTCTGGAGCATTTGGCCGCACTAGATGCGCGTGCCGAGCGTCCGCTGCGCAGCGCACTGGTCATCAGCCAGGGCGCCAGTCGCCTGCCGCGTACGGGATTCTTCGACTGCGTGACCCATCTCGGGCGCTTTAGCGGGGCTTGCGATGGCGTGGCAGCGGCATCCTGGCATGCCTCGGAGGTCGCTCGCGTGTTCGAGTTCGACTATCCCGCCGATGTCTAGGTGGCTCTGGATGTTGCGCGCACGTCTTGGCTACTGGCTGGCACGGCGTCTTTTCCACTGGCCTGCGGCATTGCGTCAGCCGCGTCTGTGGCAGTGGATGCAGGGGCAGTACGGACGTATGGCCAACCTGGGGGATGTGCCGGCGCAGAGTTTCTATGGCCATATTCTGCTGTTTCGCGGCCAGGGGCTTGGCGCGCGTGAGGAGGGGCTGAGGCTGTTGCGCCTGGCGGCCAATGGCGGCGACGGCAAGGCTGCTTATCAGTTGGGTGTGCAGGCGCTGCAGGCTGATACTCGTCAGGCGGCGGATGCCATGCAGGCCGTGCGTTGGTGGGAGATGGCGCTGGCGGCTGGCCATCCGCTGGCCGCTCGTCGCCTCAGCCAGCTATATCGTGAGGGCGCGCCCGGCCTGGAGGCTGATGCGCAGGCTGCCGAACGCTATGCCGGCATGGCCGATTCAGGCCGCTGAGCCTGCGAGGATATGCAGGCTGTAACCGGGCACGGCCTTGGCCTGACGCTTGGCTTCGGAAGCCATTTCGGCCAGGCGTGAGGCATCGAGCTGCGCGCAATCTTCAGCTTTCACATGCACCACGCCGATCGACAGTGACAACAGCGCATATTCCTGGCGCTGGCCGTGGCGGTTGTGGGCAATGAAGCAGCCGGCCTGAAGATGCTCATCGCGGTAAAAGCGTCGGCACTGATTCTGGAAATCCTCGATCAGTTTGCCGAGCTTTTCGCGCCAGTCTGGTGAGCCGAGCACCAGCATGAAGTCGTCACCGCCGATATGCCCGACGAAGTCGCGGGCCGGATCGACCCGGTCTTTCAGGCATTGCGCCAGGCACAGCAGCACCTCGTCGCCCTTGGCATAGCCGTAGAGGTCGTTGAAGGGTTTGAAGCTGTCGAGATCCACGTAGCACACCGCAGCTTCGCGTTGCTGCTGCAGCAGGCGGCCAAGGCACTGCTGGATAGGTACGTTACCCGGCAGTAGCGTAAGCGGATTGGCGTGTCGGGCCTGCTGCAGCTTCTGTTCGGTGATCAGCTTGAGCACGTCGATGACCCGGCCCAGGCCCAGGTAGCGGCCGTGCTGGATGATGATGAAGTCTTCCTCGATGCGCTGGCGCGCGCGGCTGGTGAGCAGGCGACTGACCTTCTGCAGGGACTGCGTCAGTTCCACGGCGAGAAAGTCCTGGCTCATCAGGCGACTGATGGGTTTGCGCGCGAACAGATCGGTGGCGAAGGGCTTGAGCAGCGCTTCGGACAGCGAGTGACGGTGGACGATACCGACCGGTTGGCGCTGCGTGTTCAGTACGGCCAGGGAGTTGAGGTTGGCCTGGGCGCGAAATACATCCAGCACTTCAGCGATGGCCGTGTGCTGATCGACCGCGAGTTGGTCGTTGAGCAAGGCACTGAGGTCATGGCTGTCTTCGCTGAGACTGGCCTGGTTGCTCTGCATCTGGGGCAGCAACTGGCGTGCCTCGCGCGGGGGCTTCTCCTGCGGTCTGCTGAGGAGGTAGCCCTGCACCAGGTCGACGCCCATTTCGGTCAGCACGGCCAGCTCCTCGGGCAGTTCGATACCTTCGGCTATTACTTGCGCGCGTGACGCTTCGGCCATTTTCAGGATGGAGCCGACGAACTCCCGTTTCACCGCGTCCAGGTGGATACCGTCGATGAAATGACGGTCGATCTTCACGTAATCCGGGCGCAGCTCCGACCATAGGCGCAGGCTGGAGTAGCCGGCACCCAGATCATCCAGGGCGATGGAAAAGCCCATGGC
The DNA here is from genome assembly GCF_002197815.1 of Pseudomonas oleovorans subsp. oleovorans. Taxonomy (GTDB): domain Bacteria; phylum Pseudomonadota; class Gammaproteobacteria; order Pseudomonadales; family Pseudomonadaceae; genus Aquipseudomonas; species Aquipseudomonas oleovorans. The sequence continues at coordinate 60,024 of NZ_NIUB01000013.1, forward strand.
GCGATAGTGGTGCAGCGCGTTGTCGAGCAGGGCGAAGTCTTCGGTGGGCGATTGTTCGGTGAGCTCGATCACCACCTGGCTGGGCGGGATGCCGAAGGTTTGCAGCAGCTTCAGGGTGCGTCCGGGCTGGTGGCTGGGGTCGAGCAGCGACTCCGGCGAGACGTTGAGAAACAGCTTGCCTTCCAGGCCCAGATCACTGAAGCCTTTGCAGGCGCTTTTGCGGCAGGCCATTTCCAGCTCGCTCAGTCGACCTGCATGGCGGGCCACGGCGAACAGCGTCAATGGCGAATGCAGCGGACTGTTGGAGGGACCGCGGGTCAGGGCCTCGTAGCCGAGAATGCGCTGTTCGGACAGCGAGACGATAGGCTGGAACAGGCTGCTGAGGTCGCCGTGAGCGAGGATGTTGCCCAGTGCGCTCAACTGCTCGGTGACGGTCATGGTGGTCTCGATCTGGCGGAAACGAAAGGGCCGGTGTTTAACCGGCCCTTTATTTCACGACAGTTCGATGACGATTTGATGACGCTGCTTGAAGCGCCTCAATGCAGCGCCAGCGAGGGGTTCAGGCCCAGGTAGTCGAGCAGGATGCGTCCGCTCTCTGCCAGGTAGGCATCGTCTTCCGGTGTGCTCTTTTCATCGGCGACTGGCAGTGCCTCTTCGTCTTCCTTGGTCAGTTCCTTGAGTGGCTCTTCGCCCTTGGCCCGGCGGCGGTTGTTTTCCAGTGCCAGTTGCTTGGCTTCGACTTCGGCCTGACGTGCACGACGGGTCTGCTCGTTGAGGCTGACGGTGGTTTCGGCCATCAGCTTCTTGGCCAGGGTCAGGCGCTCACGGGTGAAGACGAAGTCCGGATCCTGGGCGGTGCGCTGCTCATGACGGGCCTTGAGCTCGCTCAGGAACGGTTTGATCGGGTCAAGCTCGGGGGTGATCGCCGGGCGGATGCTGTCCCAGGGCAGGGCAGCGGGCAGTGCGCTTTCGCCGATGTCTTTGGTGTCCATGACATCCGGGTAGGTGATGTCCGGGATCACGCCCTGGTGCTGAGTGCTCTGGCCGGACACGCGATAGAACTTGGCCAGGGTCAGTTTCAGCTCGCCGTGATTGAGCGGCTGGATAGTTTGCACCGTGCCCTTGCCGAAGGTCTGGCCGCCGAGAATCAGTGCGCGGTGATAATCCTGCATGGCGCCGGCGAAAATTTCCGAGGCCGAGGCGGACAGGCGGTTGACCAGCACGGCCAGTGGGCCGCTGTAGTAAACGCCCTTGTTCTCGTCGGCGAGTACGTCGACACGGCCGTCGGCGTTGCGCACCAGTACGGTGGGGCCCTGTTCGATGAACAGGCTGGTCAGTTCGGTGGCTTCCTGCAGCGAGCCACCGCCGTTGTTGCGCAGGTCGATGACCACGCCGTCGACCTTCTCGGCCTGCAGCTCGTCGAGCAGGCGTTTGACGTCACGGGTGGTGCTCTTGTAGTTCGGGTCGCCAGCGCGGAAGGCCTTGAAGTCGAGGTAGAAGGCCGGCAGTTCGATGACGCCGAGCTTGTAATCACGCCCCTCGTGCTTGAGTTCCAGAACCTTCTTCTTGGCAGCTTGCTCTTCCAGCTTGACTGCTTCGCGGGTGATGGTGACCACCTTGCTGGTCTGGTCGCTGGGCGGATTGCTGGCCGGAATCACTTCCAGGCGCACGGTGGAACCTTTCGGGCCGCGAATCAGCTTGACCACTTCGTCCAGGCGCCAGCCGATCACGTCGACCATTTCATCATTGCCCTGGGCGACGCCGACGATCTTGTCGGCCGGTGCGATCTGCTTGCTCTTTTCAGCTGGGCCGGCAGGCACCAGGCGCACCACCTTGACATGCTCGTTGTCGCTTTGCAGGACGGCGCCGATGCCTTCGAGCGACAGGCTCATGTTGATGTCGAAGTTTTCCGCATTATCCGGTGACAGATAAGTGGTGTGCGGGTCGTAGGTGGTGGCGAAGGCGTTGATGTAGGTCTGGAACACGTCCTCGCCACGGGTCTGCTTGAGGCGCGCCAACTGGTTCTTGTAGCGCTTGGTCAGCAGTTCCTGGATGTCCTTGGTTTCCTTGCCGGCGATCTTCAGTCGCAGCACTTCGTCTTTGACACGCTTGCGCCACAGTTCATCGAGTTCAGCGCGGTCTTTGGCCCAGGGCGCTTTTTCGCGATCGACCTGCAGCTCTTCATCGATGCTGAAATCGATCTTGTCGACGCCCTTGCCCAGTTCCGCCAACGCATAGTTCAGGCGCTCTTCCGTGCGGGTCAGGTGGCGGCGAAAGATGGTGAAGCCGGGTTCGAGGTCGCCGCTTTTCAGCAGGTCATCGAAGCGGGTGCGCCACTGGTTGAATTCGGCGATGTCAGCGGCAGTGAAATAGCTGCGCGATGGATCGAGCAACTTCAGGTAGTTGTCATAGATCTGAATCGAGCGTTCGTCGTTCAGCGGCGGCTTGTTGTAGTGATGGCGGCGCAGCAGCTCCACTACGTTGAGGCTGGCGATCACCTGCTCGCGATCCGGCTGCAGATAGTCCCAACTGGTCGCTGCGGTGGTCTTGGCCGCCAGCGGCAGGGCACTGAAGCCGAGTACGAGGGCGAGGGCGGTGCTTGCAAGAGATCGCTTCATGCTGATTCGACGTAGTGGCAGTTGATAACGCATATTAGGCCGTATTTGAGGGCGCCAGGTTCCGTTGGCGCTAGGCGAAAGCCCTGCGTTCTGCGCTGGGCTCGGTTCACTTGCACTATGGAGGCAGCATGAAGGCATTGCAAGGCGTTGAAGGGCGTGCAGAGTGGCTGGAACAACCGGCGCAGACCTGTGACGCGGGGCAGATTCGGGTCAAGGTGGCTGCCGCTGGGCTCAACCGGGCTGACCTGTTGCAGCGCGCCGGGCTTTATCCGCCGCCGCCTGGTGCGAGCCAGGCGCTGGGCCTGGAGTGCGCCGGGGTAGTTGTTGAAGTCGGCGCCGGCAGCGCCTGGCAGGTGGGCGATCGCGTCTGCTGCCTGCTTGCCGGTGGTGGTATGGCCGAGGAAGTGGTGCTTGATGCACGTCACGCCATGCCGGTGCCAGAAGGCTTGAGCCTGGTCGAGGCGGCTGTGGTGCCCGAGGTCTATGCCACCGCCTGGCTCAATCTGTTCCAGCTCGGAGCCCTGCGCCCCGGTGAGAAGGTCCTGCTGCATGCCGGCGCCAGCGGTGTCGGCTCGGCTGCTATCCAGCTGTGCAAGGCATTCGGCAGCCCTTGCTGGGTCAGCGTCGGCTCTGCCGAGCGGTTGGCCTACTGCGAATCGCTCGGTGCCCAGGGCGGTGCCCTGCGCGGCGAAGACCTGCAAGCGCTGCGTGATTTCGGACCGTTCGATGTGATCCTCGATCCGGTTGGCGGGCAGTACGCGGCGCTCAACCTGGAATTGCTGGCCCGTGATGGTCGTTGGATCAATATTGGTTTGATGGGCGGACGCGAGGCCACCCTGGACCTGGCCCTGGTGCTGGGCAAGCGCGTTCAACTGATCGGCTCGACCCTGCGCAATCGCGACGACTCGTTCAAGGCCGACCTGTTGCATGATCTGCAGCAACAGGTCTGGCCGCTGTTTGCCGAGGGGCGGTTAAAGCCGCAACTCGAGCGCAGTTTTGCCCTCAAAGACAGTGAAGCGGCATTCGAGACACTCGCCGGTAATCAGGTTGCGGGTAAAATCGCGCTGCTTATCGATCCCGATCTTGTCTGAGCAGTAGCTCTAGCCCGTGCCTGGTGCGGGCTTGGCCAACGATTGGCTCATTCAATCAATATCATGGTCGTAATCAATAAGCTTTTTTTTGTTAGGTCGCTAAGATACGCCCTGTAAATTTCAAACCCTCACAGAAACCTCAGAAGGAGTCAAAGATGTCTCTCATCAACACTCAGGTACAACCGTTCAAAGTCAACGCTTTCCACAACGGCAAGTTCATCGAAGTCACCGAGCAGAGCCTGAAGGGCAAGTGGTCGGTTCTGATCTTCATGCCGGCTGCCTTCACCTTCAACTGCCCGACCGAAATCGAAGACGCTGCCAACAACTACGCCGAGTTCCAGAAGGCCGGTGCCGAGGTCTACATCGTGACCACCGACACTCACTTCTCGCACAAGGTCTGGCACGAAACTTCGCCGGCTGTTGGCAAGGCTCAGTTCCCGCTGATCGGCGATCCGACCCATCAGCTGACCCGTGCCTTCGACGTGCACATCGACGAAGAAGGTCTGGCCCTGCGCGGCACCTTCGTGATCAACCCGGAAGGCGTGATCAAGACCGTGGAAATCCACTCCAACGAGATCGCCCGCGACGTCGGCGAGACCCTGCGCAAGCTGAAGGCCGCCCAGTACACCGCCGCTCACCCGGGTGAAGTCTGCCCGGCCAAGTGGAAGGAAGGCGAGAAGACCCTGGCTCCGTCCCTGGACCTGGTCGGCAAGATCTAAAAAACGAACATGGATTTGCAGCGTTAAGCGCTGCACTCCATCCCGTTTTCCGCCTCAAGAAGTCCTACAGGGCTTCCTCAGGTGCCCGAACGCCCGGGCGCAATCCGCCCGGGCGTTTTTATATCTGAAATTCGCTAGAGGATGACTCCCGTCATGTTGGATGCAAATCTTAAAGACCAATTGAAGGCCTACCTGGAAAGGGTGAGCCTGCCGTTCGAGATCGTTGCCTCCCTCGATGACGGCGAAAAATCGCAAGAGCTGCTCGGACTGCTCAACGACATCGTCAGCCTGACTGACAAGATCACCCTGAAGACCGACGGCAACGATGCCCGCCGTCCGTCCTTCGCCCTGAATCGTCCGGGTGAAGACACCGGCGTTGTCTTCGCCGGTATCCCCATGGGCCACGAGTTCACCTCGCTGGTGCTGGCCCTGCTGCAGGTCGGCGGCCACCCGTCCAAGCTGGACGCGGAAACCATCGAGCAGATCAAGAGCATCGAAGGCCGTTTCGAGTTCGAAACCTACTTCTCGCTGTCCTGCCAGAACTGCCCGGACGTGGTCCAGGCGCTGAACCTGATGGCCGTGCTCAACCCCAATATCCGCAACGTGTCGATCGACGGCGCGCTGTTCCAGGAAGAAGTCGAGCGCCGCCAGATAATGGCCGTACCGAGCGTCTACCTGAACGGCGAGGTGTTCGCTTCCGGCCGTATGGAAGTGAAGGAAATCCTTGCCAAGATCGACACCGGCGCTGCCAACCGCGACGCTGAGAAGATGAGCGCCAAGGATGCCTTCGATGTACTGGTAGTCGGCGGTGGACCGGCGGGTGCTTCTGCTGCGATCTACGCCGCGCGTAAAGGTATCCGTACTGCCATTGCCGCCGAGCGCTTTGGCGGTCAGGTGCTGGACACCATGGCCATCGAGAACTTTATCTCGGTCAAGGAAACCGAAGGCCCGAAACTGGTGCGTGCTCTGGAGGAACACGTCAAGGAATACGAGGTCGACGTGATGAACCTGCAGCGCGCTTCGGCTCTGGTGCCGGCCAGCAGCGAAGGCGGCCTGCACGAAGTGAAGTTCGACAACGGCGCGACCCTCAAGGCCAAGACCGTGATCCTCTCCACTGGCGCCCGCTGGCGCGAGATGGGTGTACCTGGCGAGCAGGAATACAAGGCCAAGGGCGTGTGCTTCTGCCCGCACTGCGACGGCCCGCTGTTCAAGGGCAAGCGTGTGGCGGTGATCGGCGGCGGTAACTCCGGCGTCGAGGCAGCCATCGACCTGGCCGGCATCGTCGCCCACGTGACCCTGCTGGAGTTCGCCGACACCCTGCGTGCCGACGCCGTGCTGCAGAAGAAGCTCTATAGCTTGCCCAACGTGACCGTGATCAAGAGCGCGCAGACCACCGAGGTCAAGGGCGACGGTCAGAAGGTCAACGGCCTGGTGTACAAGGATCGCACTACCGAGGAGCTGCACACCGTCGAGCTGGAAGGCATCTTCGTGCAGATCGGTCTGCTGCCCAACAGCGACTGGCTGAAAGGCACGGTGGAACTCAACCGCTTCGGCGAGATCATCGTCGACGCCAAGGGCGCCACCAACATCCCCGGCGTGTTCGCCGCCGGTGACGTGACCACTGTGCCCTACAAGCAGATCGTGATTGCCGTAGGCGAAGGTGCCAAGGCATCGCTCTCTGCCTTCGATCACCTGATCCGCCATAGCTGATCGGTTGTTGCAGAAACGCAAAGGCCACCCCTCGGGGTGGCCTTTTCATTTAAAGACATCCGTAGGAGCGAGCTCTGCTCGCGAATATCGCAATCCCAGCGATTCGCGAGCAGAGCTCGCTCCCACAGTTACGCCCTGTCCCTAGGGCGGCGCGCTCAGCGCTTCAGGCCGCCCAGGGTCAGCGGCATCTGGCGGTTCACATCCTTATACAGCAAGTAGCGGAAGCGGCTCGGGCCGCCGGCGTAGCAGGCCTGGGGGCAGAAGGCGCGCAGCCACATGAAGTCGCCGGCTTCCACTTCGACCCAGTCCTGGTTCAGGCGGTACACCGCCTTGCCTTCGAGCACGTACAGGCCGTGTTCCATGACGTGGGTTTCGGCGAAGGGGATCACACCGCCCGGTTCGAAATTGACGATGTTGACGTGCATGTCATGGCGCATGTCGCTGATCTCGACGAAGCGCGTGGTGCTCCAGCGGCCTTCGGTGCCGGGCATGACGATCGGCTCGATGTCCTGCTCGTGGGTGACGAAGGCTTCCGGATACGGCACGCCTTCGACTGGTTGATAGGCCTTGCGCAGCCAGTGAAAACGCACCGCTTCGCTGCCGTTGTTGCGCAGCGACCAATCGCTTTCTGGCGGGATGAAGGCGTAGCTACCCGGACGCAGGGCGTGTTGGGTGCCGTTGAGGGTCAGGTCGCAGGTGCCTTCGACGACGAAGATCACGCCTTCGGCGGTGGCGTCGAGCTCAGGCTTGTCGCTGCCGCCGTTCGGGCCGACTTCGACGATGTACTGCGAGAAGGTTTCGGCGAAGCCGGTCAGCGGGCGGGCGATGACCCACATGCGCATGTTGTCCCAGAACGGCAGGTGGCTGGTGACGATGTCACGCATCACGCCTTTGGGGATCACGGCATAGGCTTCGGTGAACATGGCGCGGTCGGTCAGCAGTTGTTCCTGACCGGGATGGCCGCCATGCGGGGCGTAGTAGTAGGGCGTTTTGCTCATCGAGAGATTGCCTCGGTGGGTGGATGGCGCTGGGAACGATCCCGGCGCGGAAAATTGGCTCCCATGCACTATAGGAATTCGCGGATGGATTCGGAAATTAAATAGTAGAATGCCTGTCAGTGGGTTTCATGATAGGCATGCGACATGCTCGATCCCGTGTTGTTACGCAGTTTTCTCGCCGTGGTGCAGACCGGTGGCTTCACCCGCGCGGCTGCCAGCCTGCATCTGACGCAGTCCACGGTCAGTCAGCAGGTTAGGCGACTGGAAGAGCAAATCGGCGCCGAGCTGCTCGACCGCAGCGGCCGCTACGTGGTGACCACCACCGAGGGCGAGCGCCTGCTGGGTTACGCCAACCGCATCGTCGCACTGATGGACGAGGCCATGCTCGCTCTGGGGCAGAGCGCGGTGGAGGGCGAAGTGCGCCTCGGCGTGCCGGACGATTTCGCCGCCAACAGCCTGACGCCCTATCTGGCCGATTTTGCCGACGCACATCCGGGTATCCGCCTGGAGATCACCAGCGGTCTTAGTCATGACGTATGGCGCGCGTTCAATGCCGGTGAGCTGGACCTGGCGCTGATCAAGCAGCGTGCCGGTAGCGCCAAGGGCCTGGCCAGCTGGGCCGAACCGCTGGCCTGGCTCGACAGCCGAGCGCGCCCGGTGCTGGCGCGCAACCCGGTGCCGCTGGCGGTGTTCCCGCCCAACGGCCTGTATCGTCTGGAGATGACCCACGCGCTGGATGCCATGGGCAAACCCTGGCGTATCGCCTATGTCAGCAGCAGTCTGCCCGGTGTCAGCGCCGCTGCCGAAGGCGGGCTGGGTCTGACCCTGTTACCGCGCCGCTTGATCACTGCCGCACACCGCGAACTGGGTGAGGCCGAAGGTTTCGCCCCGGTGGCGCCGGTGGAAGTGGCCCTGCATGCGCGCAACCAGTTGCCCGGTTACGCACGGGAACTGGCGGCGGCATTGATCGGCGCCTGCGAGCGGATCATGGCAGTGCAGGGTTGAGTCGCTGGCGTGCCGTGGCTTTCAGCGCCGTTGCACAATCAGTCGCCCGGTTCTCGGTGGCAGATCCGAAACACCCGCCCCTTGTAGGAGCGAGCTCTGCTCGCGAAGATTTTGCGTTGTCTGGGTTCGCGAGCAGAGCTCGCTCCTACAGGTTCTACCGGCCCGTGAGTTCGGCGAAGAAAGCCATGGCTCTCAGCGCCACTCCAGGATCGGCCAGCCAGCCTGTTCGGCATGGGCGCGTAGAGTCGGATCCGGGTTGACGGTGAAGGGCTTTTCGACCACCTGCAGCAGCGGCAGGTCGTTGCGCGAGTCGGAGTAGAAGCTTGCGCCGAGTAGGCTTTCGTTCTGCTCGGCGAGCCAGGCATGCAGACGTGTCACCTTGCCTTCGCGGTAGGTCAGCACGCCCTGGGTACGCCCGCTGTAGAAACCATGTTGCTGCTCCAGGTCGATGGCCAGGACCTCGTCGATGCCAAAGCGCTCGGCGATGGCGCTGACCAGAAAGTGCGCCGAGGCGGAGATCACCAGCAGGCGGTCACCGGCAGCGCGGTGCGCAGCCAGGGTGCGGCTGGCGTCGCTGTAGAAGATCGGCTCGATCACGTCCTCGACGAAGGGCTCGACCACGAAGGCCACTTCCTCGGGGGTGCGGCCCACCAGGGGTGACAGGGTGAAGCTCATATAGTCTTCCATGGCCAGGGTGCCGGCGGCGTACTGACGCATCAGCTCCTGCTCGCGGGCGATAAAGGATTCGCCGTCGGCCCAGCCGATTTTCACCATTTCCTGCGTCCACAGGCTGGCGCAGTCGCCATGAATCAGGGTTTCGTCGAGATCGAAAATCGCCAGGGACATCACGCCACCTCCCGGATCGCATCGGCGCCAATGGCCAGGCTGACGCTTTGGCCGTCGTGGTGCAGGTCGGCGGCCGAACGGTTGAGCACGTCCACGGTCAGCTCCACACCGCGGGCCTCGATGCGGTAGCGGATCACATTGCCGAGTAGGCTGTGGCCGAGAATCCGTCCCTCGATGCCTTGAGCGGCGATCTGGATGGCTTCCGGACGGATCGCCACGCGGCTATTGACCGGGCGCAGCAGCAGGCGGCTGGCGGCCTCGGCGTCGAGCAGGTTGTAGTTGCCGATAAAACCGGCGGCAAAGGCATCGGCCGGGGCGGTGTAGAGAGTTTCGGCGTCGCCGCTCTGGACGATCTGGCCGCCGTTCATCAGCACGATGCGGTCGGACAAGACCAGCGCCTCTTCCTGATCGTGGGTGACGAAGATGGTGGTCAGGCCCAGCTCGTGCTGGATGGCGCGGATCTGTTCGCGCAGGTGTTTGCGGATGCGCGCATCCAGTGCCGACAGCGGCTCATCGAGCAGCAGCAGGCGCGGGCGGGTGACCAGCGAACGGGCCAGGGCCACGCGCTGGCACTGGCCGCCGGAGAGTTGCTGCGGGTAACGATTGGCGTAGTCGTTGAGCTCCACCAGTTCCAGCACCTCGGCGACGCGCTTGCTGGCCTCGGCGGCTGGGATTTTCTGCATGCGCAGGCCGAAGGCGACGTTCTGTTGCACGGTCATATTGGGGAACAGCGCATAGCTCTGGAACACCATGCCGATGCCGCGCTTTTGCGGCGCAACGGGTACCAGGTCCTCACCGCCCAGCAGGATCTGTCCGCCGTCGACCGCCGTCAGGCCGGCGATGCAGCGCAGCAGGGTGGACTTGCCGCAGCCGGAAGGGCCGAGCAGGGTGATGAACTGGCCCTGGCCGATCTCGATATTGATGTCGGTGAAGATGGGCGTTGCGCCGTAGCTTTTATGCAGACCGCGGATATTCAGGTAACTCATGATTTGTCCTTGTTCAGACGGTTGGCTGCCCAGGTCATCAGCAGCACGAACATGAAATAGGAGATCACCAGGGCGCTGGTGAAGTGGCCGCTGTCGTTACGCATGTTGTACAGGTACACCTGCAGCGTCTCGTAGCGGCTGCCCACCAGCAGGTTGGCGAAGACGAATTCGCCGAACAGGAAGCTGAAGGACAGGAACACCGAAACCATCAAACCCTTGCGCAGATTCGGCAGCACCACCATGAAGGCCGCGCGCCAGGTGCTGGCACCCAGCAGGTGGGCGGCGTCCATCAGGTCGCGCAGGTTGATCGCCTGCAGGTTGTTGGTGATCGCTCGGTACATAAAGGGCAGGGCGATGGTGAAGTAGCAGCCGATGAGGATCCATGGCGTACCGAGGATCGGCAGCGGGCCGGATGCGAACAGCTGCATCAGGCCCACCGAGGACACCACCGGCGGAATGGCGAACGGCAGCAGGATCAGCACGTTCATCACGCCGTCCAGTCTGGGGAAGTGGTAGTTGACCACGAACAGCAGCGGCAGGATCAGCAGCAGTGCCAGCGCCAGGGCGCCGAAGCAGACCAGCAGCGAGCGGCCGAAGGCGGCGAGAAAGCGTGCATCGCTCCACAGCGCCAGGTACCACTTGAAGGTGAAACCGCTGGGCAGGATGGTCGCCGACCAACTGGTGGACAGCGAGTACACCAGGGTGCCGAGCAGCGGCAGCAGCAGGATCAGAAACAGCAGGTAGACCACCAGTTGGTGGAACAGCGGCGAGCGTTTTTCAGCGGGCGACATGGTAGCTCCGGCGCAGCAGCCATTGGTGGACGATGGTGATCAGGGTCATCAGGCCGACCAGCACCATGGCCAGCGCGCTGGCCATGTTGGGGTCGAGGAAGATGTCGCCGGAGACCATCGCCGCGATACGGATCGGCAGGATGTTGAAATTGCCGGTGGTCAGCGCATACACCGTGGCGTAGGCGCCCAGGGCGTTGGCCAGGAGGATGACGAAGGTGCCGAGCAGCGCCGGGGTCAGCACCGGCAGGCCGATATGCCGCCAAAACTGCCAGGTGCTGGCGCCGAGCAGTTCGGCCGACTCGCGCCAGTCTTCGCGCAGGGCGTCGAAGGCCGGATAGAGCAGCAATACGCCGAGGGGAATCTGGAAGTAGGTGTAAAGGACGATCAGGCCGGTCTTGGAGTAGAGGTTGAAGTCCTCGATCACGCCCATCTGCTTGAGCAGGATGGTCAGCGCGCCGTTGAAGCCGAGCAGGATGATGAAGGCGAAGGCCAGCGGCACCCCGGAGAAGTTGCTGGTCATGTTGGAGAAGGCCATGACGAAATCGCGCAGGCGGCTGCTGACCTGGCGCAGCGAATAGCTGCCGATGATGGCGATGACGATGCCGAACAGGCTCGACCAGAAGGCGACCTCCAGGCTGTGGCGCATGGCCTGACGGTAGAACGGCGAGGAGAAGGCCTGCTGGAAATTGCCCAGGCCCCAGCCTTCGGCGGTATTCAGACTGTTGCTCGCCACCCAGGCCAGCGGCGCGATCTGGAAGGCGAAGAAGAACAGGGCGAAGGGCACCAGGCACAGCAGTGCCCAACCCTTGCTGGATATGGTGGACTTCATGCAAGCAGCTCCCTGCACCAGGGTTTGTCGTGGGCTGCGCCGAGTAGCTGGCAGATAGTGCCGCACAGTTCGGTCTGTTGCGGGCGGGCTGCAGGATCGAGGCTGAAGGCGCTGCCGAGAACGATCAGCGGCACTTCGCGCTCTTCCGGCAGCACGCCGTTATGGCTGCGGTCGTTGTTCATGCCGTGGTCGGCGGTCACCAGGATCTGGTAACCGGCGTCGAGCCAGGTCTGGATGTATTCGGCCAGCAGCACGTCGGCCTTGCGCGCGGCGTTGCGGTACTGCGAGCTGTCGAGACCGTGCTTGTGGCCGGCGTCGTCGATGTTCATCGGGTGCACCAGCAGCAGGTTGGGGCTATGGCGCTGGCGCAGGCTGTCGGCATCGGCGAACAGGTGCGAATCCGGGTAGTGGTCGGCGTAGTAGAAGTGGCCGTGCTGGATCGGTAGCGACTCATCGCTGGTGTGGCGGTCGCGGGCGGCAACGAAGGGCGCACGGTTATACAACTCGCTGACCCAGTGATAGGCCGCGGCGGCGGTGCTCAGCCCGGCGTCGCGGGCGTAGTGAAAGATGCTGCGCTGATTGGACAGGCGCACCACATCGTTATTGACGATGCCGCTGTCGATGGGCGCCACGCCGGTGAGGATGCATTCGTAGAGCGGGCGGGACAGTGCCGGCAGGGCGCAGTCGAGCTTGTACAGCGCGGCGCGTCCGGCCTGACAGTATGCCTGCAGATGCCCCAGCGCATGCTGGGCCACCTGATAGCTCAGGCCATCCAGTACCACCAGAATGACGTTGTGCTTCATGGATTTCTCTCGTTCGGTCGTAGCCCGGAGATGATCCGGGAGAAGTGCCGTCATATTGTTCACATAAGCAACGGTCGAACGCGGTCAGTCCCCTCGCCCCTTTGGGGAGAGGGTTAGGGAGAGGGGAAAACCGGCAGATTCGCGGTGTTTTCAGCCCTCTCCCCCAGCCCCTCTCCCATGAATGGGAGAGGGGAGCCAATCGCGTGCATGCAGCATTCAAGGTAATGCCCAAGAACACCCAGGATTACCTCCGGGCTACGGCATCAGTTCATATTGATGATCACGTGCTCCTGCCACAGGCGCGGCAGGGCCTTGGAGGTGGCCTCCCAGGCAGCGGCATCCTTGATCGGCTGGACCTTGGCGTACTGCCCTTGCGGCAGCAGCTTGGCCTGCACCTCGGCCGGCAGCTCGATGTGCTCGGCACGGATCGGGCGGGCGTTGCCCTTGGCCAGGTTGATCTGCCCGGCGTCGCTCAAGATGTATTCGCGGGTCAGCTTGGCGGCGTTGGGGTTCTTCGCCCACTTGTTAATGATGGTGGTGTAACCGGAGATCACCGAACCGTCAGACGGGATCAGCACCTCGAAGCGCTCGGGGTCGATCTGGTCGCGGTAGCTCAGGCCGTTGAAGTCCCAGACGATGCCGACTTCCACTTCGCCCTTCTCCAGGGTCTGGATGGTCGGGTTGGCCAGCGACAGGCGACGCTGCATGGCCAGTTCGCCGTAGAAATCCAGGGCCGGTTGCACGTTGCTCTCGTTGCCGCCCATGGCGATGGCAGCCGCCAGTACACCGTTCACGGCTTGTGCTGCGGTGCTCACGTCACCGGCTGAGACCTTGTAGGTGCCGGTCTTGAGGTCGGCCCAGGAACGCGGGATGTCCTTGACCAGTTGCTTGTTGACGATAAAGGCGATGGAGCCGGTGTAGGCCAGCATCCAGTGGCCATCTTCATCCTTGGCCCAATCCGGAATCTGCGCCCAGGTGCTCGGCTTGTACGGCTGGGTGACACCCTGCTGCACTGCGATGGGGCCGAAGGCGGCGCCGACGTCACCGATATCGGCGGTAGCGTTTTCCTTCTCGGCGGCGAACTTGGCGATTTCCTGCGCCGAGCTCATGTCGGTGTCCTGATGCTTGAGACCGTAGAGGCGCGCCAGGTCCGCCCAGGTGTCTTTCCAGTTGGCCCAGCTGTCGGGCATACCCACGCTATTCACCGCGCCTTCGGCGCGTGCAGCCTGTTCCAGTGCCTGCAAGTCGGTGCCTTTGGCCATGGCGGAGGTCGCCAGGGCGATGGCCGAACCCATCAGTGAAGCCAGCAGCAGTTGTTTCATTGGAAACTCCTTTGCAGTGAGAGTGTTGGTCTAGATCAGCAATACCCGAGCCAATCTAAGCGCCTTCGGTGACAGTTTTATGTCCGGCCATGAGTGGCAGATGTCTAGGTGCAGTCAGCTGGCGCGCTCATCAAGCGTAGACCATGGATAAGTGGCTGATTTCGCGGGCCGTGAGTGGATGTGACGGTGGCATGCGGCGTGCTTGCAGCATGGCTGTCATCTATCAGTCATCTAGATTGCCTAGTCTTGTAGCCCATCTGAGCGAGTGATTGTTGCCCTGTAATGGGCTGGACTAGTCCAAAAGGGGAAGTGTTGATGCGCGAAGCAGCGCCGCGGGCCGTCACCCTCATCTGTAGCGCTTTGCAGGAGCAGATCGACCGTGGTTTGTTGCCTGCCGGCAGCAAGTTGCCGGCCGAGCGCAAACTCAGTGAGTTGTTCGATACCACGCGCATCACCCTGCGCGAGGCACTCGGCCAACTGGAGGCGCAGGGGCTGATCTATCGCGAGGAGCGCCGGGGCTGGTTCGTTTCGCCGCAGCGGGTGGTCTACAACCCGCTGGTGCGTACTCACTTTCATGCCATGGTTGCCGAGCAGGGGCGGGTGCCGGCGACCGTAGTGCTGAGTGCGCGCTTGATGCCAGCCAGTGCGCATATCTGTCAGGTGCTGGAGTTGCCGGCGTTGTCGAGCGTCTATCAGGTGTGCCGTGCGCGGCGTATCGACGGGCGTCTGGTGCTGTATGTCGAGCACTACCTCAACCCGGCCTACTTTCCCGGCATTCTCGAGTTCGACCTGACGCGCTCGCTGACCGACCTGTATGCCAGTGAATACGGTATTCGTTATGGTCGGGTGCGTTTCGAGATAGTGCCCACCGCGCTGCACGCCGAAGCCGCGGCCAGCCTCAAGGTGGCGGCGGGCAGCCCGGCGCTGCGCATCACCCGGGTCAATCGTGACCAGCATGGGCGCATTATCGACTGCGATCTGGAGTTCTGGCGCCACGACGCCATTCACGTCAGCGTCGAGGTCCCGGAGTAGCGGGTTGTGTCCGTGTTGTTGCCATCAGCAGATTATTGGCGACCCAGTGCCAGGCAGGACGGCTCGTAGTTCTGCTGGCAGGCACTCTGATACAGGCGCTGGGCCTGGTCAGGGTCGCGTGGTACGCCGCCTTCACCGCGACGGTAGAGGTTGCCCAGTACATGCTGTGCCATCGGGTTGCCCGCAGCGGCTGACTGGTTGAGGTACTTGAGCATGTCACGCTGGTTGGCGAACTCAGGGGCGTCGCGCCCGGTGTAGAGGTAGGCCAGGCTGACCGCCGCCATGGCATGACCCTTGTCGGCGGCCTGCTTCCACCAGTACTCGGCCTGCTTGAGGTTCTTCTCCGGCTGGCCGACGAAGTAGCTGCTGCCGAGCTGGAACTGGCTTTCCAGATCGCCACGGTGGGCCTGCTGGCGCAGTTGATCCTGCTCGGTCTGGGTGATGGGCTGTTCCACCTGTGGCTGTTTTTCCGGCGCGCTGGAGTCTGGTTCACGCCCGGCGCAGCCCGCCAGCAACGCGAGGGCGAGCAGGGCAGTGGTAGCGTGACGCAGGTTGATCGGGCTGGGCATGGCAGAAACTCCGTAGGCGGGAAACAGGGCAAGTCGCTATTAGGCTGACCCTGGCCACCATAGTTCGCTGTCGTTGATCAGTCTGTCGCGGTGCGACTTCACACTCGCGCCATGAACTGCAATCCTGAGCGCTGGTTTCGCTTACGAGGCAGTCATGAAGATCAGTGCGGATTTCGACAGTGGCAACATTCAGGTCGTCGATGCCAGCGACCCGCAACGCGTACTGCTGGCCATGCGGCCGGACCTCAACAGCCACCATTTCCAGTGGTTTCACTTTCAGGTCGAGGGCCTGCAACCTGGCCAGGGATATGGCTTCTGCCTGACCAATGCCGGGCAGTCGGCCTACAACCGCGCCTGGGACGATTATCAGGCGGTGGCCAGCTACGATCAGCAGGACTGGTTTCGCGTGCCCACCCGTTATCAGGACGGGCAACTGCACTTCGAGTTGCAAGCCGAGCACGAGTGCATCTGGTTCGCTTATTTCGAGCCTTACCCGCGAGCGCGGCATGAACGCCTGATCGCCAACGCTCTGGAGCGCGGTGCTGAACTGGTGGCCAGCGGCAGAAGCCTGGAAGGTCGTGATATCCAGCTACTGCGCATCGGTGGCCAGGCGGGCGCTGCGCGCAAACTGTGGGTCATCGCCCAGCAGCATCCGGGGGAGCACATGGCCGAGTGGTTCATGGAAGGGCTGATCGAGCGTTTGCAGAATCCGCAGGATGCCGAGATCGCCGCGCTGTTGGCCGAGGCAGAGTTCTATCTGGTGCCGAACATGAACCCGGACGGTGCCTATCGCGGTCATCTGCGCACCAACCATGCCGGGCAGGACCTCAATCGCGCCTGGCAGTCAGCCAGCTCGGAGCGCAGTCCCGAAGTGCTGTTCGTGCTGCAGCACATGCAGCGTATTGGCGTCGACCTGTTCCTCGATATCCACGGCGACGAAGAGATCCCTCACGTGTTCACCGCCGGTTGCGAGGGCAATCCGGGGTACACCCCACGGTTGGCTGCGCTGGAGGAAGACTTCCGCAGTCGTCTGGTTGGTATCGGCGCCGAGTTTCAGACCCGTTTCGGTTATCCGCGGGACGAGCCGGGTCAAGCCAACCTGACCCTGGCCTGCAACGCCGTCGGCCAGGCCTTCGATTGCCTGTCGTTCACCATCGAGATGCCGTTCAAGGACCACGACGACAACCCGCAGCCGCGCACTGGCTGGAATGGCGCACGCTCGCAGAAGCTGGGGCAGGATGTGTTGACCGTGCTGGCGCAGATGGTTGGGCGCTTGCGCTGAAACTGGGCGTGCCGGCTGATGGAGTGTAAGCCGGTGCGTACGGCGTCCCATGACCACCGTCGAGCTATACCGAGTACAGGCCCAGAACATCGAGGCCGAAACCGACGGTGCCTTGGGTGTAGCCGGAGCGGGCATCGAGAATGAAGCTCTGAGTCCAGCCTGAAGCCTGGCCCTGACCGCTCTGAGTCTGGTTTAGAAAGTTACGGTTGAAGTAGTAGTTGCGCAGGCCTAGGGTGACCTTGGCGTCTGCGACGAAGCCGGCAGCGTGCGTGGTGGTCGGCATAACCAGGGCCAGAGCCGTGCTGCTGAGCAGGGCCAATGGAATGATGTTGCGTGTGGTCATTGTTGTTGTGCTCCCAGTTTTTGAACGAACCATCCCCTGCCGGTCTGCATAAGGACCTGCATGATGGGAATGTTGTGTTTGCCCGTAGAGGGCGATAGCCCGGCCGAACGCGGCCGGTCATTGCTGGTGGCTGACGTCAGCCTCCGGCGAATCCGGTTCTATGGCGTGTGGCGGCGATGGATGCCGAGCAGGCTAGGGGCTGTTGTTGTTTTGCACTAACCATTTGATATATAAGAGAAAACTCGTATCTTTGCTGCTCTAGTCCATCATCGATACGAGTTTACAATGCCCCGATTATTGCTCAGTGATGAGCATTGGTCGAAGCTGCGGGAAATTCTGCTGAGCAAGGCCATCTACAACAATGGAATGGGTGTTCATTGATGGCTGCTATGCCAAGGCTCACCAACACAGTGCAGGCGCTGCCAGCGGCAACGATGAGGCCATAGGAAAAAGTCGAGCTGGCAATACCAGCAAGATTCACCTGGCAGTTGATGCTCATGGACTGCCCATCGAATTTGAAATTACGGGGGGCAAATCAATGATTGCACCCAGGCTCCCGCCTTGATTGCCAAGCTCCCGGAGGCAGAAACCATTGTCGCGGACAAGGGCTATGACAGCGAGAGAGTTCGGGAGCAGGTTGAGCAACAAGGGGCCAAGGCCGTGATCCCGAGAAAGCGTAACTCCGTGAAAGGCAACGCGGAGAGGTCTTTACCGCAACCGGCACTTGGTGGAGAACGCCTTCGCCCGGCTAAAGCACTACCAGGCAGTGGCATCTCGGTTCGACAAGCTCAAGAGAAATTACGAAAGCGTCGTGGCCATGGCCTGTGCCTTTCTCTGGTTACCTATGTGAAACGGCAACAGACCCTAACTGGGCTAGCGGCCTTGCAAAGCAGAGGGCCGATGGATGCAGCAGGTTACACACAGGTCGGTGCGACCGGTTCGTCATCAGTTCATGTCACTGTGCAATCGAGTGGATCTCTACTACGTTGCGTCTCCAGGTGTTGCGCTTTGCTGTTCAGCAAGGCTGATACTGTTCACCCTTGCTGAGGATCGCCCAGATAATCCGGGCATTCTTGTTCGCCAAGGCTACCGTGGCGATGTTCTTGTTGCGTCGGCACATTAGCTGGCTCAGCCAATCACTGCGCTTGTCCGTCTTGCTCTGGCAGTGCTTGAGCACTGAGCGCGATCCGTGGATCAGCAACGTGCGCAAGTATTTGTCTCCGCGCTCGTCATACCCTTGCAACTCTTCGCTCAACCCCCTCAGCAGCTCTCGCATCGAGCCAGGCATGCTGCTATCTGAATCATCGATCGCCCGACACAGTAGTTCGCGGGTTGCCGCAACGCCTTTGCGTGATTCGATCAAACCAAACTCGGCCAGCAACCCACGAACTTCGTTGACTGTAGTCATCTGTAGGGCGGGTGCAACCCGCCAGGGCTATGTGGCGGGTTGCACCCGCCCTACGAACTACGGAGCAGAGGGCGCGCGATGAGTGTAGGAGTCTCGCCCCGAGGCGAAGCTTTTGCGTTTTTTGACGCATTCGCCGCGAGGCGCGGCTCCTACAGAGCAGGGCTACGTCGCGGATCAGCCGCGGTAGTAGCGCTGCGGTACGAACGGGGTTTTAGCCACTTTCATCGCCACGCGCTTGCCGCGCACCACGGCCCAGACTTCGCTATCGATGGCCATGTGGCTGGCCTTGACGTAACCCATGGCCACCGGCGCGCCCAGGCTCGGGCCGAAGCCACCGCTGGACACCTGGCCGATCACGTTGCCGTCGGCATCGACGATTTCCGCGCCTTCACGCACTGGCACGCGCTCCTGCGGCAGCAGGCCGACACGCTTGTTCGGCACGCCTTCGCGTTGCTGGGCGAAGATACGCTCGGCGCCCGGGAAGTTGCCGGCGCGCTCGCCATCGGCACGGCGTACCTTGGAGATGGCCCACAGCAGGCCAGCTTCGATCGGCGTGGTGCTGGTGCTCATGTCATGGCCATAGAGGCACAGACCGGCTTCCAGGCGTAGCGAATCGCGTGCGCCGAGGCCGATGGCCTCGACTTCAACCTCGGCCAGCAGGCTGCGCGCCAGGGCTTGTGCCTGATCCACGGCGACGGAAATCTCGAAGCCGTCTTCGCCGGTGTAGCCGCTGCGGCTGACGATGCATTCGCTGCCCAGCAGGCGCACACGGGCAACCTGCATGAAGGTCATCTTGCTCACTTCCGGTGCCAGGCGCGCCAGAACCTCAGCCGCTTTCGGACCTTGCAGGGCGAGCAGGGCGCGCTCCTCGAACAGGCTCTCGATCTGGCACTGCTCGCCGATGTGCTTCTTCAGATGCGCCAGGTCCTGATCCTTGCAGGCGGCGTTGACCACCAGGTAGAGGGTGTCGTCACCCAGGTTGGCGACCATCAGGTCGTCGAGGATGCCGCCCTGGGCATCGGTGAACATGGCGTAGCGCTGTGTACCCAGCGGCAGATCGATGATATCCACCGGCACCAGGGTTTCCAGAGCACGTGCAGCGTTCTCACCACGCAGCAGGACCTGGCCCATGTGCGAGACGTCGAACAGACCGGCGGCCTCACGGGTGTGCAGGTGTTCCTTCATCACGCCCAGCGGGTACTGCACGGGCATGTCATAGCCGGCGAAGGGCACCATGCGCGCGCCGAGTTCGAGGTGCAGGGCGTGCAGCGGAGTCTTGGCGAGAGTTTCAGTGGTCATGTCGGTTTCCTGTTGGGTGCGCCGCGCGCACCGGTTGGGGCCGCCGTGCGGCCCGTGGTCAGTCGGGTATCAGTCAGCGTAGACCGGGTAGGTGGCGCACAGGTCGGCGACCTGGCCGCGTACGCGCTCGATCACGGCCGGGTTGTCCAGGTCGTCGAGGATGTCGCAGATCCAGCCGGCCAAGGTGCGGCATTCGCCTTCCTTGAAGCCGCGGGTGGTGACCGCCGGGGTACCGATGCGGATGCCGGAGGTGACGAACGGTGACTGGGGGTCGTTCGGCACGGCGTTCTTGTTCACGGTGATGTGGGCATCGCCCAGCGCCGCGTCGGCCGCTTTGCCGGTCAGGCCCTGCTTGACCAGACTGATCAGCATCAGGTGGTTGTCGGTACCGCCGGAAACCACGTCATAGCCGCGCTCGACGAACACCGCCGCCATGGCGCGGGCGTTGTCGATCACTTGTTGTTGGTAGGTCTTGAAGCCCGGCTCCAGCGCTTCCTTGAAGCACACCGCCTTGGCCGCGATCACATGCATTAGCGGGCCGCCCTGGGCGCCAGGGAATACGGCGGAGTTGAGCTTCTTCTCGATCTCCTCGTTCTTGCGCGCCAGGATTAGACCGCCACGCGGGCCACGCAGGGTCTTGTGGGTGGTGGTGGTGACCACATCGGCGAACGGTACCGGGTTCGGGTACAGGCCCGCCGCGACCAGGCCCGCAACGTGAGCCATGTCGACGAACAGCAGCGCGCCGACCTTGTCGGCGATGGCGCGGAAACGCGGGAAATCCAGCACGCGCGAGTAGGCCGAGAAGCCGGCGACGATCATCTTCGGCTTGTGCTCGACGGCCAGACGCTCGACCTCGTCATAATCGATCAGGCCGTTCTCGTCGATGCCGTACTGCACGGCGTTGTACAGCTTGCCCGAGGACGACACCTTGGCACCGTGGGTCAGGTGGCCGCCGTGGGCCAGGCTCATGCCGAGGATGGTGTCGCCCGCATTGAGCAGTGCGAGGTACACGGCGCTGTTGGCCGAAGAGCCGGAGTGCGGCTGGACGTTGGCGTAGTCGGCGCCGAACAGCTGCTTGGCGCGCTCGATGGCCAGTGCCTCGACCTTGTCCACATGCTCGCAACCACCGTAGTAGCGCTTGCCCGGATAGCCTTCGGCGTACTTGTTGGTCAGGCCGCTGCCTTGCGCCTCCATCACGCGCTGGCTGCAGTAGTTCTCCGAGGCGATCAGCTCGATATGGTCTTCCTGGCGCTGTTCTTCGGCCTGGATCGCCGCGAGCAGGGCGTCGTCATAGCCCTGCAGTTGGTCGTGCTTGCTGAACATGGTGAGGCCCTCTTTATCGTTTTTCTCGGGATGCAGTCGGCCCGCCCCGGTGAGGGGAGCCGAAAGGAATCGGGGTGGATGTAGCCCGGATGCAAACCGGGGCACGAGGTTATGTAGGAGCCGGGGGGCGCCCAGTCCTTGCCGGCGATGGCGGTTGCCGTGATCGCCAGCAAGCTGGCTCCTACAATATTTCACCGTGCTTACGCGTCCTGATACGCCTCGATGGACGGGCAGGCGCAGACCAGGTTGCGGTCGCCGTAGACGTTGTCCACGCGGCCGACCGGCGGCCAGTACTTGGCCTCGATCAGGGTCGCCAGCGGGTACACGGCCTGCTCGCGGCTGTAGGCGTGGTGCCAGTCGCCGACTAGTTCCAAGGCAGTGTGCGGGGCGTTCTTCAGCGGGTTGTCGTCTTTATCCAGACGGCCCTGCTCGACCGCGCGAATTTCTTCGCGGATGGCGATCATGGCGTCGCAGAAGCGATCCAGCTCTTCCTTGGACTCGCTCTCGGTCGGCTCGATCATCAGGGTGCCGGCAACCGGGAAGGACATGGTCGGGGCGTGGAAGCCGAAGTCGATCAGGCGCTTGGCCACGTCGTCGACGCTGATGCCGCTGCTGTCCTTGAGCGGACGGATGTCGAGGATGCATTCGTGCGCCACCAGGCCGCCTTCACCGGAGTACAGCACCGGGTAGTGCTCTTCCAGGCGACGGGCGATGTAGTTGGCGTTGAGGATGGCCATCTGCGACGCACGCTTGAGGCCATTGCCGCCCATCATGGTGATGTACATCCAGGTGATCGGCAGGATGCTGGCGCTGCCGAACGGCGCGGCGCTGACGGCACCTTCCTTGCGTGCCATGTGCGCATGGCCCGGCAGGAACGGCGCCAGGTGCGACTTGACGCCAATCGGGCCGACGCCCGGGCCGCCACCACCGTGCGGGATGCAGAAGGTCTTGTGCAGGTTCAGGTGCGACACGTCGCCGCCGAACTGACCCGGCGCGCAAAGGCCGACCATGGCGTTCATGTTGGCGCCGTCGATGTAAACCTGGCCGCCGTTGTCGTGGATGATCTGGCAGATCTCGCGGATACCTTCCTCGAACACACCGTGGGTGGACGGGTAGGTGATCATGATCGCAGCCAGACGATCCTTGTGCTCTTCGGCCTTGGCCTTCAGATCAGCGATGTCGACGTTGCCGCGTGCGTCACAGGCGGTCACCACCACGCGCATACCGGCCATGGAGGCGGTTGCCGGGTTGGTGCCGTGGGCCGATTGCGGGATCAGGCAGATGTCGCGCTGATCGTCGCCACGGCTCAGGTGATAGGCGCGGATGGCCAAGAGACCTGCGTACTCGCCCTGGGAACCGGCGTTGGGCTGCAGCGACACGGCGTCGTAGCCGGTGGCGGCGCAGAGCATGGCTTCCAGTTCAGTGGTCAGCTGGGTGTAACCCGCGGCCTGCTCGACCGGAGCGAATGGGTGCAGATTGCCGAACTCCGGCCAGGTCACCGGGATCATCTCGCTGGCGGCGTTGAGCTTCATGGTGCAGGAGCCCAGCGGGATCATGCTGCGATCTAGCGCCAGATCCTTGTCGGCCAGCTTGCGCAGGTAGCGCATCAGCTCGGTTTCGCTGTGGTAGCGGTTGAACACTTCGTGCTGCAGGATCGCCGACTGGCGCAGCAGGCCTTGTGGCAGGCGGCTGGCGATCTGTGCAGCGAGTTCGCTGACGGCAGGGGTGGCCTGCTCGCCGGCGAACAGGTTCAGCAGGGCTGTTACAGCCGCTTCGTCGGTAGTTTCGTCCAGCGACAGACCCAGACGCTCGGCGTCGATCTCGCGCAGGTTGATGCCGGCAGCACGGGCCTTGGCATGCAGCTCGGCGGTCTTGGCGCCGGTCTTGATGCTCAGAGTGTCGAAGAAGTGCTGCTGCTCGACGCTGTGGCCCAGCTTGGTCAGGCCCAGGGCGAGGATGGCGGTGAAACTGTGCACGCGCTGGGCGATGGCGGTCAGGCCTTTCGGGCCGTGGTACACGGCGTACATGCTGGCGATGTTGGCCAGCAGCACCTGGGCGGTACAGATGTTACTGGTGGCCTTCTCGCGGCGGATGTGCTGCTCGCGGGTCTGCATGGCCAGGCGCAGGGCCGGCTTGCCGAAACGGTCGACCGACATGCCGACCAGGCGGCCCGGCATATCGCGCTTGAACGCGTTGCGGGTGGCGAAGTAGGCAGCATGCGGGCCACCGAAGCCCAGCGGTACACCAAAGCGCTGGGCGCTGCCCAGGGCGACGTCGGCGCCGAACTCGCCCGGCGGGGTGAGCAGGGTCAGAGCCAGCAGGTCGGCAGCTACGGCGACCAAGGCGTTGGCGGCATGGAAACGCTCGACCAGGGCGCGGTAGTCGAAGATGTCGCCGTTGCTTGCCGGGTACTGCAGCAGCGCGCCGAAGTAGGCGCTGGCGTCAGTGATGGCGGCTTCGTCACCGACTTCGATGTCGATGCCCAGCGGCTCGGCACGGGTGCGCAGCACGTCGAGGGTCTGCGGGTGGCAGTGCTGGGAAACGAAGAAGGTGTTGGCAGCCTTGTTCTTCGACAGACGCTTGCAGAAGGTCATGGCCTCGGCAGCAGCAGTGGCTTCATCCAGCAGCGATGCGTTGGCGATCTGCATGCCGGTAAGGTCGCTGATCAGGGTCTGGAAGTTCAGCAGCGCTTCCAGGCGGCCCTGGGAAATCTCCGGCTGGTACGGGGTGTAGGCGGTGTACCAGGCCGGGTTTTCCAGCAGGTTGCGCAGGATCGGGCTCGGCGTGTGAGTGCCGTAGTAACCCTGGCCGATGTAGTTCTTGAACTGCTGGTTCTTCGCGGCGATGGCCTTGATCTTGGCCAGGGCGTCGGCTTCCGACAGGCCCGGCTGCTCGCCGAGGATGCTGGTGCCCTTGATGGACTCGGGGATCACCGCATTGGTCAGCGCGTCCACCGAGTCATAGCCGAGCAGTTGCAGCATGACTGCGGTGTCGGCATCGCGCGGGCCGATGTGGCGGGCGATGAATTCGTTCTGGGTATCGAGCTTGGTCATGGCGGTCACTCAGGCGTCGGCGTTGGCGTTCAACAGACGATCATAGCCGGCCTTGTCCAGCAGATCGGCCAGTACGGCGTTGTCGGCCAGGCGCATACGGAAGAACCAGGCCTTGTCCTGCGGTGATTCGTTGACCAGCTCCGGGCTGCCTTCCAGGTCAGCGTTGACCTCGACGATCTCGCCGTCCAGCGGCATGGCGATGTTACTGGCGGCCTTCACCGACTCCAGCACGGCCACTTCCTCGCCCTGGGCGTAGGACTTGGCTTCCGGCAGTTGCACATACACCACGTCGCCGAGCGCGTCCTGGGCGTAATGGGTGATGCCGACGGTAACCAGACCATCGTTGTCCAGACGCAGCCATTCGTGATCGGCGGTGAAACGCAACTCGCTCATGTCAAATCCTCAGAGGTAAAGGTGTCCGCTTCTAGGTGGCGGGCAGGTGGAAAGGTGATTGCAATGTGAGTGCCAATGATAAAAATGTTAATAAAATCAATAACTTAAATATATTCTGGGTATTCTCTAGTAGTAACCTGGAACGTTATCGTTACGAAATCGTGCGTCGTAAATGGAAAAGTCGAAGTCGCACCAGGCGCGGAGCGGCTTTCGCTCGATTGTTGCTTAATCGTTACGGTGTAATGATATCGATACGTCATCTGGCTGGAACCGCTCAAGGGCATTGGGGTCGGTAACTGGGAGGCTTTATAAACAAGGAGATAGATCAACCATGAGACCCCTGATCCCCCTGGCATTCGCACTGCTCGGCGCCACCAGCCTGCAGGCTAGCGAGACGGTCACCGTGACCCTCGAACAGGCCACCGAAAACGGCACAGGCGCGCCTGTCGGCACCGTGACCATCAGCCAGTCGCCCTATGGACTGGTGTTTACTCCCGATCTTCAGGGTCTGGAGCCGGGCGCGCATGGTTTTCACGTACACACCGAAGCCAACTGCAATGCAGCCGAAGTGGACGGCAAGCTGACACCGGCCGGCGCAGCAGGCGGCCATTGGGACCCGCAGAACGCTGGCCGCCACGGTTTCCCCTGGGAAGACGATGCCCATCTCGGCGACCTGCCGGCGTTGCTCGTCACCGAGGATGGCAGCGCCAGCCAGCCGGTGCTGGCACCGCGACTAAAGCGTCTGGAAGACCTGCATAACCGCTCGCTGATGATTCACGCTGGCGGCGACAACCACGCCGATCATCCGCAGCCGCTGGGCGGTGGTGGGGCGCGTGTAGCCTGCGGGGTGATCAAGGTACCGACCAGCACCACGCCGATTTGACTCAATGCCGAGAGCCGGGTGGGTTAGCGGCGCTGATCGATGAGCGATCTGGCAGCGCGGTCGTGGTGCGCCGCGTAACCCACCGGCGATATTCCGCGTTGCGCCGATGGTGGGTTACGGCGCATCTGAACCTGCGGGGTTGTCCGTATTCAAGACAAGCGCCTAACCCACCCTACAAGGGGGGGCGAAGGTGTCCAGGCGCGCAGTCAGAACCGTAGGGTGGGTTAGCGGCGCCAATAGGTGAGCTCTCAGACACTGCGGACGTGGTGCGCCGCGTAACCCACCTGGCGATAGTCCTGCGTTGTGCCAATGGTGGGTTACGGCGCAACGGACCGTGCGGGTTCATCAGGATAGGTGACAGGCACCTAACCCACGGAGCGAGTGCGTCAGTGCTTGCCCGGTATCCCGTACTTGCGCAGGCGTTTGGCGATGGCGGTGTGCGAGGTGCCCAGGCGCGCGGCCAGTTGACGGCTGGAAGGGTGGCTGTCGTAGAGCTTTTCCAGCAGCGCCTTCTCGTATTCGTCCATGGCCTGTTCCAGGCTGGCGACTGCCCCTTCCACCCTCGGCGCCACTTCGGTGCCGGCGATATCCAGGTCGTCCATCTCCACCCAGTTGCTGTCGCAGATGGCAGCCGCGCGGAAGATCACGTTCTGCAACTGACGCACGTTGCCCGGCCAGCGCCCGGCCAATAGCGCCGGGAAGGTAGCCGGCGCCAGGCGGCAGGGCAGGCGCTGGATCTGCGCGCAGGCCTGGGCCATGAAATGCTGGGCCAGCAACAGGATGTCCTGGCCGCGCTCGCGCAGCGGCGGCACTTCCAGGTTGAGGACGTTGAGGCGGTAGAACAGGTCTTCACGAAAGCTGCCTTCGGAGACCATCTTTTCCAGGTCACGGTGAGTGGCGCTGAGGATGCGCACGTCCACCTTCACTTCACGGTCGCCACCGACGCGGCGGAAGCTGCCATCGCTGAGAAAGCGCAGCAGCTTGGCCTGCAGATAGGGCGACATCTCGCCGATCTCGTCGAGAAACACCGTGCCCTGGTTGGCCAGCTCCAGCAGCCCTGGCTTGCCGCCACGTTGGGCGCCGGTGAAGGCGCCAGGGGCGTAGCCGAACAGCTCGCTCTCAGCCAGGTTCTCTGGCAGGGCGGCGCAGTTAAGCGCCAGGAAAGGCGCGGTGCGACGCACGCTGACGGTATGGCAGGCGCGCGCCACCAGCTCCTTGCCGGTACCGGTTTCGCCGTGGATCAGCAGCGGCGCATCGAGCGACGCCACACGCAGGGCGCGGGCCTTGAGCGCACGAATCGGTGCCGACTCGCCAAGCAGCGAGTCGAAGCCCTCGGCGTGATCATGATGCAACGCGGCCAGTCGCTGACCCATGCGGCTCGGGGCATAGAGAGTCAGCAGGCCGCCGGTCAGGCGACCGTCTTCGGTGATCGGTTGGGCATCGAGCAGCAGCGGCTGACCGGCGAAATGCACCTCGCGCAGCGGCTGATGAAAGCCGGCGGCAAGCAGCGATTGCTGCAACGCGTCATCGGCGAACAGCGCGGCGATGCTCAGGCCTTCGGGCGGGCGGCTGCACATGTCCACCAGCGCCGGGTTGGCCAGCAGCACGGTGGCGCGGTCGTCCACCGCCAGCACCGGGTCGGGCATGGCCGCGAGCAGCGCATCGAGCTGCAGGCGGCGGCGCTGGCCGGGCAGAATGTCCACCACCTCGACGCTCTGCACACCGTGCACCTGCAGCAACGCGCCGCGCAGTTCCTCGAGCACGGCGGCGCTCAAGGTGGGTGCGTCGATGTAGACGTTTGGCGGTACCATCTCCACCGCATCGAGGTTCAGATTACGCCCGCCAAGCAGCGCCAGGACTTCCTGGGTGATGCCGACGCGGTCGATGAAACTGACGTGGATGCGCATTGATGACGGTCGAAATGGGCGAACAGGCGGCAATTATGCCTGCTCTGCCCGATATGAGGAAAAGGGCAGTACCGTGAGCACAGAAAAACCGAGCCGTGCCGACTACCACCGTGAGCACCAGGTCCGTGCCGAAGCCGAGGCCCAGCGCCTGCTGGCGCGCAAGGCCGAGTTACAGGGGCGCTGGCTGCCCTGGGTAGCGCAGGAGCTGTACCTGCTCAGCCCGCCGGAGTTCGCCAACATGGTGCGCCGCGAGTTGCAGCGCCTGGCGTGAACGGCGAGCCGCATACCCACTGTAGGAGCTGCGCCCCGCAGCGAATGCGATCATTCAGGCGACAGAGAACTCAAGCGCTTCGCCCCGGGGCGGGGCTCCTACAGGAGCCTGAGGCACTTTCGACCCGTTCTGCCGAACTACGACCTACGCGCGCTTGCGCATACAGCGGCTCATATCCACTTTGCCCACATAGGGGTTGCCCCAGCCCATCACGCAGGCCACCTGCTGGTTACGCTGGCGCTCCCAGGGTTCGGCCGGGTAGGTCTTGCTCCAGGCCTCGAACAACTGGCGATCCTGTTTCGACAGGCGCAGTTTGTAGCGGTCGGCCATATAAAAGTAGGTGCGCGCGATCATCCCGCGAATGGCGGTGCGTGGCATCACCTTGCGTGCCTTGAAATCCACCACCGTCTGGCACTGACCATACTGATGCGGCTTCTGTGGCAGCCAGGCGAAGCTGTAGTTGCTGCGGTCGCCGTTCACCTCACCAATACTCGGTACCAGGTTGTGCAGGTCAGCCTCGGCCTTGCGAAATTGCGCATCGTTGGCTGCGCAGTTCTTGCGCCCGCCTTTCTGCCAGCACTGGCGCTGATGGCCGATCACCCAGGCCGGGACGATATGTTCCCACTCGATGCGCTGGGCGCGATTGGCGTTCTTGCGCGGCGTGTAACCACAGGAACGCAGATCGACCCGATTGCCGCTGTACTTGCAGCCGCAGTAGAACTCGGTGGCTTGCTGGGCATACAGCGGCCACGCCAGGCGCTTGGCCTCGGCGAAAGTGGCGGGTGCAGCGTGCAGGGAAAGCGTTGTGAAACAGCAGAGCAGGGGCAATAAGCGTCGAATCATGGGGCGGCAGAGTAGCCGTCACGGATTGCCTTGTGAAGTTAAAACTTTATGTTTTTCAGTGGCTTATATGATGGAAACAGGCCTTTGATAATGGCCTCTTGCCGCGCCCTGGCTCAGCCCAGCGAGGCTATCTGCGCGAGTAGTTGCTGCGGGCCGTCATACAACGGCTGTCCGGCAATCACCAGCGTCTTACCAGCGGACTTCACCAGTAATTGCGGCACGCCACCGGATGGCAGCGCCTGCATGGCCTGCTGGGCCAGGGCTACGCGGCGCTCCGTGGTTTCGGCGAGGGTATGGTCGTTTCGCAGGCGCGCGGCAAACTCGGCGGCGTTCAGGCTGATGTTGGCTTCGCCTGCGATCTCCACGGCGATCCGCGCGACCGCTTCAACGTGGCTGGTGTCCACCCCATCGATGTAGCGGGCGAGCTGGGCGGCGTGCAGCAGCCGTGGTTCCAGGGCCGCATGCTGTTCAGCCAGCGCCGTCAGTGCCCGTGTCAGCGGCGTCGAATCGAACACCCCATCGGCGGCCTGCAGCACCTGGGTACGGTAGCTTTCTGTGAAGCGCTGGCCGGTGAGCGCGGCGATGCGCTGGTCGTTCTGCCAGGCAAAATCAGCAATACCCGCAATAGGGCGCGGCTGCATGAACAGCCCGATGGGCATCATCTGTAGCGCCGCGCCATGGCGTTCGGCCAGTGCCGTCAGGGCGGGTGCGCTGGTATAGCACCAGCCGCAGAGCGGGTCGAAGAAATACTGCAGTTCGAGGTTGTGCGTGGTCATGGGCGAGTTCTCCTGTGCGCCCAGTCTAGCGTTGCGTCATGCGTGGATATACCGCGTGACAGGCGCAGCTTTGTTGCGCAAATCGCGCAGGTCAGTGGCTAACCGAACCTCGGCAAGCGCTGATCTTCCTCGCCCTGCTCGGCTTCCGCTCGTCAGGCAGGCTGCACGCGGATCGCTGCAGTCGCCTGAACGGCCCGTGTCATCAGGCAGCGCGTACCTTGAAGAAGCTCACCTTGTCGGTCAGGCGGTTCGCCAGGGTGGCCAGCTCCTGGCTGGAGGCCGCCACCTGCTCCGAACCGGCCGAGGTTTCCAGAGTCGCGTTGTGGATGCGGCTGATGTTCTGGTTGACCTCCTCGGCGACCGCGCTTTGCTGTTCCGAGGCGCTGGCGATCTGCGTGTTCATGTCATTGATCGCGGTCACCTCATCGCTGATCTTGCTCAGCGCCTGCTCGGCCAGCAGCGTTTGCTCGACGGTCTTCTGCGCCAACTCGCGGCTCTCGAGCATCACCTCTGCAGCCTTGCTGGCGCCCTCCTGGAGCTTGGCGATCATGCCGCGAATTTCCCGTGTTGAGTCCTGAGTACGGGTCGCCAGGGAGCGCACCTCGTCCGCCACCACGGCGAAGCCACGGCCGTGCTCACCGGCGCGGGCAGCCTCGATAGCCGCATTGAGCGCCAGCAGGTTGGTCTGCTCGGCGATGGAGGTGATCACCTCGATGATCTTTTCGATGCTCTCGCTGTCGGTGGACACCTGCTGCACGCTTTGCGTTGCACTCTCCAGAGTGCGCGCCAGGGTCTGGATGGCGGCTGCCGTCTCGTTCACCACACGATTGCCAATGGTCACCTCGCCGCCGGCATTGCGTGTGGCGGCGGCTGCGCTGGCGGCATAGTTGGCCACCTCGCTGACCGTGGCGGCCATCTGGTTGATCGCCGTGGCCATTTGCTCGGCCTCGCTTGATTGCAGGCGAATCTGCTGGTTGTTGCTATCGGACGTGGCCATCAGCTGATCCGACGAGTGAGTCAACTCCGTTGCCGCGCTGCGTACCTGCGCGATGGTGTCGCTCAGGTGGCGCACCATGTTCTGCAGGTCCGCCATTACGCTATTCGGATACTGCGTTTCGATCTGCTGATCGAGCTCGCCCTTGGCCAATTGCTGGATCACCTGCGCAACCCTGTGCGGCTCGGCGCCCAGGGTCGATTTCAGCTTGTTGATGATCACCAGGCTGATGCCCACGCTCAGCAGCAAGGCGGCGCCCGTGACCAGCAGAATCAGCAAACGGAAGCCACCGGCCACTTCGCGCACCTGGCCCAGATCCTGGCTGATCACCTCTTCCTGGTGATCGATAAAGGCATTGATGTGCTTGAGCCACTCGCTGTACGCCGGAGACACACGTTCCAGCAACAAGGGTAGCGCCGCCTGATTGCCGTCACGGCGCAGGCTGATCAACTGCTCGGTCAGCGCCAGCGTGCTGCGCTCGATGGTCTTGATGTTCTCCAGCAGGCGCTGTTCCGCTGCCGTGGGCGCCTGTTTCGCCAGCAGCGTTTCCATGGCCTGCGCCGATTCCTGATAGAAGCGATCAAGACGCTGGATCTCGCCCAGGTGCCCGGCCAACGCCGCCCCATCACCATCCAGTACCGCATCGCGAATGGCGATGGCGCGATCATGCACGCTGCCGCGAAAGTTGATCGCGTAGCGCTGCTTCAGCGCGGCGCCATCTCTGACGGCGGTCAGCGTCTCGTCGATGAAACCGACGCGCTGCACACCGATGAGCGTGATCAGAATCATCAGCGACAGCACCAGGCCAAAGCCCAGGCTCAGACGCTGAGCAATACTCATGGGGGAATTCATGCGGTTACTCCTCAAGATGCAGACAACGCCGCGCGGCTTGCGCGATTCACACACCCGATCTGCTGCAGCCTTGTACATGATTTTCTGTTTGTATAGCTATTAGGGCTTTTCAATGGGCAAGCTTGATGAAGCTAATTGATGGCAATTTGCCGCTCTAGGCCGGGATTCTTGGCTAGATATGGATCAGATTAGAGGCCTGGCGAGGAGCGTGCCTGGTGATGAATGACGTGCTTGCGGGGGCTGAGCGTTGTAAAAGGAACGTCGGAATCTTGTACAGGATGGTCGCCGAGTGGAGCGATTACAGGCCAGGGAGCTGGGGTGATCAAAGCCGTTTAAGCACCAGAGAAGCAAAAGCCCCGTCAGTGATGACGGGGCTTTTGCTTGGCTGTCTGGAGCGGGTGATGGGAATCGAACCCACGGCTCTAGCTTGGGAAGCTAGGGTATTACCATTATACGACACCCGCAGCGGGTGCCTTTATACCGGAACCTGCGGCGGAAATGAAGCGCAAAGCACATCCGCTCCGCGCTCGGTGCCTCTCATACCGCCATCGCCTGGAGGTCGCGCAGGTCGCCTTTGACTGGCAGTTGCAGGCGTTTGCTGGGGGCGTTGAAGAAGTCCAGCAGTACGCGTTGGCTCTGCAGCCAGGCGGCCTTGTGTTCCATGTCGAGGAAGTGGCCGGCATCGTCGATCACGGCGAACTGGGCGTGGTCGATGTGCTGGGCGAACAGGCAGGCGTCTTCCACCGAGGTGTATTCGTCACGGTCGCCGTTGACGAATATCAGTGGGATGTCGATGGCCTGCAGGCATTCCTTGCCGCAGTTCGCTTCCATGCTCAGCACCTGCTTGATGTGCGCGTACATCTGCCGATATTCGTGCTCATCCAGGGTGCTGATGTGTTTGTGGTTGAAGCGCTTGAACAGCGACGGCAGGTGCTTGCCGATGGTGCTGTTGACCAGCAGGGCGACGTTGTCGCGATCCACCGCGTTCAAGAAGCGCAGGCCCTTGTGCAGGTAGTCGAGCATCGGCACGTTGAGGATCGGCGAGAAGGAGCAGATGGCGGCCTTCTCCAGCGTCGCCGGGCGTTGGGCCAGGGCGAGCATGGAGGCGACACCGCCCCAGGAGAAGGACATCAGGTAGTTGGCACCGTAGAGGTCGATCAGGTGCAGCAGGATCGCCGCTTCATCTTCCTTGCTGATGGGCGTGAAGTCGCTGTTGTACGGTTTCGACTGGCCGGCATAGGGCAGGTCGAAGGCCACTACGTTGAACTGCGGCTGCAGGTATTTGACCGTTTGCGTGAACGAGGCGGTGGTCGCCAGAGAGCCATTGACCAGGATGATGGTCTTGCTTGCTGCCGGGTTGCCGTAGAACTCCGTGTGTACCTTGTGCTTCCTGTTGATCTCGACGACTGCGGTTTCTGGCCTCATGTCGTTTCCTCCTGGCGCAAGTGAGCGTGGCGAGCGGGCGACCGTTCGCGCTGGATTGAGCAGTTAGAAAAGCGCCTGAGCGTGACAGCATGATGTCAGGCTGGAGATTTTTATAAGTATAGGAATTTCAAGCAGTTAGGGTCGAAACAGGCGAGCGCTCCAGGCTTTTTAAGGGCCATGGAGAGGGCGGTGTTACCAGGCAGGAATCCAGTCGGCGCAGGGCGCCAGCAACTGTAAAAAACACTTCGCTGTCTTTCTGTGACCGTATGGTCACCTGAAGACTTATGGTTCGATTCAAGCAGCTAGCTTGCAGCTGTGCAAGGGTAAGTCACATCTTTGTAGCCGATTGGCGCTGCCGTTGGTCGGGTAGTCAGGTTCAGGCGCAGGATGGCGATCAAACGCTGGCGATTTCTGCATCCGTCAGTGCGCGGTATTGGCCGGGGGCGAGCTGCGGGTCGAGAACGATTTCGCCCATGCGTTCGCGGTGCAGGGCGACGACGCGGTTGCGGAAGTGGCCGAACATGCGCTTGACCTGATGGTAGCGGCCCTCGAACAGGGTCAGCCGGGCTTGGTGGCTGCTCAGTACCTCGAGCTGGGCGGGCAGGGTGGTGAGGTCTTCAAAGGCGAAGTACAGGCCTTGGGCGAAGACCTCGGCGTACTCGGCGGTAATCGGCTGTTCGGTGGTGACGTGGTAGACCTTGGGCTTGCGCTGCTGCGGCTGGGTGATGCGCCGCGACCAGCGCCCGTCGTTGGTGATCAGCAGCAGGCCGCTGGTGTTCAGGTCGAGGCGGCCGGCCAGGTGCAGGTCGTGCTTGTCCGGTTCGTCGAGCAGATCGAGGACGGTGCGGTGTTCGTCGTGCTCGGTGGCACTGACCACGCCGACCGGTTTGTGCAGCATCCAGTAGCGCGCGCTGCGTCCGGCTTGCAGCAGCTCGTCGTCCAGCTCCACGCGTTGGAAGTCGCGCACCTCATGGCGCGGGTCGTGAACCACCGCACCGTCCACACGCAGCCGCCCAGCACTGATCAGCAGGCGGCTGTCCTGGCGGCTGAAGCGGGGGAAGTTGCTGAGGAAGCGATCCAGGCGCATGGCTCAATCGCGCTCGCGGGGCTCAGTGGCTTTCAGCGTACCAGCGCAGGTTGGGCACAGGCAGGCCTGGTCACGTTGCTCGGGTGTCAGGCGCTCCAGCGCGGCAGGGTCGATCTGCGCGTCGAAGCACCAGCAGGGTTCGTCACGCCCGGCGGCGACGCTGCACTGGTTGCTCTTGCCGCATAGCGGGCAGTGTTGCGTGTCCATCAGTTGTCGACGCAGACGCGGTCGCGCCCGGCCTGCTTGGCGCGGTACAGCGCGCGGTCGGTGCGGCCGAGCAGGGTGTGCAGGCTCTCGCCAGCGTGCCACTGGCTGAGGCCAAGGCTGACGGTGACTTGCAGGCTCTGGCCTTCGACTTCATGGCGCTGTTCGGCGCAGTGCTGGCGCAGTTTCTCGGCCAGGTCGTGGGCAGCCTGGCGGTCAGTGTTCTTCAGCAGCAGGATGAATTCCTCGCCACCCCAGCGGCAGAGAATGTCGGACTGGCGTAGCGTGCCACGCAGTTGCTGGGCGAAGTCGTGCAGCACCTGGTCGCCGGCCAGATGACCGTGCTGGTCGTTGATCAGCTTGAAGTTGTCCAGATCCAGCAGCACGGCGCACAGCGGGCTGCTGTCGCGTTGCGCCTCCTGCAGCGCCTGTTCGGCGAGGATGTCGAAGCCACGGCGGTTGGGCAGGTCGGTGAGGCTGTCGGTGGTGGCCAGGGCGGCGATGCGCTGCTGATAGCGCCGAATCGCCAGGCTCACCAGGGTCAGCACGATGGCGGTGACCAGCAGGCACAGCAGCAGGTTGATGTAGAGCCCCTGGCGGATGCCGGCCAGGGCCTTGTCCTGCTTGTCGACGAACAGATACCACTCCAGCTCGGGGATGTAGCGCACGTTGAGGAAGTGCTCGCGGCCCCGTTCCTGGTATTCGAACTGACCGCTTTGCGGCGTGGGCAGTTTTTCCATCAGGCCGTCGAGGCCGGGCACGTCGGTCAGCGAATCACCGACCTGGGCGCCCATTGGTCCGCCTTGGGCGCCAGTGAGGGTGATGCGCCCGGTGGTGTCGACGAAGTAGACGCTGCGCTCATAGCGCGCCTGATATTCGTCGATCAGCTTGACCACGGCATCGACGGCCAGACCGACGCCAGTGGCGCCGATGAAGCTGCCGTCGTAGTCGAGCAGCTTGTAGTTGATGAAGATGGTCAGGCGGTCGGCGTTGGCCAGGTCGACGTCGACGTTGAT
Organism: Pseudomonas oleovorans subsp. oleovorans; assembly: GCF_002197815.1. GTDB lineage: Bacteria > Pseudomonadota > Gammaproteobacteria > Pseudomonadales > Pseudomonadaceae > Aquipseudomonas > Aquipseudomonas oleovorans. Next base: position 94,702 of record NZ_NIUB01000013.1, read on the forward strand.
CTCGTAGGGCTCCTTGAGGCCGCGTACGCGGTAGTACCAGACATCGCGCGGCTCTTCCGGCTTGACCTGCTTGAGCACGCCCCTGGCCTGGTAGTAGGTGCTGGTCTTGTCGGAGACGAAGAAGCTGGTGAAGGCGCCGTAGTGCTCCTGCACTTCACGCAGGTAGCGGGTCATCTGCCCGGTGTCCTGTTCGCCGGCCAGCACCCAGTCACGCAGGAAGGTGTCGCGGGCCATCATCGAGGAGATAAGGATGGGGCGCACCAGGTTCTTCTGGATTTCCGAATAGACGGTGTCGGAGGTCAGCGGCAGTTCGGTGTTGATGATGCTGTTACGGATCGAGTCGCGCGAGGCGTAATAGCTCAGCAGCGAGGTGGTGAGAAAGCCGCTGCCAAGCAGGAACAGGAGCAGTAAGACCAACGAGGTTTGCGTGTGCCGTTTGGGGCGCAGGGACATGGGTGAATCCGGGAGCGGGCTAATGGCGTGATGCTAGCTTGCCGGAAGTGGATAGCGCCAGTTGTGATCATGATCGGTGCTGTATGTGGGGCGGATGAAAGTTGGGGGTATGCCAATCCGGCAAGGCGAGCAAAGCAGCCTTGCGTAGGAGCCCCGGGACGAAGCTTTGCGCGCCCGCGTCAGGCAGGTTCGCGGCGGGGCGCCGCTCCCACAGGTTGGGTGTATCGACATTTAACCGGGTGGCTGGTTTTCCCGGATTGCATCCGTATATGGACTCCTCCCGTTTTGCCAGTGAAATAATCTGCCTCTGAACCTAGGGTCTGTTGCCGTTTCGACGCGAGCCGCGTTGCTGCGCCAAATTGCGCCACGCGAGGCGCGGGATGCAGGTAATGGTCGTTCCCTTGCCAAATCCCGCAACGACGCATGGCGCAATTTGCCGCGCAACCCGAAGGGACGGGCCAGTTTTTGCGTGGTACGTCGTTACTCGACGGCTCATTTGGGCGACCAAACTTCGCGTCTCGCGCCTAGCCCCACGCAAAAACTGGCTCCGTCGCGGCCGTGCGCGAAACAGCAACAGACCCTAGTCGGCCATTACGATTCGCTACCACTGACGATCCTGTGCATGGATCGGCTTTCCGCGGCGCTGAGCAAGCGAATGCCATGCCAGCGACAGGACAATTGTCCTGTGCTCTTGTGGTTTTGCGCCGTCGGTCACAGCCGACGAAGTGAATCGCACCTGTTGCGGGCGCGCTGTCTGATGCGTCAGGGATCACCGTCCCGGAGGCCGACATCGGTCGGCGTCGACCCAGCGGTCACAGGAGGCCGCCATGCCCTACAAGATGCTGTTTTCCGCGTTGCTCTTGCTGCTTTCCGGTTGCGCCGTTTATGGCGAAGGCTACGACCGTGGTTATCACCACGGCCATGGCTACCGGTACTACGACGGCTATCGGCGCGATTACAACCCGCCGCCACGCTACTACTACGAGGAGCGTCGGCATACCTACTACCCGGCGCCCCCGCGCTACGTTCCGGCGCCGCCGCCGCGTCATCACTACGGCCACGATCACCGGTATCGCGACGGCTACAAGCACCAGCAGCCGCGACATGACTATCGCCGCGACCAGCGTCGTCAGGAGCATCGCAGCGGGCAGATTCAGCGCGGCTGGGAGGCAGGCAGCAACACGCAGCATCGTTTCTCCAACGGGCGCAGCAATAACGAACAACGCCGTAGCGGCGAGCGCCGCTGGTAAGTCTCCCCTCAATCCGCCGCGTGCCCGGCGCGCGGCGTCTGTTCATCCACCTGGCGAATCGCTGTAACCATGGCCTGCGCCGCTGGCGACAGGCTGTGGCCGGCGCGGCTGACCAGGCCATAGGCCGAATGCTGATGCAGACCCTGAGGCAACAGCGGCAGCAGGGCTAGCTGACCGCTCTCGACTTCGCCGGCGATCACGTCCCAGGGCGCCATGCTCAGCACATCGCTGTCGGCTACCAGGCGCTTGAGCACCAGGAAGTTGTCGCATTGCACGCTCAACGGCTGCGCTCGCCCGCTGGCCTGCCCCAGGCTGCGTTCGACCACCTGTGGCAGCTGTGTGCCGGCGAGAGGGAAGTCGAGCAGGTCGCGCAGGTGCAGGTTGCGCCGCTGCAGCAATGGATGAGCCGGGCGGCAGAACAGCACACCCTGATGCACGCGCAGCGGTTCGATGCGCAATTGAGCGGCGTCCTGCAATTCACGGATATCGGCGACGAACAGCTCGATGGCCGAGTCCAGCAGGCGGCACGCATGTTCCAGCACCAGGCGGCCATGGGCGGTGAGGCTGACGCCGCGGCTGTGGCGATCCACCAGGGTGCAGTCCAACTGGCTTTCCAGCGTCTGGATGCTGGGGCTCAGCGCCGGCTGGCTGAGGTGCACGGCCGCTACCGCGCGGGCGAAATGTTGGTGTTCGGCGAGGGCGGCGAAGTGACGGAGCTGGCATAGATCGTTCATGCGCTTCCTGCATTAGCTGGTCTATTCGAATGCATTGGAGTTATCGGACGGCCTTTGCCAACCTGCCAGCATTCCAACAACAAGACCTTTCAATGCCATGAGCCCATTCTCTCGCTTCAGCGGCCTGCTGCTGGTTGCCCACACCAAGGTGGTCGCCCAGCAGCTCTATCGTGTCGCCGACAACATCTATTCGGCAGTCGGCAGTCGGCAGTCGGCTGGCAACTGGGCAACGTGGTGATGTTCGAGGGGCCGCAGGGGCTGATCTTCGTCGACACCGGCGAGTCGGTCAGCGAATCGCGCAAGATCATGGCCGAGTTCCGCAAGCTCAGCGACAAGCCGGTCAAGGCGGTGGTCTACACCCACTTCCACCCGGATCACATCAACGGCGTGCAGGCGTTCGTCAGCCGCGAGCAGGTGGAGCGCGGCGAGGTACAGATCTACGCCCACGAGACCCTGCTGCAGAACGTGGTGGCGCAGGGCGCGCTGGTCGGGCCGATTCTCGGCGTACGTTCGGCCTACAGTTTCGGTTCCTTCCTACCGGCCAGCGATCAGGAGGGCATGAACGCTGGCATCGGTCCGTTGGCCAAGCCCGAGCTGTCGTCCTTCATTGCCCCGACCGTAACCTTTGGCGAGCGCCTGGATACCACTTAGGGTGCGCCGTGCGCACCGATCCGTACGCTAAAGATCTGACAACGGATGTTCGCCTTCCCAGACCGACGCGAAGTGCGCCTCGACCACTGCGTCTGGGATCGCGGCCACATCCGGCCAGTACCACTTCGGCGCCTGGTCCTTGTCGATCAGGCGGGCGCGTACGCCCTCGGGAAATTCCGGGTGGCGGCAGCAGTTCAGGCTCATGGCGTACTCCATGCGAAATACCTCGGCCAGCGACAGGTGGCGGGCGCGGCGGATCTGCTCCCAGACCAGGTGTGCGGTCAGCGGACAGCCATGGGCCAGAGTCTTGGCGGCGCGGGCGAGCAGGGCGTCGTTGTCAGCTTGCAGTGCGCTGAGCGCGTGCACGGCAGCCGGCAGGTGGGCAACGTCGAGCAACTCGTCGATACGTTCGCGACGTGGCAGCCACTGTGCAGCCGGTAGTTCACCGTGGGCTTCGTTCTCCAGCGCACGCAGCAGGCTGTGCAGTTGGGTGTCGGGCTCTTCGCGCCAGTTCAGTTGCACAAGGCCGGTCAACAGGGCGTCCTGCTGGTCGTCGCGCAGGAAACGGTCGGCCAGATTCAGATCCAGCGCATCACGGGCGTTGATGCTGGCTGCGGTCAGACCGAGGAATAGCCCCAGGCGACCTGGCAGGCGCGCCAGGAACCAGCTACCGCCGACATCCGGGTACAGGCCGATGTTGATCTCCGGCATGCCCAGGCGGCTGCTTGGAGTGACGATACGGATCCCGGCACCCTGCATCAGGCCCATGCCGCCGCCCAGTACGTGACCGTGCGCCCAGCAGATGAAGGGTTTTGGGTAGGTGTGGATGCGGTGGTCGAGGCGGTATTCGTCGGCGAAAAAACGTCGCGCCAGGGGCGGCACTTCGCCGGGGTGTTCACGGCACTGGTGGACGAGCTGCACCACGTCGCCGCCGGCGCAGAAGGCTTTCGGGCCGTTGCCGCGCAACATGACACAGGTGATCTCTGGATCATCTGCCCAGGCCTTGAGGCGGTCGTCGAGCGCTTTGATCATCGACAACGACAATGCGTTGAGGCTTTTCTCGGCATCTAGGGTGGCGATGCCGATTCGGTAGCCGTGCGGGCTGGGGCGTTCTTCGAAGGTGACGTTCATCGTGTGGAGTCCCGGTGCGCGCGGCGCACCCTACGAGTCATTTGTTGCGCCACTGCGGGTCGCGCTTTTCCAGAAAGGCGTTGACCCCTTCGCGGGTGTCATCGGCGTCGAACAGGTCGACGAAGCGCTCGCGTTCCTCCGGCAGCCAGGTGTTGGAGCCACGCTCGCGTGCACCCTGGATCAGCGGTTTGATGGTGCGCACTGCCACCGGGCTTTGTCGCGCCACCTTGGAGGCCAGCAGCAGGGCAGTGCCGCGTGCTTCGCCGGTGTCCACCACCTGCTCGATCAGGCCGATGCGCAGGGCGGTCTCGGCGTCGATGCGCTCGCCGCAGAGGATCATGCGTTTGGCCCAGCCTTCGCCGACCAGCCAGGGCAGCGCCTGGGTACCACCGGCGCAAGGCAACAGACCCACGGATGCTTCCGGCAGGGCCATCTGCGCCTGGCGTTCGGCGATGCGGATATCGCAGGCCAGTGCACACTCCAGGCCGCCGCCCATGGCGTAGCCGTTGATTGCGGCAATGGATACACCGCGGAAATCGCGCAGGGTTTCGAAGGCTTCGCCAAAGCGCCGCGCCATCTCACGAGCGCGGGCTTTGTCGCCATTGGCGAACATGTTCAGGTCGGCGCCAGCGGAGAAGAATTTCGACCCCTGGCCGGTCACCACCAGTGCATACACCTCGTCGTCGCGGTTGAGATGTTCGATCACTTGCTTGAGGCCGATCAGTGAGTCGCGGTCCCAGGTGTTGGCCGGTGGATGGTTGATGGTGATCAGCGCGGTATGGCCGTGTTTTTCCACGGTGAGCTTGTGGGTCAGGTCGAAGATGCCGGATTTATAGGTTTCGATTGCTGTGCTCATAACGATTCCTCGTCAATTATCTTTCCACTCCCATTCATGGGAGAGGGATTTAAGCAGTTACAGCAGGTGATCTAGCATGCCGCCTTGTTGCAGCAGGCGGCGAGCGACGATCACCCGCATGATTTCGTTGGTGCCTTCCAGTATCTGGTGCACGCGGGCGTCACGCACCCAGCGTTCCAGCGGGTAATCATTCAGATAGCCATAACCGCCATGCAGTTGCAGGGCTTCGTTGCAGACGTTGAAGCAGTGGTCGGTGGCGAAGCGCTTGGCCATGGCGCAATACAGGCTGGCTTCGCCATGCCCATGGTCGAGCTTGTGCGCGGCCAGGCGCACCATCTGCCGGCTGGCGGTGAGGTCGGTGAGCATGTCGGCCAGCTTGAACTGCAAGGCCTGGAACTGGCTGAGCGGCTTGCCGAACTGCTTGCGTTCCTCGACATAGCGCAGGCTCTGTTGCAGCGCCGCCTGAGCTGCACCGAGCGAGCAACTGGCGATATTCAGACGACCGCCGTTGAGGCCCTTCATAGCATAGACGAAGCCTTCGCCTTCCGGGCCGATACGGTGGCTGGCGGGAATACGTACGCCCTCGAAGGTGATGGTGCGGGTCGGCTGCGCCTTCCAACCCATCTTGTCTTCGTTGCGCCCGTAGCGCACGCCAGGGGTGTCGGCGGGTACCAGGAAGCAGGAGATGCCCTTGGCGCCGTCCTCGCCGCTGCGCGCCATGACGATCAGCACGTCGGTACTGCCTGCGCCGGAGATGAAGCACTTGCTGCCGTCGATCACGTAGTCGTCGCCAGCGCGGCGGGCACGGGTGCGCAAGTTGGCGGCGTCGGAGCCGGCGTCCGGTTCGGTCAGGCAGTAGGAGGCCAGTGACTGGCCGTTGATCAGCTCCGGCAACCAGGCATCCTTCAGTGCCTGGTCGGCGAAGCTGGCGAGTATCCAGGTGGCCATGTTGTGGATGGTCAGGTAGGCGGTGGTGGCCACGCAGCCAGCCGCCAGTTGTTCGAAAATCAGTGAGCTGGACAGCCTGGACAGGCCCAGGCCGCTATCCTCTTCGCGCAGATACAGGGCCAGGTAGCCCTGCTCGGCGGCGCGACGAATCACCTCGACGGGGAAGTGCTGCTCGCGATCCCAGTCGGCGGCGTGGGGCGCCAGCTCCCGTGCGGCGAAGGCACGTGCGCTGTCGGTAAGCAGGCGTTGTTCGTCACTGAGTTCGAAGTCCATGGCATCTCATTGCAAGGTCAGGGGTTGGCCGGCTGCGCGGCGCTCGGCCTGCCAGTCGGCGAGGCTGGGCAGGGCGCTGCTGGCGTCGAGGCGGTCGACGATCTCGAAGTAGTCCTGCTTGAGCGGGTCCTTGAGTACCTCGTCGCGGTTTTTTACCTTCACGGCATAGACCGTCTGCAGATTCTGGTGATCGAAGGCACGCCATTGCTGTTCATCCTTGAGCAAGGTGTAGCGATGGCCTTCCAACGCCTTGATCAAGGCTTCGCTGTCGAGGCTCCTGGCTCGGGTGGCGGCATCGGCCCATTGCTGCACGATGCTGTAGGCCGAGGCTGCAGAGCTGGAGGGATACATCTCGTAGCGAGTCCTGAAGGCTTCGACGAAGGCTTCACCACGGGCAGATTTCTCCAGCGCCGGTACGCGCCAGGTCCAGGGCTCGGTACCGATCACACCCTGCATCAAACCGGGGCCGGCTTGTTCGACCATGCTTTGGGTCAGGTTCGGGGCGACGATCTGCATGCGGCTGGTCAGGCCCAGGTCATGGGCAATGCGCATGGCACGCACCAGGTCTTCACCAAACAGTACCAGGGCAAGGATCTCGGCATTGCTCGCCGCGGCCTGGGTCAGGGCATCGGTATAGTCGGCCAGGCGCGCGCCGGGGAAGGGCGTGCGAACCCCGGCATGCTGGCCCACGTTGTCACTGGCCGTGGCCTGGCGCAGTGAAGCTTCGGTGGTGTGGCCCCAGGTGTAGTCGGCAGTGACGTAGAAGTAGCGTTTGTTCGGCAAGGTCTTGTTCAGGTACTGGCCGAGCACCTGAGCGCTCATCCAGGCGTTGTTGCACTCGCGGAACATGTAGCGATGGCCGTCCTTGCCAGTGGTGTCGTTGGAGTAGGTAAGGGTGCCGAAGTACAGCAGACCGTGCTGCTTGGCGCGCTTGCCTGCGGCGATGGCGACCGCGCTGGAGGCGCCACCGAAGAGCATCGCCGCACCTTCGGCGGCCAGCTTATCGACGTTCTTCTCGGCCTTGGCCGGCCGCGAGGCGGTGTCCTTGCTGGACAGGCGCAAAGGTCGGCCCAGTACACCGCCTGCAGCGTTGATTTCATCGATGGCCAGCAGGGCTCCACGCATCTGCGCCAATCCCTCTTCCTTATATGGTCCGGTGCGCGGGTAATTGAGGCCGAGGGTGATCGGCTCGGCAGCCTGCGCACAGGCGGTAAGTGCGGCCCACAGGGCCAGCGTGGCAGACAGGTGGCGCATTGCAGTTCTCCTTGTTGTTGTTCTGCAGAGTCTTTTTACGCCGCTTGTCCAGTTCTCGTGATCGTCTTTTCGTCTAATAAGAACGCTGTTCTCATTTCAGTTGAATGGTCATGTTCGGCCCGGCCTCAAGCGGCGTGTCGTCGAACCAGCGACTGGTCACGGTTTTGGTTTCGGTGTAGAAGCGCAACGCCTGCTTGCCGTAGGCGTGCAGGTCGTCGTAGAACGAGCCCTTCCAGCCGGTGAAGGAAAAGAACGGCAGCGGTACCGGAATCGGCACGTTGATGCCCACCTGGCCGACTTCCACCGCATGCTGGAAATGCCGCGCAGCGCCGCCGGAGCGGGTGAACAGGCTGGTGCCGTTGCCGTAGGGGCTGGCGTTGACCAGTTCGATGGCCTCTTCCAGGGTGTCGAGCTGCATGCACACCAGCACCGGTCCGAAGATCTCTTCGCGGTACAGGCCCATCTTCGTCGTCACGCCACGGAACAGCGTCGGCCCGACCCAGTTGCCATTGGGGTATCCCTCCACCGTGCACTGCGAACCGTCGAGCAGGCATTCGGCGCCTTCGGCCTTGCCCTGTTCGATCAGGCGCAGCACGCGCTGGCGTGCCTGCGGGCTGATCAGCGGGCCGTAGGCGGCGCCACTGTCCTGCCAGTGACCGGGGCGCAGTGCGGCCATCTGTTCGGCCAACTCGTCGATCCACTGTTTCGACTCGCCGACGAACACCGCTACGCTGATCGCCATGCAGCGTTGCCCGGCCGCGCCGCAACTGGCGCCGATCAGGTTGCTGAGCACCTGATCCTTCGGTGCGTCCGGCATGGTCACCATGTGGTTCTTGGCCCCGGCGGAGGACTGCACGCGCTTCAGGCGCTGGGTGCCGGTGCGGTAGACATGCTGGCCCACCGTTACCGAGCCGACGAAGGACACCGCGCGCACCAGCGGGTGCACCAGCAGCGCATCGACCTGCTCGCGGCCGCCATGCAATACCTGCAGTACGCCGATCGGCGCGCCGGCCTCGATTTTCTTGGCAGTGGCTTTGGGGGCGAGGGTGATTACTTCCTGGGTGGCCGGGTCGGTGACTTCGATCAGCTCACGAGCCTGGCTGGTTTGCCATTGGCCGTCGATCAGTTGCGGTAGCGTGCGGGGCATGGTCGCCTCCTGTTGTTCTTGTATGGGTTCTTTATAGCCATTCGATGTCCGCTTGTGGATTGACGATCTTGGTCTTGGGATGGACGATCTTGTCATTCGATCGGGATGCAAAGGAGTGATGCCCTGGGGATGCGGGTGGAAACCTCCAATTGGCCGTTGCTCGTCGGTGGGCAACGCTTCATCACGCCTCCGCGGTTGCGCCGCTTGTTGGCACGCCATGCTTTGAGCACTGTCTGCTATTCCTTGGCCATCGGCTTCTACCCGGAAGCGGCCGGGCTCCAGATGCGACGCCTGCAACCGGATGATCATCTGCTGATCTATTGCCGCTCAGGAAGTGGTTGGCTGGACGTGGCGGATGGACGATTTGAGGTCGCTGCTGGCGATTTGCTGCTTCTACCCAAAGACGCTGCGCATGCCTATGGCGCTGACCTGCATAACCCCTGGACGATCTACTGGGTGCATTTCGACGGCAGCCACGGCGAAGACTTCCTGCGCCTGCTGGGCACGCAAACGCTGCGGCGCATCGGCGTGCAGCCTCGGCTGATCGGCGATTTCGAGGCGTTGCTGGGCTTGCAGCGCCAGGGCCTCAACATCTTGCCCTTCATCCACGCTGCGCACCGTTTGCAGGCGATGCTCAGCTCGCTGGCGGTGCTGCCGGCGCGGGTCAACCTCAAGTCCGGCCGCGTGCTGGATATCGAGGCGGTGCAGGCAGTGATGCGCGAGCACCTGCATGGCAGCCTCAACCTTGATGAGCTGGCTGCACAGTTCAAGCTGTCGCGCTTTCATTTCGCCAAGACCTACCGCGCGCTGACCGGCCATGCGCCGATCCAGGACTTCATCCAGTTGAAGATGGCCCTGGCCTGCCGTCTGCTCGATCGAGGCGACGCCGAAGTGCGCCAGGTCGCCGAGCAGCTTGGCTACGACGATCCCTATTACTTCTCACGGCTGTTTCGCAAGGTGGTGGGTATGGCGCCCAGTCATTACCGGGCACTGCATCAGGGGTAGGGGAGGCCCGGCATATCTTGCTCGGGGCAGGTTGCGCCCTGAATACCCCCTGGGTAATCAAGGCAACGTGATCTATCGGCCAGAGGTGCTCAGGCCAGCATGCGCAGCCACAGCTGTTGCTCGGCCAGCAGCTCTTCGCGCAGGCCGGCCAGTGGTTGTTCAAACCCCAGCCGGCGCTGCGCGGGCAGGGGCTCGGACAGGTTCGCCGGTTGTATCTGCAACGCGCTGGCCAGCAGCGCCAGGTCGGTCAGGTCGGCTTCGCCGTCGTGATCGTGCAGCCATTTGTTACGTTGCCTGGCGCACTCGATCAGCGTGGTCGGCACCTGCCAGCGTGTCAGCACCAGTGCACCGATGCGGCACCTTGGCCTGACCTTTGAGAAAGCGGGTGAGCAGGGCGAAGCGGATCGCTTCGGGGGACAGCGGCATGATGGCGGGGGCTTCCGTGGAACCGCAGCGGCGTATTGAGGTGCTAGCAGAGTCTCGGCCTAAAGCCGATGCACAGCTGTTGCCTTGACTTGCCCGGCCCCCTTCACTAGCGTGCCTGCACTTGTTTTGACCCTGCAGGAAAACCGCATGACCGACGATCGCATCAAGCTCGAAGCCAGCTGGAAACACGCGCTGCGTGAGGAGTTCGACAAGCCTTACATGAGCGAGCTGCGTGCGTTCCTGCAGGCGGAGAAGGCGGCCGGCAAGGAGATCTATCCGCCGGGCCCACTGATCTTCAATGCGCTCAATTCCACGCCGCTGGATCAGGTCAAGGTGGTGATCATCGGCCAGGACCCGTACCACGGTCCCGGTCAGGCCCATGGCCTGTGCTTCTCCGTGCAGCCGGGCGTGCAGACGCCGCCGTCGCTGGTGAATATCTACAAGGAGCTCAAGCGCGACCTCAATATTGACATCCCCGCACACGGCTACCTGCAGAGCTGGGCCGATCAGGGCGTACTGCTGCTCAACACCTCGCTGACGGTAGAGCGCGCCAACGCCGGCTCGCATGCGGGCAAGGGCTGGCAGTTCTTTACCGACCGGGTGATCGAAGTGGTCAGCGAGCATCAGCCCAAGCGGGTGTTCCTGCTCTGGGGCAGCCATGCGCAGAGCAAACAGCGCCTGATCGACCCGACCAAGCACCTGGTACTGCGCTCACCGCATCCGTCGCCGCTGTCGGCGCATCGCGGTTTCATCGGCAATGGCCATTTCAGTCGCTGTAACCAGTTCCTCAGCCAGAATGGCATGACGCCCATCGACTGGCGCTTGCCGGCGCTCTGAGCCCGCTTCCGAGGCCTGCTTAGCGCCGCGCAACTGCCTGATCAGCCGTGCACTGCTGCGCGGCCAGGTCGGCATGCAGGCTTTGCAAGCGTTTGTCGGCTCGTTCCATCTGTTTTGAGTCGGCCTGGGCGACCAGGTCGACGATCATCTCGGCCATGGCCTGGCGATTCTTCTGGTAGCTGGTCCGGTAGGCGCTGGTGTAGAAGCGCTCGCGTTGTTGCAGCAGGGCGGTCATGCGGTCGGCGAAGTCATCGCCGCGACGTACTTCCAAGGCCTCACGCAGGGCCTGTTGCCAGGCCATGCGGTTTTCCAGCCAGACCTGGTTCTGTTCCCCCAGGCCCTGTGCCCAGCTCTGCACCCGCTCGCGCTGCTCGGCGTTCAAGTTGCCGAACCAGGGTTGCAGACGCTCCTCCATGCGCTCGGCGCGCCGGTTTACCTGCTCCTGTACAGGCGGCTCGAGAAACTCTTCACGCAGCTTGGTGTTCTGCTGGTCCATTGCCGCCAATAGCTGATCGACCTGACGCGGGCTGAGGCCACGCAGCAGCTCGATGGAGCTGGGGGTTATTTCCACGGCGATGCGCTGCATGGCCTGTTCGAAGTCGGCCAGCTGGCTGGCCATCAGCTCGCTGTCACGGTTGCTCAGCGCCTGCTGACTGCGTTGCAGCCAGTCGAGATAACGCGGCAGCTCGACACTGCAGTGCCAGGCCAGATGCTCCTGCAGCTGGGGTTTGAGCCAGGCACTCTGCTCGTTGGTCAGCGCTACGTAGTCGCCCAGCTTCCACGGGATCAGCCAGTCGAGGTTGCGATAGGCCAGGCCGACACGACTGCAGGCGCTCAGCAGCAGGGTGATGGCCAGTAGCAGGAGCAAAGGCTTGCGCATGATCGGGGCTCGCGAGGGCAGAGTTGTTGAGACTAATACTCGGTACATTTGACGCAAGAGGGTGGAAATATTCGCTTAAGAGTTCGCCAGCAGACCATGATCGCCGGCAAGCCGGCTCCTACAGGCGGCGGTCTTGATGTTTGTAGGAGCCCGCTTGCGGGCGATCCAATCAATACCGGCCGTAGTACTCCCACGGATAAAAAGAAACCGCCCCGAAGGGCGGTTCCGATGTCGCAGGGTGCGCTTAGCCGCCGAGGTAGGCGTCGCGTACCTTGGGGTCGTTGAGCAGTTCTTCACCGCTGCCGCGCATGACGATATGGCCGTTCTCCAGCACGTAACCGCGATCAGCCAGCTTCAGCGCCTGGTTGGCGTTCTGCTCGACCAGGAACACGGTCACGCCGTCTTTGCGCAGTTGCTCGATGATGTCGAAGATCTGCTGGATGATGATCGGCGCCAGGCCCAGCGACGGCTCGTCGAGCAGCAGCAGGTTGGGCTTGCTCATCAACGCACGGCCGATGGCGAGCATCTGCTGCTCGCCGCCGCTCATGGTGCCGGCGCGCTGGGCGAAGCGCTCCTTCAGGCGCGGGAACAGGTGCAGGACCTTGTCCAGTTGCTCCTGATTGTCCGCCTTGTCACCGAAGAAGCCACCCATGGCCAGGTTTTCCTCGACGGTCAGGCGGGCGAACACGCGACGGCCTTCCGGCACGATGGCGATGCTCTTGCGCATGATCTCCGGGGTATCCATGCCCACCAGCTCTTCACCCATATAGCGGATGCTGCCACTGGTGGCGCGCGGGTTGCCGCACAGTGTCATTAGCAGGGTCGACTTGCCGGCACCGTTGGCACCGATCAGGGTGACGATCTCGCCTTTCTGCACGTCGATGCTGACGTCGTGCAGCGCCTGGATCTTGCCGTAGAAGGTTGAGACGTTGTTGAAGCTCAGCATGGATTACGCCTCCCCCAGATAGGCTTTGATCACGTCCGGGTTGTTGCGGATGTCGTCCGGCGTGCCGTCGGCCAGGGGAGTGCCCTGGTTGATCACGTAGATGTGGTCGGAAATGCTCATCACCAGCTTCATGTCGTGCTCGATCAGCAGCACGGTGACGTCGTGCTCGTCACGCAGCACACCGATCAGCGCCTTGAGGTCTTCGGTTTCGCGAGGGTTGAGGCCGGCGGCCGGCTCGTCGAGCATGAGAATGCTCGGGCGCGTCATCATGCAGCGGGCGATTTCCAGGCGGCGTTGCTGGCCGTAGGCCAGGGTGCCGGCGCTACGGTTGGCGAAGTCCACCAGGTCGACCTGCTCCAGCCAGTAGGCGGCGTACTCCATGGCCTCGCGTTCGCTACGGCGGAAGGCCGGGGTCTTGAACAGGCCGGCCAGGTAGCCGGTGTTCAGATGGCGATGCTGGGCCACCAGCAGGTTTTCCACCGCCGTCATGTCCTTGAACAGACGCACGTTCTGGAAGGTCCGTACCACGCCTTTGCGGGCAATCTTGTGGCCAGGCAGGCCTTCGATTGGTTCGCCATTGAGGTGGATGCTGCCGGAGCTCGGCTGATAGAAACCGGTCAGGCAGTTGAATACGGTGGTCTTGCCGGCGCCGTTCGGGCCGATCATCGACACCACCTGCTTTTCCTTGACGTTCAGGCCCACCCCGTTGACGGCCAGCAGGCCGCCGAAACGCATGGACAGGCCGCTTACTTCGAGAATCGTGCGGCTCATCGCTTCAGCTCCAGGTGGGGACGTTGCATCGGCAGCAACCCTTGCGGGCGCCAGATCATCATGAAAATCATGACCAGACCGAAGAACAGCATGCGGTACTCGCTCAGCTCACGCATCTCCTGCAGCATCACCATGATGATGGCCGCGAGGATCACGCCCAGCTGTGAGCCCATGCCACCCAGCACGACGATGGCGAGGATCATCGCCGACTCGATGAAGGTGAACGACTCCGGCGTCACCAGACCCTGACGCGCGGCGAAGAAGCTACCGGCGAAACCGGCCAGGCTGGCACCGATGGTGAAGGCCGAGAGCTTGATCACTGTCGGGTTCAGGCCCAGCGCACGGCAGGCAATCTCGTCTTCACGCAGCGCTTCCCAGGCACGGCCGATCGGCATGCGCAGCAGGCGGTTGACCAAAAACAGGGTCAGCAGCACCAGCAGCAGGGCGATCAGGTAGAGGAAAATCACCTTGTACTGCGAGTTGTAGGCAATCTCGAAGTAGCCATGGAAGGTCGGCATATCGGCCGGCACACGGCGCTCGAAGGACAGACCGAACAGCGTCGGTTTGTTCTCGTTGGCGATGCTCAGGCCGTTGGGGCCGCCGGTGTACTCGGTGAGGTTGCGCAGCAGGATACGGATGATCTCGCCGAAACCGAGGGTCACGATGGCCAGGTAGTCACCGCGCAGGCGCAGCACCGGGAAACCCAGCAAGAAGCCGAACAGCGCTGCCATCATGCCGGCCAGCGGCAGGCAGACCCAGAAGCCCAGGCCGAAGTAGTGGGCCAGGATCGCATAGCTGTAGGCACCCACGGCGTAGAAGCCGACGTAGCCCAGGTCGAGCAGGCCGGCCAGACCGACGACGATGTTCAGGCCGAGGCCGAGCATCACGTAGATCAGGATCAGCGTGGCAATGTCCACCGCGCCGCGACTGGCGAAGAACGGCCACACCAGTGCCACCATGACCATCGCCAGGATGATCCAGCGCTGGGTGGAGGGCAGGGTGAGGAAGTTGCCAATTTGCCCGGAGCTGCTGGGTAGCTTGGGCAGTTTGGCCCAGGCCGGAGTCAGTTGGTCACGCAGCAGTTGCCAGAGGAAGATCAGCGTAGCGGCGCCACCGATGCACCAGAGTTCGAAGGCGGTAGCGCCTTCGACGCGCAGGCTGATACCGATGGTGCTGAGTTTCAGGCCCAGTACCGGGTAGGAGATGATCAGCACCAGCAGGGCGCTGAAAATCGCGGATTTGAGATTCTTGGTAATGGCGGTGCTCATACTTTTTCCACCTCAGGACGGCCGAGGATGCCGGTCGGGCGGAACAGCAGCACCAGCACCAGCAGGCTGAATGCCACCACGTCCTTGTATTGATCACCGAAGATATCGGCGCCGAAGGCTTCAGCCACGCCCAGCAGCAGGCCGCCGAGCACCGCGCCAGGAATGCTGCCGATACCACCGAGTACCGCAGCGGTGAAGGCCTTGATACCGGCGAGGAAGCCAAGGTGCGGGTTGATCACGCCGTAGTTCATGCCCAGCAGTACAGAGGCGATGGCAGCCAGTGCCGCACCGATGACGAAGGTCAGGGCGATGATGTTGTTGGTGTTGATACCGAGCAGGTTGGCCATCTTCAGGTCTTCGGCGCAGGCGCGGCAGGCACGGCCCAGGCGCGAACGGGAGATGAACAGGGTCAGGCCGATCATGGTGACGAAGGTGACGATGAAGATCAGCACCTGCATGTAGGACACCACCACGCCGTTGGCGGCGCTTTCACCGAAGACGAAATTGCCGGGCAGCAGGCTGGGAATGGCCTTGTCCTTGGAGTCCTGTGAGAGCAACACCGCGTTCTGCAAGAAGATCGACATACCGATCGCGGAGATCAGCGGGATCAGACGGTTGCCGCCGCGCAGGGGGCGGTAGGCCACCCGCTCGATGCTGTAGCCGTAGGCGCTGGTGACGATCATGGTGGCCGCGAAGGCCGCGATCATCACGAAGGGCACGGCTTCCAGGCCGAACATGGCGAGGCCGGCGATAACGGTGAAGGCTACGTACGAGCCAATCATGTAAACCTCGCCGTGGGCGAAGTTGATCATGCCGATGATGCCGTAGACCATGGTGTAGCCGATGGCGATCAGGGCATAGGTACTGCCAATGGTCAGGCCATTGATCAGCTGTTGTAGGTAGTGATAAAGATCAGGCATTGCCTAACTCCTGGGCGCTTGCGTAAAGCGGCGCTTGTGGCGCAGCGCGAGGCCGGAATTCTTCTAATAAACAAAGCCCACTTCTGCAGTGGGCTCTGGGTTCAGAACCTGTTCATGAGCTGCTACGCGTGGCGCCCGCCGGGTTAATGGCGGGCGCTAGCTCGTGAATCAGTTTCTTCGGCGGGGGTTACTTGGCTTCGGACTTGGTGCCGTCCTGGTGCCACTCGTACACCACGAAGCTGAAGTCCTTCAGGTCGCCCTTCTCATCGAAGGCCAGGGTGCCGGTGGGGGTGTCGAAGCTGTTGGCGCGCAGGGCAGCGGCGACCTTGGCGGTATCGGTGTCGCCAGCTTTCTCGATGCCTTCGGCGATGACCTGAACGGCCGCATAGGCCGGGAACACGAACGGGCCGCTCGGGTCTTCGTTCTTGGCCTTGAAGGCCTCGACCAGCGCCTGGTTCTTCGGATCCTGGTCGAAGGACTTCGGCAGGGTGACCAGCAGGCCTTCGGAAGCCGGGCCGGCGATGGCCGAGATTTCCTTGTTGCCCACACCTTCCGGGCCCATGAACTTGACGTTCAGGCCACGCTCTTTGGTCTGGCGCAGCAGCAGGCCCAGTTCCGGGTGGTAGCCACCGTAGTAGACGAAGTCGACACCAGCCTGGTTGAGCTTGGCGATCAGCGCGGAGAAATCCTTGTCGCCGGCGTTGATGCCTTCGAACAGGGCGACTTTCACGCCTTTGCCTTCCAGGGTCTGCTTGACCGCAGTGGCAATGCCCTCACCGTACTGCTGCTTGTCGTGAATGACGGCAACGGTCTGCGGCTTGATGTGATCGGCGATGAAGTTGCCGGCGGTCGGGCCTTGCAGGCTGTCCAGACCGATGGTGCGGAACACCAGTTCGTAGCCGCGAGCAGTGATGTCCGGGCTGGTGGACGCCGCGGTGATCATCAGGATGCCTTCGTCTTCGTAGATATCCGAAGCCGGTTGAGTGGAGCTGGAGCACAGGTGGCCAACCACGAATTTGACGCCGTCGTTGACGATCTTGTTGGCCACGGCCACGGCCTGCTTCGGATCGCACGCGTCGTCGTAGACCACGCCTTCGAGCTGGGCGCCATTCACGCCGCCGGCCTTGTTGATCTGTTCGATGGCCATCTTGGCGCCGATGAACTGCATTTCGCCGTACTGAGCCACTGCACCGGTCACCGGACCGGCCAGACCGATCTTGATGTTGTCGGCCGCCATCGAATAGCTGGCCGCCCCCGCCAGTGCCATTGCCGCGAACAGCTTGGAAATCTGCTTAGCCTTGTTCATGAGTGCTCCACTCTTATGTTTTTCGTTGTTGTAGTTCTTGCGGCCGAAGCTGCAGAACCGGGTCCGTTACCCCGGTAATGCCTCCGGCAACTGTACCGGAACAGTGTAGAGCGCGGATTTGCGCCTTGAAAAGCCGGCAACTGGAGGCGAAACGTGGGGTTGTCGCTAAATTGCAAGGAATGTATAGAAAAAACGGCGTGGCCTAAGTCGGCTGGCGAGCGTCGCGCGGTTGCCAGGGTAGTTGTCGGCGCTATCATTGCGCGCCTGCATTCAAAGCCATCGACACGGGACACACCATGACGGATCAATCTAGCACCCTCTATGCCAAGCTGCTCGGTGAGACAGCGCCGATTCGTTGGCAGGAACTGCAGCCGTTCTTCGCGCGTGGTGCGCTGCTTTGGGTCGAGGGTGGCCAGGATCTGGTGGCGGTCGCGCAGGCTGTGGCCGAGAACGATCAGGCTCGAGTTGCGCAATGGATGAACCAAGGCCTGCTGTGCAAGCTCGAAGATTCACGTGCCGAAGATCTGCTCTCGCGTGACCCGCAGTTGTGGGCAGTCGTGGTCGCCCCCTGGGTGTTGGTACAGGAAAGGGCAGAGGATTCGACCTTGCACTGAAATGGCGCGCTGCAGGGCTGTGAGCAGCGAGCTAGACTCTTCGCACACTCCCGTGAGGGAGTTTCTCGCAGCGCCACGGCAAAGGAGTGAGCCCCATGTTCGAACCTGGTCACCTGCATCGCAGCAATCCGCCTGGCCTGGGCGGGCAACCCGGTTACAGCATCGATTTCTACTATGAGGTGCGCGAGGATTCGCAAGAAGGGCCCATGCTGCATGGGCGCCTGGTTGGCGAGATAGAGGGCAGGGCATTCGAGGAAGTCTTCGAAATGCATCGCGATACCGCGTTCAACTTCGCCAGCGTGATTTCCCGCTTGGTGGCCAAGCATGGCCTGCCGCCCAACCATAGCCCGATCATGCGGGCGCATGCCGAATACGATGCGATCTTCGAGGACATTCGCGCCAAGCTGCACGCCAAGCCGGGTGAAGCGGTGGACCTCGACCACCTGGAGCGCGACGGCCTGGCGTAACCCTATGGCTGTTCGAGGACGAAAAAAAACCGGATGCTGAGATCCGGTTTTTTCATTTTCGGGGGCGTGTTTCAGGCTGCGACGAAACCTGCAGGGTAGGCCAGCGAGGCTTGACTACTTTGCACTTCGGCGATGGTTTCGCGCACGACCTGCTTGGCCAGGCAAGCGCACTTGCCGCACTGGCTGGCGATGCCGAGCGTGCCGCGCACTTCACGATAGCTGCAGCAGCCCTCGTAGACCGCATCGCGGATTTGCGTATCGGTGACACCTTCACAGAGGCAGACGTACATAAGCAAGGCTCGTCTTGGTGGTTCTGTTCGATGGATCGGATACTAATGTTAATGAGAATGCTTGTCAAATATCGATTGCGAATGCTCGCAGTGTCTGACGAACGGTTCAGCTTTCGGCAGGGGCGGGTAGAAAAGGTCTTTGAGTTTTCGCGGGGAGGATACTTTTGACACCGGACTGGCAAGTTTGTGTGCGTATTGCTCACGGGCTTAGCACTATCCATTACCGAGTCCACTGAGCGTTTGGGTTGCGCCCCTTACGGGCGCCACACCTTGACACGCCCGTGAGGGGCGAAACCAAGACGAAAGATCGACACGCTAATGATCTTGGTCCAGAGATAAATAGCGCTGCACGCAGAACACACAAACTTGCCAGTCCGGTGCCAATCTGCACTTTCCCAAAACTATGCGTAGAACCTAAAAAAACCGGCGGACGCCTAATGCTGATCAGATAAGTTCGTCACCACCCCTTCCTACTTGCAGTAGAGGGGGCGCTTTTCGTAGGAGCCAGCTTGCTGGCGATGCTTTTTATGGGTGCGCCAGGCATGGCGCGTAGCGCCGTGACTGGCGCTGTTCGGTTCACTGTGGTGGTGAACCGGACGACTTGGAGGTGAAAGTCCTCTGCACGCCCGGCAAGGGGAAGTGCTAGCGGAAGGCA
>NZ_NIUB01000014.1 GCF_002197815.1 Pseudomonas oleovorans subsp. oleovorans
CTCCAGAGAGCAAAACACCCCGCGCAAGGTAGGGCGTTCAGTGTTGCAATGGATATCGTGATTCGCGGTGAACGACGGATTACGCTTCGCTAATCCATCCTACGGAGTTGATCCGCCTTACCGGGTTAGACGGCCACGGAAATAGCTCAAGCCCCGGCAACATCAGGTAACCCGTAGGGCGCATTAGCCGCAGGCGTAATGCGCCGAACGAGAGCCGCACACCACAAACTCCAGAGAGCAAAACACCCCGCGCAAGGTAGGGCGTTCAGTGTTGCAATGGATATCGTGATTCGCGGTGAACGACGGATTACGCTTCGCTAATCCATCCTACGGAGTTGATCCGCCTTACCGGGTTACGGAGTTGATCCGCCTTACCGGGTTGGAGGATATGCGCGAAGCCGTAAGGCTCAGCGCCGGCTGCGCCAAACTCGAAGTCTAAGGCGGCATCAACGACAGCATCTTGCGCGTAATTGCGTAAAAAGGGAGTTGACATAAAAGCCCGATGCGGACGGTTACGCCACAAATCCCCCTTTGAAAATAAAAACACCCTACGAGAGCTAGGCTTTCGCAGGGTGTAAGGGCGGACGTTTTATATTGACAACCAATCAAAGACTGACCGCCCTCCAAGATCGCTAGGTTATGATTTGTCCGGAGCGGCGGAACTAGTGCAAGTCCCAGGCAACCAACTTGCCTTGGCTTTGGCACTAAGCAATGCAGTACAAGTCCACTCAGTTACAACACCTGAAGCTTTGAAGGCAGTGTCGGCAGGAACGACAGTTGGAGTCAATGTCAGTGTGATGCCTGCAACATCACCGGCACTCTCTACAGAAATTGCGCCTGCGGAGGATACGGAAAGAGAAGCTGCATACTTAGTTGCTTTGAAATCAGTACCGCAGCCAGCCGGACTAGTACCGAGCTGAGCATGCTCTGATACACAGGTACGTGCCGTACTGGCAGCCAGCATAACTTCACTTGTCTTAGCGCGAGCAGTGTAATCCTGATATGCCGGCAACGCGACAGCAGCAAGAATACCAATGATCGCAACCACGATCATCAATTCAATCAGGGTAAAACCCTTTTGCATTTGAGCTTTCATTCTCTAACTCTCCTAGAAATGGACAGGTCCAACGACCTGGTCACAGCAATGCATTCACCATGCCAAGTTTACACACCAGCCAAACCCGAATGCTCTGGCAGCCCCCTCACACAAAGCGACATCGCGCCTGATCACTAACTGACCTTTTTCGTCACTCCATAAAACGTGGTTTGGCACACGTCACCATCTAAGCTATAAGGCAGGCATTGAGTGTGGAGCCCCCCGATGAACGAAAGCGTATCCCTCTCCGGCCTGGCCAAGCAGATGGTGCTGGCCGAGCTGCTGGACGAAAAAGCCGCTCAACAGGCGCAACTGCAGGCCCAGCGCAACAAGCTGTCGCTGGTGACTTACCTGGTGCAGAACAAGCTGGTAAAAAGTCGTGCATTGGCAGAACTAGCCTCGGAGCAGTTCGGCGTTTCCTTTCTCGACCTCAACAGCCTCGACAAGGAAAGCCAGCCACGTGACCTGATCAGCGAGAAACTGGTACGCCAACATCGCGTGCTGCCGCTATGGCGTCGAGGTAACAAGCTGTTCGTTGCGCTTTCTGACCCGACCAATCACCAGGCCGTCACCGATGTGCAGTTCAGCACCGGCCTGACCACAGAAGCCATTTTGGTCGAGGACGACAAACTCGGCGATGCCATCGACAAGTTCTTCGACTCAGCCAACAGTGGTATGGAAGATCTGGCCGATGTCGACCTGGACGGCCTGGATGTTCAGGCAGTGGATGACGACAAGCAGATAAATGACGGCAACGCCGATGCTGACGATGCGCCCGTGGTGCGCTTCGTCAACAAGATGCTTTTGGATGCCATCAAGGGCGGCTCATCGGACCTGCACTTCGAGCCTTACGAAAAAGCCTATCGAGTGCGCTTTCGTACCGACGGTATCCTCCATGAGGTCGCTCGCCCGCCCATCCAGCTGGCGCCACGGATTTCCGCTCGCCTCAAGGTGATGGCCGCCTTGGATATTTCCGAGCGGCGCAAGCCGCAGGACGGCCGGATCAAGATGAAGATTTCCAAGACCAAGGCCATCGACTTTCGCGTCAACACCCTGCCCACCTTATGGGGCGAGAAGATCGTGATGCGGATTCTCGACCCTACTAGCGCGCAAATGGGCATCGATGCACTGGGTTATGAGGAAGAACAGAAAGAGCTGTATATGAACGCCCTGAAGCAGCCCCAGGGCATGATTCTGGTCACCGGCCCCACTGGCTCGGGAAAGACGGTATCGCTCTATACCGGCCTGAACATCCTCAACACACCAGATGTGAATATTTCCACCGCCGAAGACCCGGTGGAGATCAACCTGGAGGGCATCAACCAGGTCAACGTCAACCCCAAGCAGGGCATGGACTTTACCCAGGCGCTGCGCGCCTTTCTGCGCCAAGACCCGGACATCATCATGGTCGGGGAAATCCGCGATCTGGACACCGCCTCCATTGCCGTCAAGGCCGCACAGACCGGGCATATGGTGATGTCCACCCTGCACACCAACAGCGCTGCGGAAACCCTGACCCGCCTGCGTAATATGGGCGTACCCTCCTTCAACATCGCCACCTCGGTCAACCTGATCATCGCCCAGCGCCTGGCACGCAAGCTGTGCAATAGCTGCAAGAAGGAAGTGGACGTACCGCGCGAGACGCTACTGGCCGAAGGCTTCCCCGAGGACAAGATCGGCAGCTTCAAGATTTATGGCCCGGTGGGCTGTGAAAACTGCAAGGGCGGTTACAAAGGGCGTGTCGGTATTTATGAAGTGGTTAAAAACACGCCCAACCTGCAGCGGATTATCATGGAGGAAGGCAACTCCATCGATATTGCCGCGCAGATGCGTAAAGACGGCTTTAATGACCTACGCACCTCCGCTTTGCTCAAGGCCATGCAAGGGGTCACCAGCCTTGAGGAAGTCAACCGCGTAACCAAGGATTAACCATGGCGGAAAAAGCTCTAAAAACCAGTGTGTTCACCTGGGAAGGCAAGAACAAAAGCGGTGCCGTCGTCAAGGGGGAGCTCAGCGGGCAGAACCCGTCCTTGGTCAAGGCGCAACTGCGCAAACAGGGGATCAATCCGACCAAAGTACGCAAAAAGGGGGTGTCGCTCTTCAGCGCAGGCAAGAAGATCAAACCCATGGATATCGCCCTGTTTACCCGGCAGATGGCGACCATGATGAAAGCTGGCGTGCCACTGCTGCAGTCCTTCGACATCATCTCAGAGGGCTTCGACAACCCCAACATGCGCAAGCTGGTCGACGAGGTGAAGCAGGAGGTGGCTGCTGGTAACAGTTTTGCCGCCTCGCTGCGCAAGAAACCACAGTACTTCGATGAACTGTATTGCAACCTGGTTGAGTCTGGCGAACAGGCCGGTGCCCTGGAAAACCTGCTGGACCGAATTGCCACCTACAAAGAAAAGACCGAAGCGCTGAAGGCTAAGATCAAGAAGGCGATGAACTATCCAATCGCTGTTGTGGTGGTCGCCATCATCGTCTCAGCCATTTTGCTCATTAAAGTTGTACCGCAATTCGAGGAAGTTTTCGCCAACTTCGGCGCTGAACTACCTGCCTTTACGCTGATGGTAATAGGCATATCGCAATTTCTTCAGGAGTGGTGGTTCATTTTTCTGATTGCAATCATCGCCGCTGCCTTTGCATTCAAAGAAGCGATGAAGCGCTCGCAGAAACTGCGCGACTCGGTTGACCGTGGCGTACTGAAACTGCCAATCGTCGGCGACATTCTTTACAAATCTGCGGTAGCCCGCTTCGCACGCACACTATCAACGACTTTTGCCGCTGGCGTGCCACTGGTCGATGCGCTGGATTCGGTCTCCGGCGCCACCGGTAATGTGGTGTTTAAGAATGCGACCAACAAGATCAAAGCAGATGTATCTACCGGCATGCAGCTTAACTTCTCAATGCGCACCACCGGCACCTTCCCCTCCATGGCCGTGCAGATGACCGCTATTGGCGAAGAGTCTGGCTCGCTGGATGAGATGCTCGATAAGGTAGCGAGCTTCTATGAAGCAGAAGTGGACAACATGGTTGACGGCCTGACCAGCCTGATGGAACCCATCATCATGTCCGTACTGGGCGTACTGATCGGCGGCCTAATCATCGCCATGTACCTACCTATCTTCCAGCTGGGCGCCGTGGTTTAAATGCTTGCTATCGACTTTCTGGCCAGCCATGCGCTGGCCTTTGTTTTGTGTGCTCTGCTACTGGGCCTGCTGATTGGCAGCTTCCTCAATGTAGTGATCTATCGCCTACCGTTGATGCTGCAACGTGATTGGCAGAGTCAGGCGCGCGAGGTGCTGGAATTGCCGCCGGCACCAACCGCTCAGACCTTCAACCTGATCCTGCCCAATTCCTGCTGCCCACAATGCGGCCATGAGATCCGCCCCTGGGAGAACATCCCGGTCATTAGCTATCTGTTCCTGCGCGGCAAGTGTACGAACTGCAAAATCCCGATCAGCAAGCGTTACCCCATCGTTGAACTGGCCTGCGGGCTGCTTTCCGCTTACGTCGCCTGGCATTTCGGTTTCACCTGGCAGGCCGGAGCGATGCTGGTGCTGGCCTGGGGGCTGCTGGCGATGAGTCTGATCGATGCCGATCACCAGATTCTGCCGGATGTACTGGTGCTGCCGTTGCTGTGGCTGGGCTTGATCGTCAATTACTTCGGACTGTTCACCAGCCTTGAAGACGCCCTGTGGGGGGCGATTGCCGGTTATCTGAGCCTGTGGTCGGTGTACTGGCTGTTCAAGCTGATCACCGGCAAGGAAGGTATGGGTTACGGTGACTTCAAGCTGCTGGCGATGCTCGGGGCCTGGGGTGGCTGGCAGGTTCTGCCGCTGACCATTCTGCTGTCGTCGCTGGTCGGCGCGGTGCTAGGTGTGATTCTGCTGCGCATGCGTGGCAGCGATTCCGGCACGCCGATTCCCTTCGGCCCCTATCTGGCGATTGCCGGGTGGATCGCTCTGCTGTGGGGCGATGTGATTACCGGCAGTTATCTGAAGTTCGCTGGGTTTTGAGTCAAACAGCCATAGTTGCCCAAGTTGTAGGAGCCCCGCCCCGGGGCGAAGCTTTTGAATTTAGCGCTGCCCCTCAGCACCATTCGCCGCGGGGCGCGGCTCCTACAGGGTTTGAGCTAACCCAGCGACACTCGTCATTCCTGCGAAAGCGGGAGTCCAGGAGTTATCCTGACTCCACGAGCTGGGTCCCCGCCTTCGCGGGGATGACGGATCGCGGTACACGCGGTTCGCATCATCCAGCAATCCCCCCTACAATCGCGGCCTTGAGCAGTAACGAGACCGCATTGGCGTTATGAAACCCTGGATACTCGGCCTGACTGGTGGCATTGGCAGCGGCAAGAGCGCGGTGGCGCAAGGCTTTATCGAACGTGGCGTGCACGTGGTGGACGCCGATCATGCGGCGCGCTGGGTGGTCGAGCCAGGGCGTCCGGCGCTGGCCAGGATCGTCGAGCATTTCGGCGCGGGCGTACTGCAAGCCAATGGCGAGTTGGACCGCGCCGCACTGCGCAAGCTGATATTTGCCGACCCCGAGCAGCGCCGCTGGCTGGAAAGTCTGCTGCACCCGCTGATCGGTCAGGAGATCGTTCAGGTGCTGGCGCGCGCAGAATCGCCCTATGCCATTCTGGTGTCGCCACTACTGGTCGAGTCCGGCCAGCGGCAGATGACCCAACGCATATTGGTCGTCGACACGCCTGCCGAGTTGCAGGTGCAACGCACCATCGCGCGCGACCAGAGTTCGGAAGAACAGGTTCGCGCCATCATGCAGGCCCAGGCCAGCCGCGAAGAGCGCCTGCGCCATGCTCACGACGTGCTGGTCAATGATCGTGATATGGCCTGGCTGGACGCGGAGGTCGAGCGCCTGCACAACTTCTATCTGACCCTGCGTGGAGGCCAGCCATGACCATTACCGTTCAATGCCCAACCTGTAGCGCACCCGTCGAGTGGAAAGCCGAAAACACCTACCGCCCCTTCTGCTGCGAGCGCTGCAAGCTGATCGATCTGGGCGCCTGGGCCGCTGAAGAGCATGCGATTCCCGGCAATGACCTGGAAGACGAGATGTTCAGCGGCGACCTGCCGACACGGCCACATTGATTACAGGCCTGGAAAGAGCCGATTGGCTCGTCTCTCGCTACCACTCTTGGCGACGAGGAAAGCATCGTGACTAGCGCAGCTTGTCCGTAGGAGCCCGCTTGCGGGCGATCAAGTACAAGAGCATCGCCAGCAAGCCGGCTCCTACAGGTTGCTATGCAGCTTTCTATGGCCGCATAAAAGCGTAGTCGCGGTCATCGTCGAGGTTGTCGGCGAGAAACTGCAGTTCGTGCGCCAACTCCCGGGGATCACGCAGCGCCCTGCTCCGCTGTACGACCTCCGACAGCAGCGCACGCAGTGCCACAACAGGCTCATGACCCTGCACTTCGGCGTCATGCAAATCGTCCTGAACAGCGTTTCTTGCCCAGCTGTGAATACTCATGTTCAAGTCTCTCGGAGGCGTTTCTCACAGCATGGCGGCAGGCCCGTTTCAGATATTGACGGGGATCAATCCGCTCGCCGCCATTCAATCAGGCAATAAAGCGTCATTCACTCGCCGTGATCACCCTCCTTCCAGGGCGCCTGCAGATAGCGGCTGCGGTTGAAGGTTTCCAGCCAGTCCGGGTAGAACACCACCAACGCGGTGACGATGGTGCCGTTGATAAAGGCCTCGGGGAACGCCACCAGCCACAGGTAGCCGGCAAAGTCGTCCAGCCAGGGCGGCATGGGGAACAGCCCGTCCATCCACAACAGCGCGAGGCCACCGAGCAGCGTCATCAGCGTAGCCAGCGCTGCCGGGAAGAAACCGCAGAAGAAGATGTAGACGAACAGGTTACGCGGCTGCGCGCGCTCGACACGGATTGCGCACAGCTCGGTGACCAGCACCGGAATCAGCACCAGCAGCACGCCGTTGATGCCGAGCGAGGCCAGGTCCATGCGACCGATAGCCAGCAGACCAAGCTGCGCAGCCAGGCCCGCCAGCACGGCAAGTGGCCAGTCGAGCAGCAGGGTTACGGCGGTCATACCGATGAAGTGGTAGGAAAGCCCGGAGTCGAAATCGCGGCGCACCAGCCACAGCAGAAACAGCGCGAGCATGGTGCCGAACAGCAGATGCTGGCGGCGCAGGTCACTGAACAGTTCGACCCAGGGCGCCCGTGTTATCGCCCAGAGCAGCGCCAGCCCGTAGACCAGCCAGCCGCCCAGCAAGGTGGAGAACGCCAGCAGGTTGGAAGCGATCATGCGCGCACACCCTCTCCTTCATTTATTGCCATGCCCGGCAGTCTACACCGGTACTCGGATTTGATTTTGCCGGCAGAGCAGCTGCCCTGCCATTGATCGACAACAGCCAAAAAAACCCTGCTGGATTTCCGCGCTCACCGGAACGACCGAGGCTGCAGGCACTGGCATGCGGGTAAGCGCTGCGGCTAAGCTTCAGACATGGACGATTCCGATTATCTGCGCTTACTTACGCACCAGGCCGAACAGGCCAATGCCTTCCTCTCCAACGCGAAGAAATGGGAGCGTGAGCGTTGGGTCTGTCAACGCCTGCTGCAAGCGCTGAACGTGCGCCATCACAGCGATGACTTCACGCCCAGTGGCCAGGAGCCGCCGGACGTACTGTTTCGCGATGCCAATTTCGAAGTGTTCTTCGTTCTCGATGAGGGCCGGCGCCTCAATGACGAGTGGCGCGCCGAGCTGGAGCGTCGCCGCAGCGCCTTTTCCCTCAGCCAACTGGTCAGGCGCGAAGCGCGCCCCAAACGTATTCCAGCCAGCGAGATGCAGGCGCGTCTGGCGCCGACCTTGCGCAAGAAGGCGCATAACTATCACGAGCGTGGCATCGACCTCGGCGAACTCGATCTGGTCGCCTTCGTCAGCCTCAAGCGCGCTGTGCTCGACTGCAACAGCCACTTCCCGCCGCCCACCGAATATCTGCGCCAGGGCTGGCGCTCGCTGTCGCTGGTTGGCCCGCGCTTCGCCCGCGTGCTGTTCGCTCACCCGGATGCTCCGGATTTTCTGCGGCAGAACCTCGGGCGCAGCCTGCTGTTCGATATTGGTATCGGCCTGTGAGCCCATTGCAGGAATTGCTCGCCGACGTACCGCAAGTCGGTCAGGTGCGCTGGCTGGGTGTACGCCCCAGACCACGTGAGGCGATGCTCGAAGTCGAGGCCGTGGAAGCCCGCCGCGACGCCGGCCTGACCGGCGATCACAGCCGCCCCGGGCCACGCAATGCACGCCAGGTCACGCTGATTCAGTGGGAGCACCTGGCCGTGGTTGCCGCCTTGCTCGGCCGCGATGCGCCCATGCAGCCCAGCGAGCTGCGCCGCAATATCGCGGTCGCCGGCATCAATCTGTTCAGCCTCAAGGGCCGGCGCTTTCGCATCGGCCAGGCGCTGCTGGAAACCACCGGCTGGTGCCAACCCTGCGCCCGCCTGGAGGAACGTCTCGGTCGCGGCACCTTCCAGGCCATGCGCGGCCATGGCGGCATTACCGCTCGTGTGATCGAGGGCGGCATCATCCGCCTGGAGGACGCCGTAAGCGCGGAATCCCTCGAAACGATATCTGACCCGCTGGACAACGACGCTCGCCAAGGCTGGCGGGCACGCCTAGCAGGCCGTTGAAAAACGTAGGCGACGACTGCATGGATGCAGGAGGTAGAGCGAAGCAGGAAGCCCGAGCCGAGGCAGCCAATGCAAGGCAAAAAAAGGCGAAAAACGGTCGGAGTCGCGCTCGACTTTACGAGCTGTAAATGAGCATTTTGAGCCTGTTTTTAACGCAGCAGTGGCAACGCAGATAGTTTTTCAACAGCCTGCTAAGATAGCCGCATTCAAGCAGAGGCCCCCCATGACCAGTCGCCTGAGCCCCGAAGACCAACAGAAAGTCGACCAATACCTGAGCGCACCGCAGCATCAGGTTGAACGTCAGCCGTTTCGCGTTTGGCGTCTGCTGGCGCTGGTCGTGGTCGTGACCATTGGCCTGGGCCTGCTGAGCCGCTTGCTGAGTCGACTGGTGCTATGAGCTGCCTTGCGCTCGCCCTCTCGCACTCACACCGTCTTTTTCAAAGCCTTGTGAGCAATATCCATGTCCCATCGCATCGTGATTGTCGGCGGCGGCGCCGGCGGTTTGGAGCTGGCCACCCGCCTTGGTAGAAAACTGGGCAAGAGTGGCGCTGCCCGGATCATTCTGGTCGACGCCAACCTCACCCACATCTGGAAGCCCCTGCTGCACGAAGTGGCCGCCGGCTCGTTGAACTCCTCGGAAGACGAACTGAACTACGTGGCCCAGGCCAAGTGGAACCATTTCGAGTTCCAGCTCGGGCGCATGTCCGGCCTCGACCGTACCAGCAAGAGCATCACCCTGGCACCGACGCTGGATGACGATGGCCAGGTACTGATGCCTGAACGCCGCATCACCTACGACAGCCTGGTCATTGCCGTTGGCAGCACCACCAATGACTTCGGCACGCCTGGTGCCGCCGAGCACTGCATTTTCCTCGACACCCGCGCGCAGGCCGAGCGCTTCCATCGCCGCATGCTCAGCCACTACCTGCGTGCACATGCCAGCGAGAACGAATACGGTTCGAAGATCGATATCGCCATCGTCGGCGCCGGTGCCACCGGGGTCGAGCTGGCAGCAGAACTGCACCACGCGGCCAAGCAGTTGGTCGCCTATGGCCTAGACCGCATTCGCCCCGAAGACATGCGCATCACCCTGATCGAGGCCGGGCCGCGTGTGCTGCCTGCTCTGCCCGAGCGCATCGCACGGCCGGTGCATCAGACCCTGGAGAAGCTCGGCGTCACCGTGCTGACCGGTGCGGCTGTCAGCGAAGTGACTGCCGACGGCCTGAAAACCGCCGACGGCAACTTCATCCCGGCCAGCCTGAAAGTCTGGGCTGCCGGCATTCGCGCCCCCGGTTTTCTCAAGGATCTCGACGGCCTGGAGAGCAACCGCATCAACCAGCTGCAGGTTCGTCCGACCCTGCAAACGACGCTCGATGACGACGTATTCGCCTTCGGCGACTGCGCAGCCTGTCCGCAGCCAGGCACTGAGGGCCGCAACGTGCCGCCACGCGCCCAGGCAGCGCATCAGCAGGCATCGCTGCTGGCCAAGTCACTACGCTTGAAGATCAGCGCCCAGCCACTGCCGGAATACCGCTATCGCGATTACGGCTCGCTGATCTCGCTGTCGAGCTTCTCCGCGGTGGGTAACCTGATGGGCAACCTGACCGGCAGCGTCATGCTCGAAGGCTGGCTGGCACGGGTGTTCTACGTGTCGCTGTATCGCATGCACCAGATGGCCCTGTATGGCGTACCACGCACCTTGCTGCTGATGCTCAGCGACCGTATCGGGCGCAGCACCGAGCCACGCCTGAAGCTGCACTAGAAGCGACCCAATAGGTAACTGTAGGAGCGGCGACCCGCCGCGAACCTGGGCGGCGCGGCTGGAAAAGCTTCGCCCCGAGGCGGGGCTCCTACGAAAGGCTGTTCGCATCAGCCACCCAAGGCCTGCCGATCCCCCTCTCCCCCGGCCCCTCTCCCGCAAGCGGGAGAGGGGAGACAAGCACGCAGCGCAATTCCAGTCTTGTAGGGTGGGCCGGGCGGCGATCCGCTTCAGCCCACGTCGACCGCTGGTGGGCTAAAGCCCACCCTACGAGCTGAAGCGCCCGTAGGAAAAAATGTTGGCATTCCCCTTTGCGAGACAGCCGATCGCCCGTGGTGCGTATGACGCACCTGTGCGAACCGGCCAGCGTGGCCGGGACAATGCGAGACGGCCCAGACGCGCGTGAGGCGCAGAAACGAACAAGCCCGCACTAGGCGGGCTTGTTCGTTGTAGTGGTGGGTCGTGTAGGATTCGAACCTACGACCAATTGGTTAAAAGCCAACTGCTCTACCAACTGAGCTAACGACCCAAATATGGTCGGGGTAGGGGGATTCGAACTCCCGACATCTTGCTCCCAAAGCAAGCGCGCTACCGGACTGCGCTATACCCCGATTGGAAGTTGGCTCCGCGACCTGGACTCGAACCAGGGACCCAATGATTAACAGTCATTTGCTCTACCGACTGAGCTATCGCGGAACTTCGGTCTTCCAGCTCTGCTGCGCTTTGGCTTTCGCTTTACCGCTTCAGAGGCGCGCCATTTTACGTAGCAAAATTTCCCTGTCAACCCCTGCAAACTGCTTTTACGACAATGCTTTGCAGACAAGCCATGGACTACTATATGTTTCATCGAACTGTGGCACGACGCAGGACGCGCCAGCCGAAGACGCCAGCCAGGACAGTCCATGAGCAACCAGGACAAGCCCCCCATTCATCCCAAGGTGGTTAGCCTCGCCAGCCGCGGTATACAGCCGCGTTTCAGCGATCTGGTACAAGCCTGCCGTAAGCTGGTGATGAATCGCCTGGCGGAGCATTTGAGCGGTGTATTCGGCCAAGTCGATGACACCCTGTTCGAGTGCGCCGAGAAAGCCGAGAACAACAAGGTGCAGACGTTGTTCTTCGACAACATGCGCGAGATCCGCCGCCAGCGTCCACAGATCGAGCGCAGCTACCACCAGGCCATCGCCAACAATTTTTCCGATTTCCTCGACGGCAAGCTGCAGGATCAGACACCGGCCGAAATGGACCCCGAGCAATTGGCCCTGGTGCAGAACGAGGATTACGAAGAAACCCTACAAGTCACCAATATGGTCAGCCGGGTCAAGGCACGCTGCACCCAGCCGCTATTCGCTCTGGAGCAACGCCTGGCGCTGCTCAACAATGGTCAGAAGCTCGGCGAGGACAGCAACCCCTTCGGCCCACAGGCCATTGCCCAGGCGTTTCGCGATGCGCTGGCGCCCTGCCCCTTCCCACTGCAGATCAAGACCATCCTCTACATGCTCTTCGATCGCCATGTGATGCAGAGCCTCGATTCACTCTATGGCGCACTCAACCAGCGCCTGATCGATGCCGGCGTGCTGCCCAACCTCAAGTACAGCGCACAGATCAATCAAAGCGTCAGCCGCCCCGATGCGCCAGCGCCAGAAGCCCCGACGCCCCAACAAGCAGCGGGCAGACCGGGCACGACGCCAGCGCCCGTAGAACCGGCGCTGTTCGATCTGGATCTCAGCGCACCGCCGCCGAGCGATCCGGGCGCGCTGTTCAGCGGCCTGTCCAGCCTGCTCGGCGAGCACCGCCAGAGCCACCCGGACGCCCCGCTGCTGGGCGGTACACGGAGCATCGTCAGCTTCTCTCCGCGCGAGGCCAGCCGCACCTACAGCGCCAGCGAGTTACTCGCTGCGCTCAACCGCATGCAACAGCAGTCAGCCCACGAACTGACCCAGCGCCTGCATCAACCGCAGGCCGTTGAAGGCCTCAAGGCCGACCTGCAGCAGCAACTGGAATCGCACAGCAGCCTGCCGGGCGACAGCAAGGTGTCCGATCAGGAAGCCGACGTGATCGACCTGGTTGGCATGCTGTTCGACTTCATCCTCGATGACGAGAACCTGCCGGACGCCTGCAAGACAGCGCTGTCGCACCTGCATACGCCCTATCTGAAAATCGCGCTGCAGGACAAGGCGCTGTTCACCCAGCACCACCATCCGGCGCGGCGCCTGCTCAACACCATGGCCCAGGCCGGTGTGCTGTACGGCAACGAGGGCGACGAACGCGGCCTGCTGGCCAAGATGCAGTGGGTGGTCGAACGGGTGATTCACGGTTTCAGCGGTGATCTGGGGCTGTTCGACAGCCTGATCGAGGAGTTCAACGAATACGTCGAAACCCTGCGCCACAAGGTCGAGCTGCGCGAACGCCGCGCAGTCGAGGCAGCCAAGGGCCGTGATCGCCTACTGGGGGCTCGCGAGCAGGCACTCGAGGTGATTCAGCGATGCATCGGGCAGCGCAATCTACCGACAATCATCCGCAACTTCCTCGAGCTGACCTGGGCCGATGTACTGGTTTTCGTCCTGCTGCGCCATGGCGAGCAAAGCTCGGAATGGAAGCGCTCCTGCGAAGTGGCCGAGCAGCTGGCCTGGAGCGGCACGCCGCTGAACGAGGCCGAGGCGTTGCAATTGCAGGAGCAGCGCGTGCCGATGCTCAGCGACCTGCGCAAGGGCCTGGAATTGCTCGGCGGCTATCACGAAGACGGCATCCGTCGCCTGCTGCAGGACCTAGTGGCCTGCCAGCATGCGGTGCAAGCCAAACAACCACAGTTGGCCGCACAGCTCAAACCCACCCTGCCAGAAAGCCCCTTGGGCGCAATGCTCGGCGAGGATGCCGATCTGGCTCGCCAGGCACCTTCGCGCAGCAAGCTATCGGCACGCGCACAAGCCCTGGCCAAGGAGTTGGCCAGCGTCGAGTTCGGCACCTGGTTCGAGTTCGTCGAGGGCGGCAAGAGCCGCGCGCTCAAGCTTTCCTGGTTCAGCCCGACCACGCACAACTACATGTTCGTCGACCACAGTGGCCAGCGCGTGGCGATCAAGCCGCTGACCCTGCTGGCCAGCGAGATGGAAAAGGGCCTGGCCCGCATCGTGACACCCGAACGCGCGGCGCCCCTGGTGGATCGCGCGCTGACTGCCATTTACCGTGTGCTGCAGCGTTTCACCGGGCGCACGGCCGAACCCCGCTGAGGACTTTCCATGGAAGAGCGTCGCCTACACAGCCGCCATGGCACCGAAATGCAGCTGGAGGTCTTCGACCTCAACAGCGGCCAGCGCCTGGGCCGGATAGTCGACCTGTCTGCCGATGGCTTCATGCTGTTCAGCGACACCCCCCATACCGCCGACGCGGTGCTGGAATGCCGCCTGGTGTGCACCTCAGGTAGCGATGCGGTACAGGAAGTGCGTCTGGGCGCCGATTGCCTGTGGAGCCGCCCCGGCGCCGACGGCCAGCATTGTTGGGCCGGCTTTCACATCATCGATCTGGCCGAGGATCAGGCCAAAGCGCTGGAGAGCCTGCTGGCCAGGCTTTGAGGGCACCAAACCTACACCAACGAAAAAGCTGATGCCAATCAGATAAGCACTATAAGGCGGTCTTGCGTGGGAGCCCCGCCCCGGGGCGAAGCTTGTGGATTTGTGCTGAACGCATGATCGATTCGCCGCGAGGCGCGGCGCCTACAGATACGTAGTGCTCTTTCGAGCGACACACACGCCGAACGGATAGGCGTTCCGCCCCGGGGCGAAGCTTTTCGTGTCCCCCGGTTCGCGGCGGGGCGCCGCTCCTACAGAGAGCCTGTACCCGCAACGAAAAACGGAGCCCGCAGGCTAATGCTGATCAGATAAGTTCGTCACCATCCCCTCCTACTTGCAGTAGAGGGGGCGCTTTTCGTAGGAGCCAGCTTGCTGGCGATGCTTTTTATGGCGGATCGCCGGCAAGCCGGCTCCTACAAAAATCGAGTGCAACGGCTTAACTGACTGGCATTAGCCCGCAGGCTCCGTTTTTTCATCCCGGCGTAACACCGGGATATCGCATGGTGGGTTACGCGGCGCACTCTGCTCGTGCAACCAGCCAATTACGTGCCTGGCGCCGCTAACCCACCCTACGCCAGCTTCTTGTAACGCACGCGGTGCGGCTGCGCGGCGGCATCGCCCAGGCGTTTCTTGCGGTCGGCTTCGAACTCGGTGTAGTTGCCTTCGAAGAAGTTGACCTTGCCATCGTCCTCGTAGGAGAGAATGTGCGTGGCGATACGGTCGAGGAACCAGCGATCGTGGGAAATCACCACGGCGGCGCCCGGGAAATCCAGCAGCGCCTCTTCCAGCGCACGCAGGGTTTCCACGTCGAGGTCGTTGGACGGTTCGTCGAGCAGCAGCACGTTGCCGCCCTGCTTCAGGGTCAACGCCATGTGCAGACGCCCACGCTCACCGCCGGAGAGGTCCTTGACGAACTTCTGCTGGTCGGCGCCCTTGAAGTTGAAGCGCCCGACATAACCACGCGACGGCACCTCGTAGTTGCCGACCTTGATCATGTCGAAGCCATCGGAAATCTGCTCCCACACGGTCTTGTTGCCGTCGAGCATGTCGCGGCTTTGCTCGACGCTGGCGATCTGTACGGTTTCGCCGATCTCGATGGTGCCGGAATCCGGCTGCTCCTTGCCGGTGATCATGCGCAGCAGGGTCGATTTACCCGCACCGTTACCGCCGATCACGCCGACGATGGCGCCTTTGGGGATGCTGAAGGACAGGTCGTCGATCAGCACGCGGTCGCCGAAGGACTTCGACACGTTGTGGAAGTCGATGACCTTGTCGCCCAGGCGCGGGCCGGCCGGGATGTAGATCTCGTTGGTCTCGCTGCGCTTCTGGAATTCCTGCGACTGCATCTCCTCGAAGCGCTGCAGACGTGCCTTGGACTTGGACTGGCGTGCCTTGGCACCCTGGCGTACCCACTCCAGTTCGGCCTTCATCGCCTTGGCGTGCGATGCCTCGGCCTTGGCTTCCTGAGCCAGACGGTTGGCCTTCGACTCCAGCCAGCCGGAGTAGTTGCCCTCGTAGGGGATACCGTGGCCGCGGTCGAGTTCGAGAATCCAGCCGGCGACGTTATCGAGGAAGTAACGGTCGTGAGTAATCGCTACCACTGTGCCGGGGAAATCGTGCAGGAAGCGCTCCAGCCAGGCCACCGAGTCGGCGTCCAGGTGGTTGGTCGGTTCGTCCAGCAGCAGCATGTCGGGCGCCGACAGCAGCAGGCGGCACAGCGCCACGCGGCGCTTCTCGCCACCGGACAGGTGTTCGATCTTGGCATCCCATGGCGGCAGGCGCAGGGCGTCGGCGGCCACTTCCAGCTGGCGCTCGAGGTTGTGGCCGTCGGAGGCTTGCAGGATGGCTTCGAGCTTGGCCTGCTCGGCAGCCAGGGCGTCGAAGTCGGCATCCGGCTCGGCGTAAGCGGCGTAGACCTCGTCAAGACGGGCCTGGGCCTGCTTGATCTCGCCTACCGCCTCTTCGACGATGTCGCGCACCGTCTTGCTCGGGTCGAGCTGCGGCTCCTGCGGCAGGTAGCCGACCTTGATCCCCGGCATCGGACGGGCCTCGCCGTCGATCTCGGTGTCGACGCCGGCCATGATGCGCAGCAGCGTGGACTTACCGGCACCGTTGAGGCCCAACACGCCGATCTTGGCGCCTGGGAAGAATGACAGGGAGATGTCCTTGAGAATTTCACGCTTCGGCGGGACAACCTTGCTGACCCGATGCATGCTGTAGACGTACTGAGCCATGGAGAACCTGACTGGTGAGAATTGGGAGCTGGAAACGGCGCGCCATGCAGGTCGCGTGAAAACATGATGAATGCGTTGAGGGGCTATGTTCGCGTTAGCTGTTGTACACCCTGTAGGAGCGGATTTATCCGCGAAATTCGCGGCTGAAGCCGCTCCTACCGAAAAGCCAGGGTCGTTAACGTGCGCTAGCCATCAGTTTTCACACCACTTACGTGTACGCAATGTGCAGAGACCTTAGCCCCTGCGGTGGCGAACGCCAAGTACCGCGCGGACAGTTCACGCGCGCGGCGCAAAACTACCGGAATGTGCGTGACAGGGCAAACCTACGTTCGTCGGCGCAGCTGGCACTTGGCCACGTTTGCAGGCATTCTAGCCGGCTCGCGCGAGCGCAGGCATGCCCGCGCGTCTCAACGCTTAAAATAGCCCAGCACTGGCTGCAGGTTCACAGAACGTGTCGACTCCCTCATCCCTGCCTTCCTCCTCCCCGGGCGAGTCGCGCGCAGCATTGCGCCGTGCACTGGTGGTGCTGGTGCTGGCGATGCTGGGATTGCTGGCCTGGCAGCTGACCCAGGAATACCGCCAGTTGCTCGATAGTCAGAAGCAACTGAGCCAGGGTTACAGCGCCCAACTGGCCAAGCACCTGAGTCTGAACATGCGCCTCAAGGCGCAGGCGGGCCAGGCGATGCTGCAAAGCAGCCCTGCGCGCGCTGGCGACGGCAGCGAATTGGTCACGGCATTGCGCAGCATCTTCCCGACCGTCAACAGTGTGGCCTGGCTCGATGCCAACGGGCAGTTGCTGGCCGACAGCGCCAGCGAGTCGCGCGACCTCAGCTTCATTCGCAACCAGCAGCAACGCAGCGGCGCGGCGCCCTATCACTTCGCCTTCAGCGCACTGGACGGCGGCGCGCTCTACCTGCTGCTGCGTCAGCCTGACGACAGTCACCGAGTATTGCGCATGCGCACCAGTGCGTTGCGCGGCTGGCTGCGCGAGCAGCACCAGAGCGAGCACGACTGGTTGCTCGAAGATCTGCTCAGTCACCGCGTGATAGCACGTGCCGATGACCTGCAACAGGCTGGCGGTATCATCGCGCCGGTTACTGCGGCAGAACAGGCACAAAGCCTGGAACTGATCGCCCTGCCCGGCAGCGACTGGCAACTGCGCGCCCTGTTCGATGCAGAACGCGCCGGCAACGAGCTGATGCCGACCCTGGCCGGCAAGTTCCTGCTGTTCGCGCTGTGCAGCCTGCTTACCCTGCTGGCCCTGTACGGCCTGCAACGCGAGCAGCGCAGCCTGCAGCGCCTGAATAGCGAAACACGCCGCTCGCTGCGCCAGGCCGCCAGCGCGCTCGGTGCCGTCGAAGAACGCATTCTGGTGACCCAGGCCGATGGCAAGGTGCGCTACCTGAACCCGCAGGCCGAAGCGCTGTTCGGGGTTCCCAGCAACGTGGCCGGGGAACTCCATCTGCTTGATCTGCTGCCCGATCTCGACCCGCTGCTGCTCAACAGTCCACAACTGAGCAGCGATCTGGGACCGGAGCTGATCAGAGTCGAAAGCGAGGGGCGCGAGCGACTGTTCGCCGTGACCCGTAGCGATATCAGCGAGGTCGGGCGCCATGCCGGTTACGTCTGGGTGCTGCGCGATGTGACCGATGAACAGCAGGCCATGCGCGTACTGCAGGAAACCCGCAGGCGCTATCAGGATATCTTCGAGGGCACCGGCGTGGCCCTGTGCGTCCTCGATCTCTCCGGCATGCGCAGCCTGCTGCTGCAGCACAAGCTGCGTGACGAAGCCGGCCTGCAGCGCTGGCTGCGTGCCGATAGCGCACACCAGGAGCAGCTGATCGAGCACCTGCACCTCACCGAAGCCAATCAGGTGGCGCTCAACCTGCTCGGGGTGAAGAGTACCGAGCAGGCCTGGCAGCAACTGATCGACAACGGCCCGGTGCAGCTCGACGATCTGCGTTACCGCCTGGCCGTGGCCGTGCTCGAAGGCCCCAACCTGATGGAGCTGGAAACCCAGCTGGTCACCGCACAAGGCTTGCAGCGCCACGTCTGGCTGGTGCTACGCCTGCCGGAAATGCTCCAGGACTATCAGGCCGTCACCCTGAGCATCAGCGACATCACCAGCCGCAAGCGCATCGAGCTGTCGCTGATCGAGCGTGAGCGCTTCTGGTCCGAGGTGGTTCGCTCGGTCCCCGACCTGCTCTACGTGCATGACATGCAGAACCGGCAGGTGCTGTTCAGCAACCACAGCCTCGGATTGCAGCTGGGCTATAGCGTCAGCGAGCTCAAGGCGATGGCCGGCGACTTCTGGGAGCAGGTACTGCACCCGGACGACAGCGAATACTACTGGCGCATTCGCAACCTGCAGAAAGTGGTCGGCAACGGCCTGCTGCTGGAATCGGTGCTGCGCTGGCGTCACCGCGACGGTCAGTGGCGCTGGTTCAGCATCCGTGAGCAGGCGCTGGCGCGCGATGATCGCGGGCGCGTCAGCCGCCTGATCGGCTTGGCCAAGGACATTACCGAGCAAATCGAGCGCAACCAATCGCTGCGTGACAGCGAGCAACGCTACCGTCTGCTGGCGGAAAGCATCAGCGACGTGATCGTCTCCACCGATGACAGCCTGAACCTGAACTACGTCAGCCCGTCGGTGGAAGCCATGCTCGGTTACGACGCCGAATGGGTGACAACCAACGGCCTGCAAGGCCTCGCGGCCAACCCGCAGCAGCTCGCCAGCCTCTACCAGCTGCTCGAGCGGATTCGCGATTCGCTCGGCGAGCGTGACCGCCTCGAGCGTCTGCGCGAGGAGCTGCCAGATCAGCTGTTCGTCTTCGACTGCCTGCGCGCCGACGGCCACAAGATCCCGGTGGAGCTGCGCCTGGTGCTGATGTGGGACGAGAACGGTCGCTTCGGAGGCATCCTCGGCGTTGGCCGCGACATCAGCCAGCAACGCCGCGCGGAAAAAGACCTGCGCATGGCCGCCACGGTATTCGAGCACTCCACCGCAGCGATTCTGGTGACCGACCCGGCCGGTTACATCGTTCAGGTCAACAAGGCCTTCAGCCGCGTCAGTGGTTATTCCGCCGGCCAGGTGCTCGACCAGCTTCCCGGCATGCTCACCGCCGACCGCCAGCAGGCGGCGCACCTGCAGTACATCCTCGGCCAGCTCAATCAGCGCGGCAGCTGGGAGGGCGAGGTGTGGCTCAAACGCAAGGGTGGCGAAAACTTCCCGGCCTGGGTCGGCATCACCGCGGTGCATGACGAGGAAGGCGACCTGGTCAGCTACGTGTGCTTCTTCAGCGACATCAGCGAACGCAAGGCCAGCGAACAGCGCATCCATCGCCTGGCTTACTACGACGCCCTGACCCATCTGCCCAACCGCACCCTGTTCCAGGATCGTCTGCACAGCGCCCTGCAGCATGCCGAACGGCATGACGAATGGGTGGTGCTGATGTTCCTCGACCTCGACCGCTTCAAGCCGATCAACGACTCCCTCGGTCACGCCGCCGGCGACCGCATGCTCAAGGACGTGGCCGTGCGCCTGTCGGCCTGCGTCGACGGCGACGACACCGTGGCACGCATGGGCGGCGACGAGTTCACCCTGCTGTTGCAGCCGCGTGCCACCCGTGAGGGCGCGTTGAATCGCGCCATTCATGTCGCCGAGCAGATTCTCTCCAGCCTGGCGCGCCCTTTTGTCCTCGAAGGACGCGAATTCTTCGTCACCGCCAGTATCGGTATCGCCCTCGCCCCGCAGGACGGTAACGAGCTGAGCCAACTGATGAAGAACGCCGACACTGCGATGTATCACGCCAAGGAACGCGGCAAGAACAACTTCCAGTTCTACCAGGCCGACATGAACGCCAGCGCCCTGGAACGCCTGGAACTGGAAAGCGACCTGCGCCACGCCCAGGAGCAGGGCCAGTTCGTGCTGTACTACCAGCCGCAATTTTCCGGCGACGGCTGCCGCCTGACCGGCGTCGAGGCACTGCTGCGCTGGAGTCACCCGATACGCGGCCTGGTACCGCCGGATGAATTCATCCCGGTGCTGGAGGAGCTCGGTCTGGTGGTGCAGGTCGGTGAGTGGGTACTGGAGGAAGCATGCCGGCAGCTCAAGGCCTGGCATGAGGAAAAGATCCGCATCCCCAAGATCTCGGTCAACCTGTCGGCCCGGCAGTTCGCCGAAGGCGATCTGACGACGCGCATCGCCGCCATTCTGACCAGAACCGAGGTGCCTCCGGCCTGCCTGGAAGTGGAGCTGACCGAAAGCATCCTGATGCGCGACGTGGACAGCGCAATGCAGACCCTCAGCGAACTCAAGCACCTGGGCCTGTGCATCGCCGTGGATGATTTCGGCACCGGTTACTCGTCGCTGAACTACCTCAAGCAGTTCCCTATCGACGTCTTGAAGATCGACCGCAGCTTCGTCGACGGTCTGCCGGACGGCGAACAGGATGCGCAGATCGCCCGCGCCATCATCGCCATGGCACACAGCCTGAACATGATGGTGATCGCCGAAGGCGTGGAAAGCCATGCGCAGCTGGACTTCCTGCGCGAACACGGCTGTGACGAGGTACAGGGCTACCTACTGGGCAGGCCCATGCCTGCACGTCAGCTCACGGCCCAGTTCAGCGGCGCAGCGCTGTTCATCCTCAGTTGACGGGCGAGCCCTGGGCCCAACTCAGCATGAAGGCCATTTGTCAGGCCCATGACCGACCTTCATATGCCTGAATGCGACCTTTGCGGTAGAATCCGCCCCCTCTTTCTACCGCCCAGCTGATTTCAGGGGACCGCCATGTTCAGCCGTGATTTGACCCTCGCTCGTTATGACGCCGAACTCTTTGCCGCGATGGAGCAGGAAGCCCAGCGCCAGGAAGAGCACATCGAGCTGATCGCCTCGGAAAACTACACCAGCCCGGCGGTGATGGAAGCCCAGGGTAGCGTGCTGACCAACAAGTACGCCGAAGGCTATCCGGGCAAGCGTTACTACGGTGGTTGCGAGTACGTCGACGTGGTCGAGCAACTCGCCATCGACCGCGCCAAGGAGCTGTTCGGCGCCGACTACGCCAACGTCCAGCCGCATTCCGGCAGCCAGGCCAACAGCGCCGTGTACATGGCCCTGCTCAACGCCGGCGACACCGTGCTGGGCATGAGCCTGGCC
Organism: Pseudomonas oleovorans subsp. oleovorans; assembly: GCF_002197815.1. Lineage (GTDB taxonomy): Bacteria > Pseudomonadota > Gammaproteobacteria > Pseudomonadales > Pseudomonadaceae > Aquipseudomonas > Aquipseudomonas oleovorans. The sequence goes on from NZ_NIUB01000014.1 coordinate 21,477, forward strand.
CACGGCGGCCACCTGACCCACGGTGCCAGCGTCAGCTTCTCCGGCAAGATCTACAACGCCGTGCAGTACGGCATCAACGACCAGGGCCTGATCGACTACGACGAAGTCGAGCGCCTGGCCGTCGAGCACAAACCGAAGATGATCATCGCCGGCTTCAGCGCCTACTCGCAGGTACTGGACTTCCCGCGTTTCCGCGCCATCGCCGACAAGGTCGGTGCCTACCTGTTCGTCGACATGGCCCACGTGGCCGGCCTGGTCGCTGCGGGTCTGTACCCGAACCCGGTGCCGTTCGCCGACGTGGTTACCACCACCACGCACAAGACCCTGCGCGGCCCGCGCGGCGGTCTGATCCTGGCGCGCAAGAACGAAGAGCTGGAGAAGAAGTTCAACTCCGCGGTATTCCCGGGCGGCCAGGGCGGCCCGTTGGAGCACGTCATCGCCGCCAAGGCGGTGTGCTTCAAGGAAGCGCTGCAACCTGAGTTCAAGGCTTACCAGGCACAGGTGATCAAGAACGCCCAGACCATGGCCCAGGTGTTCATCGACAACGGCTACGACGTGGTCTCCGGCGGCACCGAGAACCACCTGTTCCTGCTCTCGCTGATCAAGCAGGACATTACCGGCAAGGATGCTGACGCTGCCCTGGGCCGCGCCTTCATCACCGTCAACAAGAACAGCGTACCGAACGATCCGCGTTCGCCGTTCGTCACCTCCGGCCTGCGTATCGGCACCCCCGCCGTCACCACTCGCGGCTTCAAGGAAGACGAGTGCCGTCAACTGGCAGGCTGGATCTGCGACGTACTGGCCAACATCGGCAATGATGAAGTCGAAGGCCGCGTGCGTGAGCAGGTCAAGGCGCTGTGCGCGAAGTTCCCGGTATACGGCAACTGATACGCTGTCTGAAATGAACAAGCCCGCCAAATTGGCGGGCTTGTTTTTGCCGGGGATTAATCTCAGGCCGGCTGTTTCACGTAGCGCGCCAGTTGCGCGTCACGGCTCATCACCTCGAGCGTGGCTGCCAGCACCTGCTCACTGGTGGCGTCGGCTTTGCTGAAGATGCTGCCGAAGTTGTCGTGAGTGACCTTGGCGAAGTGCGCACGATCCTGAGCCTCCACGCCCAGCAAGGTAGCGTAGGCGTCCAGCGCTTCGCCCTGGCCCATGGCCATGTCTTCGGCAATCGAATCGAGCATGCCATTCATTGCCAGCATGGAGCGACCGTTGTAACCCAGCGCGCCGCTGGTATCGCAGCCGTTGGTACCGGAAGTCATGCCGAAGGTGGCATTACCCGAGGTGCCGTTGGTAGTGGTGGCCAGGAAGTGCGGGGCCATGCCGCGCTGCCCTTCGAACAGCATGTTGCCCCAGCCGCAGCCATTACCGCCCGCAGCATCGGCAAACGCACCAACACTGGCCATGCTCAACAGACCGAAGACCAAACCTTTACCCAGCAGTCGCTTGCTCATATGTGTCGCTCCGCAATATTGAGTAATAAAAACTACACAAGGAGCTTTGGCGAAACTTGGCCACCTGTCAAACTGGTGTGTCTCAGCTGTGCGCTGCGACACAGCGGCAAAGCACGGGGCCGTCAGCCTTGGCTATAGTGATGTAAATCCTTCAGGAGTATGGGCATGAGTGAATCAGCCAACGAGCGTCGGCGCTTTCAGCGCATCGCCTTCGACGCCCCCACCGTCATCGCTCAGGGTGAGCGACAATGGTCGGCAGCTCTGCACGATATCTCTCTCAAGGGCCTGCTGATCAAGACCCCGCGCGACTGGAACGGGGACCCGAACCAGCCCTTCGAAGCCCTTATCGAACTGGGGGACGAAGCCAAGGTGAAGATGGAAGTGGTACTGACGCGCACCCAGCCGCAGTCGCTCGGCTTCGTCTGTCGGCATATCGACCTGGAATCGATCAGCCACCTGCGCCGCCTGATCGAGCTCAATCTTGGTGATGAGCAACTGCTGGAACGTGAACTGGCGGCATTGGGCGAAGACGACTAGGTTCTATACGAAAAGTCGTCGAGCGAAGGTCAGGCGAGGCAAAAACCGGTGAGGAAGCGCAGTTTACGAGTGGTAAATGAGCATTCCGAACCGGTTTTTAACGAAGCATCACCGAGCGCAGGCACTTTTCGTACAGAGCCTAGCAGTCAGTGGCGCAAGCAGGCAGCCTCTGCCTGTTCACGACGCTGGCGACGCGCCTGAATACGCTGCGCCTGACGACGCGCATCGCGCGACTCAATGGCCTTGGCGTCGAAGTTGAAAGCCCGGGAAAAGAAATCGAAGAACAGGAACATGATGGCGTCTCCTTCAGTGGATACGCCTTCATGCTGCGCGTCGATAGCCTGCTACTTATTGACCTCGGTCAATTTTCGACCCGCCCCACTCGCGGCAGAACGCCGCAGCCGATACAAAGACGTAGCTCGGATGGACCTGTAGGAGCCGGCTTGCCGGCGATGCTTTTATCGATGATCGCCCGCAAGCGGGCTCCTACAGTTGGTACATGTGCAGGTACAGCAGGAAGGGTTTTAGCCGCGACTTTAGTTACTCGAAAAGCGCATCCAGCGCCTGTTCCAGGCGCGTGACGGCTACTATCTGCAAACCCGGCGGTGCTTCCTTGGGGGCATTGCCCTTGGGCACGATGGCGCGCTTGAAACCATGCTTGGCCGCCTCCTTCAGACGCTCCTGACCGCTCGGCACCGGACGAATCTCGCCGGACAGACCAATCTCGCCGAACACCAGCAGGTCATGTTGCAGCGGCCGGTTGCGCAGGCTGGAGATCACCGCCGCCATCAGTGCCAGGTCGGACGCCGTTTCCAGCACCTTGACCCCGCCAACCACGTTGAGGAACACGTCCTGGTCATAGGTCGGAATGCCGCCGTGGCGGTGCAGTACCGCCAGCAGCATGGCCAGGCGGTTCTGATCCAGGCCCAGGGTGACGCGGCGCGGATTGCCCAGATGACTGGTGTCGACCAGCGCCTGCACCTCCACCAGCATCGGTCGCGAGCCTTCCCAGGTAGCCATCACCACGCTGCCGGGCACGGCCTCCTGCGCGCGGGTGAGGAAGATCGCCGAGGGATTGGAGACTTCCTTCAGGCCCTTGTCGGTCATGCCGAACACACCCAGTTCGTTGACCGCGCCGAAACGGTTCTTCACCGCCCGTAGCAGGCGCAGGCGACCGTCGGACTCACCCTCGAAATACAGCACGGTGTCGACCATGTGCTCCAGCACGCGCGGGCCGGCCAACGCGCCCTCCTTGGTGACGTGGCCGACGAGAAAGATCGCCGTGCCGCTCTGCTTGGCGAAGCGCACCAGCAGCGCCGCACTCTCGCGCACCTGGGCCACGCCGCCTGGCGCCGACTGCAGTTGCTCGGTGAAGATGGTCTGGATCGAGTCGATGACCATGACCTTGGGTTTTTCCTGGCGGGCGGTGGCGATGATCGATTCGATGCAGGTTTCGGTCATCACCTTGAGCTTGTCCTGCGGCAGATCCAGCCGCCGCGCACGCATGGCCACCTGCTGCTGCGATTCCTCACCGGTGACGTAAAGGGCGGGAAAACGCGTGGCGATATTGCACAGGGTCTGCAGCAGGATGGTCGACTTGCCGATGCCTGGATCGCCACCGATCAGCACCACCGAGCCATCCACCAGGCCGCCACCGAGCACCCGATCCAGTTCACCGGAAGCGGTGGAAAAACGCGGAATTTCCTCGACACTGACCTCAGCCAGGGTCTTGATATTGGCCTTGTCGCCGGCCCAGCCAGTGCGCCCACTGGGCGTGGCGCCCTCGACCACGGTTTCGACCAAGGTATTCCAGGCGCCACACTCCACACACTGCCCTGCCCATTTGGGGAAGTTGGCGCCGCACTCGGTGCAGCCGTACATGCGTTTTGCCTTGGCCATTGCGATCAATCCTGCCGCTGAACGAAGGCTGGAACGATACCGAACAACTGGATAAATTTACAGATCACAGCCACTCTGCCCGGAATGCCCATATGCAGATCCAACTGCTCCCCACCAGCGCCGAACAGCTGCCGCTACTGGCCAACCTCTACCAGTTCTACGCCTACGAAAGCTCGGACTGGGAGCAGGAAGACGTGGAGACGGACGGTCGCTTCTACATCCACCACCCCCACCTGCAGCGCTATTGGCAGGAGCCGGGCTGGAGCGCGCAACTGATACTGGTCGACGCCTTCATTGCCGGTTTCCTGCTGATCGAACAGAGCGAGTTACCCGGTCTTGATGTGCCGGAGTTCGCCGATCTGTTCATCCTGAAAAAGTATCGTCGCCAAGGCATCGGTCGCGCCCTGGTACAGCAGGTAATGGGCGATGGCAGGCCCTGGCTGCTGCGTTTCTACCGCCAGGATGAGTTGGCCTGCGCGTTCTGGCAGCAGCTGTTGAGCGAATGGCCCAGACCGGCGCGCGAAGTGTGGACGGAAGAAGAGGCGGACGGGCTAATGCTGATCAGATAAGTTCGTCACCACCCCCTCCTACTTGCAGTAGAGGGGCGTTTTTCGTAGGAGCCAGCTTGCTGGCGATGCTTTTTATGGCGGATCGCCGGCAAGCCGGCTCCTACAAAGATCGAGTGCAACGGCTTAACTGACTGGCATTAGGCGGACGGGCTGCTCACTTATCTGATCAACCCGCCCGTACATTGAAAACGTCTGATCGCAGGGGCCCACTTGTGGGCGATCAGCCTTTCACCAACACGCCGGCAAACCGGCTTCTACGACTCAGCCCTTGCAGCCATTGCCACAACCGCAGCACTGCCCCGCAGCGCGTTTGAGCTGGCGCGCCAGCTCGTCCTTCATTGCCACGCGGTTGAGTTTCAACGCGCTGAGGGCGACGTCATCGAGCAACTCGATACCGTCCTCGATACGGCAGATGCGCTTGTCCAGTGCTTCGTATTCTTCGGCCAGGCGCGAGAACTGTTCATCGCTCTGGCGCAGGCGCTGCAGTTCGTTGCGCAGTTCGGGGAAATCATGAACCAGCGGATGATGGTCGACGTGCATGGTGGAGCCTCTGACAGGAAAGATGGCTCCAGCCTAGCGTCACAGACACCCCGCTCACTTGATCAGGATCAAGCACTGCCCGCCTTGCGCAACAGTTCGGCGATCTCGTCCTTGAGCGCCACCCGCTGCAACTTCAGGCCCTGCAGGATCAGATCATCCGCAGCCTCACGCCCCGCCTCGATGGCGTAGATACGCCTGTCCAGTGCTTCATAGTCACTGGCCAAACGTGGAAAGTGCGGGTCGCTGTGCAGCAACGTGCGCAAGGCATCGTGCTGCTGCGGAAACTCTCGACTAAGCGGATGATGTTCGAGCGGCATGGAGGATTCTCCGGAAAGGGTTTCCTTAGGGTCTGTTGCCGTTTCGACGCGAGCCGCGTTGCTGCGCGAAACGGCAACAGACCCTAGCCTAGTCGAAGCTGCGCCGAATGCTGCAGCGCAAGGAGTTACAAGCCCTTGCGTACCTGCGCAGCCCTCTGAAACAAAATGTTGCAGCCTTGCTGCAATATCACCTGTCCTTTTGCGTTAATTTTATCGGCCGTTCGTCACTAGCCCACCTACATGACACTCCTGATAGCGTTCGCTGTCCTCTCCATCCTGGTTTCGTTCATCTGCTCCATCCTCGAAGCCGCCCTGCTTTCCCTCACGCCCAGTTACATCGCACAGCAGAAGGCCGACAAACCGCAGCTGTACGAAAGGCTGAAAGAGCTCAAAGACAAGATCGACCAGCCGCTGGCGGCCATCCTGACCCTCAACACCGTGGCACACACCGTTGGCGCGACCGGCGTTGGTGCGCAGGTGGCAATCGTCTTCGGCGACGGTTACCTGGGTATCGCCTCGGCGGTCATGACCCTGCTGATCCTGGTGCTTTCGGAAATTCTGCCGAAGACCATCGGTGCCCGTTACTGGCGCGTCCTGGCGCCCGTTCTGCCGGGCATGCTGCGGGCGATGATCCTGCTGCTCAAGCCGTTCATCGTGCTCTCCGATCTGATCATGCGCCTGTTCGGCGGCAAGGAGCCGGAACATGATATTCGCCAGGAAATCAAGGCACTGACCCTGCTCGGCCGCGAAGTGGGCAAGCTCGACGAAGACGAACATCGAGTGATCAGCAACATCCTCGACCTGCACGAGATTCGCCTGCGCGACATCATGACGCCGCGCATCGTCTGTGAGTCCGCCGCGCCGGATGAGTCCATAGCCGCGTTCAAGGCCCGCGCCCGCGAAAGCCAATTCTCTCGCTACCCGGTGATCGGCGAGGACGAGTCGCCGCTGGGCGTGGTGTTCCGCTATGACGCCCTGGCGGCCGAGAACGATGCCGAGCCAATCACCCGCATCATGAAGCCGCTCAAGGTCGTGCCGGAAAGCATGAACGTGGAGAACCTGATGACCCTGATGATGCAGGAACATCAGCATATGTGCCTGGTGTACGACGAGTTCGGTAGCTGGCGCGGCCTGGTGACCCTGGAGGACATCATGGAAACCATCATCGGCAAACCAATTCTCGACGAGACCGACGACATTCCCAATATGCGCCGCTTCGCCAAGCGCCGCTGGGAGCACCGCATCAAGGCCATCCGCGAGGACTGATCACCAGTAGTTCTCCACCGCCACCTGGCCCGGCCTGCGGGTCAGGCTCAGGTTGAGGCCGCGCGCTTTCAGACGCTGGCGAATGTCATCGATCATCTGCGGGTTGCCGCAGATCATCACCCGAGAATGCTCGGGCGTCAGTTCCAGCCCGGCAGCGCGCTCCAGCTCGCCGCTGTCGAGCAGGTCGGTGATCCGCGCATGCAGGCAGCCCGGCGCCTGTTCACGGGTAACCACCGGCAAATAGGTGAGCTTGTGCGCGAACTCGGCCAAATGCTCCAGTTCAGCGAAGCTTCTGATCAGCGGCTGATAGGCCAGCTCGGCGCTGGTGCGCGCGCTGTACACCAGCACGATGCGCGCGAAGCGCTGCCACACCTCGAAGTCCTGCAGGATCGACAAAAATGGCGCGATGCCAGTGCCGCTGCCCAACAGCCACAGATCGCGGCCATCGACGAAGCGATCCAGGGTCAGGTAGCCGGTGGCCATCTTCTCCACCAGCAGGCTGTCGCCAACCCGCAGGCGGCTCAACTCGCTGGTAAATTCGCCGCCCGGCACCACGATGGAGAAGAACTCGAGAAACTCGTCATGTGGCGCGGACACCAGCGAATAGGCGCGCCAAACCACAGTGCCATCGGTTTTCTCCACGCCCAGGCGCACGAACTGCCCGGCGCGGAAACGAAAGCCCGGGTCACGGGTAGTGCGCAGGGTGAACAGACTCTGCGTCAAGCTGCGTACCTCGAGCAGCGTCTGACGGGTGAACTTGTCTTCGCTGACGGTCATAATCGCCCCTTCAGGCACCTCCAAACACTATCTGCGTTGTCATGACTGCGTTAAAAACAAGCTCGTGCGCGAGTCCGATCAAAATGCTCATTTACAGCTCGTAAAGTCGAGCGCGACTCCGACCGTTTTTAGCTTGTTTTTGCCTTGTGCTGACTGTCTCGCCTACGTGTTTAGAGGCACCTCTTCATTGAATACCTGTCCAGTCTGGCGCAATCGGCCAGCGACAAACACCGAAGGTTTGCATGCCTACTCTCGAAACTCCCTTCGCCAGCCTAGAACTGCAGCGTCAACCGCACCAGGCGAACGAGCCGCTCCAAGCCTTCGACGCCGCCGACGAATACCTGCTCCATCATCTTCATGAGCATGGCATCGCACCAAGCAGCCGGGGGCTGCTGCTCAACGACAGCTTCGGCGCCCTCGCCTGCTCGCTGGCCGGACGCTGCCATGTGACCAGCAGCGGTGACTCGCACCTAGGCTTTCTCGCCTTGCAGAAGAACCTCGCCAGCAATGGCCTGAGTGGCGATACGGTGACCTTTCTGCCGAGCTGCGAAACGCCGCAAGGGCCGTTCGACTGGATACTGATCCGCGTGCCGAAGACCCTGGCGTTGCTCGAGGAACAACTGATCCGTCTGCACGGCCAGTTGGCACCGAATGCTCGTGTGGTGGCTGGGGCAATGATCAAACACCTGCCGCGCGCCGCCGGTGATCTGCTGGAGCAATACATAGGCCCGGTGCAAGCCTCGCTAGCCGTGAAGAAAGCCCGGCTGCTCGTAGCCACGCCTGAAACCAAGGCGGCGCCGCACTCGCCCTACCCCACTCGCTACCACCTGGATAAACCGGCGCTGGAGTTGATCAACCACGCCAATGTGTTCTGCCGCGACGGCCTGGATATCGGTACACGCGCCTTTCTTCCGCATCTGCCGCGCCACCTCGGCCGCGTCCGCGTCGCCGATCTAGGCTGTGGTAACGGCGTACTCGGCATCGCCTATGCCCTGGGCAGCCCACAAGCGGAACTGACGCTGGTGGACGAGTCGTACATGGCCGTGCAATCGGCGCAGGAAAACTGGCGCGCGGCACTCGGTGAGCGACCGGTGACCATACGCGCTGGCGATGGCCTGGCCGAACAACCGGCCGATTCGCTGGATCTGGTGCTGTGCAACCCGCCCTTCCACCAGCAGCAGGTGGTCGGTGATTTTCTCGCCTGGCGCATGTTCCAGCAAGCCCGCGCGGCGCTGGTCGCTGGCGGTGAACTGTGGATCGTCGGCAACCGCCACCTGGGCTACCACGCCAAGCTGGGGCGCCTGTTCCGTGGCGTCGAGCAGGTGGCGGCCAATCCGAAATTCGTGGTGCTCAAGGCGAGAAAGTGACCCGTTGATTGTAACGGCCGAAAAGTATCACTAAAGTGGCACTTTCATCTGCGCAGCGGGCTGCCGTCCATGAAAGTCGAGTTGGTCACCAACCTGAAGCGACAGGCCACCAAGATTCTGGCCGACCTTCACGAGTCCAAAGAACCTGTACTGATCACCGAGCATGGAATGCCTTCGGCTTATCTGGTGGATGTCGATGACTACCAGTTCATGCAGAGGCGTCTTGCCCTTCTGGATGCCCTGGCTCGCGGAGAACGTGCCGTAATCGAGGGCAACACCCAGAACCATGAGCAGGCCAAGGAACGGCTGAGCAAATGGCTGAAATAGTCTGGACGAACACCGCCCTCGAGCAGCTCGACGATCTCGCGCACTACATCGCCCTCGACAAACCGGACGCCGCGCGAGCGCTGGTCAGGAGGGCCGTTGAAACGGTTTCACGGTTAGCAGACTTTCCCCTGTCGGGCCGCGTTCCGGATGAGCTTCCACACTCGGTGTACCGCGAAATCGTCATCCCACCCTGCCGAATTTTCTACCGCTATACAGACACAACGGTTTTCATCATCCACATCATGCGAGAGGAGCGCGTGCTGCGCGCCCACATGCTCGAATGAGCGTCATAACGTCAGGGTAAAGCGCGACAGCAATGCGCCCGGCAAGGCCATCGAGCCCGTCTGCCTGGCCGCCGTAGGTGCCGCCTGGCAGCAGCTCGGGTTCGCGGGTCAGAGCCTCGAGTTGCGGGCCGAGAAAATCGAACAGCGAATCATCGAAACGCATGGTATTGACCGGTGCCTGGATCTGCCCGTCCTCGACCCAGAAGGTGGCGAAGCGGGTCATGCCGGTCAGGCGTGCCGCGGGCAGGTCGGAGAAATTGCCGTACCACAGGTTGCCGATATACAGCCCGGTGCCGAGCCGTTGCAGCACATGCTGCTCATCCAGTTCACCGCCATGCATGTGCAAGGACAACGGGTATTCGCCGCTGCACGCGCCATTGGCGATCAGTCCATATTCCGCGGCACTGCGTGAGCTGACCAGGCGCTCACCAGCTCGCCCCTGGCTGATCAGGCGCAACGGCTGGCGTGGCCCTTCGGAGGTGAAAGCCGGCGCCAGGCCACCCTCGATGCGTTCGTCGATCGTCACCAACGGGCTGAGTTCGGCCTTGCCATTGAACAGACGCTGCAAGGGACTACCGCCCGACGCCAGCGCCTGGGCGCCGAAGCCCCAGCAACACAGGCTGATCAGCTCTTCCAGCGCCGCAGGCGCCAGATAGGCGCGATAGGCCCCTGGCTGCAGCGCCTTGGCCGGGCGCCCGAGAAACCCCAGTTGCTGTCGCGCGCCATCGAGCTTGCGAGCGAACGCCTGGGCGTCCCATCGCTCGCCGGCATAGGCGCTTTTCACGGCCTGGCCGTTGCCGTGAAAGAGGCTGAATTCGAAGTTGAAACTGCTCGCGGCATACCAGCCGAAGGCGCCCCAGGAACTGGCGAAGCCCTGATACTGCGGCCCCACGGCCAGAAAGCCGACCAGATCCAGGCCCGTGGCCGCCGCAACGATCTGCTGCGCCATGGCCGCGCTATCCAGCCGCACCGCTTCGCCCGCCAACTCGCTGCGCCAGGCGTCGCGGTTCACGCGCAGATAAGGGTCATCACTCAAGGTTGGCAGCACGCCACGCAGGCGCTGCACTATCTGCTGCAGGCGCAGCAAATCCTCATCGAGCACGCCACTGAGCGCCAGTTTGCTTTCGGCATGGCGCTGGCCCTGGTACAGCGACAGGGTGACGTAGACCTGCTGCACATCGCCTGCCTGGCGCACCTGGCCCTGGTTGAAACGGATAAAGCTGGACACCTCGGCGCCGTAGGCCAGGGTGAAACCCTCCTCGCCCACGACCTGTGCCTGCAGGTGCTCCAGCAACGCGCTGAAATGTTGACGTGCATCCATCAGGCGGCCCCTCCAAAAACGTCGATATCGGCGAATACACAGGCCGGCGAGGCATGCCCGACGCGGATCACCTGATTGGGTTCGCCCTTGCCGCAATAGGGCGTGCCCATCACCTCGAAGGTGCTGGCATCGCCGACCGCCTTGAGGTTGCGCCAGAAGCCCGAGCTGATGCCGCGATAATTGGGATTCTTCACCACGCCCTTGAGTTCGCCGTTTTCGATCAACTGGCCCCACTCGCAGCCGAACTGAAATTTGTTGCGCGCATCGTCGATTGACCAGGAGCGGTTGTTGCTCATCAGGATGCCGCGCTCGATGCCGCCGATCAGCTCGGCCTGGCTCTTGTCACCCGGTTCCAGATTGAGATCAGCGCCGACTCCGCCATCAGCAGCTCGAACCAGTGGGCGGCGCCCGCCAGCTGCTGCTGGTAACCCGGCATCACATCGTCGCTTTGCTCAGTCGGGTACGACAGGCTGGCGAGATCCAGCAGGTTATGCCCGACCAGAGCACGGGCCATCAGCTCGGCACGCTCCAGCGCGGCCTGCAAACCGCCCTGACTGAGCCGCATAGGCTTCGACACCGGCGATACGCACGGTGAGCATGGCGCCGGCATCGTCGACGAAGGACGGCGCCTGCGCCACACGCCGGCGTACCAGTAGGATTCCCGGCTTTCCTGCACATGGCGCAGCGACCAGAAGTCAGCTGTGGTTTTCAGTGCGGCGAAGCGGCGCTGCAGGGTATCGCTGTGGGCGAACATCGGGCCTCCTTGGCTAGCGACGAAAGGAGGCCAGCATGGGAACAAGCACGCGCCGGGATCAACCGCGGCCTCAGCCCGGCGTCCCCAAACCCGCCGCGCTCATGAACTGGCGCAACAGCCAGGCCACGATGCCCAGCGCTGTGACGCTGCAGGCCCAGATCAGCACCAGCCAACCCAGACGCTGCCACAGCGGTTTCTTCCCTTCGGTTTCGGTCATGACCGTCTCCTAAGAACCTGATTCAAAGCCTCGCGAGCTAGAGCCATGCAAGGCGCAACGTTGGTAACAGCCTCCGGCTGGTCAAAGCAGGCGAGAACCGGTCGGAGTCGCGTTCGACTGTACAAGTGGTACATGAGCAGGCCGAGCCTGCTTTTAACGCCGCAGGGCCGACGCGCAGCAGGCTTTGGACAGGTTCTCAGTGATAGCCGTCATCCACCGTCACCTTGCCTCTAAACACGTAATAGCTCCAGGCGGTGTACATGAGAATGAAGGGGATGATGAACAGCGCGCCCACCAGCATGAAGCCCTGGCTCTGCGGCGGCGCGGCGGAGTCCCAGATGCTGATCGACGGCGGGATGACGTTCGGCCACAGGCTGATGCCCAGGCCGCTGTAACCGAGGAAGATCAACGCCAGGGTGAGCAGGAACGGCGAGTAGTTACGGTTGTTGGCCACCGAACGCAGCAGTGCGTATGTGCACAGCAGCACCAGCACGGGCACCGGCATGAACCAGAACAGGTTCGGCAGGCTGAACCAACGCTCGGCGATCGCCGGGTGCTCGAACGGCGTCCACAGACTGACGATGCCGGTCACCGCCAGCACCACGAACACCAGCGGGCGCGCCATGTCATGCATCTGCTGTTGCAGGCGACCTTCGGTTTTCATGATCAGCCAGGTGCAGCCAAGCAGCGCATAGGCAACGATCAGCGCCAGGCCGCAGAACACCGAGAACGGTGTCAGCCAGTCGAACGCACCGCCGGCGAAACTGCGATTGACCACCTCGAAACCGTCGATATAGGCACCTAGTGCCACGCCTTGGAAGAAGGTGGCAGTCAGCGAGCCGCCGATGAAGGCCTTATCCCACAGATGGCGCTTGGCGGCCTTGGCCTTGAAGCGGAACTCGAAAGCCACCCCCCGGAAGATCAGCCCCAGCAGCATCAGGATCAGCGGCAGGTACAGCGCATCCAGCACCACCGCGTAGGCCAGCGGGAAGGCGCCGAACAGCGCCGCTCCGCCGAGTACCAGCCAGGTTTCGTTGCCGTCCCAGACCGGCGCCACGGTATTCATCATCACATCGCGCTCGCCGTCGTCACGGACGAAGGGAAAGAGGATGCCGATGCCCAGATCGAAACCATCCATCACCACATACATCATCACACCGAAGGCGATGATCACCGCCCAGATCAGCGGAAGGTCGATACCCATGTTCAGTTCCTCTGCGGCAAGGTGTCGGTTTCGCCATCGTCCAGGCCTTCTTCGGCAGCCGACAACGGCCGTGCCGGCGTACGCGGCTGACCAGGGCCACCGGACGACACTTCCTTGCCCTCATCGAGCTTCGGCCCCTTGCGCACCAGACGCAGCATGTAGCCGATGCCCGCACCGAACAGGACGAAATAGACCACCACGAACAGCACCAGGGTGATGCCCAACTGCGTCGCGCTGTGCCCGGACGAAGCATCGGCGGTGCGCATCAGGCCATGGATGATCCACGGCTGGCGGCCGATCTCGGTGGTGTACCAGCCGGCGAGGATGGCGATGATCCCGCTCGGCCCCATCCACACCGCCAGGTGCAGGAACGGCCGACAGGTGTACAGGCGGTCGCCGCGGCGCAGCCAGGTGCCCCACAGGCCGACGAAGATCATCATCAGGCCCATGGCAACCATGATGCGGAAAGTCCAGAAGACGATGGTGGAGTTAGCGCGGTCTTCCGGCGGGAAGTCCTTCAGCGCCGGCACCTGCTTGTCCAGGCTGTGGGTCAGGATCAGGCTGCCGAGCGCGGGGATTTCCACCTTGAAGCGGGTTTCCTCGCGCTCCATATCCGGCCAGCCGAAGAGGATCAGCGGGGTCGGCTCGTCGCCGACGTTCTCCCAGTGGCCCTCGATGGCGGCAATCTTCGCCGGCTGATACTTGAGCGTGTTGAGGCCGTGCAGGTCACCGATGAAGGCCTGCACCGGCGCCACCAGCAGGGCCATCCACAGTGCCATCGAGAGCATCTTGCGGATCGCCGGGTTGTCACGCCCGCGCAGCAGGTGCCAGGCCGCCGAGGCGCCAACGAAGAAGGCGGTGGCGAGGAACGCCGCCGTAGCCATATGCGCCAGGCGATAGGGGAACGACGGGTTGAACACCACGGCGAACCAGTCCACCGGAATCACCCGCCCGTCGATGATCTCGAACCCCTGCGGCGTGTGCATCCAGCTATTGGAGGCGAGAATCCAGAAAGTCGAGATCAGCGTGCCGATGGCCACCATCACCGTGGAGAAGAAGTGCAGGCCCGGCCCGACGCGATTCCAGCCGAACAGCATGACGCCGAGGAAGCCCGCTTCGAGGAAGAACGCGGTGAGCACCTCGTAGGTCAGCAGCGGCCCGGTGACCGCCCCGGCAAAATCGGAGAATGCGCTCCAGTTGGTGCCGAACTGGTAGGCCATGACCAGACCGGAGACCACGCCCATGCCGAAGTTGACCGCGAAGATCTTCGACCAGAAGTGGTAGAGATCGCGGTATAGCGTATTGCCGGTCTTCAGCCACAGACCTTCGAGCACCGCCAGATAACTGGCCAGGCCAATGGTGATGGCCGGGAAGACGATGTGGAAGGAAATGGTGAAGGCAAACTGGATTCGGGCGAGATCAAGCGCCTCTAGACCGAACATGTGGTGTCCTCATTCAGGGTTATCTTGGCCCCGGCACGCAAAGCCGAGCCACAGACTCCAGGTGTTGGAGTCACACGAGCTGAAATTGTTCTTATGACATACAGTGCAGCCGAACGTCTGCCAGATGAAGCCCGACGTGCAGTATTGATTTGAATCAATTTTGCAATGAAAGACTAGCGGCTAAAGGCGCAACAGGCGCTGTGGTGATTTGCCGCGCGACAGGCCACCACCGCACGGCTCCGACGAGCAATTGCTGAAGAGGCGTTGCAGCAGACGCCGCCTGCTCAGGCATGCCGGTCATTTGAGCCTCGGTGAGCGAGCGCATGGGCGACATGTCGTCGCTCGGATCAGGCATGGCGTCTGTTGTCATTCGTCAACGACGCCCATCCGAAGGACAGGCCAATCAGCTCCTGCTTGCAGCGCACAACGTTCGCGCCGAAGCTATGCGGCTCGAACGGAGCCACACCATGAACCTCGCTGAACTCACCGCCCGCATGCACGCCATTCGCGATCACAACGATTGGCGCCGTTACCAGAGCCCGAAGAACCTGGCCATGGCCGCCAGCGTGGAAATGGCCGAGCTGGTGGAGATCTTCCAGTGGCTGAGCGAAGAGCAGTCGCGCCAGCTGTCTGCCGACCAGCTCGCCCACGCTGGGCAGGAAGTAGCCGACGTGGTGCTCTATCTGCTGCAACTGTGCAATGAACTGGGCCTCGACATGAACCAGGCGGTGCTAGACAAGCTCGCCGACAACGAACGGCGCTTCCTCAAATGAGCGACCGCCACTTCGACGAACTCGCCACCCGTTTCGCCGAAAAGATCTATGGCGGCGCCAAGGGTGCCATCCGCCTCGCCGCGCTGCAGGCCGACCTCGCTGAAGCGCTGCCGGACCGCCCACTGCGCGTGCTGGATGTCGGTGCAGGGCTTGGCCACATGAGCCTGTGGCTGGCCCAGCGTGGTCACCAGGTCACCCTGGCCGAGCCGGCCGAGCCCATGCTCGAAGGTGCGCGCCAGCGCTTCGCCGAAGCCGGCCAGAGTGCCACGTTCATCCAGGCGCCCTGGCAGGAACTGCTCGGCCAGCTGCAAGAGCCCTTCGATCTGGTGCTGTGCCACGCCGTGCTGGAGTGGCTGGCCGAGCCGGCGGCCATCCTGCCAGTGCTGCACCAGCTGACGGCCAAGAACGGTTGGTTGTCGCTGGCCTTCTACAACAAGGACGCGCTGATCTACCGCAACCTGCTCAAGGGGCATTTTCGCAAACTGCGCAAGGAACACTTCGCCGGCGAGAAACAGAGCCTGACGCCACAGCAACCGGTCGACCCGCGCGAGCTGGCCACGCAACTCGCCGCCGACTGGCAGGTCGAAAGCCGTAGCGGCGTACGCGTTTTCCACGATTACATGCCGCAGCAATTCCAGGCCAAGGCCAAGCTGATCGACCTGCTGGAAATGGAACTGGCGCACCGCCGCCACCCCAGCTTCGAGGGGCTCGGCCGCTACCTGCACTGGATCTGCCGACCACGCTGAAGTCGCGGCGCACGTGTTGGACGAAGCCGACAGTCCGGCGTAGCCTGAAAGCCATCGGGGATGTCGCGCGCGACCACGGAGACAACCATGCGCACCGCCATAGCCATACTCATCCTGCCGCTGCTGGCCGCCTGCCAGAGCCAGAACCCGTACCAGGCCGAATCACTGCCGATGCCGCCGGCACCGCCTGGTGCAGCGACGACCTTCGATCGCAGCGCCTATCCAGCGGCGCCACGTGATTACGGCCGCTACCGCAGCTGGAGCTGGCTGGATGACCGTGTGCCTGGCGGCGATCAGCTGGCCGACAGCGTCAGCGCCGGCCTCGACCAGTACGGCCTGCGTCCGGCACTCAATGGTCCCGGCGACGTGCTGGTCAACGCCCGTATCAGCCAGGAAACCCGACTACGCCAGTATCAGGACAATGTCGGTGGCTACTACGGCACCGGCAGCCACTGGGACCGCCGCTACGGTGCCTACGGTAACGTCCCTATCGTGCGCACCTATGAACAGAAAGTAGCGGTAGTGCGCATCGAACTGATCGACCCAAGCGACCGCCAGGTGGTCTGGTCAGGCAGCGGCGAAGCCCTGGCCGGCAAGGACCAGGCGGCGCAGGCCGACGCCATACGCGCAGCCATCCGCAGCGCGCTGGACGGCTATCCCCCTTATTGATCGACTGCCCAGGAAAGCATCATGCGTAACCTGTCCTACCTGATCCTGGCCCTGCTGCTGAGTGGCTGCGCCAGCGTCAGCCTGGAGCGCGACTTCGACCCCAGCCGCGACTTCGGCGCCTACCGCAGTTGGAGCTGGATGGACGCCAGACTCACCTACCAGCCCGACGACGCCCGCCTGAAAAGCGACATCACCGAGGCGCGCATCAGCCAGGCCGTCGCCGAGCAGCTCGAGCAACGCGGCCTGCGCCAAGCAGCTGACGGCAAGGGCGACCTGAAAGTGCAGAGCGTGCTGATCGTCGACGAGCGTCAGGATCAGATCACCACCCAGTACGGTGGTGGCTGGGGTGGTTATTGGGGTGGCTACTGGGGCGGCCCGGCCTTCACCGAAACTCGCCGCGTGGACTACCAGGTCGCGACCCTGCAGATCGACCTGTACGACGCCAAGGACGGCAAACTGGTATGGCGCGGCAGCGGTGAGCAGGTGATGCGCAGCCAACCGCCGACACCGGCCGAACGCGAACGAGCGATCCGCGAAACCGTCACCCAGGTGCTCTCGCAGTATCCACCGCGCTGAACAAGGATCACCCGGCTTGAACGCATACCTGCAACACCGCCCGGCCACGGCCACCGACCTCGGCGACGTGGTCGGCTTCCCGCAGAACATCGATGAACTGTTCTTCTGCTACCCTAAGGCCATCTGGCCGCTCAACGTCGGCCAGCTCGCCGCCGCCATCGCCGAGCGGCACGAAAGCACCGTGGTGGAACTGGATGGGAAAGTCGCCGGTTTCGCAATTTCTACCAATAGCAACACGGCGAGTAACGCTGGCGGCCTGCTGCTCTACACCCGTCTCGACTAGCAGACCGTCGGCATCGTCGAACGCCGTGCCCCGGACGGCAGCCGCGTGGTACTGGTGCAACTGGAAAAAGCCCTGCCGTAACGCCTGGCCCCATACTCCCTTCCTTACTGGAGTTACCCATGAACCATATCAGTGGCTGGCTACTGGCCCTGCCCTTTCTCGCCGGCGCGGTGCTGCCACTGCAGGCCGGCATCAACGGCCAACTCGCCCGCCAGCTGTCCAGCGTCTTCGCCGCGGCACTGATCTCCTTCGCCGTCGGCAGCCTGGCGTTGTTACTGATGACCCTGAGCCAGCGCGAGATGCCCGGGCTTGGTGCACTCAAGGCGCTGACCTGGTGGCACTGGAGCGGTGGCCTGCTCGGCGCCTTCTTCATCGCCACCGCCGCCTTCGCCGGGCCACGCGTGGGTGCACTGCTGTTCATGGTGCTGGTGATCGCCGGGCAGTTGGTCATGGCCATCACCCTCGATCATTTCGGCTGGGCAGGCTTTCGTGAATCGCCGATCACCTTCAGCAAGTTGGCAGGCCTGCTGTTGATCATCGCCGGTATCTGGATGATTCGGCGCGGCTGACGGGTGGCGGCAAGTACTGGCAAATCGACATCCTCGCGTTCACGAAAAGGCGCTATGCTCTGGCAAGCAGTTTCTGTGATCACAAAGCTCCTGGAGAAGGTTCTGACGTCGCCTGCGACGGCCCGGAGGTGGCTGCCAGCGGTGGCAGGCCGAAAGAGATGACCGACGCCGAAGTGCCGCGCCAACCCAATACCTTCGCCCTGTGACGTGAAGTGGATGACACCCGCATCCGCACGCGCCTGGGAGGTTTCTTCTACGCCCTCGCCTGGCTGCTGACCTGGGTATTCAGTGCGGCACCGGGCAGCCTGATGGTCAGCGGCGTGCTGGGCTGTACGGTGTTCGTCGTACTCCTGGCTGCGCGCCTGCTGCACCGCCCCGATGGCCTCGACAGCCCTGAACAGTTGCAGTGCTGGCTGGATCGTCACTGGGGTCTGATCCTCCTGACTTCGTTGTGCTGGGGCCAGGCCCATGCGCTGGGGTATACAGCGACGCCTACAATGACTCGGAAATGATCGCCACCCTGGCCACGGTGGCCTTCGCCACGGCAATGACCTTCAACTTCGCCATGCGCCGTGGCCGCGCCCTGCTGGCACTGGCCCTGCTGGCACTGGCCCTGCTCTATCTGCCGGGCCTGGCGGTGATGGCGCTGAATTGGCAGCAGAAGCATGCGATGCTGATCACCCTGACCTTCTACCTCGGCTATCTGATTCTGGTGCTGGGGCGCAATCACCTTGAATACCGCGCCACTCTCGATCTGGAGCTGAAGCTGAAGCTGCTGGAGCAGCAGAGTCAGCTCGATCTGCCCAGCCGCACCGACAGCCTGACCCAACTGGGCAACCGCTATCAGTTCAACAACCTGCTCCCCAGCCAGGTGGCCAATGCGGTACGCCAGGGCGAGCCGCTGTCACTGGTGCTGATGGATATCGACTTCTTCAAGAAGGTCAACGACGAACACGGCCACGCCGGTGGCGATGCCTGCCTGAGCGCCTTCGCCGAACGCATGCGCAAGGTGTTTCGCCGTGATGGCGACGCACTGCTACGCCTGGGTGGCGAGGCGTTCGGCGTACTGCTGCCGGGCACCACCCTGGCCCAGGCGTGTGATCTGGCCGAGCACTTTCGCCAGGAACTGGCAACGGAAGGCCTGCTGCTGGCCGGCCAGCGCCTGGAACTGACCACCAGCCTGGGCGTCGGCTGTTTCAGCAGCAGTCATGACGGCGACGCCGATGCCTTCTTCAAGCGCGTCGACGGTGCGCTCTACCGAGCCAAACGCGAGAGCCAACTGCCACTGAATACTGCGTTGCCAGAGGCGCATGGAGGCTTCTCCCGGTTGTTATTTTGAGCCCAACGAGAAACTGGATACAAAAATGTACACAAATTGCAAATCGGTTACCGTCAGATTTCATATCGGCGGCTCACGACCAGGCTTCATTCACTACAGGCGGCATTATTTTCAGGGCTCAGGCCAGAGCGGTCGGCGCCCGCACACCGCCAGCGCGTCGCGTCACGGCCCGATGCTGAATTCCAGACGAGCGATCTGGCCACCCTCGTCGAGTACGCTCAGTTGATGCCTGCCGCTGTCGAAGGCATGGTTGAAGGGCGCACCCAGCGCAGTGTCACCCAGCGGTCGGCCATCGAGGAACCACCAGCGCCGGCCACTTCCCCCCAGCGCCGAAAGGCTGAGCCGCAGTGGCTCATGATTGCCTTGCGGGCGACGCAGACGATCACCATCGCGCACGCCGACGATGGACAGCGGCGCCACCTGGCTGCTGCGCGGTGGCGGGCAACTCGGATCGACGCTCGGTAAACGTGCCGTGCGCTGCTCACGGCGTGGCAGCCAGGGTTCCAATGGCGCCGGCCACAAGGCCAGTTCACGCGCCTCGGCCCCGGCACAACCTGGGCCAACGCGACGCCCATCGGCATTGAGCCAATAACGCTCGCGCAGACCACTACCCAATGGCTGATCGGCTGCCAGCAACGTGGGGGGCGTGGTGCCTTCCAGCGTCCAGGCGAAGCGCAGGCGCCGACAGTTGGGATCGTCCTTGCTCATCGGCTGCCCCAACGGCCAGCAGATGGCGGCCACGCCGACCTCGGCCGGCTGCCGGTCGGCCGGCGCAGCGATGCCGCGCTGGCTGTCGCGATTGACCAGCAGATCATGCACTTGCAGCAACAGCGGCGCGGCCGAGGCCAGACCGAACTGGCCCGGCACCGGGGTGCCGTCCGGGCGGCCGATCCAGATACCGATCAGATGACGCGGGCCAACGCCGATAGCCCAGGCATCGCGAAAGCCGTAGCTGGTGCCGGTCTTCCAGGCCAGGGTCGGGCGCTGCGCCAGGTAGGCGCGCGGGTCACGATCAGGACGCGCCTGACCGCTGAGAATACGGCGGATGATCCAGGCCGAACCGGGCGACAGCAGACGCCGCTCGCGCAATTCATCGCCTGGTTGCAGACGCGGCTTGGCCGCCATGCCACCGCGCGCGAAGGCGCTGTAGCCGGTCACCAGCGACTCCAGGCGCGAGCCGCCGCCCCCCAGAATCAGCGCCAGGTTCGGCTCGGCCAGCGCAGGAAGACGAATCGGCACGCCGGCACTGCGCAGCTCGCCGGCAAAGCGTTTCGGCCCGTAGGCTTCGAGCAACTGCACGGCGGGCAGGTTGAGCGAGGTGGCCAGCGCTTCGCTGGCCGACACCGGGCCGATGAAGCCGGCGGCGAAGTTGCCGGGGCGGTAGTCGCCGTAATGCCGCGGCACGTCCTGCAGCAGCGATTCGGAATGGATCAAGCCAGCATCCAGGGCCATGCCGTAGAGGAAGGGTTTCAGCGTCGAACCGGGCGAGCGCAGGGCGCGGACCATGTCGACATGGCCGAAGCGCGAGGTGTCAGCGATATCCACCGAGCCGAGGTAGGCGCGCACGGCCATGCTTTCGTGCTCCACCACCAGGATCGCTGCCGAGGTGCGCTCCGGCAGGCGCGCGCGCCAGCCCAGCAGCAGATCCTCCAGGCGCAGCTGCAAGCCGGCATCGAGGGTGGTGCGGATTAGCGGCGGGCTGCCGGCACGGTTCAGGCGACGCGCCAGCAAGGGCGCCAGGCTTGGCTCACGGCGCGGCGCGAGAAACACCGGTTCTTCCAGCGCTTCATCCACCTGGGCCTGCGGCCATACCTTAAATTCGCCCAGGCGCCGCAGCACCTTGTCACGTGCGGCCTGGGCGCGCTCGGGATGGCGGTCCGGACGCAAGCGGCTGGGCGCCTGCGGCAGTACCGCGAGCAACGCGGCGTCGGCACGGGACAGTTGGCTTGGAGGTTTGCCCAGGTAACTCCAGCTCGCCGCCGCGACACCCTCCAGGGTGCCGCCGAAGGGCGCGCGATTCAGATACAGGGTGAGGATTTCATCCTTGGACAGGTGCCACTCCAGCTGCGCGGTGCGCCACAGCTGCTTGAGCTTGCCCGGCAGATTGCGCCCGTGCGGATCGAGCAGCCGCGCCACCTGCATCGACAGCGTACTGCCGCCGGACACCACGCGCCCGCCAGTGAGGTTCTGCCAGGCCGCACGGCCCAGCGCCAGCGGGTTGATGCCGGGGTGCTGGCGGAACCAGCGGTCCTCGTAGGTCAGCAGGGCTTCGAGGTAATAGGGTGAAACTGCGTCCGGCGTCACCGGATAACGCCATACACCGTCGTGGTCGGCAAAACGCCACAGCGGCGTACCGTCCTCGGCCAGCACCACGCGCGCCAGATCGTCCTCGGGCAGGGGCAGTGGGAAGAGGTGGTCGGCCAGCCAGAGCAGGGCCAGGGGGAGCAGGAGGATATGGAGCCAGAGGCGAGTTAGGCGGGGCATGCAAAACCCTCTCCCCCAACCCCTCTCCCATAAATGGGAGAGGGGAGCAGATCAACGTTATGCCAAGGCTCGCGGCGATGCTCATAGGCCATCTTGCTCGCCGATTTCAAGACGAATCTGTTCAAGTACCGCCTTCGTTTCAGCCAGTACCTGATGATTCCAGAAGCGCAGCACACGATAGCCTCGAGTCTCCAGATAACGCTCACGTTGTTGATCGTATTCCGTCTGCAACTGATGCTGCCCACCGTCCAGCTCGATGACGAGCCAACGTTCAGTGCAGATGAAATCGACGATATAGGGGCCAATGGGTTTCTGCCGTTTGAACTTCAGGCCTAGGAAGCGGTGAGCACGCAGGTAATACCAGAGCCGTTGCTCGGCATCAGTCATCTCATGACGAAGGCGCTTGGCGTTGTCGAGTAGTGTCATGGTTCCTCCTTGAACCTTTTTTGCCCTCTCCCCCAGCCCCTCTCCCGCAAGCGGGAGAGGGGAGCGATATGAGGTAACCCTGATACCGAGTGCAGCCTGACTTGCAAGCCGTGTGACGCACATCTGACAGCTGACACGCTCGGCCCCCTCTCCCATTCATGGGAGAGGGTTGGGGAGAGGGTCGCTTTTAGCGCCCCCTCACCACCAGACTCTCCGGCGCACTACCCAGCGCCTGCCAGCTCGGCCGGTACATGGACTCCACCTGCGGTGGCGGTACCCGATAGCTGCCCGGCGTCACCGCACGGGCCAGGTAGAGCAGATGGCTGGCGCCGTACTCCTCCACGTCCACCGCTGCCACGTAGCGGTCGCCACGATATTCCTGGTGCTTGATCCGCGCGTTCTGCATCGACTGACGCCATTCCTTGACGTTGCTGCCGGCGTCATCGAGGCTCGCCGCGCTCTGCGCCAGGTTCTGGTTCTCCAGCTCCAGGCCAGCCGGCAGCAGGTCGACGACCAGCGCATCCGGTACGCGCTGCTTGGCGCGCACAGCCAGGTGCACCAGCACCAGCTCGCCGCTGTCCAGGCGCTGCAGATCGAGCGGACGGCCGTCCATGCCCAGGTATTCGCGCTCGATGCTGAGGTTCTCGCCACCGGCGCGCGGGGCCTGACTCGGGTAACCGGACAGGGTCAGCTGCTGATACAGCGTGGTGCTGCCGGCATTGCTCACGCTCAGCGGTTCGGCCAGCTCCGCACGCTCCAGCTTGATGCCGGGCTGCTGGTTGCTCAGTTCGAACTGGAAGGCGCCGCTGGCAAGCGCAGCGCTCCACGCCTGTTCCGGCTTGCCGAGAATGCCGCGACCGGCGAGGAACAGCGAGTTGCGCTCCTGGGTCGACAACCAGCGCTGACCGGCCAGCTCATCGGCCAGGTTGAACAGCCGCTGCTCGCGCTGGCCGGCAGCCAGGTCGTGCTCTTCCAGCAAGGCGAGAATCAGCGCCTGGTCGCGCAGCGGGCTGCCGTAATCGGCCATCCAGCGCTCGCCATCGCGCTGCTGGACCAGCCCCTGATTCAACGCCTGCTCGGCACGCGGTGCATCGCCCATCAGCTTCAATGCGGCGGCCAGTTGCACCAGCGGCAGACCGGAGCGGGCGTCGTTACGACGGTCGAACAGGCTGCGTAGCGCGCCCAGCGGCGCCTGCTGGCTACGCGCCAACACGTAGCCGGCGTAGGCCTGCACGGCGAAGCGGGTGTGGGCGAAGTCCTGGCTGTAGCTGGCCTCGATCAGGCTGCTCTGCTGCAGGTAGCGCAGCAGGCGATCACTGGCCTTCTTCAGTGCTTCCGGCGGTACGCCGAAGCCCTGCTCGCGAGCACGCAGAAGGAAATCGGTGACGTAGGCGGTGAGCCAGTATTCCTCTTCGCTCTCGGCACTCCACATGCCGAAGCCGCCGCTATGCCGCTGCATACCAAGCAGACGCTCGATGCCCAGCTCGATGCTTTTGCGTCGCTGCTCGTCAGGTTCACCCTCAAGGCCAAGGCGCTTGAGACTCGCGGCATCGGCGTAGAGCGACGGATAGAGGCCACTGGTGGTCTGCTCCAGGCAGCCGTAGGGGTAGGCCTTGAGCGCACGAATCTGCTCGCCGAGGTTAAGCGGCGGGCGGCTCGACAGCGCCAACACGGCCTCCAGCCCGGCCGGTTCGAACTGATTGAGGGTGCCCGCCGGCATGCTCCAGGGCTTGCCCTCACCCAGTACCGCGCGGAAGTGTTGCAACTGCGCCGGGTAGGCCGGTCGGATGCCCAGTGTCCACTCGCGGCTGAAGTCGCCCAGGGTCTCGTTCGGCAGCGCCAGGCCCTGCACCTCGACATGGATGCGGCCCTGGCCCAGGCCACCCTCGGCGCGTACCGGAATGCGCAGGGTGGTGCGCTCGCCATCCTTCAGACTGATCGGCGACTCACCCTTGCCGAGCAGGCGCAGCTGGCCCTCGACACCCAGTTGCACATCGAGCTTCTGCTCGCTGCCGGACAGGTTGGTCAGATCCAGCGCCAGGGTGGTTTCGTCACCACCGGCAAGGAAGCGCGGCATCGACAGTTCGGCGATCAGCGGCGCGGCCACCACCGTCTTGGCCTCGGCCATGCCGAAGCGCTCGTCGGCCCATGCCTGCGCCATCAGGCGCAGCTCACCGTTGAAGTCGGGGATATCCAGGCTGACTTCGCCCTCGCCCTTGTCGTTCAGCTTCAGCGCATCGCTCTGCAGCGCGACGATCAACACACTGGTATCCGGACGTTTGCCACCGGCGGCGAGGCCGGCGTCACCGCCGAAGGCCAGGCTGGCGACACGCCCCTGCGCTTCGATCAGCTGACCGTAAATATCCAGCTGGTCAGCGCCATAGGCCTTGCGCCCGAAGAAGTTGGCGAAAGGATCGGGCGTGGCGTAGCTGGTGATGTTGAGGATGCCCACGTCCACCGCAGCGACCAGCACATGCACGGTATCGGGAATGCTGCCGTCGGCGTTACGTGCACTGACCTTGACCTGCAGCGGTTGCTTGGGACG
Source organism: Pseudomonas oleovorans subsp. oleovorans (assembly GCF_002197815.1). Classification (GTDB taxonomy): domain Bacteria; phylum Pseudomonadota; class Gammaproteobacteria; order Pseudomonadales; family Pseudomonadaceae; genus Aquipseudomonas; species Aquipseudomonas oleovorans. The sequence continues at coordinate 46,165 of NZ_NIUB01000014.1, forward strand.
CATCTTTTCCGGCGCTTCCAGACTCAGCGCCAGCTTGCGCGGGGCACGTTCCAGCGGCAGGTGCAGCAGGCCGACCGCGCGTTTCGGCGTGACTTGCGCCTTGCGCTCACCCGGGCGAACCACCAGGGCGCTGAGGTAGAGGTCGTGACGCGCCCATTTCTCGTCGATGGGCAGTTCGAAGGTCTTGCCTTCGGCCGGCACGCTGATCTCCTGCCACCACAGCGGACCGTCGCTGGACTCGACCAGCAGGTAGCCGTTGCCGGCAGCCGGCGGGGTGACGGTGATCTTGGCCACGTCGCCCGCGGCGTAGGCAGGCTTGTCCAGCGCCAGCTTGACTTGGTCGGGACGCACCGCACCACCGTCGACATTGTCCTGCCAGCGGTAGCCGGCCCAGAAGCGCAGGCTGCTGACCAGGCCGGTCTGGTTGTCCACCACCTCGACCCGGTACGGGCCCCACTCCACCGGGAAGCTGACCTTGGCGGTGTCGCCCGCGGCGACCTTGAGCGGCTCGTCGCTGAGGGTAAGGAACTTCTCGTTGTAGTTGTGACGCCAGCCTTCGCCGTCGGAGAAGCTCCAGAAGTAGTCGCGGCGCTCACGCACCAGACGCACGTTGAGGTTGTCAGCCGCCAGCTTGTTGCCGGCGGCGTCGGCCACCAGAACCTCGAATTCGGCCAGGCTGTCAGCATCGACCTCCTCGCCGTCGAACAGCCCGCGCACACCCGGCAGACGCTCGGCGGGCCATACCGGCTGCACGATACGCCGGGTGATCGGCCGGCCGCCGGACTCCTGCAGACTGGCCTGGAGGATCAGACGCAGCGGCGATTTGGCGTCGCCCCAGCGGTTTTCCGGGCGCAGCACGGCGCGGCCCTGGTCGTCGAGACTGACCTCGTCGAGCTCCTGATCCTGGCTCAGATCAGCCTCGGTGATATCGCCGAACTGGTACCCCGGCAGGCTCGCCACCGCCTCACGCAGCAGCCGCACATAAAGCTGTCCGGTCAGGCGATTGCCAGCGGTCGGCGCGCCGTAGAGGTAACGTCCGGACACCGCGAACTCAGCGCTGTCGCCGGGCGCGTAGGGCTGCTCCTGGCCCTTGAGTTCCAGGGCCATGCGCTCGGGCAGGAAATCCTCGACGAGAAATTCATAGAGCTGTGGGCTGCCGTCACCTAGGTCGAGCAATAACTGCCAGCGCCCGGTCGGCGCCTCTTCGGCCAGCGGCAGCTGATACTGATAAAGGCCGTCATCGCCGGCATTCCAGACGAACTTGCGGCTGATCTGCTCATCCGGGCGGCGTACCTCGACACTGACCGGCTGCGCCTTGACCGGGCGACCATCGGCATCACGCAGCAGACCATTGAGCAGCACGGTCTCGCCGGGGCGATACAGATCACGCGGGCCGAATACGAAGAACTGCAGGGCGTGTGCTTTCGGGCCGGTGATGTCGAATTCGGCCAGGTCCAGCGCCGGTGCGTTCAGGCGCAGCAGGCTGGTCTGCTCGTCCTGCCTGGCCACCAGCACCTGGGCCTTGGCCGGCAGCGGCAACTGCGCATGGCCCGCCGAGTCGGTCTTGCCCTCGGCAAGCAGCGCACCGTCGCCGTCGAGCAGTTCCAGCTGCACCCCGGACTGCGCCTTACCGCCTTCCAGCGCCTGGGTGAACACATCCAGGCGGTCACGATAGCGATGGGCGGAGAGGCCGATATCACTCAGGGAAAACAGCGTCGCTGGCTGCGAGTAGCTATAGCTGCCAGCCTCACGCATCACCGCCAGGTACACGCCCGGCTGCTTGAACGGGTCCAGGCCGGCGATGGGCAGCAGCAGGGTTTCACGGGTATTGCGCGCAGGGTTGAGGTCGAAGCGCCCGCCGTAGACCAGATCGGCCATCGGCAGCAGTTCGCGGGCTTCCCAGGTATCCAGGTTGCTGGCCCGGCCCCAGCGCGACAGGAAGCGCGGCAGCGCCTCGGGCTTGATGCGGAAGAACTCGACATTGACCTTGTCGACGTTCAGCGCGATCACCGGCAGGCCTTCGGCCAGACGGGTCGGCAGCAGCGAACCGCGGCTGGCGAAACCGACGCTGGCCTGCAGGTCGCGGGTTTCGAAACGGCTGACATGCTCTTTGGCCAGCTTGCCGCCATTGATCGACGTCAGGCCGGCATCGATGGTCAGCACCAGTTTGCGCTGCGGCTCCAGGTGGCGCAGGCGCAACTCGCTGAGGTTGTCGGTCAGCTCCCAGGCGCCGTCGACCTTGCCAGCGGTGCTGTCGACCAGGTGCAGGCGCTCGGCGAAGGGCTGGTCGGGGTCCAGCGGGATGAAGAAGGTCACCGACAGCGCACTGGCGCCGTCGAGTTGCACCTCGGAAACGTCGACCACCTCCAGCTCGCGCCCGGCGTAGCGCTTGGCCAGCGCGTCGCGGTCGACCGCTGGCTTGGGCGCCTGCGGCTGTTGCGCAGCAGGCGCGCCAGGGGTCACCGTGGCAGGGGGCTGGGAAGAATCACAGGCGCTGAGCAGGCTCAGCAGCATGGCCAGAAGCAGTCCTTTGTTCGGCATTGCGGGCTCCGGAGAGTAGGGGCGCGAAGGCCATCACTATAGCCGAGCGGCCAATGCGCCGACGAGGCAAGGCGACGAAATCCGCCAAGCTGCGCACACTCCGCAGGGCGCCTATAATCGGCGTTTTTCTGGAGCCGTCCATGTCCGCTCTGCTCGATGCCTGGCGCCACACCCCGACCCAGCGCAAGGTCTGGGCGCTGGCGGCACCGATGATTCTCTCCAACCTCTCGGTGCCCATGGTGGCCTTGGTCGACACCGCCGTGGTCGGCCATCTGCCACATGCCCACCAGCTCGCTGCGGTGGCAGTCGGCAGCAGCCTGTATACCCTGCTGACCTGGGCCATGGGCTTTCTGCGCATGGGCAGCACCGGTTTCGCCGCCCAGGCTGCAGGGCGCGAGGATGGCGGCGCGTTGCGCCAGGTGCTGGTGCAGGGGCTCGGTCTGGGCGTGTTCATGGCCCTGCTTCTGGGTCTGCTGGCCCTGCCATTCAGCAGTGCCGCACTGAGCCTGATGCAACCCTCCGCCGAGCTGGATCAGTTGGCGCGCCAGTATTTCCAGATCCGTCTGCTCGGCCTGCCCGCCAGCTTGGCGACCTACGCCCTGATCGGCTGGCTGCTGGGCACGCAGAGCGCCCGTGGTCCGCTGGCCATTCTGCTGACAGCCAACCTGATCAACGTAGCGCTCGACCTGCTGTTCGTGCTCGGCCTGGAATGGGGTGTGGCCGGTGCGGCCTGGGCCTCGGTGATCGCCGAGTGGAGTGGCGCCCTGCTCGGCCTGTGGCTGGCCCGCGGTGCACTCGCACACTATCCCGGCCGCCTCGACAGCAGCGCGCTGAAACGCTGGAGCAACTGGCGCCCACTGCTGGCAGTCAACCGCGATATCTTCATCCGCACCCTGGCGCTGCAGTTGGTGTTCTTCCTGATCACCGTGAAAGGCACGCGCCTCGGCGATGCCACGGTGGCGGCCAACGCGCTGCTGCTCAATGGCCTGACGCTGACCGCCTACGCCCTCGACGGCCTGGCCCATGCCGTCGAGGCCCTATGCGGCCACGCGCTGGGCGCGCGTGATCGCGCTGCGCTGCGCCGTTCGCTGCTGGTAGCCGGTGCCTGGTCGCTGCTGGCCAGCGCCGGCTTCGCCCTGTTCTTCCTGTTCGGCGGGCACTGGTTCGTCGGCCTGCTGACCGATATCGCCGAAGTCCGCGAACTGGCGCTGACCTTCCTGCCCTACCTGGCCCTGCTGCCGCTGCTGGCTGTGTGGAGCTACCTGCTCGACGGCCTGTTCATCGGCGCCACCCGGGCCCGCGAGATGCGCGACGCCATGCTCATCGCCCTGGCTTTGGCACTGCCACTGGCCTGGTGGCTGCAAGGCCTGGGCAATCACGGGTTGTGGTTGGCATTTCTGGCCTTCATGGGGCTGCGCAGCCTGGTACTGGCTGGCTATGCTTGGCAGCTGTCGCGGCGCGACCTGTGGTTCGCCCGAGCCGGCCGCTAATCCGCCTTCAGCCCGTCTGCCGCAAGGAGCTCCCATGGCCGCCGCACTCGTCGCCTATCTGCATTTTCTGGCGATCTTCGCCCTGTTCGCCCTGCTTAGCGTCGAGCATGTACTGTTCAAGGCGCCGCTTGACCTTGCCCGCGCGCGCAGCCTGATGATCACCGACCTGGTCTACGGCATCTGTGCCGGCCTGGTGCTGGCCACCGGTGTCGCCCGCGTGCTGTGGTTCGGCAAGGGCGCCGCCTACTACATGGGCAACAGCCTGTTCCATGCGAAGTTAGGGCTGCTCATCCTGGTCGGCTTGCTGTCGATCGTGCCCACGGTGGTGTTCATCAAATGGCGCAAAACCCTGAAGACAGGCCAGGTGCCCGCGCCCAGCGCTCGGCAGGTACGTCTGGTGACCTGGAGCATTCGCATCGAGCTGCTGCTGTTGCTGGTGATCCCGCTGCTGGCGACGCTAATGGCGCGCGGTCATGGCGTCATTGGCTGAACCGAGAGACACAAAGCATCGCCGCGAAAGCGCCGCCCACAGAGCAGCACCGTAGCCCGTATGCAATCCGGGAACGATGTCTGACGTTGCACCATCCCCGGATTGCATCCGGAGTTGCCGCAGGCGGTTTACGACGCCAGGTAGGACGAACGGGTCAGGCCCAGACGCAGAGCGTCGAGGAACTGGGTACGCTCACGGGCGCTGATCTTGGCGCTGGCCACCTTGTCGCGGTAGTGGGTCATCAGCTCCTCGGGCGACAGGTGCACATAGCGCAGCATGTCCTCGATGGTGTCGTGGGTCTCGATGCCGGCGTGCACCACGCTGCCATCGGCGCCCTGATAGATGTTCACCGAGTCGGTATCGCCGAACAGGTTGTGCATGTCGCCAAGGATTTCCTGATAGGCGCCGACCAGGAAGATGCCCAGCACATAGTCCTCACCCTCGCGAATCTCGTGTACCGGCAGGCTGGTCTCGATCGACTGCTCGTCTACATACTGACGGATCTTGCCGTCGGAGTCGCAGGTCAGGTCCTGCAGCACGGCGCGGCGCAGCGGCTCTTCGTCCAGACGTGACAGCGGCAGGATCGGCAGAATCTGGCCGATGGCCCAGGTGTCCGGCAGGCTCTGGAATACCGAGAAGTTGCAGATGTACTTGTCGGCCAACTTGTCGTTGAGCTCGTCGAGCACCGCGCGGTGCGAGCGCTGGCGCGCCTTGAGCTGGTTGTGCAGGCGACGGCAGATGGCGAAGTAACACTGCTCGGCCAGCGCCTTCTGCGCCAGGCTGAGCTTGCCAGCCGAATACTGCGCGGCCACTTCCTCGATGTAGTGGGTGGCGCGCCAGTAGGTCTCGGCGACCATTTCCGGGTCGCTGTCTTCCAGTAGTTCGATCAGCACCTGCAACACTTCCGGCTGCTCGACGCTGGCATCGATCTCCGGCACCTTGTCGTTGTGGCGCTCGACATCGGTGACCTGCACCAGCAGCACGGCATGGTGCGCGGTCATCGCCCGGCCGCTCTCGGAGAAGATGTGCGGATGGGGGATTTCCTGGCGGTCGCAGAACTCCTTGAGCATGTCGACCACGGCATCGGCGTAGTCCTGCATGTCGTAGTTGATCGAGCTGGCATTGCGCGAATGGGTACCGTCGTAGTCCACACCGAGACCGCCGCCGACGTCGATGTGATCGACCGGCAGACCCATGGCGCGCAATTCGCCGTAATAGCGGATGGCCTCGCGGAAGCCCTTGCGGTAGTCGGCGATGTTGGCGATCTGCGAGCCCATGTGAAAGTGCAGCAGGCGGATGCCCTGATCCAGCCCGGCAGCGCGGAAGCGCTCGACCACCGAGAGAATCTGCGCGGCGGACAGACCGAACTTGGACTTCTCGCCACCGGTGTCGGCCCACTTGGAGGATGCCAGCGAGGACAGGCGCACGCGCAGGCCGATCTGCGGCGCGACCTTGAGGTCAGCGGCCTCCTCGATCACCAGGGCGACTTCCGACTCTTTCTCGATGACGATGAACACGTTGTGGCCGAGCTTCTGCCCCATCAGCGCCAGGCGGATGAACTCGCGGTCCTTGTAACCGTTGCAGACGATGGTGCCGCCCTTCGGCGCCAGCGCCAGCACGGCCAACAGCTCGGGCTTGGAGCCGGCCTCGAGGCCGATGGAGACGTTCTGCGTGGCGATGATGTTCTCGATCACCGCCTCCTGCTGGTTGACCTTGATCGGGTACAGCGCGGTGTAGCGGTTCTGGTATTCCAGGCGCTCGATGCTGGCGTCGAAGGCACCGGTCAGGCGGCGCACGCGGTCCTGCAGAATGTCCGGGAAGCGCACCAGTAGCGGCAGGGACAGGCCGCTCTGACGCAGTTCGTCGACCTGCTGATAGAGATCGATGGGTTGGCTGTCCGGCCCGTTGGGACGCACCTCGATACGCCCGGCGTCGTTGATCGAGAAATAGCCGGCGCCCCAGTGGCGAATGCCGTAGACACTGCGGCTATCGGCTACGGTCCATTGGCTGCCGTCGTCTTTGCGGGTGCGTCGTGCGGACATCGGGTTCTCCCATGAGAAAAGCCTGACCTTACTGGCGGCCAGTTTAAAAATTAAGGAAGCAAGATGACGTTTGCTCGGCGGTTGACCGTACGAGCGTCATCGAAGTTTAGAAAAGGGCGCTTCAGCCGCCGGACTTCTTCGCGGTAAAACCGCGTTTGCTCAGCTCGGCCAACAACAGATCGACATGGTCGCCCTGGATCTCGATCACGCCATCCTTGAGCGCACCACCGGTGCCGCAGCGCTTCTTCAGCGCACTGGCCAGCTCCTTGAGCGGCTCCTCGGCCAGCGGCACGCCGCTGACGGTGGTGACGGTCTTGCCGCCACGGCCCTTGGTCTCACGGCGCACACGGGCAATACCGTCGCCATCGAGAATGCGTGTCTGTTTGCAGATGCAGGCATCCACCGCCTGGTTGCAATCCGGGCAATGGCGACCGCCATCGGTGGAATAGACGAGACCGCTCAGGGCGGCAAATGAAGAGGCTTTCTTGACCACCGGCTTGTCCTCGTAGGGGTCAGGATAGGCGAAGCCCTTCTGCCAGGGGCAGCGCAAGCGGACAGACGTCCGCCGAAAAGGCCGCGCAGTGTAACGGCAAAGGCCAGACTTGCTAAGACCAAATTTGCGTCATTGTGCGGCACTTTGGCGACGCCGTTCGCCATCGCGCACGGCGCGCTCGGATTCCGCGACGCCGTAGGGTGCGCTGTGTGTACCAGGCCCCGCATCCGAGGTAAGGGCGGTGCGCACAGCGCACCCTATGCGCAGGAGCTAACACAACCACCCTCTCCCGCCCTTCGGGCACCCTCTCCCGCAAGCGGGAGAGGGTCATCAGCCGGCCGCAAGCGACCTGTTTATGTAGCGCTCCAGCGCCGCCAGCGAATCGGGGCAATAGGGCAGACGACGGGTTTCTTCCAGCGCCTGCTCGACGCTGATAAAGCGCGCTTCCAGTACTTCTTCCGGCTGCAACACCAGCGGCGCATCGGATACCGCCGAATAGGTCATGCACCACAGGCGACTTTCCGGAGCGTCATAGAGAAAGTGCGCATGCTCGACCAGGTCGGCATCGACGATGCCCAGTTCCTCGGCCAACTCTCGCTCGGCCGAAAGGCGGTAGTCCTCGCCTTCGAGCACCATGCCGCCGGCCGCCACGTCCCAGTAACCGGGATATAGCGCCTTGCTCAGGGTGCGCCGATGCACACACAGCAGACCGGCCGTATTGAATAGAAGAATGTATGTGCCGCGCCCGATCAGCCGGCGCTCGCGCATTTCGGCCCGGGAAACGCCACCCAGTAGCCGATCACGCTCGTCAACCCAGGCCACCTGCTCGCGGTCGGAGGCAGCACGATGCGCAGCCTCCGCTGCCGAAATGGCGACCATCAACCCTGGCTCAGCAACTGACGCAGATCGATCAGACCCGCATTGGCGCGCGAGATGTAGTTGGCCATCACCAACGAGTGGTTGGCCAGAACACCGTAACCGCTGCCGTTGAGGATCATCGGGCTCCACAGGGTGGCCTGCGCGGCCTCCAGCTCACGAATGATCTGGCGCACACTGACGGTGGCGTTCTTTTTCGCCAGCACGTCGGCGAAGTCCACCTCGATGGCGCGTAGCAGATGAGCCAGCGCCCAGGCCTGGCCGCGAGCCTCGTAGAACACGTTATCGATCTGCAGCCAGGGCGTCTCGTAAACGCCGCCTTCACCAATCACCCCGGACTCTTCGGCATCGCTGCCCACCTGCAGCTTCTCGTTCAGGCGCACCTGACCAACGCTGGCGGACAGCCGCTGGGACAGCGAGCCAAGACGTGTGCCGGCATCACCCAGCCAGTTATTGAGATTGTCGGCACGCGCATAGAACTGCGCGTTTCTCTGCGCCGGGTCGGCCAGACGAGCGAGGTAGCGATCCAGCGACTTGATGCCCTCGCGGTACTCGGACTCGGACGCCGGCAACGCCCAGCTCTTGTTGTCGAAGTGAAAACGCGGCTCGGCCTTGGCCAGGTCCGGGTCCTCGGTGGACTGCGACTGCGAACGGGCGAAGTCCTTGCGCAGCGCACGCGAGAAATCGCGTACCTGCACCAGCACGCCGTATTCCCAGCTCGGCATGTTGTCCAGCCACAGACCGGGTGGCGCAAGATCGTTGGACAGATAGCCGCCCGGCTTGTCGAGCAGCGTGCTGGCGACCTGCTTGAGGGTTTCCACCGAGGTGTAACCGGTGACCATCTGCCGCTGCGCCTGCTGCGCCGAATTCTGCGCATGCTGCTGGACCTGGAAGGCAGACGGTTCCTGACTCCAGTACCAGCCGACCACCAGGGCGATCAGCAGATAGACACCGATCAGGCCGCCCAGAGCTCGGGCAATCAGGCTGCCGCCACTGCGACCGCCCCCTGAGGTCTTGGCGGCGCCGTCTGGCGAGTTCGTCGCACGATTCTTCCAATCCAGCATGGCAGTGTCCTTTTCAAGCGAATTCGAGTGTTCGACCACAACCCGACCAACGGGTTGCGACCTGCTACGCACTATAAGGCAAGCCCACAGCAAAACGCAGGGCAGAGGGGCAAACTTACCGCTGGTAAGAGAAAACTACATTTCTGTCGCTTATTCGACAGAAATACCGACGCCAATTGATCGACGGCAATGTCAGCGCCTCCAGCAGCTGATAGCATAAAGCCACCACTGACTTAACCACCTATAGAAGTCGGCCCATGACCGAGCACCCAGATCCCAGTCGCGATCGCCTCAAGCATCACTTCGCCCAGCGCGTGATTCACCAGGCGCGCCAGGTGCTGGAAGTCTGGCAGCGCCTGCAGCGCAGCGAATGGAACGATGCCGGCATGGCCGAGCTGACCGAGGCCAACCTGCGCCTGCTGCGTTACGCCGAGCGCTTCGAGCAGATCGAGCACGCGCAACTGGCGCAAAGCATTGGCACCAGCCTCGATGAGGTCGTGGAAAATCGCGGCCGTCTCAACAGTACGCTGATCGCTCGCCTCAATCAGGCCATGCAACGCCTTTCACGTACCGGCCTGCGCCATAGCGACGCCTTCGAGCAAACCTTCCTGCCACCGCTGCGCAAACCGGTGTATCTCGCCCTGCAGGACGCCCAACGCGCCGAGCGCCTGGCCCAGCAACTGGAGTTCTTCGGCCTGGCCGCGCAGGCACTGAGCGATGAACGTGCTTTCCGAGCCGCCATCACCGAACGCCACCCCGCCGCCATCGTCATGGACGTCGACTTCGCCGGCGCCGGGCTGGAGCTGGCAGGCTCGGTGCAGGAAGGCCTGGAGCAGAAGATTCCTCTGCTGTTCTTCAGCCATTGCGACACCGACACCCCGACACGCCTGGCCGCCGTACGCGCCGGCGGCCAGGAGTTTTTCACCGGCTCGCTGGATGCATCGAGCCTGCTCGAACGCATCGAAGTGCTGACTCACGTCTCGCAATACGACCCGTACAAGGTGCTGATCGTCGACGACTCCAAAGCCCAGGCGACGCACACCGAGCGCGTACTCAACAGTGCCGGCATTCTCACCCACACCCTTACCGAGCCTATCCTGGCGATGGATGCGCTGGCCGAGTTCCAGCCGGATCTGATCATCCTCGACATGTACATGCCCGAGTGCAACGGCACCGAACTGGCCAAGGTGATCCGCCATAACGACCGCTACGTCAGCGTACCGATCATCTATCTGTCGGCCGAGGACGACCTCGATAAGCAGCTCGATGCCATGAGCGAGGGCGGCGACGACTTCCTCACCAAGCCGATCAAGCCACGCCACCTGATCGCCACCGTACGCAACCGCGCGGCACGTGCGCGCAACCTCAAGGCGCGCATGGTGCGTGACAGCCTCACCGGCCTGTACAACCACACCCATACCCTGCAACTGCTCGACGACGCCTGCTACCGCGCACGCCGTGAAGAGCAGCCGCTGGCCTTCGCCATGCTCGACATCGACCACTTCAAGAAGGTCAACGACACCTACGGCCACCCCATGGGAGACCGGGTGATCAAGAGCCTGGCGCTGTTCCTCAAGCAACGCCTGCGCAAGACCGACCATATCGGCCGTTATGGCGGCGAGGAATTCGCCGTGGTACTGCCCGACACCGATGAACAATCGGCGCTCAAGGTACTGGAGGAAATTCGCCAGCGCTTCGCCGAAATCCATTACCCAGCCCAGCCGCAGGATCTGTCCTGCACCTTCAGTTGCGGCATTGCCATGCTGCAACCAGGCCTGGATGGCAATGCCCTGTCCAAGCGCGCCGACGAAGCACTGTACAAGGCCAAGCATGGCGGGCGTAATCGGGTCGAGCTGTACTGATAGCAATCTGATTGCACTTACCCCTGTGCCGTCATAAAACAGCAACCAAACCGCAATAAGCTCGCGACCATCGTCCAGTCGTCGATCGAGCCCGCCATGCGCCTCAAGCTGCTCACCAACCTCAATACAGCGCTGCTGGTCACTGTCTGCGTCGCGCTGGCGGCCACGCTCTGGTGGTCGCAGCGCGCCTTGCAACAGCCCATGCAACTGATGGCACGCTACCTGACGCTGTCCCAGCAGTTCCAGAGCCAGGTGGCCGATAACATCCTGGCCTACCTGGCCAGCGGCAATACCGTGCAGCACAGCACCGCGACCCAGGCCATCGACACCTTCGAGCAAGACCTTGCGCAACTCCCACCGCAACTGATCGTCGAACTGCGCCCAAGCCTCGAGCAACTGCGCGACTTCAGCGCCAATCAGTTGCTGGCGGCCGGCAAACTGGCCGGCGACCCACAAGGGCTGCTGCTGCAGGCCGAACGCGAGATGCTCGCCACGCTGGAACAACTGAGCCAGTACGTCGCAGATGCCAGCAGCCCCGCCGCCGGTGACTACCGCAAACCACTGCAGGAAGCCGGTTCGCGCCTGCTGAGGCTGGCCCACGCCCGCGAGCGCTTCATCGGCCAGGGTCGTAGTGAGCTACTCGGCGATGTCGAACGCGAACTCAAGGCTCTTGCTCAGCTGGCAGAGGCGCTGGATAAGTTGCCGCTACTCGGCGTACAGCAGGCCGATAGCTCTGCCAGCGTCGGTTTCGCCGCGCTGCTAGGTCTGGATGAGGCACAGCAGGAGCAACAGGCGCAGGACCGTGGCATCGAGCTGAAGCGTGAGTTGAATGCCCTGGTACGTCGCTACCCCGGTGAACTGCAGCGCACCCGTGAGCTGGTCGAGCAACGTCAGCAACTGGCCGTAACCACCACCGAACGCGTGACCCAGGTGCAACAGGCACTGGCGGCGCTGGAGCCGCTGGTGCAGAACGAATATGACCGCATCCAGGGTGAAGTACGCCTGCTCCAGGGCCTGATGATCGGCCTGATCCTGCTGATCGCCCTGCTCATCGACCGCATCCAGCGGCGCCTGTCGCAGGTGCTGGGCCATCTGGTTCCTGCCCTGTCGCGCTGGGCCAGCGGCGACTTCGCCATGACGATCACGATCGATTCGCGCACCCGCGAATTGCGTGACATCGAGGATTCGCTCAACCACCTGCGCCGCTACCTGGTGGAGCTGGTCGCCAGCATCCGCCATCACGCCGAACAGGTTGCCGACTCCAGCCACACGCTGGCCGACCTCACGGGAGGCCTGCACGCTGGCGCCGAACGCCAGGCCGGCGATACGGCATTGATCCGTGATGCGCTGGGCGAGCTGGAAGCAACCATCGGCCAGGTCGCCGAGGATGCCAGCCAGACCGCCGACGCCAGCCGCGACGCCGACCGCGCCTTGGTCCAGGGCCAACAGGTCATCGGCCAGAGCCTGGAAGGGCTGTATGCCCTGGTCACCGAGGTGCAGGGCAACGCCCAGGCCATCGAGCGCCTGGCCGACGAGACTGCCACCATCGGCAGCGTGCTCACGGTGATTCGCGGCATTGCCGAACAGACCAACCTGCTCGCCCTCAACGCCGCCATCGAGGCCGCGCGCGCCGGCGAGGCCGGCCGCGGTTTCGCCGTGGTCGCCGACGAGGTGCGCTCACTGTCACAGCGCACCGGCAGCGCCACCGCGGAAATCCAGGATGTCATCGGCCGCTTGCAACAAGCCGCGCATCAGTCGGTACAGACCATGCGTGCCCAGGTCGAACACGCCGAAGCGACCGCGGGCAAGGCCGAAGCGGCCGATGGTGCGCTGGACGAGATCGTCAGCGCCATCCGCACCATCGCCAGCATGGCCGGGCGCATCGCCGAGGCCACTGCCCAGCAGAGCGATGCGGTCAGTGAGATTCGCGAACATGGCGAACGCATCCACCAACTGGGCGACGACAACCTCGGCCTGATCGCCAACGGACGCAGCGAGAGTGAACGCCTGCTGCACTTGGGTGGCCAGTTGCACAGCGCCGTACAGGCGTTTCGCGTCTAACAGGCCGTTGAAAAACGTAGGCGAGGCAGCCAATGCAAGGCAAAAATAGGCGAAAAGCGGAGTTTACGAGCTGTAAATGAGCATTTTGATCGGACTCGCGCACGAGCCTGTTTTTAACGCAGCAGTAGCAACGCAGATAGTTTTTCAACAGCCTGCTAAGCGCCTGCGACACGGCAGCGCAGGCTTGATCTGCACGGGAACTCGACAAGGCCGGCCTGCTCCAAGGTTCCGCTCATCCCGGCAATCGACGCCCCGGCGCGGCGACGACGATACGGGTGAGCGCTTTCCGGTATCATGCCGCCACCTTTCGCCGAGATATTCGCCCGATGTCACTGTGTCGACTGCTGCTTCCCCTGCTTCTGCTCTGCCTGAGCCTGCCCGCCAGTGCCAACCTGTTCGACCAGCGCCCTGCTACCTCGCCGATTGGCGCACCGCTGAACAACAGCAGCGATTTCCTGCCGGTGCGTGAAGCCTTCAAGCTGAGCCTGGTGAGCAGCGACTCACAGGCAGTGACGCTGCGCTTCGTCGCGGCCGAGGGTTACTACCTCTATCGCCATCGATTCAATTTCAGCGTCGAACCGGCGGACTTGGTGCTCGGCGACGCCCAATTGCCAGCAGGCGAAGCCAAGCACGATGAATACTTCGGCGATGTCGAGGTGTACTACGGCGTGCTGGATATCCGCGTGCCGCTGGACAACCCGGATAACCGCCCGCTGCGCCTGCAGGTGGACTATCAGGGCTGCGCCGACAAGGGCCTGTGCTACCCGCCGGAAAGCGAGTTCATCGAGGTCGGTGATATGCCTGCCGCCAACAGCAGCGATGGGGCATCGATGGCATCCGGCTGGAACTGGAAAGAGCTGGCGCTGTTCTTCCTCGGCGGTCTGGCACTGACCTTCACCCCCTGCGTGCTGCCGATGCTGCCGATCCTCTCCGGCGTGGTGCTGCGCGGCCAACTGGGCGGCCTGCGCAGCCTGACCCTGTCACTGGCTTATGTCCTGCCGATGGCCGCCTGCTTCGCCATTCTCGGCACGCTGATGGGGCTGTTCGGCGCGGGCCTCAATCTGCAGGCTCGCCTGCAATCGGCCTGGGTATTGGTGCCTTTCGCCGCCTTCTTCGCCTTCTTCGCGCTGGCCATGTTCGGCCTGTTCGAGCTGCGCCTGCCTCGTTTCATCAGTGAACCTCTGGATCGCCTGGCAGGCAAAACCCATGGCGGCTCGCATCTGAATGCAGCCCTGCTCGGCGTACTCTCCAGCCTGCTGGTCAGCCCCTGCGTTTCGGCGCCGCTGGTCGGTGCCCTGCTTTATATCAGCGCCAGTGGCGATGCCTTGGGCGGCGGCCTGAAGCTACTCGCGCTCGGCCTCGGTATGGGTACGCCGCTGGTGCTGTTCGCCGTTGGCGGAGGTGCGCTGCTGCCGAAAACCGGCACTTGGATGGTCACGGTGCGCAATGCCTTCGGCGTGCTGCTGCTGGCCGTTTCGGTCTGGCTGCTCGAGCGCGTACTGCCGGGCAGTCTCAGTCTGGCTCTATGGGGGCTACTGGCTGGCGGTGTGGCGGTATTCCTCGGTGCGCTGGAGTTCGGCCCCAAAACACATCGACAAAAGCTCGGCCAGATCGCCGGTCTGGCACTGCTGGTCTATGCCCTGGCCGCCTGGGTCGGTGCGCTACAGGGTGCAAGCGACCCGCTCAAGCCACTCGGCCAGCTGGCTGGTGCCGGCCAAAGCAGCGCCAAGAGCGGTGCCTGGCAAACCCTGAGCAGCCCCGCCGAACTGGACGCCGCACTGGCCGAGGCCAAAGCCGGCGGCCAACCGCTACTGCTGGACTGGTACGCCGACTGGTGCATCAGCTGCAAGGTCATCGAGCGCGAGGTGTTCGGCAATGCCGAAGTAGGCAGCAAACTGGCCGGCTGGCGCCTGATCCGCTTCGATATCACCGAAAGCAATGCCGCCCAGCGCGCTCTGCTGGATCGTTACAACCTGTTCGGGCCACCGGCCATCCAGTTGTTCGCCGGCAATGGTGACGAATTGCTCGATCTGCGTGTCGTAGGTGAGATCAATGCCGCCACCTTCGCGGGCCGTCTGGATCAGGCAAGTAGCCGCCTAGGAAAACGCTGAAAAGCCCCAAACCGTCACTCCCGCGAAGGCGGGAGTCCAGGTACTGCGGGGTCTGGATTCCCGCCTTCGCGGGAATGACGACTATTTCAGACCATCCCCAGGTAGCTGAACGCCGCCAAGACGATCATCGCTAGCGCCTGGCAACGACCAAAACCAACGCTATAGTCATATTTCTGCCGCAAACAGCAGGCATCGTGTCGACTATTGCTGACATCGCGCAGCTGCGGCATAGTCCTGCGCAGCCCGAACAACAAGGAACGCGACCATGGCCACCCTACTGGTGCTGCACGGCCCCAACCTCAACCTGCTGGGCACCCGCGAGCCCGACAAATATGGCGCCACCACCCTGGCCGAGATCAATCAGGATCTGGAGCGCCGCGCCCGCGAGGCTGGCCACCACCTGCTGCATCTGCAGAGCAATGCCGAATACGAATTGATCGACCGCATTCACGCCGCAAAGGGTGAAGGTGTCGACTTTATCCTGATCAATCCCGCCGCTTTTACCCATACCAGCGTCGCATTACGTGACGCATTGCTGGCGGTGAGCATCCCATTCATCGAAGTGCACCTGTCCAACGTGCACAAGCGTGAACCTTTCCGCCATCACTCCTATTTTTCCGACGTTGCAGTAGGGGTGATCTGCGGCCTTGGCGCCAGCGGTTATCGGCTGGCCCTGGAAGCGGCACTCGAACAACTGACCGGGCGCGCCTGACGCGACGCTCGGTAGACAAGTCCTACCTCACCTCTGGGAGTTGAACCTTCATGGATATCCGTAAAGTCAAGAAACTGATCGAGCTGCTGGAAGAGTCCGGTATCGACGAGCTGGAGATCAAAGAGGGCGAAGAGTCCGTACGTATCAGCCGCCACAGCAAGCAGCCGGCCTACGCGCCGCAGCCGGTCTACGCTCAGGCTCCTGCGCCGGTCGCCGCCCCGGTTGCCGCAGCTGCACCGAGCGCTGACGCTGCCCCGGCCGCCGCACCGAAACTGAACGGTACCGTCGCGCGCTCGCCGATGGTCGGCACCTTCTACCGCGCGGCTTCGCCGACCTCGGCCAACTTCGTCGAAGTCGGCCAGACCGTGAAGAAAGGCGACATCCTGTGCATCGTCGAAGCCATGAAGATGATGAACCACATCGAGGCCGAAGCCAGCGGCGTGATCGAGTCCATCCTGGTGGAAAACGGCCAGCCGGTTGAGTACGACCAGCCCCTGTTCACCATCGTTTGATGCCCGGGGAGCCTGCAATGCAGAAGCTGGAAAAAGTCCTGATCGCCAACCGTGGCGAAATTGCCCTGCGTATCCTGCGTGCCTGCAAGGAGCTGGGTATCAAGACGGTGGCCGTGCACTCCACCGCCGACCGCGAACTGATGCACCTGAGTCTGGCCGACGAATGCGTCTGCATTGGCCCGGCTCCTGGCTCGCTGTCGTACCTGAACATCCCGGCGATCATCAGCGCAGCTGAACTGACCGGCGCCACGGGCATCCACCCGGGCTACGGCTTTCTCGCCGAGAACGCCGACTTCGCCGAACAGGTGGAGAATTCCGGTTTCGCCTTCATCGGCCCTAAAGCCGACACCATTCGCCTGATGGGCGACAAGGTATCGGCCAAGGAAGCCATGATCAAAACCGGCGTACCGGTAGTTCCCGGCTCCGACGGCCCGCTGCCGGAAGACGAGGAAGAAGCCCTGCGCATCGCCCGTGAAGTGGGCTACCCGGTGATCATCAAAGCTGCTGGCGGCGGCGGTGGTCGCGGCATGCGCGTGGTGCATAAGGAAGAAGACCTGATCAAGTCGGCCAAACTGACCCGCACCGAAGCCGGTGCAGCGTTCGGCAATCCGATGGTCTATCTGGAAAAATTCCTCGGCAACCCGCGCCACGTCGAAGTCCAGGTGCTGTCCGACGGCCAGGGCAACGCGATTCACCTGTACGACCGCGACTGCTCGCTGCAGCGTCGCCACCAGAAGGTGATCGAAGAGGCTCCGGCCCCACTGATCGACGAGAAGGCCCGCGCCGAAGTGCTCAAGCGCTGCGTCGATGCCTGTGTCGAGATCGGCTACCGTGGCGCCGGCACCTTCGAGTTCCTCTATGAAGACGGTCGTTTCTACTTCATCGAGATGAACACCCGCGTTCAGGTGGAGCACCCGGTCACCGAGATGGTCACTGGTATCGACATCGTCAAGGAGATGCTCAGCATCGCCGCTGGCAACAAGCTGTCGATCAAGCAGGAAGACGTGAAGATCCTCGGTCACTCGGTCGAGTGCCGGATCAACGCCGAAGACCCGGACAACTTCATGCCCAGCCCAGGCAAGGTCAAGCATTTCCATGCTCCGGGCGGTAATGGCGTGCGCGTCGATTCACACCTGTACAGCGGCTACAGCGTTCCACCGCACTACGACTCGCTGATCGGCAAGCTGATCACCTTCGGCAAGGACCGTGACGAAGCCATGGCCCGTATGCGCAATGCCCTGGACGAGATCGTGGTCGATGGCATCAAGACCAACGTGCCGCTGCACCGCGACCTGACTCGCGACAAGGGTTTCGTCAAAGGTGGCGTTAACATCCATTACCTGGAAAAGAAACTGGGTATGGACAAGCACTGAGTCCTGACTCGCTGCTTCACAGGGGCTGCCTTCGGGCGGCCCCTGTCGTTTCAGCGGTCGAACTGGCAAGCCGCCCGCCCCATCAAGTAAGCTGCGCGGCCAAACGCGCGCCCTTCACGAGGTTTTCCATGCCCTGGTTACAAGTCCGTCTCGCCATCACTCCTGAGCAGGCAGAAACCTACGAGGATGCGCTGCTGGAAGTGGGCGCCGTATCGGTAACCTTCATGGACGCCGAAGATCAGCCGATCTTCGAGCCGGATCTGGGCACCACCCCGCTGTGGTCGAACACCCACCTGCTGGCCCTGTTCGAGGCCGACACCGACGAGACCGCACTGCTCGCCCACCTGCAACTGCTGTGTGGCGGCGCACTGCCGGAGCATCATGTCGAGCGCATCGAGGACCAGGACTGGGAACGCAGCTGGATGGATGGCTTCCAGCCGATGCGCTTTGGCCAGCGCCTGTGGATCGTGCCGAGTTGGCACGCCGCGCCGCAGCCGGACGCGGTCAATCTGCTGCTCGATCCAGGCCTGGCCTTCGGCACCGGCACCCACCCGACCACCGCACTGTGCCTGGAATGGCTCGACGGCCAGAATCTGGACAACTGCAGCGTGCTCGACTTCGGCTGCGGCTCGGGCATCCTGGCGATCGCCGCCCTGTTGCTCGGTGCGCCGCAGGCAGCGGGCACCGATATCGACCCGCAGGCGCTGGAAGCCTCGCGCGACAATGCTTCGCGCAACAGCATCGATCCGGCGCGCTTCCCGGTGTATCTGCCGGCCGACCTGCCTCAGCAGCCTGCCGACGTGGTCGTCGCCAACATCCTCGCCGGCCCGCTGGTTTCTTTGGCACCTCAGATCACCGCGCTGGTCAAAAGCGGTGGACGCTTGGCGCTGTCGGGTATCCTCGCCGAACAGGCTGAGGAAGTCCGCGCCGCTTACGCAAGCGCCTTCGACCTCGACCCAACGGCCGTCAAGGACGGCTGGGTGCGCATCAGCGGCGTCAAGCGCTGAACCGCGCGCAGTCGTTGCGTTAGACTAGCTGCTTGGATTTTCCGGACCCGCGCATGAGCGAAAGCCACGTCACCCAGTGCCCCAATTGCCGTACCAGCTTCCGCGTCAGCCAGGCGCAGCTGGCTGCTGCCCATGGCGCAGTACGCTGCGGTGCCTGCCTGCACGTGTTCAATGCTGCCGAACAACTGTTCGGCCCGCGTGCCGTCGCACCTGCGCCAGCGGCAGCTAAAACGGTGAGCGCTCCGGCCACAGCCCAGCCCGACACACACACCAGGCCGCCAGCGACCAAGCCCGCCGACGATACCCTGTGGATTCATGACGATCTCGACCTGGACAGCCTCAACCTCGATGAGGAACTGGCCAGACTGGAGGAGCAGGAACAGCAGTTGTCGCAGCAGTTCCTCGCGCTGGAACAGGCGCCGCGCTACGCCGAGAATTTCGGCAGCCGCACGACGGACGAGCCCGACGACGTGCATGACGAAGCCTGGGCCGAAGCCCTGCTGCGTGACGAGCCGGTGAAGCGCGAGCGCGACAGCTTCGAACTGCAACCGACTGAAGAGCAGCCTGAACCGATCACCGCACCTGAGCCCAAAGCGGCCATTGAATTCGTCGCTCCCGCCGCGCCCCGCAAGCAGCAGCCCATCGCCGATGACCTCGACGACTCCGTTGAGCCGCGCCTGGGTGATCTCGATGACGAGCAGACCGAACCGGAGCGCCAGGACAAAGACCTGCGTACGGCACCTGAAGAACCCAAGGTAGTACGCAACGAGCCGGGGCTGCGCGAGGAACGGCTGTTCGAACTGGACGACGAACCCCTGCAACTCGACTGGCACCAGCCACCGGCCACATCATGGGGCCGTCTGTTCGGCTGGTGCTTGCTCAATCTGCTGGCGGCTGCTGGCCTGCTGGCACAATACGCTGCCTACAACTTCGATGAGCTGGCACGCCAGGACCGCTATCGCCCCTGGTTCGAACAACTGTGCCCGAACATCGGCTGCACCCTGCCCTCGAAAGTCGACATCAGCCAGATTCGCAGCAGCAACCTGGTGGTACGCAGCCACCCGGAGTTCTCCGGCGCACTGATCGTCGACGCCATCCTGTACAACCGCGCGCCTTTCGCCCAACCCTTCCCGCTGCTGGAGATGCGCTTCGCCGACCTGGGCGGACAACTGGTCGCCAGTCGTCGCTTCAAACCCAGCGAGTACCTGGCCGGCGAGCTGGCCGGACGGAGCGAGATGCCACCGCAGACGCCCATCCACCTCTCCCTGGACATCCTCGACCCCGGCCCTCGCGCGGTGAACTACAGCCTGAGCTTCCATTCGCCCGAGTAGTCTGGAGACGGCGCGCCCCGTGGTCGCAGGTCTTCCATCTAACTGCTGGCGATCAGCCCATAGCTGTTCAGAATTTGTTCAAAACGACCTTTATCCGGTCATCCAGAGCGGGTATCATGCCCACCCTTTCGCGAGCACCGCCCCACCATCGTCTTCCCCGCCGAACACAGTGGAGGGCAGGTTTTGATCGCAATCGACCAAACCCAGCAGGGACGCCCCATGTCGGCCCCACGTATTGGCCCTTACACATTGCCCAATCGGTTGATCCTGGCCCCCATGGCCGGTGTTACCGATCGCCCGTTCCGCCAGCTGTGCCGCCGCCTCGGCGCCGGCCTGGTGGTGTCGGAGATGGTCACCAGCGATGTGCGCCTGTGGAACAGCCGCAAGTCCAGTCTGCGTTTGCTGCATGCCGGTGACCCCGAGCCGCGCTCGGTACAGATCGCCGGTGGCGACCCGCAGATGATGGCCGACGCAGCACGCAAGAACGTCGAATTGGGCGCGCAGATCATCGACATCAACATGGGCTGCCCGGCCAAGAAGGTCTGTAACAAGGCCGCCGGCTCCGCCCTGTTGCGTGACGAGCCGCTGGTACGGGAGATCCTCGACGCCGTGGTCGGTGCGGTGGACGTGCCGGTGACCCTGAAGATTCGCACCGGCTGGGACCGGCAGAACAAAAACGGCATTACCGTGGCGAAAATCGCCGAAGATGCCGGCATTGCTGCACTGTCCGTACACGGTCGCACCCGCGCCGACCTTTATACCGGCGAAGCCGAGTACGACACCATCGCCGCCATCAAGCAGGCGATATCAATTCCGGTGTTCGCCAATGGCGACATCGACTCTCCACAGAAGGCCAAGGCCGTGCTCGACGCCACTGGCGCCGACGCCCTGCTCATTGGCCGCGCCGCCCAAGGGCGGCCGTGGATCTTCCGTGAAATCGAGCACTACCTGCGTACCGGCGAAACCCTGCCGGCACCGAGCCTGCTCGAAGTGGAACGCATTCTGCTAGAGCACCTGGCTGCACTGCACGCCTTCTATGGCGAATTGATGGGCACGCGTATCGCCCGCAAGCATGTCGGCTGGTATCTGGCAACCCTGCCGGGCGCCAGGGAGTTTCGCGCCCAATTCAACCGTCTGGACAGTACGGACGCACAGTGCGCCCACGTTCGCGCGTTCTTCCGCGAACGGCACAACGATGGAAACGAGGTGGCCGCATGACGTTGATGACAGAGACCCTAGTGAGTGGAATTGCACCCGTGAGTGACAACACCAGCCTTAAACAGCACCTGAACACGCCGAGCGAAGAGGGCCAGACCCTGCGCGGCGCCGTGGAGAAGGCGTTGCACAATTACTTCGCCCATCTCGAGGGCGCGGACGTCACCGACGTGTACAACCTGGTGCTCACCGAAGTCGAAGCGCCGCTGCTGGAAACCGTCATGAATCATGTGAAAGGTAACCAGACCAAGGCCTCCGAGCTGCTCGGCCTGAACCGCGGCACGCTGCGCAAGAAGCTCAAGCAGTACGACCTGCTGTAACCCTGAACTCCCGAAAAGGGCGGCCCGCATGAGCCGCCTTTTTTGCTGATATCCCCGCTCTGATGGATAGTGAAATGACCGACCAGACCACCCTTCTGCCTGTCCGCCGCGCGCTGATCAGCGTTTCCGACAAGACCGGCGTTCTCGAATTCGCTCGCGAACTGGCCGCCCTCGGTGTCGAGATTCTCTCCACCGGCGGTACCTACAAGCTGCTCAAGGACAACGGCGTAGCCGCAGTGGAAGTGGCTGACTACACCGGCTTCCCGGAGATGATGGACGGCCGCGTGAAGACCCTGCACCCGAAGATCCACGGCGGCATCCTCGGCCGTCGCGCCATCGACGGCGCGGTGATGGAACAGCACGGCATCAAGCCGATCGACCTGGTCGCGGTCAACCTCTATCCCTTCGAAGCCACCGTGGCCAAGCCTGATTGCTCTCTTCCCGACGCCATCGAGAACATCGACATCGGCGGCCCGACCATGGTCCGCAGCGCGGCGAAGAACCATAAGGACGTCGCCATCGTGGTCAACACCGGCGACTACGCCGGCATCGTCGCCTCCCTCAAGGCCGGCGGCCTGAGCTACGCCCAGCGTTTCGACCTGGCGCTGAAGGCCTTCGAACACACCGCTGCCTACGACGGCATGATCGCCAACTACCTGGGCACCATCGACCAGGCGGCGGACACCCTGTCCACCGAAGGCCGTGGCGCTTTCCCGCGTACCTTCAACAGCCAGTTCATCAAGGCGCAGGAAATGCGCTACGGCGAGAACCCGCACCAGAGCGCGGCGTTCTACGTCGAAGCGAAGAAGGGCGAAGCCAGCGTCTCCACCGCCGTGCAGCTGCAAGGCAAGGAACTGTCGTTCAACAACGTCGCCGACACCGACGCCGCGCTGGAATGCGTGAAGAGCTTCGTCAAGCCGGCCTGCGTCATCGTCAAGCACGCCAACCCCTGCGGCGTGGCCGTGGTACCGGAAGACGAGGGCGGCATTCGCAAGGCCTACGACCTGGCCTACGCCACCGACACCGAGTCGGCGTTCGGCGGCATCATCGCCTTCAACCGCGAGCTGGATGGCGAAACCGCCAAGGCCATCGTCGAGCGCCAGTTCGTCGAAGTGATCATCGCCCCGAAAATCAGCGCCGCCGCCCGTGAAGTGGTGGCCGCCAAGGCCAACGTGCGCCTGCTCGAATGCGGCGAATGGCCGGCCGAGCGTGCTGCGGGTTGGGACTTCAAGCGCGTCAACGGTGGCCTGCTGGTGCAGAGCCGCGACATCGGAATGATCAAGGCAGAAGACCTGAAGATCGTCACCCAGCGCGCGCCGAGCGAGCAGGAAATTCACGACCTGATCTTCGCCTGGAAAGTGGCCAAGTTCGTCAAATCCAACGCCATCGTCTACGCCAAGAACCGCCAGACCGTGGGCGTCGGCGCCGGCCAGATGAGCCGCGTCAACTCCGCCCGTATCGCCGCGATCAAGGCCGAGCATGCTGGCCTGCAGGTGCAGGGCGCGGTAATGGCCTCCGACGCCTTCTTCCCGTTCCGCGACGGTATCGACAACGCCGCCAAGGCCGGCATCACCGCAGTGATCCAGCCCGGTGGCTCGATGCGCGACAACGAAGTGATCGCTGCGGCCGACGAAGCCGGCATGGCCATGGTGTTCACCGGCATGCGCCACTTCCGCCATTGATGATTGTGCCCACGCTCTGCGTGGGCGCGCAGCCTGGGACGCAGAGCGTGGGCACGATCCAGATCCACCCTGCACACAGGCGAGACGTAGGAGCCCGCTTGCGGGCGATCAACCCGCAAAGCATCGCCGGCAAGCCGGCTCCTACAAACAGCACAGACTGATCCTCCTCACGCAGAGCGTGGGAACGATCCAGGAGAATGCAATGAATGTATTGATCATCGGCAGCGGCGGTCGTGAACACGCCCTGGCCTGGAAAGTGGCGCAGGACAAACGCGTCGAGAAGGTCTTCGTCGCCCCGGGCAACGCCGGCACTGCGGTGGAAGCCAAATGCCAGAACGTCGCCATCGACGTGCTGGCCATAGAACAGCTTGCTGATTTTGCTGAGCAGAACGTGCAACTGACCATCGTCGGCCCGGAAGCGCCGCTGGTCAAAGGCGTGGTCGACCTGTTCCGTACGCGCGGCCTGGATATCT
The DNA here is from genome assembly GCF_002197815.1 of Pseudomonas oleovorans subsp. oleovorans. Classification (GTDB taxonomy): domain Bacteria; phylum Pseudomonadota; class Gammaproteobacteria; order Pseudomonadales; family Pseudomonadaceae; genus Aquipseudomonas; species Aquipseudomonas oleovorans. The sequence goes on from NZ_NIUB01000014.1 coordinate 69,820, forward strand.
TCGGCCCCACCGCCGCTGCCGCCCAGCTGGAAGGCTCCAAGGCCTTCACCAAGGACTTCCTGGCACGCCACAAGATCCCGACTGCCGACTACCAGAACTTCACCGAGATCGAGCCGGCACTGGCCTATCTGCGCGAGAAAGGTGCACCGATCGTGATCAAGGCCGACGGCCTGGCCGCCGGCAAGGGCGTGATCGTCGCCATGACCCTGCAAGAGGCCGAAGACGCGGTGCGCGACATGCTCGCCGGCAACGCCTTCGGTGAAGCCGGCTCGCGCGTGGTGATCGAGGAGTTCCTCGACGGCGAAGAAGCCAGCTTCATCGTCATGGTCGACGGCGAGAACGTGCTACCGATGGCCACCAGCCAGGACCACAAGCGCGTCGGCGACGGCGACAGCGGCCCGAATACCGGCGGCATGGGCGCCTACTCGCCAGCCCCGGTAGTCACCGCCGAAGTACACAAGCGCGTGATGGACGAGGTGATCTACCCGACCGTGCGCGGCATGGCCAGCGAAGGCAACGTCTACACCGGCTTCCTCTATGCCGGCCTGATGATCGACAAGGCTGGCAAGCCCAAGGTCATCGAGTTCAACTGCCGCTTCGGCGACCCGGAAACCCAACCGATCATGTGCCGCCTGGAAAGCTCCCTGGTGCTGCTGGTCGAGGCTGCCCTGGCCAAGGCCCTGGACAAGGTCGAAGCGACCTGGGACCCGCGTCCGACCGTGGGCGTGGTGCTGGCCGCCGGTGGCTACCCGGGCGACTACGCCAAGGGCGATGTCATCGAAGGTCTGGATGAAGCCGCCAAGCTCGACGGCAAGGTGTTCCACGCCGGTACCGCACTGAAGGACGGCCAGATCGTCACCGCTGGCGGTCGCGTACTCTGCGCCACCGCCATCGGCGCCAGCGTTGCCGACGCCCAGCAGCAAGCCTATCGCCTGGCCGAGAAAATTCGCTGGAACGGCATGTTCCACCGTAACGACATCGGCTACCGCGCCATAGCCCGCGAGCGCGGCGAAGGCTAAGGCCAGCACCACTCGGAGAATACGGTGCGGATAGCGCAAAAAGCCGCGCCGCGCCGTATTCTCGCGAGCAGATGCTTGGCTATAATCCGGCCACTCATTTAGAAGGATTTTGCCCGTGCGCCGGCTCAGGATTGCCATCGGACTACTCGCCAGCATGCTGTTTCTCAGCCTTGCGCTGACAGCCAGTGCGAACTCAGTCCCGCCAAGCGCGCACAGCTGGTCCTATCTGGTCGACGCCAGTGCCCGCCTGGGCCTCGAAGAGGTCCGCGCCCAGCGCCAGCAGTTCAAGCCCCTCAGCAAGCAGTCCTTTACCTTCCCGCCCAGTGACCACGCCGTCTGGCTGCGTGCCGAATTCGCACCGCAGCAGCAGCCCGCCTGGCTGTGGATATTCTCGCCGCGGGTGCAGTACCTCGATTACTACCTGCTGAGAGATGGCCAGCTGGAGCAGAACCTGCACACCGGCGAGGCCATGCCGCTGGATTCGCGACCGCTGCCGTCGCGCTTCTACCTGATGCCGTTGCCCAATGACGGCCAGGCCCGCGTCGCCTATGTCCGCCTGACCTCCAACCACCCGCTGATGACCTGGTTCAAGGTGATGGATCAGGCCGAACTGGTCAGCCTGGAAAAACCCGCCTACCTCTACGGCATGCTGTTCGGTGCTCTGCTGCTGACCCTGTACAACCTCATCCGCTTCATCTACAGCCGCAGCGCCAGCGGCCTATGGCTGGCCGGGGTGAACATCGGCCTGGCCGTGTGCTCCTCGGCCAACCTCGGCATTTTCGCCCAATGGCTGCCCAGCCTGGGCTACAACCAGTCATTGATCGCCGACCTCTCAGCGCTATTCGCCGCCTTCAGCGCCCTGGCCTTCGGCCTGAGTTTCATGCACGGCACCCCCGTGCAGCGCAGCCCACTCAACCGCCTGCTGCAGGGCAATGCCTTGCTGATCCTGGCCTACGCTCTGTGCATCGCCGTCACCGGGTTGTTCTGGTACAGCTCGCTGGTCTATTTGCTAGTGGTCATGAGCTCGATCAATCTGCTGCTGGTGAGCAGCCGGCACTGGCGCGCCGGTTATCAGCCGGCACGCCTGATCACCATAGGCATGCTGGTTTTCAACCTGGGCTTCGGCTTCTTCGTGCCGGTGCTGCTCGGCTTCGATCAGCTCAATCCGGGCTGGCTGGTGCTGGGCGTGTTCAGCGTTGCCACCCTGGCCGGCCTGATTCTCAGCGTGTCGCTGACCGAGCGGCAGCGGCAGATCCAGCGCGACACCCTGCAGGAAAGCACCGCCCTGGCCGCCAGCAGCGCCGAGCTGAAGGCCAAGGCCGAGTTCCTGGCCAAGATCAGCCATGAGATCCGCACACCGATGAACGGTGTACTGGGCATGACCGAGTTGCTGCTGGGCACGCCACTGTCGGCCAAGCAGCGTGACTACGTGCAGACCATCCACAGTTCGGGCAACGAGCTGCTCACCCTGATCAACGAAATCCTCGACATTTCCAAGCTCGAATCCGGGCAGATCGAGCTGGACGACGTGCAGTTCGATCTCGGCGCACTGATCGAAGACTGCCTCGACATCTTCCGCGCCAAGGCCGAACAACAGCGCGTGGAGCTGATCAGCTTCATCCAGCCGCAGGTACCACGGGTGATCAGCGGCGACCCAACGCGCCTGCGCCAGGCCCTGCTGAGTCTGCTGGACAACGCCTTCAAGCAGACCGACGAGGGCGAGATCCTGCTGGTCGCCGCCCTCGACAGCAGCGACGGCCAACACCGCCTGCGCATCGCCGTGCAGGACAGCGGCCGCCCGCTGCTGGCGGAAGAGCGCGACGCCCTGCTCAACGCCGAACTGCAGAGCCGCGACTTCCTTTCTGCCACCCGCCTGGGCGGGCGTCTTGGCCTGATCATCGCGCGCCAACTGGTGCGCCTGATGGGCGGCGAGTTCGGCATCCAGGGCAGCGGCAACCAGGGCACCACCCTGTGGCTGACCCTGCCGCTGGACGCCGCCCGCCTGGAACAGCCGGAAACCGACCTGGACAGCCCGCTGCAGGGTGCACGCCTGCTGGTGGTGGACGACAACGACACCTGCCGCAAGGTGCTGATGCAGCAGTGCAATGCCTGGGGCATGCAGGTCAGCGCCGTGCCCTCCGGCAAGGAGGCCCTGGCCCTGCTGCGCACCAAGGCACACATGCGTGAATACTTCGACGCGGTGCTGCTCGACCATGACATGCCCGGCATGACCGGCATGCAGCTGGCCACCAAGATCAAGGAAGACCCGAGCCTCAACCACGACATCCTGCTCATCATGCTCACCGGCATCAGCCACGCGCCGAGCAAGGTGATCGCACGTAACGCCGGGATCAAGCGCATCCTGGCCAAGCCGGTAGCCGGCTACACGCTCAAGACCACCCTGGCCGACGAGCTGGCACAGCGCCCCAACGACACCCCCGCCCAAGCCGCACCGACGCCGGTGAGCACACCACTGAACGTGCCGGCCGACTTCCGCATCCTGGTGGCCGAAGACAACAGCATCTCGACCAAGGTAATTCGCGGCATGCTCGGCAAGCTCAACCTCAAGCCAGACACTGCCAGCAACGGCGAAGAAGCCCTTAGCGCGATGAAGGCAAAGCCCTACGACCTGGTACTGATGGACTGCGAGATGCCGGTGCTCGATGGTTTCTCTGCCACCGAACAGCTGCGTGCCTGGGAAAAGAGCGAGAAGCGCCCGCGCACGCCGGTGGTGGCGCTGACTGCGCATATCCTCAGCGAACACAAGGAACGCGCGCGTGCCGTCGGCATGGATGGCCATATGTCCAAGCCGGTGGAGCTGTCGCAACTGCGCGAGCTGATCGAGCACTGGATCGCCGAACGCGAACTGCATCGCCAGCGCGAGGTATCGTAAGTGTCGTAGGGCGGGTGAAACCCGCCTGACTGTCGATGGCGGGTTGCACCCGCCCTACTCTCAAACGAGCGCCCCATGTCCGAGTTGTTCAGCCTGTACTTGAAGATGCTGGTGCTCTACAGCCCCTTCTTCGTCCTCTCCTGCTTTATCGGCCTCAGCCGCGGCTACACCCTCAAGGAACGCAAGCGCCTGGCCTGGAAGGTGGCGCTGGCCACGCTGATCGCCAGCGTGCTGCTGTACCTGTTCGGCAAGCACATTTTCACCCTGTTCGGCATCACCATCGACGCCTTCCGCATCGGCGCAGGCTCGGTGCTGTTCATCTCCGCGCTCGGCATGGCCCAGGGCAAGTCGGCGGTGCAGAGTGATAACGTGCAGCAGGATGTGACCATCGTACCGCTGACCATCCCCATCACCGTCGGCCCCGGCACCATCGGCGCCCTGCTGCTGATGGGCGCCAGCCAGCCGCACTGGGACGACAAGCTGGTAGCGGTGGCAGCGATCTTTCTCGCCAGCCTTACCGTCGGCGTGGTGCTGTACCTGTCCAACCAGTTCGAGCGCCTGCTCGGCGACCAGGGACTGCAAATCGTCAGCCGCTTGATGGGCCTGTTCGTCTGCGCCCTGGCCGCGCAGATCATCTTCACCGGGGTGAAGAACTACCTGATGCCATAAGACGGCGAGCTTCGAGCCCTCGGTGCGCACGGCGCCCCCTACCTAGCGAATGCCTGCAGGCCCCCCTCGATCCCGTAGGGAGGGCTATGCGCACCGCCAGCCCTTAAAACCCTGCACCATTCGCTTGCAGACCAGCCCCGCCTCGGTGCGACGCCTCTCGTCAAAACCCCTTCCGTTGCACTGTAATCCCCGAAAATAAAGGCCTGCACCAAACTGGCACCGTCATTGCTCCAGCGATTCCAACTTGGATACAAGATGGGATCTAAACGCATGTCCAACACACCAATCGCTTTCACCCTCGCACAATGGCAACAGGTCTACCGCGACGGCCAATCACCTGCTGAACTGCTGCATGCCCTGCGCCGGGAACTGCGCGCTGACGACACGGCGTGGATCGCCCTGGCCAGCGAAGCTCAGCTAAACGCCCAACTCGATGCCCTGACAATCGCACAGGAAGGTGCAGGCGGCGACCTGAGCAAGCTGCCGCTGTATGGCGTGCCCTTCGCCATCAAGGACAATATCGATGCGGACGGCTGGCCCACCACCGCCGCCTGCCCCGAATTCGCCTATCTGGCCAAGGCTGACGCCACAGTAGTCGCGCGCCTGCGCGCCGCCGGCGCGATCTTGGTCGGCAAGACCAACCTCGATCAGTTCGCCACCGGTCTGGTCGGCACCCGTTCGCCTCACGGCGCGGTGCCCAACAGCTTCAACCCGGCTTACGTCAGCGGCGGTTCCAGCTCCGGTTCGGCCAGTGTGGTCGCGCGCGGCCTGGTGCCCTTCTCGCTGGGCACCGACACCGCAGGCTCGGGCCGCGTGCCGGCGGGTTTCAACAATATCGTCGGGCTCAAACCGACCAAGGGCTGGCTGCCCAACACCGGCCTGGTGCCGGCCTGCCGCACCGTCGACTGCATCTCGGTATTCGCCCTGACCGTCGGCGATGCCCTGGCCGTGGCCAACATCGCTGGCGGCTATGACGCCGCCGATGCCTACAGCCGCAAGAACCCGAACAGCGCCAAGGCCGGTATGCCGGCCCAGCCGCGCCTGGCCGTGCCGGCCAACCCCGAGTTCTTCGGCGACAGCCAGAACCAGGCCGTCTATGAGGCCGCACTGGGCAAACTGCGTGAATTGGGCGCCGAACTGGTGGAGATCGATTTCGCCCCCTTCCAGCAACTGGCCGAGCAGCTCTACTACGGCCCCTGGGTCGCCGAACGCACCGTTGCGGTGGAAGGCGTGAACCCCGAACACATCAACCCGGTGGTGCGCGGCATCGTCGACAACGGCCACAAGTACAGCGCCTGCGACGCTTACAAAGCCGAGTACATTCGCGCCGAACTGAGCCGCGTGATCAACGACGCCCTGGCCGACTTCGACGCCATGGTGGTGCCGACCTCGCCAACCATCCGCACCCTGGCCGAGATGCAAGCCGAACCCGTGCTGTTCAACAGCCAGTTCGGCACCTACACCAACTTCACCAACCTCGCTGACCTGTCTGCCCTCGCCGTGCCGGCAGGGCTGCGCGCCGACGGCCTGCCGGCCGGCATCACCCTGCTCGCACCAGCCTGGCATGACCAGGCACTGGCCGCCTTCGGTCAGCGCTGGCAGCAGGCAGTCAATCTGCCGCTGGGCGCCACCGGCAAGCCGCTGCCAAAGCAAACCACCAGCGACAAGCCTGCACCCGGTTGCATCCGTGTTGCCGTGGTCGGCGCGCACCTGACCGGCATGCCGCTGAACTTCCAGCTCAGCACACGCGATGCGGTGCTGGTGGAGCAGGCCACCAGCACCGCGCATTACCGCCTCTATGCCCTGCCCGGTACCGTGCCGCCCAAGCCGGGCCTGGCCCGTGTGGCCGAGGACGGCGCGGCGATCATCGTCGAGCTGTGGGACGTGCCGCAGGCGCGCTTCGGTGAGTTCGTCGCCGAGATCCCGCCACCACTGGGTATCGGCAACCTGGAGCTGGCCGACGGCCGTTGGGTCAAGGGCTTTATCTGCGAGCCCTATGCGCTGGATGGCGCGCGCGACATCACCAGCTTTGGTGGTTGGCGCGCCTATATCGCCAGCACCAAGGCCTGAGCACGCTCATGCCGCGTGCTGCCGAGCGCCCAGAGAGCCTGGCCGAGCGCATCTACGCCCGGCTCAAGGACGACATCTTCGAGTTCCGCCTGATGCCCGGCGACCGCTTCTCCGAAGGCGAGGTCGCCGCGCGCATGGCGGCCAGCCGCACGCCGGTACGCCAGGCGCTGCACCGTCTGCAGCGCGAGGGTTTTCTCGACGTGCACTTTCGCAGCGGCTGGCAGGTTCGCCCGCTGGACTTCGTGCAATTCGATGAATTGTACGAGCTGCGCATCGTCCTTGAACTCGACGCCGTACGCCGACTTTGCCAGCGCCCCACGGACGAACACCCGCCTGCACTGCAGACGCTTGCGCGCACCTGGATGGTGCAAAAGGAAGACCAGTTGCAGGACGGCGTCGCCGTTTCACGCCTCGACGAAGCCTTTCATTGCCAATTACTGGAAGCCGCCGGCAATCGCGAGATGGCCCGCGTGCACCGTGAGGTCAGCGAGAAGATCCGCATTCTAAGGCGGCTGGATTTCACTCAGACCCGACGCATCGACCTGACCTATGCAGAGCACCAGCAAATTCTCGAGGCAATCCTGATCCGTCGCTCAGAACAGGCACAGCAATTGCTTAAGGGCCATATAGAGGTCAGCAAGGCAGAGGTGCATTCGATCACCTTGCACAAGCTGTACGGCGCTCGCCAGTGCGTAGAGCCGATGCCGGAATAACCGAGCCATGACCTTCACTGCCACCAATAAAAACGCTGTCCACTTAGTCACAATTGTGAATGGAGATCGCACCATGCAACGTCGCAGCCTGATCAAGGCCTTTACCCTTTCCGCTTCCATCGCCGCCATGGGCCTGAGCTGGTCCATCCAGGCTGCCGAGACCATCAAGGTCGGCATTCTGCACTCGCTGTCCGGGACCATGGCCATCTCCGAAACCTCGCTGAAAGACATGGCGCTGATGACCATCGACGAGATCAACGCCAAGGGCGGCGTGCTCGGCAAGCAGTTGGAGCCGGTGGTGGTCGACCCGGCGTCGAACTGGCCGCTGTTCGCCGAGCGTGGCCGCCAGTTGCTGACCCAGGACAAGGTCGCGGTGACCTTCGGCTGCTGGACCTCGGTATCGCGAAAATCCGTGCTGCCGGTCTATGAAGAGCTCAACGGCCTGCTGTTCTACCCGGTGCAGTACGAAGGCGAAGAGATGTCGCCGAACGTGTTCTACACCGGTGCAGCGCCAAACCAGCAGGCCATCCCGGCGGTGGAATACCTGCTCAGCGAAGACGGCGGCGCCGCCAAGCGCTTCTTCCTGCTCGGCACCGACTACGTCTACCCACGCACCACCAACAAGATCCTGCGCGCCTTCCTGCACAGCAAGGGCATCGCCGACAAGGACATCGAAGAGGTCTACACCCCCTTCGGTCATAGCGACTATCAAACCATCGTCGCCAACATCAAGAAGTTCTCCGCTGGCGGCAAGACTGCCGTGGTTTCCACCGTGAACGGCGACTCCAACGTGCCGTTCTACAAGGAGCTGGCCAACCAGGGCCTGGAAGCCACCGAAGTGCCGGTGGTGGCCTTCTCCGTGGGTGAGGAAGAACTGCGCGGCATCGACACCAAGCCACTGGTCGGCCACCTGGCGGCCTGGAACTACTTCCAGTCCGTGGAGAACCCGGTCAACGAGAAATTCGTCGCCAACTGGAAAGCCTACGCCAAGGCCAAGAAGCTGCCGAACGCCGACACCGTGGTGACCAACGACCCGATGGAAGCCACCTACGTGGGCATCCACATGTGGGCGCAAGCGGTCGAGAAGGCCGGCACCACCGACGTCGACAAGGTGCGCGAAGCCATGGCCGGCCAGGAATTCGCGGCCCCGAGCGGCTTCACCCTGAAGATGGACGAGAAGAACCATCACCTGCACAAGCCGGTGATGATCGGCGAGATCCAGGAGGACGGTCAGTTCTCCGTGGTCTGGGAAACCGAAGGCCCGATCCGCGCCCAGCCGTGGAGCCCGTACATCGAAGGCAACGACAAGAAAGCCGATACCCCGGTGAAGTCGAACTGATTCTACGGTTCTCACCCGCTGTAAACCTGTAGGAGCTGGCTTGCCAGCGATCACCCTGATCGCCCGCAAGCGGGCTCCTACAGGCCATCAAGGACCCCCTTATGCCCACTGCCCTTACCCGGATTCTCCTGAGCCTGCTGCTGTTGCTGCCACTGGCGGCGCAGGCTGGCGAGGCCGACGATTTCGTCGCTGCCAACGCCAGCAAACAGGCCAAACTGCTGCAGGACTGGGCCGCCACGCCCAGCACCGAACGCATGCCACTGCTGCAAGCTCTGCAGCAGGGCCGCGTCGGCAGCGATGCCGACAAACGCGCCTTCATCGAACAGGACGGCACCTGGCAAGCCGCTGATGGCGACGCCGAAGCCAACGGCACGCCACGCAAACTGCGCCTGAACAACCGCCTGCGCGGCTTGGTCACCTTCGCCGTGGCCAGCCATCAAATGCTCGATGACGACGCTGCCGTACGCCTCGCTGCCGCCAAGCAACTGCAACGCAACACGCCGCCAGCGTTGCTGCCCTTGCTGGAAAGCCGCCTGAGCATGGAAGCCGACGAGAACGTGCGTGACGCCATCACCCTGGCCCTGGCCAACCTGCAGCTGGAGGCCAGCGACCCGGCCGTGCGCCTGGCTGCCGTGGAGCGTCTGGGCAAGACCGGCGACCCGCTGGCCCGCACCCGCCTGCAAAGCCTGCTCGATGGCGAAGAAAGCGATGCCACCGTGCGCGCCGCTGCCGAGCAGAGCCTGGCTCAAGTGAAGAACAAACTGCTGATCGGCGAACTGCTCGGCCAGGCCTTCAGTGGCCTGTCGCTGGGTTCGATTCTGCTGCTCGCCGCCCTCGGTCTGGCCATCACCTTCGGCCTGCTCGGGGTGATCAACATGGCCCACGGCGAAATGCTGATGCTGGGCGCCTACACCACCTACGTGGTGCAGCTGAGCTTCCAGCGCCTGGCGCCCGAATACCTCACGCTCTACCCACTGGCCGCGTTGCCGATCGCCTTTCTGGTCACGGCCTGCATCGGCATGGCGCTGGAGCGCACGGTGATCCGCCACCTCTATGGCCGGCCGCTGGAAACCCTGCTGGCCACCTGGGGCATCAGCCTGATCCTGATTCAACTGGTACGCGTCACCTTCGGCGCACAGAACGTCGAAGTGGCCAACCCGGCCTGGTTGTCCGGCGGCATGCAGGTGCTGCCGAACCTGGTGCTGCCCTACAACCGCATCGTCATTATCGGCTTCGCCTTGTTCGTCGTGGTTCTGACCTGGCTGCTGCTGAACAAGACGCGCCTGGGCCTGAACGTGCGCGCGGTGACGCAGAACCGCAATATGGCCGCCTGCTGCGGCGTGCCCACCGGACGCGTGGACATGCTGGCCTTCGGTCTCGGTTCGGGCATCGCCGGCCTCGGCGGCGTGGCCCTGAGCCAGATCGGCAACGTCGGCCCGGACCTCGGTCAGAGCTACATCATCGACTCCTTCCTGGTGGTGGTACTCGGCGGCGTCGGCCAACTGGCCGGTAGCGTGCTGGCCGCCTTCGGCCTGGGCGTGGTGAACAAGTTCCTAGAACCGCAGATCGGTGCGGTGCTCGGCAAGATCCTCATCCTCGCGCTGATCATCCTGTTCATCCAGAAACGCCCGCAAGGCCTTTTCGCTCTCAAAGGACGGGTGATCGACTGATGACCAGCGACCGTTATTGCGCCAACGGGCGTAGGGCGGGTGAAACCCGCCAGACAGACCGAACGCCATCACTGCAGCGGCGGGTTGCACCCGCCCTGCGGGCTTAAAGGACGAGTGATCGACTGATGAATGCGATAAATCAAACGCTGCTGGCCCGTGCCAGCGCCAAGCTCGGCCCTCAGGTTTCGCTGGCCATCGGCCTGCTGGTGCTGGCCGTGCTGCTGGCCATGCCACTGCTGCACCTGTTGCCGGCCGACCATGCCCTGCACGTCTCGGCCTATTCGCTGACCCTGGTGGGCAAGATCCTCTGCTACGCCATCGTCGCCCTGGCGCTGGACCTGGTCTGGGGCTACGCCGGCATGCTGTCGCTGGGCCACGGCCTGTTCTTCGCCCTCGGCGGCTACGCCATGGGCATGTACCTGATGCGCCAGAGTGCCGGTGACGGCCTGCCGGCCTTTATGAGCTTCCTCGCCTGGAGCGAGCTGCCCTGGTACTGGTACGGCACCTCCAGCTTCCTCTGGGCCATGTGCCTGGTGGTGCTGGCGCCCGGTCTGCTGGCGCTGGTGTTCGGCTTCTTCGCCTTCCGCTCGCGGATCAAGGGCGTGTACTTCTCGATCATGACCCAGGCGCTGACCTTCGCCGGCATGCTCCTGTTCTTCCGCAACGAAACCGGCTTCGGCGGCAACAACGGCTTTACCGGCTTCACCCGCATCCTCGGCTTCGACATCACAGCGCAGAGCACTCGCGCGGCGCTGTTCTTCGCCACCGTGGTGTTGCTGGTGGGCAGCCTGTACCTGGGCTTTCGCCTGGCACGCAGCAAGTTCGGCCGGGTGCTCACGGCCCTGCGTGACGCCGAGAACCGCCTGCTGTTCTGCGGCTACGACCCACGCGGCTACAAGCTGTTCATCTGGGTATTGAGTGCAGTGCTGTGCGGCCTGGCCGGCGCGCTATACGTGCCGCAGGTGGGCATCATCAACCCCAGCGAAATGGCGCCGACGCAGTCCATCGAAGCTGCCGTATGGGTCGCCCTGGGCGGTCGCGGCACGCTGATCGGCCCGCTGCTTGGCGCCGGCCTGGTCAATGGCATGAAGAGCTGGTTCACCGTGGCCTTCCCGGAATACTGGCTGTTCGCCCTGGGCGCGCTGTTTATCGTCGTCACCCTCTTTCTACCCAAGGGAGTGATCGGCCTGCTGAAGAAGGAGAAGGATCAATGAGAGCCACTCCCCTGCCCGAGACCATGCTCGAAGCCGCCTTCGACCCTACCGGCCTGGCGCTGGACACCGGCAAGAACGTCGGCAAGGGCGTCAACGTCCGCCATGGCACCATCCTTACGCTGGAAGATATCAACGTCAGCTTCGATGGCTTCAAGGCGCTGACCAACCTGACCCTGTACATCGGCGTCGGTGAGCTGCGCTGCATCATCGGTCCCAACGGCGCCGGCAAGACCACCATGATGGACGTGATCACCGGCAAGACCCGCCCGGACAACGGCGTGGCCTACTTCGGCGAGCAGTACGACCTGACTGCCATGAGCGAAGTGCAGATCGCCCAGGCCGGCATCGGCCGCAAGTTCCAGAAGCCGACGGTGTTCGAAGCGCTGACGGTGTTCGAAAACCTGGAGCTGGCACAGAAGACCAACAAGTCGGTATGGGCCAGCCTGCGCGCCAGACTCAGCGGCGAGCAGAAGGATCGCATCGAAGAGGTGCTCAATACCATTCGCCTGGAGACGTCTCGCAATCGTCCCGCCGGTTTGCTCTCCCATGGCCAGAAGCAGTTCTTGGAGATCGGCATGCTGCTGATGCAGGAGCCGCATCTGCTGCTGCTCGACGAACCAGTGGCAGGCATGACCGACGCCGAGACCGAGTTCACCGCCGAGCTGTTCAAGTCGCTGGCACGCAAGCACTCGCTGATGGTGGTCGAGCACGACATGGGCTTCGTCGGCTCCATCGCCGACCATGTCACCGTGCTGCACCAGGGCAGCGTACTGGCCGAAGGCTCGCTGGAGCAGGTACAGAACGACGAGCGGGTGATCGAGGTTTATCTGGGTCGCTGAAAAGCCCCTCTCCCCCCGGCCCCTCTCCCGCAAGCGGTAGAGGGGAGAAGGCTGGCGCTCCGTAGGGTGCGCCGCGCGCACCGCATGCTTAAGGACATCGATATGCTGCAAGTCCAACAACTCCACCAGTATTACGGCGGCAGCCACATCCTCCGTGGCCTGTCGTTTGACGTGAAGGTCGGCGAGGTCACCTGCCTGCTTGGCCGCAACGGTGTGGGCAAGACCACGTTACTCAAGTGCCTGATGGGCCTGATTCCGGCCAAGGACGGTAGCGTGCAATGGGAAGGTAAACCCATCACCGCTTTCAAACCTCACCAGCGCGTACACGCCGGCATCGCCTACGTGCCACAGGGACGCGAAATCTTCGGCCGCCTGACGGTGGAAGAGAACCTGCTGATGGGCCTGTCGCGCTTCCCCGGCAGCCAGGCCAAGGCCGTGCCGGAATTCATCTACGAGCTGTTCCCGGTGCTGCGCGAGATGAAGCATCGCCGTGGCGGCGACCTGTCCGGTGGCCAGCAGCAACAGCTGGCCATCGGTCGCGCCCTGGCCAGCCAGCCGCGCCTGTTGATCCTCGACGAACCCACCGAAGGTATCCAGCCCTCGGTGATCAAGGAGATCGGCGCGGTGATCCGTAAATTAGCGGAGCGTGGCGACATGGCCATCCTGCTGGTCGAGCAGTTCTACGACTTCGCTGCCGAGCTGGCCGACCAGTATCTGGTGATGAGCCGTGGTGAGATCGTCCAGCAGGGCCGTGGCGAGAACATGGAAGCCGAAGGCGTGCGCGGGTTGGTGGCGATCTGATGCGGAACGTAGGGCGGGTGTAACCCGCCTGATCCATCCAGGGAGCATCAATTGGTGGGCTGAAACGGATCGCCGCCCGGCCCACCCTACAAATCTGATCCCGCCTTGTAGGAGCCGGCTTGCCGGCGATCCGTTGGCCGAAACGACGGATCGCCCGCAAGCGGACTCCTACAGGCATCACCCGGCGAAATCCGAACCCTCGCGCAGCAACTGGCGTTTCACGCTCTCCAGATGCAGATGCGCGCTTTCGGCGTTGCCCTGCAGCATCTGCCGGCACGCCGCACTGGCAATCGCCGGTGCCACGACCTTCAGCGGCCGACCGCTGGCCATGGCCTTGAGCTGCACCTCGGCGGCGCGCTCCAGGTAGTAGAGGTCGTCCCAGGCTTCGGCAATACTTAGCCCCAGCACCAAAGGGCCATGGTTCTTCAGCATCACCACATCGGCATCACCTGCCGCGCGGGCGATGCGCTCGCCCTCCAGCATGCACAGTGCCGTGGCGTTGGGCATATGGGTGTGGAACGCCGCCGTGGCGCGCGGGTTGAGGCGGTGCAACTGGGCATGGATAAAGAACGCCGTGGCCTCCGGGCGGCCATCGCCCAGCACCACGCGCCCGTCGAAATCGCAGACCAGCAGTGAGGACGCTGTAACCTCGGCGAAGGCCAGGCCATAAGGGTTGACCAGAAACAGCTCGGGCCGCCCGGGCACCACCACGGAAAAGTGGTTGCAGATGCCCTCGCCCATGCCGAGGCGTGCAGCCATGCGAAAGCAGGCGGCCAGGTCGATACGCGCCTGGGCGATCGCGGCGCTGTTCAGGCCCTCAGTGGACACCAGCGGGGCGGTGTTGATTTCGAATGCGTGGGCCATGGTTTCACTCCTGAAAACGGATGCCTCCAGCCTAGCCTGTACATACCAAGCGCCTAGGGACAGTTACCCGACGTCGGCGAGCCAGACGCGCTGACCCGGCCACTTCCAGCATCTGGCTCTACGGCCAACGACCGCTTTGTTCCTAAGGTGCAACCATCCGCAACGGCCAGCCCGAGGTCATCATGAGCACACCGATCAGCAACCAGTACGTCCACGATCTGGATCGCCAGCACGTCTTCCACTCCTGGTCGACCCAGGGCGCCCTCAACCCGCTGGTGATTGCCGGCGGCGAGGGCTGCACCCTGTGGGACTACGACGGCAAACGCTACCTCGACTTCAGCAGCCAACTGGTCAACACCAATATCGGCCACCAGCACCCCAAGGTGATCGCCGCCATTCAGGAACAGGCCGGTAGCCTGGTGACCATCGCCCCGGCCACCGCCAACCTGATGCGTGGCGAAGCGGCCAAGCGCATCCTCGCCCGCGCGCCGGCCGGTTTCTCCAAGGTGTTCTTCACCAACGCCGGGGCCGATGCCAACGAGAACGCCATGCGCATGGCGCGCCTGTACACCGGCCGCGACAAGATTCTCTCCGCCTACCGGTCCTACCATGGCAGCACCGGCGCGGCCATCGTTGCCACAGGTGATCCACGCCGCGTGCCCAACGAATACGCCCGTGGCCATGTGCACTTCTTCAACCCCTACCTGTACCGCAGCGAGTTCAATGCGGCGAACGAAGAAGAAGAATGCGCGCGTGCCCTGCAGCACCTGCGCCGGGTCATCGAATGTGAGGGGCCGGGCGCCATCGCCGCCATTCTGCTGGAGAGCATTCCCGGCACCGCCGGCATTCTGGTGCCGCCCAAGGGCTACATGCAGGGCGTACGCAAGCTGGCCGACGAGTTCGGCATTCTGCTCATCCTCGATGAAGTGATGGCCGGTTTCGGCCGTACCGGCAGCTGGCTGGCGCTGGAGCATTTCGACGTGGTGCCGGACCTGATCGTCTTCGCCAAGGGCGTCAACTCCGGCTATGTGCCGGCCGGTGGAGTGATGATTTCCAAGCCGATCTGCGAGCACTTCGACAACCACTTCTTCCCCGGCGGGCTGACCTACTCAGGCCACCCGCTGGCCATGGCCGCCATCGTCGCCACGCTGGATGCGATGAGCGAAGAAGGCATGGTGGAGAACGCCCGTAATATCGGCGCACAAGTGCTCGGCCCGGGCCTGAAGAAACTGGCCGAACGCTACCCGATGATCGACGAGGCGCGTGGTGTCGGCCTGTTCTGGGCACTGGAATTCGTCAGCGATGTGCAGAAGAAGACGCCGATGCCGGCGCCGGTGATGCAGGAAATGAAGGCGGCGTTGACCGCGCGCGGGCTGCTCAGCTTCGTGGTGGAGAACCGCATCCATGTGGTGCCGCCGTGCATCGTCAACGCCGCGCAGGTAAACGAGGCGCTGGCGATCTTCGACGAGGTGTTCGCCCTGTTCGCACCGCGTTTTGCCTGACTCTGTCCGGGCCGCAGACAGCCCCCTCTCCCATTTATTGGGGGCACGCCTAGTGGAGAGGGTTGGGGAGAGGGCAAGTACGGCAGATAGGAGTCGCCGGCAAACCCTCTCCCCCGCCCCTCTCCCGCAAGCGGGAGAGGGGAGACAAGCGATCACAACCCCGCCAGCACCTCCCCCAGCTTCTGCACGCCCGGCCGAATGCGTTCGGCATCGATGGCGTGGAACCCCAGGCGCATGAAGTTCTTCGGCGCCTCGCCATCACCCAGGAAGAACTGCGCCCCGGATTCGATCAACACGCTCTGCTGCGCCGCCGCCCAGGCCAGGCGCTGAGTGTCGATGCCCGCAGGCGCCGCCAGCCAGCAGGCGCTGGCACCAGGGCTGCCCATCGGCTGGCAGTCGCTCAGGTCGCTGCGCAGCGCCTGGTAAAGCAGCACGCGGCGGCGGCAATGTTCCTCGCGAAAACGCCGCAGGTGCGCGTCGTAATGCCCCTGGGCGAGGAAGTCGGCGAGCATGCGCTGGTTGTTCAGCGGCGGATGTCGGTACATCAGCCGGCGCAGGGCGCGGAGCTCGTCGATCAGCTCAGCGTCGGCGACCATGTAGCCGATCCGCAGCCCCGGCGAAAAGGCCTTGGACAGGCTGCTCAGATAGATCACCCGGCCGCTGCTGTCGCTGGCCTTGAGCGCCGGCAGTGGGTGGTTGTCGAGGTTGAATTCGGCATCGTAGTCGTCCTCGATCAGCACCTGGTCGTGCTCACGAATCAGCCTCAGCAGCTGTTCGCGC
Source organism: Pseudomonas oleovorans subsp. oleovorans (assembly GCF_002197815.1). GTDB lineage: Bacteria > Pseudomonadota > Gammaproteobacteria > Pseudomonadales > Pseudomonadaceae > Aquipseudomonas > Aquipseudomonas oleovorans. Next base: position 86,193 of record NZ_NIUB01000014.1, read on the forward strand.
CGCGCCGCGCTCATCGCCACGCCGGTGGGCACCTGGTGCCCCGGCGTCACATAGAGGTACTGGCAGTCATCCAGTCGCCGGTCCACCACCAGACCCTGATCGTCGACATCCTGCAGGTGTACCTTGGCGCCGTGAATGTCGAAGATGCTCGCCGCATCGCGAAAGCCAGGGTTCTCCATGCCGACGCGCACCCCGCGCGCCATCAGCAGGCTGGCCAGCAGGTACAGGGCGTTCTGCGAACCGAGGGTCACCAGGATCTCGTCGGCCCGCGCCCAGATGCCGCGCTTGGGCAGCACGCGGGTACGCGCTGAAGGACACCGCCTTTCTCACCATCATCACCGTGCAGGAACTGACCGCTGCGGCCAACTCGGTGCAGGCCACCTACTTCATCCCCAGCGAGGCGTTCATCGTGGTCATCGCCCTGTACTGGATCATCAGCATCTGCCTGGAACTGGCGCTCAAGTGGGCGAGCCGGTTCGGCGCCAAACGAGGTTTCGAACATGCCTGACATCCCTGCGGTACAGATCGACAATCTTTCCAAGAGCTTCGACGGTGTCGAAGTGCTGCGCGACATCTCGTTGACCGTGAACAAGGGCGAAGTGGTCAGCGTGCTGGGCTCCTCCGGTTCGGGCAAATCCACCCTGCTGCGCTGCATCAACTGGCTCGAAGAGCCGGATCGCGGCAGTATTCACATCGCCGGCCAGCGCATCGGCGTCGACGCCCAGGGCAAGCGCATGAATAACCGCGACCTGGCAGCGATCCGCGCCAAGACCGGCATGGTGTTCCAGAGCTTCAACCTGTGGCCGCACCTGAACGTGCTGCAGAACGTCATGGAAGCGCCGATGCAGGTGAAGAAGATGCGCAAGGACGAAGCCCGCGCCATCGCCCAGACGCTGCTGGAAAAGGTCGGCATGGAACAGAAGGCCGAAGCCTTTCCCTACACCCTCTCCGGCGGGCAGAAGCAGCGCGTGGCGATTGCCCGCGCCCTGGCCATGAGCCCCGAGGTGATCCTGTTCGACGAGCCGACTTCGGCACTCGACCCGGAGCGAGTCGGCGAAGTGCTGACGGTGATGAAGAACCTCTCCAGCGAGGGCTACACCATGATCGTGGTCACCCACGAAATGGAATTCGCCCGCGCGGTGTCGGATCAGGTGGTGTTCCTGGAAAAGGGCCTGTTGATCGAGAAATCCGCCCCGGAGAAGTTCTTCACCAACCCGGAAACCGAACGCGTGCGCAAGTTCCTCGAACTGTCCGCATGACCCTCGCCGGCACGCAGCCGGCGAGCCAACCGCTAGTAACGAAACGAGGTTATCCATGAGCAAGGTGGCATTCATCACAGGCGCGACATCCGGTTTCGGCCGCGCCACGGCACGACGCTTCGCCGAGGCCGGCTGGACCCTGGTACTCAGCGGCCGACGCCTGGAGCGCCTGGAAGAATTGAAGGCCGAGCTGCAGGACAAGGTACCGGTGCACATCGCCGCGCTCGACGTGCGCGATGCGCCTGCGGTGAAAGCGCTGGTCGACGGCCTGCAAGCGCCCTTCGATCGCATCGACGTGCTGGTCAACAACGCCGGTCTGGCGCTGGCCCCGGAGGCCGCGCAGAAGGTTGCCCTGCAAGACTGGCACACCATGATCGACACTAACATCACCGGCCTGGTCAACGTCACCCATGCGGTACTGCCCAAGCTGCTGGAAATCGGCAAGGGCACCAGCATCATCAACATCGGCTCGGTGGCCGGCGAATGGCCCTACCCGGGCGGCCACGTCTATGGCGCCAGCAAGGCCTTCGTCAAACAGTTCAGCTTCAACCTGCGCTGCGACCTGGTATCCACCGGCGTGCGCGTCACCGACATCGCGCCGGGCATGGCCGAAACCGAATTCACCCTGGTGCGCACCAAGGGCAACCAGGCTGCCTCCGACGCGCTGTACGGCAGCACCACGCCGCTGACCGCCGAGGACATCGCCGAGCAGATCTTCTACGTCGCCACCCTGCCGGACCATATCAACATCAACCGTCTGGAAATCATGCCGAGCCGCCAGGCCTGGTCGCCCTTCGCCGTCGACCGCGATTGAAGGTCGTAGCTCACCGTAGGGCGGGTGCAACCCGCCAGACCACCCGTGTCTGGTGATGCCCCTGCCCTACACGCACAACACCCGCAACAGACTCCCCACCGACAGCAGCACCAGCAAACCACCGACCAGCACCCGCAACGACAACGGCTGCCAGCGCGGATGCAGCCACTGGCCGAGCAGGTTACCGGCCAGCGCCGGCAATGCCAGCTCCAGCGCCAGCCGCCACAGCGCGCCGTTCAGCACACCCGCAAGGCCCAGTCCGATTAGCGCAGCGCCACTGCTGGCCAGAAAGAACAGCACCGCCGTACCGCGCAACTGGCGTGCATCGAGGCCACTGCGCAGCAGGTAGATCATCAAGGGCGGGCCGCCAGCCGAAGCCATGGTAGTCGCCAGCCCTGATGCCAGGCCCGCCAACCAGGCCATGCTCTGACCCACCGGTGTGGCAACGGACGGCCGCCATAACACCAGCATGCCCCCGCATAAACAGAGCACCGCCACCAGCGGCGCCATGATGTGGGCAGGCAACCACAGCAACAGCCAGGCACCCAGCGGCACCGCCAGCAGCATGCCGACCAACAGACGCCCCAGCACGCGCCCATGCACGACACGCAGCGCCGCCGGCCACAGTGTCACGCTGCAGGCCACATCGAGAATCAGCGCCACCGGCACCGCTTCCGCAGGCGGCAGTCGCAGCATCAGTCCGAGCGCCATCAACATGGCGAAACCGAAGCCGCTATAGCCGCGCACCAACCCGGCGGCAAAGGCGATAAAAGTGAACATGAGCACTCCGCACGAATCGACGCCCCACTCTAGAGCTGGCCAGCCGCGAGAAGGCAGAGCCAGATACGGCAGTGCGACTGGCCACCGCCGCAAACAGCGTAATGCGCACCGAATTGGTTCAGGGCACGCCTCTTGCTTGCCCACTCGGTCAACTATCCTGCGGAACCGCTGCCTCAACATGAATCTGCCTGCCGCCCTGTTCACACCACGCTGGCCTGCCGAGCTGGAGCTGGCCTACGCGCGCCACGGCGAACGCACCACACCAGTGCAGAGACGCCACCTAGGCCCACTAAGAGTGCAGAAGCACCTGTATGCCGAAGGCCCGGAGGTGTGCCAGCACATCATCGTCCACCCGCCCGGCGGCATCGCCGGCGGCGACGTTCTGGATATCTCGGCCCACGCTGGCGAAAACACCTGGGTGCAACTCACCAGCCCAGGCGCAGCCAAGTGGTATCGCGCCGCGGGCGTCGCCCATCAGAATCTGCACCTGCGCGTCGACGCCGGCGCGACCCTTGAATGGCTGCCGCAGGAAACCATCATCTATGCCGGAGCCCAGGCCGAACTGCACACGCAGATCGACCTGCACGGCGACGCTCGCCTGTTCTACTGGGATATCGTCGCCCTCGGCCGCCCCGCTGCCGACGAGCGTTTTGCCAGCGGTCACTTTGAGGCCGCGCTGGACGTCCACCGTGACGGCAAGCTGCTCTGGCACGAACGCCAGCGTGTTGCCGGTGGCGACGGTCTGCTCGATTCACCTATCGGCCTCAACGGCCAGCCGGTGTTTGCCACTCTGCTGATCAGCGCCGATGTAGACAGTGATTTGCTGGAGCGCTGCCGGGAGCTGAAGATCGACGGTGTACGCGGCGACCTCAGCCAGCTCGCGGGCCTGCTGGTCGCGCGCTGCCTGGCCAGCGAAGCGCTCAAGGCGCGCGCCTGGTTGATCGAACTCTGGCGCCTGCTGCGCCCGGCGCTGCTGGGGCGCGAAGCAGTGCCGCCGCGAATCTGGAGCACATGAGCACAACGGACATGTAGGAGCCGGCTTGCCGGCGATCGACAGAGGCCTGATCGCCGGCAAGCCGGCTCCTACAAATTGCAGTACAGCCACGCCAGAGTGGAACAGCGCACGCCGCGTTCCACCCAGCGACCGAAGCACTATTGCGGACAAGGCACAGCCTTGCCGCTCCAAGACTGGAGCCGTCATGGATTTGTCACCAAGAGAAAAAGACAAGCTGCTGATCTTCACCGCCGGCCTGGTGGCCGAGCGCCGCCTGGCGCGTGGGGTCAAGCTGAATTACCCGGAGGCCATGGCTTACATCTCTGCCGCCCTGCTCGAAGGCGCGCGCGACGGCCAGACAGTCGCCGAACTGATGCATTTCGGCACCACCCTGCTGAGCCGCGATCAGGTGATGGAGGGTGTGCCGGAGATGATCCCGGAGATCCAGATCGAAGCCACCTTCCCTGACGGCACCAAACTGGTGACCGTGCACCAGCCGATCGCCTGAACCATGAATTTCGACATAGTGAATGCCGGCGAAGCCGACCTGCCCGGCATTCTCGCCATTTACAACGATGCGGTGCAGCACACCACGGCGATCTGGAACGAGACCCTGGTGGATCTCGCCAACCGCCGCGCCTGGCTGGCCGAGCGCACGGCGGCCGGCTTCCCGGTACTGGTCGCACATGACGCCGCCGGCGAGGTAGTCGGCTACGCCAGCTACGGCACCTGGCGCACCATCGAAGGTTTTCGTCAGACCGTCGAACACTCGGTCTACGTGCGCGCCGACCAACGCGGCCAGGGCCTCGGCCCGATACTAATGCAGGCGCTGATCGAACGCGCCCGCATCGCCAACCTGCACGTCATGGTCGCCGCCATCGAGTCGGAAAATGTCGCCTCGATCCGCCTGCACCAGCGCCTCGGCTTCGTCACCACCGGACAGATGCCCCAGGTCGGCCGCAAGTTCGGCCGTTGGCTGGATCTGACTTTCATGCAATTGATTCTGGAGTGAGCACCCCATGATTCCCGGCGAATACCAGATTGCCGACGGCGAGATCGAGCTCAATGCCGGTCGCCGTACCCTGACCCTTTCCGTGGCCAACTGCGGCGACCGACCGATCCAGGTCGGCTCGCACTACCACTTCTTCGAAACCAATGACGCCCTGCTGTTCGACCGCGCCAGTACTCGCGGTATGCGCCTGAATATCCCGGCCGGTACTGCCGTGCGCTTCGAGCCGGGTCAGAGCCGTGAAGTGGAACTGGTCGATCTGGCCGGTGCGCGCCGAGTGTTCGGCTTCGCCGGCCGGGTTATGGGCGACCTGGATTGAGGTGAATCGTGTAGGAGCGGCTTTAGCCGCGATAACGATTTCGCGGCTAAAGCCGCTCCTACAGAAGAACCGCAGCGCCTCATCCTCTGACAGACAAACACGCGCCAGCCTTCGCGCCACTAGGGAAGCGAATATGAAAATCAGCAGACAAGCCTACGCCGACATGTTCGGCCCCACCGTCGGCGACAAGGTGCGCCTGGCCGATACCGATCTGTGGATCGAAGTGGAGAAGGACTTCACCACCTACGGCGAAGAAGTGAAATTCGGCGGCGGCAAGGTGATCCGTGACGGCATGGGCCAGGGCCAACTGTGCGCCGCCGATGTGGTCGACACCCTGATCACCAACGCCCTGATCATCGACCACTGGGGCATCGTCAAGGCCGACGTCGGCCTCAAGGACGGGCGCATCAAAGCCATCGGCAAGGCCGGCAACCCGGATATCCAGCCGGACGTGACCATCGCCATCGGCGCCGGCACCGAAGTGATCGCCGGTGAAGGCATGATCCTCACCGCTGGCGGCATCGATACCCACATCCACTTCATCTGCCCGCAACAGATCGAAGAGGCGCTGATGAGCGGGGTGACCACCATGATCGGTGGCGGCACGGGACCGGCCACCGGCACCAACGCCACCACCTGTACTTCCGGACCGTGGCACATGGCGCGCATGCTGCAGGCCGCCGATGCCTTCCCGATGAACCTGGGCTTTACCGGCAAAGGCAACGCCTCGCTGCCCAAGCCGCTGATCGAGCAGGTCAAGGCCGGCGCCATCGGCCTAAAGCTGCACGAGGACTGGGGCACCACCCCGGCCGCCATCGACAACTGCCTCTCCGTGGCCGACCAGTACGACGTGCAGGTGGCGATCCACACCGACACGCTGAACGAGTCCGGCTTCGTCGAAACCACCCTCGGCGCGTTCAAGGGCCGCACCATCCACACCTATCACACCGAGGGTGCCGGCGGCGGCCACGCGCCGGACATCATCAAGGCCTGCGGCTTCCCCAACGTTCTGCCGTCCTCGACCAACCCGACCCGGCCGTTCACCAAGAACACCATCGACGAGCACCTGGACATGCTCATGGTCTGCCATCACCTCGACCCGAGCATCGCCGAGGACGTGGCCTTCGCAGAATCGCGTATCCGCCGCGAGACCATCGCCGCCGAGGACATCCTGCATGACCTCGGCGCGTTCTCCATGATCAGCTCCGACAGCCAGGCCATGGGCCGTGTCGGCGAGGTGATCACCCGTACCTGGCAGACCGCCGACAAGATGAAGAAGCAGCGCGGCGCGCTGCCCGAGGACGCGCCCGGCAACGACAACTTCCGCGCCAAGCGCTACATCGCCAAGTACACCATCAACCCGGCGATCACCCACGGTATCAGCCATGAAGTGGGCTCGATCGAAGTAGGCAAGTGGGCAGACCTGGTGCTCTGGCGCCCGGCCTTCTTCGGCGTGAAGCCGACGCTGATCCTCAAGGGTGGCGCCATCGCCGCCAGCCTGATGGGCGACGCCAACGCCTCGATCCCGACGCCACAACCGGTGCACTACCGACCGATGTTCGCCAGCTACGCCGGCAGCCGCCATGCCACCAGCATCACCTTTATCAGCCAGGCGGCGTTCGACGCCGGGGTGCCGCAGCAGCTCGGTCTGAAGAAGAAAATCGGTGTGGTCAAAGGTTGCCGCGAGGTGCAGAAGACCGACCTGATCCACAACGGCTACCTGCCGAATATCGAGGTCGATCCGCAGAACTACCAGGTCAAGGCCGACGGCCAGTTGCTCTGGTGCGAGCCGGCCGAAGTGCTACCGATGGCGCAGCGTTATTTCCTGTTCTGACATCGCAGGCTGAGACGACAATGGCGGGTTTCACCCGCCCTACGGGAGCGGCGATTGCCCCGCCTGCGCAAACCGCCTGGTTTGTTTTGACATCCTTGGCGGCTTGCACCCGCCCTACGGGGGAGGTGATTGCCCGCCTGCACAAACCTGTAGGGCGGGTGCAACCCGCCAATTCATTCTCCGGTTTATTCCCCGACACCCAGCTCATCAAGGCTCGCATCCCCGCCCCAATCGACGGGGTAAATGCCCTGCTTCACCCAACGGTGAAACGACGACCAAGGCCAATCCCGTACCCGCGTCACCAGCCCATGCTTGAGCGGATTGCCGTGCAGGTAGTCGAAATGGCGGGCGTAGTCGCGCTCATCGCGGATCAGATGCTCCCAGAAGCGCTGCTGCCAGAGCGTGCCCTGGCCCTTCGTCTGACGTCGGTGGCTCAACAAATCCGAGCGGTTATAGCGGCTGCCACACGCATGCGTGACATGCCGCTTGATCAGGCGCCAGCGATTGGAAAAGTCCGCATCACCGGGCGGCAAGCGCCAGATGGCATGCAGATGATCGGGCAGTAATACCCAGGCGTCGATGACGAAGGGCTGGGTAAGACGCACCGTTTCGATGGCTTCGCGCAAAGCCTGGCGGATATCGGGATCAGTGAGGATCGGCTGACGCCGCTCAGTGACAAGCGTGAAGAAATAGGTGCCGCCAGGAACAGCGGCGCGGCGGTAGTCAGACATGGCAACGTCCTTGTTGCGGAGTTGGCTGTGGCGGGTTTCACCCGCCCTACGGCCATGTGTAGGGCGGGTGAAACCCGCCGTTGCCATTGAGGCTAGCTCATTCAGGACGCCTGCTTCATCTCGTCGTAGGCGTTGAGGTAGTCACCCGCCAGTTGCTGCTTCTCCTTGTCGCGAAGCAGCTTGCCGGCCATCTGGAAGAAGGTGCGTTCTTCTTCCTTGAGATGATGCTCGACCTTTTCCGCAAGGGCCTTGGCTTGCGCCAGCCAACTCGGGCTGCTGGGGTCGGTTCCTCCAGGTTCTCGATCATTTCGTCCATCTGGTGATGCTCGGCCATCGCGTGGCGCGACAGATCCACGCCCGCATCCTGCTGCATCAGGGGAATATAGAAATGGCGTTCTTCGGCCACCGAGTGCACGGCCAGCTCCTGCTTGAGCTGAGAGAACAAAGCGTGGCGTTCGGCGCTGTCGCCCTGGTTGGCGATCAGTTTCTGCGCCAGTTCGCGCTGGATATCGTGGCTGATGCGTAGGGCTTCGAAAATCGTCATGCAGGCACCTCTTCCTGAGTCACGGTCTAGTAGCACTGGACCATCAGGACTCGAATAGGTGCCGTACCGCTTGCTCAGCGCAACTGGCTGTCCTTGCTACCGCGACGGTTGTAGCCGCTGTAGGCGGCGTTCTCCCGGTCGTGCTCGGCCTGACAGTTGACGCACAGGCGCACGCCAGGAATCGCCTGACGCCGAGCCTCGGGAATGATTGCATCGCACTCTTCGCAATGGCGCAGGCTCTCGCCCTTCGGCAGCTGGCTGCGAGCACGCGCGACGGCATCCTCGATGCTGCTGTCGATCTGCTCCTGTACTGCGTCGTCACTTGCCCATCCGCCTGCCATGCTCTGTTTCCTCGCACTCTCTGGACAGATATGCGCCCGAGAAATACGAAGTGCAAGTGCTGCTGGTCGTTATTCGCGCACTTCCATGAACTCCTTGGCCCAGAGGATGTAATCCTCGGGCATGCTGTACTTGTGCGTCAGCTCGGTGGCGTTGAGGTCGCACGGCTGGGCACCGCGCTGCTCACGCAAGCAGTCGTAGGTGGCCTTGATCGCGGCGAAGTAGGCAGCATGGCCGTTAACCACGATGCGCACGCCCAGGCGCGCCAGGCGTTGGTTGTCGCGCAGTTCGGGGTTGCCGTAGGTGACCAGCATCAACGGCACCTTGAGGCCTGCGGCGATCTGCTCCAGGTGGGCGAAATCCTTGATCCCGACCAGGCAGATGCCGTCGGCGCCGGCAGCCTCATAGGCGCGAGTGCGGCGGATCACTTCGTCCACCTCCAGCACCCCCGCGTGGGTACGGGCGATGATCGAGAGCTCCGGATCGATACGCGCCTCCAGCGCAGCGAGGATCTTGCCGACGCCTTCCTCGATGGAGATCAGGTCGGTGGACTTGCGACCGAACTGGGCCGGCAGCAGGGTGTCCTCGATGGTCAGCGCGGCGACGCCGGCGCGTTCCAGCTCGACCACGGTGCGCATCACATTGAGCGCATTGCCGTAGCCGTGGTCGGCATCGGCGATCACCGGCAAACGCGAGACGCGGCCGATGCGCGCGGCCTGCTCGACGAATTCGCTGAGAGTGATCAGGGCGAAGTCCGGCGCACCGAGTACCTGCAGGGAGGCGACGGAGCCACCGAGGATACCGACCTCGAAGTCGAGATCAGCGGCGATGCGGGCGGACATGGGGTCGAATACCGAAGCCGTGTGGTAGCAGCGGTCGGAAGCCAGCAGGGCACGAAAGGCACTGCGTAGCTCATGATGAGATGCACGTTGCAGGATGGGCATGGGGCGTATTCCAAAGTCGGTTGAATCGCTTTTTTCTCTTTTTAGTAATGGCGTAGACGTGACGAATGCTAGCGCAAGGCACTTGCTGCCAGCTTTCAAACGGCCGCCGTGGTCGATAACCAGCAAATTATCGGCCAGCCAGCTCCGCCGGCAGCGCCGGGAAGAAACCGCCACCGCTCAGCAGGCCGTACGCCATCCACACGGCGACGGCCAGATAGAACAGACGCGGCGCCCAGCTCGCCAAGGCCTGTTGGCTCGCAGCCAACTGCTGCGCCTGCAGGCGGGCGAAACGCAGCAGCGCCTCGCCTGGTCGGCCGGTCGCTTCGCCGGTATTGAGCACGCCGATGAGCATGGCTTTACCATGAAAACTCAGCCCATCGAAGGCCCGCACCAACGACTGCCCAGCCGTAACCCGTGGCGCCAGGTTGGCGAAATCCCGCCGCAGCCGTGCATTGGTCACGGCATTGCAGGCACGCGGCAAGGCATCGAGCACCGGCATGCCCGCCTCCAGCAACAGCCCGAGGCTGTCGCAGAAGCTACGGATATCCGCCCGCAGTTGCAGGCTGCCCAATATCGGCAGGGCCAGCAGAAGATCGTCGAGTGGACCTGGCTGATCGCTTCGCCGCTGCTGCCAGCGCTGTCACAACATCGGACTCGGTGGGTTTCAGCGCTCAGGTTAACCAGTCACCACGCAAGGCGCTACGGAGCGATGGGCGGCATCGGCGCATGCGGCAGCCAACGCCTGAGGATCGCTGCGAGGCTGCCGTCCTCATGCATCTGCTGCAACGCGCGCTGCCAGCGCACCACACGCACCACCGAAGTCTGCGGGGAGAAGGCGATGTAATAGGCCGAGCGCATGAACGGCACGTGCGCGGTGACGTCCTGCGGTTTGAGATCGACAGCAGCCAGCTCGCCAGCCAGGGTCAGGTCTTCGGTAGCAATCAGGTTGACCCGGCCATGCTTGAGCATGGTCACCATCTGTTTCGAACTGGGCACGCCGTAGAGGTTGGTAAAGCCCCTCGCGCTGAGGGTCTCGAAGGTGTACCACTGCTTGGGCAGCGCTAGTGGCCCGCTGGCCGCGGCCTGCTCCAAGGTGTCGATGACCAGGTCGCGCGACTTGAGCGAATAGAAGCTGGTGGTGCCGACCACGATGGGCCCGACCCACTGAAACCTGTTCTCGCGCTCAGGAGTGCGCACGGTGGAAAACAGCGCGACATCTTCATCCTGTTGAGCCAGATGCAATGCTCGCGTCCAGGGCATCAGTTCGATCTGGCCGCTGTCGCCGGTGCGCGCCAGTAATGCTCTGACCACCTCGATGGAGAAACCGCTGGGCTCGCCCTCGCGCAAGAAGCTCATTGGCGGCGCATCCTCGGTGAGCAGACGCAACTGAGCTTCCACCGGAGCGCACAACACCACCAGCAGGACACACAGCCATTGCTTAATACACTTGGCCATCACCGCCCCTCCCGCTTGCAGCCTAGCAAGACGTGGAGCGCCATGCAGCCACTTCACTCGAGGCGCAGCAAATCGACCAATGTCCGCTCATCGGCCGTCGGAAACCAGTGTCGATAGATCCGCTCCAGGCTGCCGTCATGACGCATCTGCTGCAGCGCCTGCTGCCATCGCGCGACACGAGCGGCATCCGTCTGCAGGGAAAAGGCGATATAGGAGTCATTGGGCATCAGGTCGAACTGCGCCTGCAGTTGCCCGGCATTCATGCCCTGTTCGGCAAGCATGCCGTCGAGGGTCAGGTTGTTGGCCAGCAGCAGCTTGACCCGGCCATGGCGAAACATGCGCAGCATGTCCTGAGGCGTCGGCACGCCATACAGGTTATCCAGCTCCTGTTCACGCAGCAGTTCGTAGCTGTACCACTGCTTGGGCACCGCAAGGGTGCCGAGCTGGCGCACGTCGTCCAGACTGGTGACTCGCAGCCCGGCATCCTTCTTGTGCGTGTAGAAGCGCGTATAGCCTCGTGCGATCGGCCCGACCCACTGAAACTCGGCTTCGCGCTGCACCGTGCGCACGGTGAAAAACAACGCCGTGTCGGCCTGATGACGAACCTGGTGATAGCCGCGTGTCCAGGGCACCAGTTCGATGCGCGCCAGCTCACCGGTACGGCGGATCAACTCTTCGACCACCGCCACAGCCATGCCACTCGGCTTGCCATTCTCGAGATAGCTGAAAGGTCGATAGTCTTCGGTATACAGCCGCAACTCGGCCGCCGTCACGTTGACGCAAAAACTGCAGAACAACAGAGCTGCGAGCAGGTACTTCAGGTTCATTGCACGCCACCGTCTAGAGCGCGCCCTACAGCGAATTCAGGGCGGCCAGGACAAGGATCATAAACCCGCGCTCTGCCCATCACCAAGGCTGTTGCGGCGCGGTCATATCGGCCAATTCCCTGGCGGTCATTACCCGTGGCTCGAGCAACAGCTGCAGGCGTGGAATGGCGCGTTCGCCACTCAGGGCCCGATGCACCAGACGCACCGCATGATCGCCCATGGCCTGCGGTTGCTGAAGCAACAGGGCGTGAATCTGTCCTTGTCTCACGGCATCGAACAGCAGTTCGCCTCCATCGAAGCCGACGAAGTCCACGGTACCGGCCTTGCCCAACTGGCGCAGGGCCGCCAGTGTCGCCCGGCTGTTGGTGCCATTGGGGCTGAACAGGCCGTCGATCCTGGGCAACTGCTCGCTCAGGGCCTCGGCGATGCGCTGGCGGTCATCCCCCAGATAGGTATCGAACACCACCTGCAGCCCTGACGCCTGTGCCGCCAGCAGAAAGCCGCGCTCACGTTCCTCGGTCGATTGCAGCCCGGGACGCAAACGCAACAACCCGACCCTGCCACCCTGCCCGAGACGCTCGGCCAGTTGTTGCCCGGCCAACTGACCTGCGAGGAAGTTGTCGGTCGCCACCAGCGCATAAGCGCCATCTCCCGCAACGCCGCGGTCGACATAGACGGTGTGAATACCTTCGTCACGCAAGGCCACTATCCGGGTATCGATGGCATCACCAGCCGGGGCAATGATCAGCGCCTTGCAGCCCTGTGCAAGCACGCGATCTATCAGTTGCAACTGCACCTCGACGCGGCCCTCCTGGGTCGGGCCGCGCGTATAGAGTTCCAATTGCAGATCGTCAGCGGCGCGTCTCGCGCCGGCCTCCAGCTCGCTCCAGAACGCCGATGTGCCAGCCGGCACCATACCGATGCAGTCCCGCGCCCAAGCCGGCACGGGCGTCAGGAAAAGAGCAGCCAGCAGCAGGTAAATGAAAGGGATGATTCTTGGCATGTTCGACTCCCAGGCCTTGCCATCACTTTAGCATCACCAGCCAGCTCTTCTCTCCTGTCGGATGGCTGTCGACTCATACTTTTTCACATTCAAAACCGACGGTCGGGCTAGCCCTGGCGCGCCGGGCAGGCGATCATCGGCCTTCCTACGCAGACTCCAGCCACCATGACCGCCACTACTGACAGCCGTACCCCGACGCACAAGCCCCGCCCGCTGATCGACCTGGTCATCAGCATCCTGATTCCCTCGTTGATCCTGATGAAGCTCAGTGGCGAGCACCGCCTCGGCGCCGATGGTGCGCTGATTCTGGCCCTGGCGTTCCCGCTGGGCTGGGGCGCGTTCGAGCTGATCAAATATCGCAAATTCAACTTCATCGCCCTGCTCGGCCTGATCAGCGTAGCGCTGACCGGCGGTATCGGCCTGCTCAAGCTCGACACTCAGTGGCTGGCAGTCAAGGAAGCACTGATTCCTGGTCTGATCGGCATTGCCGTGCTGGTTTCCACCCGCACCCGCTACCCGCTGATTCGCACCCTGCTGTTCAACAAGACGGTGCTCAACATCGACAAGATCCATGATCGCCTGGAGCAAGGCGGCCACGTCGAGCACTTCGAAACGCGCCTGATGCGCGCCACCTACTGGCTCAGCGGTACCTTCTTCTTCTCCTCGTTCATGAACTACGTGCTGGCCAAGTGGATCGTGGTCAGCCCGGCCGGCACCGAGGCCTTCAATGATGAACTGGGGCGCATGACCCTGCTCAGCTACCCGATGATCGCCATTCCCTCGATGGTCATGCTGATGGCCATCTTCTACTACCTGTGGAAGACCATTCACGGCCTGACCGGCCTGAGTCTGGAAGAGATCATGGCCAATCCCCAGGATCGCCAGTCCTGACCGGCTGATCCCATGCTGGCCGCCTCCGCCTACCTGGGCCTGTTCCTTTCTGCCTTCTTCGCCGCCACCCTGCTACCCCTGCAATCGGAGGCGGTGCTGGTGGCGCTGCTGCTCGGCGGCGCTCATGCCACCTGGGCGCTGCTCACGGTTGCCACCGCCGGCAACGTGCTGGGTTCCTGGGTCAATTGGCTGCTCGGGCGCTCCCTCGAACACTATCGCCAGCGGCGCTGGTTTCCGGTAAGCGACGCGCGCCTGCAACAGGCGCAGAGCTGGTATGCCCGCTATGGTCGTTGGTCACTGCTGCTAAGCTGGATGCCAGTGATCGGCGATCCGCTCACCCTTGTGGCCGGCGTGATGCGCGAACCGCTGTGGCGTTTTCTGCTGATCGTCACCCTGGCCAAGGCCATGCGCTACGCCGTACTGGCCGCAATCACCCTGACCTGGATCTGAGCCGATGACTCGCTCGCGGATATCCACACCCCCTGCGAGGACATACTCGGTAACGCCGCAAATGCGCACAGCGGTTGAGCATCTGCCGCGCCTCCGTGATACTGCGCAGCGCGCTGAGCAGGCATGACACGTCCGCGCGCCCGCATAACCGGCCCACTAAGCCGATGAACAGCAGCCTCGATAGGGGCGTACGGCCCGTCTTCACCGCCTCATGGGCCTATCGAGTGAGGAGTTGCAGTGTCCGTTGTTGAAGCCAAACCCAAACTGAAACGCAGCGATCTGATCTGGTCGCTGATTGGTCTTGGCGCCGTAGTGCTGTCCTGCTTCCTGCTCTACCGCGAATTGCGCAACATCTCCCTCGACGAGATTGCTGACAGCCTGCGCGCGATCAGCCACACCAATTGGTTGCTGGCAGCCGGCGCCACGCTCGGTGCTTATTGGGCCCTGGCCTGGTACGACCGCATCGCCATCGCCCACCTGGGCCGAAAGATCTCCTGGCGCTTCATCACGCTCTGCTCCTTCACCACCTATGCCCTGGCCCACAATATCGGCGCCTCGGTATTTTCCGGTGCCGTGGTACGTTACCGGGCCTACCGCAGCAAGGGCCTGACGCCACAGGAAATCGGCATCCTTATCGTTTTCTGTTCCTTTACCTTCGCCCTCGGCACCCTGCTCGCCAGCGGCTGCGTGCTGATCGCTCAGCCCGATCTGATTCACCGCGTTGCTGACGTCACACCTCTGGTCTCGATAGTCATCGGCAGCGTCCTGCTGTGTCTGGTAGGCCTCTACGTGCTGGGCTCCTGGCGCCAGTTCAAACCCTGGACGCTGGGCAAGCTGCATGTGGAATATCCGCGCTTGCCCATAGTCAGCCGCCAGTTGCTGGCAGGCCCGCTGGAGCTGCTCTGCGCCGCGGCGATCATCTATTTCGCCCTGCCGGCCGATAATCATCCCGGCTATCTGGTGGTGCTCGGCGTGTTCCTCGCCTCCTTCTCTCTGGCGCTACTGTCCCATGCACCAGGCGGCCTGGGTGTACTGGAAGTGACCTTCCTCGCCGCACTGCCGGAGATTCCCGCTGCCGATGTGCTGGCCGCGCTTATCGTGTTCCGCGTGTTCTATCTGCTGCTGCCGTTCGCCCTGTCACTGCTGGTAGTGCTGGGCTTCGAATGGACGCAATGGAAGCGCAAGCGCGAAGAGAGCCTTGACCTACCGTCCTGACGGCTCGCCGTCGCCGCGCCACTGACATAGAATGCGCGGCCGTTTTTCATGGCCTGCGTTTCATGTCTTTCTCCACTCCCGCCCGCGCCTGCGGCATCGACTTCGGCACCTCCAACTCCACCGTCGGCTGGCTGCGCCCCGGCCAGGACAGTTTGCTGACACTGGAGGACGGCAAGATCACCCTGCCCTCGGTGATCTTCTTCAACACCGAGGAGCGCCGCCCGGTCTACGGCCGCCTGGCCCTGCACGAGTATCTGGAAGGCTACGAGGGGCGCCTGATGCGCTCACTCAAGAGCCTGCTGGGCTCCAAGCTGCTGAAAAGCGAAACCACGGTGCTGGGCAGCGCCCTGCCGTTCAAGGACCTGCTCGGCTTCTTCATCGGCGAGCTGAAAAAGCGCGCCGAGGCCCAGGCCGAGCGCGCCTTCGAGGAAGTGGTGCTGGGCCGCCCGGTATTCTTCGTCGATGACGACCCAGCGGCCGATCAGGAAGCGCAGAACACCCTGGTGGCCGTGGCGCACAAGCTTGGTTTCAAGGAGGTGTCGTTCCAGTACGAGCCCATCGCCGCGGCCTTCGACTACGAGTCGAGCCTGGAGCGCGAGGAGCTGGTACTGATCGTCGACATCGGCGGCGGCACCTCGGACTTCTCTCTGGTGCGTCTGGCCCCTGAGCGCCACCATTTGGCCGAGCGCCAGGACGACATCCTCGCCACCGGCGGCGTGCATATCGGCGGGACCGACTTCGACAAGCAACTGTCGCTGGCCGGGGTGATGCCGCTGTTCGGCTACGGCAGCCGGATGAGGAGCGACGCCTTCATGCCCACCAGCTACCACCTCAACCTGGCGACCTGGCACACCATCAACGCGCTGTACGCGCAGAAGACCCAGTTGGCCCTGCAGAACATGCGCTACGACATCGTCGACGCCACCGGCATCGACCGCCTGTTCGGCCTGATCGAACAGCGCGCCGGGCACTGGCTGGCGATGCAGGTGGAAGAGAGCAAGATTGCCCTGAGCGAACAGGACGCGCGGCCCATCGACCTGTCGCGCGTCGAGCCGGGCCTGGTCGCCGAGCTGACCCGCCCGCTGTTCGAGAATGCCATCGAGCCGCTGCTCGAACGCATCCGCGCTAGCCTCACACAATTGCTCGCCGATGCCGGCATCGCTGCCGATCAGGTCGACACACTGTTCTTCACCGGCGGCTCCAGCGGCGTGCCGGCGCTGCGTCAGAGCGTGGCCGCCATGCTGCCGAATGCATGCAGTGTGGAAGGTAATACCTTTGGCAGCATCGGCAGTGGCCTGGCCATCGAAGCGAAGAAACGCTACGGCTGAGCCGATTCTGTTCCCAAATACTACCCGTACGTCGCAGCATCAGTTACAGGGCCTAGGTTTACCCGGTGTTCAATCAGCCCACCGGGTGATCGCCATGCTGAAGAAACTGCTGCTCACCACCACACTTGGCCTGCTGCTGGCTGGTGCCATTTTGCCCAGGCCCACCATGGCTGGAGTTTCTACGACGCCGATCAGCTTCTGAGCCTGGAAGTACCGCTGCAGACCGTCAACTACCGCAACCCGCACGCCGACGTGAGCATCGAGCACGACGGGCGCACCTAGCAGGTGATCCTCGCCCCGATCAGCCGCCTGCAGGCCCCCGGCCTGCCGGAATCCGACCTGACCGCGGGCAAGACCGTGATCATAGTCGGCTACCCACACAAGGACGGCACCACGGAGATCCGCGCCGAACGCATCATCGTCGACGGGCGCACCATCGAACTGCGCTAGATGAACAGCCTGATCGCCTGGGCCGCCTGGCTCGAAGCCACGGCGCTGGGCGAGCAGATGCGCAGCTCGATGCACGCCTGCTCGGCGCCGGCCGCAGTTTTCCGCTAACAGCCGTTTCGCGCACATTGACGCCACTGGCGGTGGCCGGCCTGTTGCTCCTGCTGGGCAGCGGCGTCTGTCTGTTCGCCGCCGACGCAGGGCCGCTGGCAGTCGACCGTCTGCTGCAGCTCGAGCTGCTGCTGATCGCCCTGGGTATTGGCAACGCTCTGTTGCTTCGCCAGCTATGGAGTGCCCGGCTGGGCGACTGGGATACGTACGCGCCACTGTTCGGTCGGCTGAAAGCGGCGCTGTCGCTGCTGTTGTGGCTCCCGGTGATGAGCCTCGGCCGCCTGCTGGACTACTTCTAGCGCAGCGTGCTTTGCCTTAACAGGACGTTGAAAACTACCTACGTTGGCAATCCTGCGTTAAAAACAACCTCGCGTGCGAGCCCAGTCAAAATGCTCATTTACAAATATGTAAACTGCGCTTTTTCGGTCGTTTGACTCGCTGGCGCTCGCCCTTCGGGCCAGCCTGCGGCTGTTACTCCCGTTGGTCGTTGCGCCTTGTCTTGCCTGCCTCGCCTACGTTTTCAACGACCTGTTATCCTGCGCGCCTTCGCCCTCGAACAGGAATGCCCCGATGAAAGCCCAGCTGGAAGAACTGATCACCAAGATAAGCTCCGGCTGCCTGGCCGAGGACGAGATCGCCCGTATCGCCGACGAGGCCACCCAGGCTTACGCCGATCCGACCGCCTTCCTCGCCGCCAACCCGGACGTCAACTACGACGACGAATTCCCCATCCCCCTGGGCGAATGGGTGGTGGTTGGCAGCCTGCCGGATACCGTGCTGTTCCAGGCCGACAGCTATGAAGAGCTGTTCCAGCGCATCACCGAGTCCTTCGGCCCGCAGGTGCAGTTCGTGCTCAAGGCCAAGCAACTGGCCAAGACCGAGCCACTCAAGGCGCTCAACCGCATTCAGGTGCAGCTTTCGGCCCTGTCGCCGGAAACTGGCGGCTACGTACTGCTGGATTTCAGCGAACCGTTGGACGACGAACTGCAGGCGGTACTGGTGTACGCCAGCGACCTGCCGCGGGTGATGGAACTGGCGGTGGAAGTGGGCATCTATGCGGCGCCAGCGCTCGAAGCGCTGAAAGCAGCTCAGTCTGACGAGTAAAGCCATGCCCCGGCCCTTGCCTGCACTGACCCCGGAGTTACTGGTGCATAACCTGTCCATCAGCCTTGGCTTCTATTGCGACTTGCTGGGCTTCAAGGTTCTGTTCGAGCGTGTAGAGCAGGGGTTCGTCGCGATTGGCCTGGGAGAGGCGACGCTCATGCTGGAGCAGATTGCCGACAACCAGGACAACGATGATCCCTGGGTCGTCGGCCCACTGGATGCACCATTGGGCAGGGGCATTAATCTGCAGATAACCGTGGATGACATTGAACGGCTGCATCAGCGGCTGCTGTCCTCAGACCAGCGCCTGAGACTGCCGCTGGAAGACGTGTCTTACCAGGCAGGGGCTCAATTGCTGAACGTGCGCCAGTTCATGCTGCAGGATCCGGATGGTTATCTGCTGCGTTTCAGCCAGATCGTCAAAGGCTGATCCCTCCCCCCCGCGGTCAAGGTCGGAGAGCACGACCTTCAGATGCCCATCACCATCATCCACAGCGGCAGCGTCACCGCCGACAACAAGGTCGACAGCGAGATCGCGGCGCTGACGCTACGGTTGTCCTCAGCCGTACGGCAGAACGCCATGACGTTGACACCGCTGGGGCAGGCTGCCAGCAGCACCAGCACCGTACGCGCTGAGTCGTTCAATCCCGGCAGCAGACCACTCAACAGCCAGACCATGGTCGGGAACAGCGCCAGCTTGGCGAAGGTCAGCCCCCAGGCCTCCGTCGTCGGGCGCAGGCGATACCGCGACAGGCTGGCGCCGAGCACGATCAGCGCGCAAGGCAAGGCAGCCTGGCCCAGCCAGGTGATCGCCCGCCACAGGCTTTCCGGCACCTGCAGCCCGGACAGGTTGACCAGCGCCCCCAACCCCAGACCGATGATCATCGGGTTGGCCAGATTCTTCAGCAGCGCGCGACCGTCGACACGCTCCTGACTACCGAAAGCGGCATAGAAACTGTGCAGGGAAAACAGTGTGAGGCTATGGAACACCAGGATGGCAAAGACGTAGAGCAGACCGTCATTGCCCATCAGGCTGGCGATCAGCGGAATGCCCACCAGCACGTTGTTGGAGAAGGCCGCCACCAGCCCCAGCGGCGTCGCCGTACCGCGACGCCAGTGCGCCAGCACGTTTACCACGCCGAACACCAGCAGTACCGGTAAGTAGTAGGCCAGCAGCAGCATTGGCGACAGACCTTCGGCCAGCGATGCCTTGGCGATACCGGCGAACAGCAGCGTCGGCATGAACAGCTTGAAAGTGATGTTGGCCAGACCGGTCGCCGACTCGTTGGTCAGCCATTGCCGCCAGCCAAGCACATAGCCGAGAACGATCAGAGAGAAGATCGGCAAAATTGCCTGTGCCGCGAGCATGACGGATCCTGCCTCCTGGGAACTGCTGAAGAAGGCGGATCGCACTGGACCCGCGAGGGTCGCCAAGCATACGCGTGCCGGGTCATCGGCGCGATGCGTGGCGAAACATTCGCCGCTCGGCTTGCCGGCCGGCCAGAAACCCCGTGATAGAGCCTCTCGACCAAGTATTGAAGGTATCGATGTTCACTATCAGGACAGTCAAGTTCTTATCTGCGCTCATGTCCTCAAGAATTGCCTCCGAAGCCACTTATTAACTCCCCCACGGAGACACCGACATGAAAACTCAACTGACCCTCGCCGCTCTGGCCCTCAGCCTGATGACCACCAGTGTATTCGCCGCCCCGAGTAGCGCGCCCTTCCCGCTGGTGGGCGAAGCCAAGGACAGCCAGGTACAACAGCAACCCATCGCACCGCTCGCCGAAGACGGCTCCGACCGTACGCCGGGTGCACAGCGCATCCAGCTGGCCGACGACGGCTACGACCGTACCCCGGGTGCACAGCGCATCCAGCTGGTAGAAGGCGGCTACGAGCGTACTCCGGGCGCTCAGCGCCTGCAGCTGGCCGAAGATGGCTACGACCGTACTCCGGGTGCACAGCGCATCCAGCTGGCCGACGACGGCTACGACCGTACCCCGGGAGCACAGCGCATCCAGCTGGCCGAGGGTGGTTCCGATCGCCTGATCGAGCAGCGTGGCCACACGGCCTGAGCCCTGTCGTCACACCCCAAAGCCCGGCGCATGCCGGGCTTTTTTATGGTGCGCCAGGCATGGCGCGTAGCGCCGTGACTGGCGCTGTCGGGTTCACTGTGGTGGTGAGCCTGGCGACTTGGAGGTGAAAGTCCTCTGCACGCCCGGCAAGGGGAAGTGCTAGCGGAAGGCAAGGGTGTCGCGGGCGACTGCGAATCTGAAGGAAGCCCGAGGCAAAATGCTGGCCTGACGAACAGGAAGCGGATGAGGCGGCGCAGCGGGGTGAGGTGGCCATAATCGCCAAAGCCCGATA
>NZ_NIUB01000015.1 GCF_002197815.1 Pseudomonas oleovorans subsp. oleovorans
GACGGCCTGCTGCATGGCTGCATGTGGCAGGTCTTCAACAGCTGAACTGGGCTAGCGAAGGAGTGGGTTCAAAAGCAGCTGCGCTGGTAGACTTATCCACAGTTGCTGGTAACAAAATCAGCAATCCACCCTGGGTCAAATTTCAATCGGCAGGGTGGGTCAATTTTCCATCAGCGCCAACACTCTGAGCCAAGTGGGTGCATGTTCAGTGCTCGCTGGGCTTCTTCTCGGCCTTGGCTACAACAGCCAAGGCCATCACCACTTCGCGTGCCACCTTGCGCTGCG
Source organism: Pseudomonas oleovorans subsp. oleovorans (assembly GCF_002197815.1). GTDB lineage: Bacteria > Pseudomonadota > Gammaproteobacteria > Pseudomonadales > Pseudomonadaceae > Aquipseudomonas > Aquipseudomonas oleovorans. Next base: position 286 of record NZ_NIUB01000015.1, read on the forward strand.
CAGCAGGCAGAGCCAGAAAGGCCTCGATCACCTCACGTTCCTGATAGAACTTGGGATCTTCCCAACGGCCACGCTGCTCGCGTACGGCGGCACCGGCCTGTGCGCTAAAGCGCAGTACCTGCGGTTCGATACGCAGCCACTCGGCAAGCACCTGCAATTTGTCCTGCGACGGTATCGCCTCGCCACGCAACCAGCGGGGAACCGCCTGGAAGGTCACGGAACGGCCCCAGTAACGCGAATTGAACTCGCGTTCGAGCACGGCGGGGCGATCTGGATATCCAGCCGCAATCATGGCGCTACGCAGGCGCTGGGCGAATTCGGTTTTCTCGTCTCACTGTGCAGCGCGCCGCAGACGGCCGTTTCTGGTTCGTCGCGAAGACCGTTTACCAGGCCCTGGAACTGGCCGACGAACAAGCCGCCCTGCTGCTTCACTGTCGACCGGTGCGCATCCTCTTCGGCAACGAGGAAACGCCTCAAGCCATGATCGACCTGGAGAACCTGCTACGCCTGAGCCTGAGCAGCACCAGCCCACGCGCGGAACGTCTGCGCAGCTGGCTCTGCCAAGTCCTGCTGCCGCACCTGTTCAGCAGCTCCAGCCTGCCCAGCTATCGACAGCTGAGCACGCCAAACAAACGCCTGCGCGTACTCAAGTGGCACGACGACTGGTGGATGTCGATGAATGACGTGATGCAGGTTTTCGGCACCCGGCCGGAGCTGCTGGCGATGAGCGAGGACCCGTGCTGCAGTTGAGCACGACGCCGAGGCTCGCTCGCCAGGCATGCTGACAGCGACCGGTCAGCGCATGCAGCACTGCTTGTACTTCTTGCCACTGCCGCAGCTGCACGGGTCGTTGCGCCCGACCTTGGCGTCATCACGGCGTACCGGCAGCAGCGGGTCCAGATTCTGCTGCCAGTACTCGTAAAGCTCGACGGCGGCCGGCTCCAGCATCGCTGTGCTGGCTTCGTATTCGGCATCGGTCATGGCCTTGAGCGTCTCGCTGCCGCTTTCGTCGCCGTGCAGAGTGATCAGCGCCAGGGCCGCCTGCGCCGACTCGGGCAGCGCCTGCTCCAGCCAACCGGCAACCGCCGCACCGCGCAGGTAGCCCGCGCACCACTCGGAGACGATCAGCTTCTCGCCCTTGCCGTTGTTGTCGGCCAGGAAGATCGCCTCATAGTCATCGGGTTCCTTGCTGAGCATGTAGGCGGCTTCGCTCATCAGCTCGACGGCCAGCTTCATGAAGCGCTCACCATCCTTGTCGCTCGGCCATTGCGGCGGCTGGTCGGCCCAGATCGCCGAATACCAGACGGCAGGCGCGACCTGGCGCGGGGCGGAGACGATGGCGGCGAAGAAGCCGTCCAGTTCGCTGGCAGAGAGGATCGAGTCATCGTTGCCGTACTTGAGCAGCCACTGATCGAGCTTCTCCAACCCTCTGTTGTCCATCGCCACGCCTCCGCCTGAAAAAGGCCGCTACTGTACCTGCATCGGCGCGTATTGCCAGCCGTCCGGCATCTGGCGAGTGCCCAGCGGGCCACAGCCCGGTACAATGCGCGCCTTGCCCGTGTGTCAGCCTGATAAAAGAAAACACCATGTCCTTGCCCAAGAACCACCTGGAACTGCTCAGCCCTGCGCGTGACGTCGAAATCGCCCGCGAGGCCATTCTGCATGGCGCCGACGCCATCTATATCGGCGGCCCGAGCTTCGGCGCGCGGCACAACGCCTGCAACGAGGTGAGCGAGATCGCCAAGCTGGTGGAGTTCGCCCGGCGCTACCATGCACGGGTGTTCACCACGCTCAACACCATCTTCCACGACGACGAGCTGGAGCAGGTACGTACGCTGATCCACCAGCTCTACGACGCAGGCGTGGATGCGCTGATTGTGCAGGACATGGGGGTGATGGAGCTGGATATTCCGCCCATCGAGCTGCACGCCAGCACCCAGACCGACATTCGCACCCTGGCACGGGCCAAGTTTCTCGACCAGGCCGGTTTCTCCCAACTGGTACTGGCACGAGAGCTGAACCTGCAGGAAATCCGTCAGATCGCCGATGCCACCGATGCCGCCATCGAGTTCTTCATCCACGGCGCGCTATGCGTGGCCTTCTCCGGCCAGTGCAACATCTCCCACGCGCAGACCGGGCGCAGCGCCAACCGTGGCGACTGCTCGCAGGCCTGCCGCCTGCCCTACACCCTCAAGGATGAAAAAGGCGGCGTAATCGCCTATGAAAAACACCTGCTGTCGATGAAGGACAACAACCAGAGCGCCAACCTGCGCGCCCTGGTCGAGGCCGGCGTGCGCTCGTTCAAGATCGAGGGCCGCTACAAGGATGTGGCCTATGTGAAGAACATCACCGCCCACTACCGCCGCGAGCTCGATGCCATCCTCGAGGACCGCCCGGACCTAGCCCGCGCCTCCAGCGGCCGTACCGCGCACTTCTTCGTGCCCGATCCGGACAAGACCTTCCACCGTGGCAGCACCGACTACTTCGTCACCGAGCGCAAGGTGGATATCGGCGCCTTCGATTCGCCGACCTTTACTGGCCTGCTGGTAGGCAGCGTGGAGAAGGTCAACAAGCGCGACCTGATCGCGGTCACCCATGAGCCGCTGTCCAACGGCGACGGCCTCAACGTGCTGGTCAAACGCGAGGTGGTCGGCTTCCGCGCCAACATCGCCGAGTTGAAAGGTGAGTTCGAGGAAGACGGCGAGAAGCGCTACCGCTACCGCGTCGAGCCCAACGAGATGCCCGTGGGCATGTTCCGCTTGCGCCCGAATCATCCGCTTTCGCGCAACCTCGACCACAACTGGCAGCAGGCGCTGCAACGCACCAGCGCCGAGCGTCGTATCGGCGTGAGCTGGAAGGCCGTGCTGCGTGAAGACGCCCTCAAGCTCACTGCCACCAGTGAGGAAGGCATCAGCGTCGAGGTCGCCCTGCCCGGCCCGTTCGGTGTGGCCAACAAGCCGGGACAGGCACTCGATGGCCTGCGTGACCTGCTCACCCAGCTTGGCACCACCATCTACCATGCCCAGAGCGTGACGCTGGATGCGCCGCAAGCGTTCTTCGTGCCCAACTCGCAACTCAAGGCGCTGCGCCGCGAGGCCATCGAGGCGCTGACCGCAGCGCGCGTGGCCGCCCATCCGCGTGGTAGCCGCAAGGCCGAGACCGAGCCGGCGCCGGTGTACCCGGAGTCGCACCTGTCGTTCCTCTACAACGTCTACAACCAGAAGGCGCGCGACTTCTACCATCGCCATGGCGTGCAGCTGATCGACGCCGCCTACGAGGCCCACGAGGAAACCGGCGAAGTGCCGGTGATGATCACCAAGCACTGCCTGCGCTTCTCCTTCAACCTGTGCCCGAAGCAGGCCAAGGGCGTCACCGGCGTGCGCACCAAGGTGGCGCCAATGCAGCTGGTACACGGCGATGAAGTGCTGACCCTGAAGTTCGACTGCAAGCCGTGCGAGATGCACGTGATCGGCAAGATGAAGGGCCATATCCTCGATCTGCCGCAGCCGGGCAGCGCCGCGACCCAGGTGGTCGGGCACATTTCACCCGACGACCTGCTCAAGACCATTCGCCAGAAGCCGGGTTACAGCCACTGAGCCCAGCCTCACCTGTTGTGGCGGCCCGGATGCAATCCTGGCCACCACAACTATCGCCAGCAAGCTGGCTCCTACGGATCGCGAACTAGGCCCGCGCGGCACTCGCCGGGCTAAGCATCTCGATCTCGCGAATCTCGAAATCACGACGCAGATAGTCCATGCGCTGGTCATGGAACTTGCGCATGTGCGGCAGTGCCGTGTGTTCGGCCAGCGCCTCCGGCGACGCCCAGACCTCGTAGAAGATGAACAGGGTCGGGTCCTGGGCGTCACGCAGCATGTGATATTCGACGCAACCGGGTTCGGCGCGGCTGGGTTCGACGTAAGCACGGAACAGTTGCTCGAAGGCCTCGGCCTGCTCGGATCTGGTGTGCGCGTGAAGGATGAAGCCGTACATGGATGCAAGCGCCTCGATGCGGGAAGATGCCTCACCTTAACGCAGCATTCGGCGAGCCTTTCATGATTTTCAGTCAACAATTATTTGATCACTTCGGGGTGTTTCGCACGCGCAGGGCCCGATAACCTGCCGCCACATTTTTGGAGAACCCCCATGAAAAAGATCCTCCTGCTCAACGGCGGCAAAGCGTTCGCCCACTCCCACGGCCAGTACAACAGCACCCTGCACGACGCGGCGGTGGCCTTCCTCGACCGCGCCGGCTTCGACGTCAAGACCACCTTCATCGACGGCGGCTACGACGTGGAAGAAGAAGTACAGAAATTCCTCTGGGCCGATGTGGTGATCTACCAGATGCCCGGCTGGTGGATGGGCGCACCCTGGACGGTGAAGAAGTATCTGGACGAGGTGTTCACCGCCGGCCACGGCAGCCTGTATGCCAACGACGGCCGTACCCGCTCCGATGCATCGCAGAAGTACGGCAGCGGCGGGCTGATTCAGGGCAAGCAGTACATGCTGTCACTGACCTGGAACGCCCCGGTGCAGGCCTTCGAGGACCCGACCGATTTCTTCGAAGGCAAAGGCGTGGACGCGGTGTACTTCCCCTTCCACAAGGCCAACGAGTTCCTGGGCATGACTGGTCTGCCCACCTTCATCTGCAACGACGTGATGAAGGAGCCGAACATCGAGCACGACGTGGCACGCTACGAGCAGCACCTGGCCCAGGTGTTCGGCGTCAACTGAAGCCGGCGCTCACTCATTGCCCGCCGAACAACGCCGTCCAGTAGATGCCGGCATCGCTCTGCGGGTCGTTGGCATAGGCAGCGCCTAGCTCGCTGAACTCCGGGTTCATGATGTTGGCGCAATGCCCGGAGCTGGCGAGCCAGCCCTCGACCACCTTGGCGGTGGTATCCAGCGCCGCGGCGATGTTCTCGCCGACCTTGGTACCGCTGTACCCCGCCAGTTCCGCGCGGTCACCCGGCGTCAGGCCGTCACGCCCTTGATGGGAGAAGAAGTTGCCGTTGGCCATGGCTCGGCTGTGGCTCTCGGCGGCGCTCCCCAGTTCGGCATTCCATACCAGCGGCGCGGTGGCAGCGAAGTGCTGGTCACCGCATTGGCGTGCCTCGGCGCGGGCAGAGTTGATCAGCAAGAGCAGACTTTCCCCCTCGGTCTGCCAGGTTTGCAGGCGCCCACTGAGCAGCGGCCGTGCCAGCACGATGCGCCAGTCGCGATCCTGCTGGCTGACGCCGATGTCGATGAATTGCGGATCGAGCAGCACGCGGCAGAAACTCTCGCTCAATGCCTGCATGGCTGCCTGCGCATTGCGCGGGCCGGAGAGGGTGATGGCCTGTACGTTAACCAACGGGTAACCAGCCGCGCTCAGCGAATCCTGCAAATCCGCGGTGCCGTTGGCAGGCAGGATCAGGCGTGGATCGTTGGTCAACGGCGGCAGTGGCTCGGAGGCCTGAACGCCACAGCGCTGCACCTCGCTACGATAGCTGTTGATCATCTCGATCAGCGCAAGGTCCTCAGCGGCCTGGGCCGCGCCGCAAATGCCCATCAGCAGCAGCGCCAGCAGGCAGCGTTGCCACCCCCATTTGTCCATTGTTGTCATACCGCCCTCTCCCAACTAACGTCGTGATTCTGACGCAATTTCCGGCGCAGGATCATGGCCGGTTTCCTAATCCCATCGAACGCCCGCGTACACTGGGATCGCGGCCCAACGGCAGGGTTCCTGCATGACGCCCTCTGCCGTCATCGAACAATTTACGCATTTGTCTCTCCCGCTCGAGAACACTGCTACCCGGTTACTTCGCCAAGAACGAACAACATCGCCGCCTGGTCCTCAAAGCCTTGCTATGGATCACCTTGAGCGGCGGTTTGTTCTTCTCGGTCGTCAATCTGTTGCACGACAACTGGCTGCTGGCCGGCCTGGAGATCGGCTATGCCGCGGTGTCGCTGTATCTGCTGACCATCATCGATAAAACACGCAACCTGCAGCTATTGACCGCAATTTACCTGCTGCCGTTCTTCAGCATCATGATTGTGGCGCTGTCTCAGACCACCACTACCTTCGCGGTGTTCGCCTGGATCCAGACAATTCCGATCATCTGCTATCTATTACTGGGGTTGCGCCTGGGGATGTACGGCTCGATCGTGTTCGTCGGTGTCGGCCTGTTCGTCTTCAGTCAGCGGTTTTCGTCCGATGAATTGCTGCAAAACGTCGAGATCATCGCCAATCTCGGCCTCGCCAGCTTGGCGGTGATGATTTTCGCGCACATCTACGAGCGCAGCCGCCTGCTCAATGAGCAGCGCCTGACCGAGCAGGCGACCACCGGCTCTCTGACCAGCCAGCCAAACCGCCTGAAGCTGGCCGAGGTATTCGAGCGTGAGCGTGCCCATGCGTTGCGCAATGGCACGCCGCTTTCGCTGGTATTCGTCGATATCGACCACTTCAAGCAGATCAACGACCGCTTTGGCCACGAAGTCGGTGACCGTGCCCTGGTTCACTTCGCCAAGGTGCTGGCGCAGCGTTTACGGGTCAATGATCTGTTCTGCCGCCTGGGCGGTGAGGAATTTGCGGTGCTGCTGCCAGGCAGCAAGGCAGCGCAAGCTCGGGAAATCGCCGAAAGCCTGCGCGAACGCCTGGTTGCGCAATCGCTGACGGTGGATGAAACCACGCTGCACATGACGTTGAGCGCTGGCGTGGCCTGTTTCGGGGTAGATGGGCAATCACTGGACGAGCTGATGCTGGCGGCAGACAGGCGCACCTACGCGGCCAAGCGCGCCGGGCGTAACCGGGTGATCACCCGAGAGGACGTAGAACCCATTCTGGGCTGAACGGCTGCGGATCAGACGTAGATGCTGACTCCGCCCTTTTCCTGCAGCCACTGGCGGTAGGTTTCCAGCGAGTCGGTCTGCTGGTCGCCGTTGTAACCGGCGATGCGCACGCTGCCATCCATGCCGGCATCCACCATCTTCTGCACCTGCGCCAGCAGCTTGGCGGCATCGTCGCGATCGAGCTGCGTTACGTCCGGCAATTGAATCACCGAAGGCGTAGTCGGCTGACTGTCACCACTGCGCTGCACGGTATTGCTGGGCTGCGCCGCGCCACCATTCATCGCGCGTAGTAGTCCACCCTCACTGCGCGCCACCACCTGTTTGGCAAAACGCCGCAAGTCGGCAACTGGATCCTGACTGGCCTGACCGTCGGCTTCGCCACTGGACGCAGTCGAGCGATTGTTGAGCTGGCTACCGTAGTAGCTGAGCATGGCAGGCGTGCTGTTGTTGATACTGGTCATGAGGCCTCCGCGAAATCCGTTCGCCTGATGCAAAGCAGATTCCGGGCCAGCCGCTGCAGGCCAGTCACTACGCGGGTTGCACACACATTCGTGGCAGCGACTTGCCACCGCGGGGCAAGGTTTTGCCTGTGCCGGTCACCCCAGCAGATCGACCATCACCGCATTGCTGTAGATCAGGCAGCCATCCTCGGCGCTGTAACCGACCAGATGAAACTGGCCACGCCCCTCCTCGCCGCCAAGGTACACGCGCCATTTGCATTCACTCAGTGGGCCGAAGCCCTCCGGCATGACCAGCTCCAACGTCGCATGTCTGCGTCGATCATCGCGTCCCGGACGCCGCTGCGCTGCAGTTGCTCCTCAGCCTGCTCCAGGCGCAAGTGCTCCGACTCGCTGACATAGAACTGCAGAGTGCCGATAGGGATGGATTTGCTGTCATTGTCGGCCTTGCGCCAACCGTCGATGCTCAGGGTGTTCATCCGCAAGTCTCCTCAGTGAAGCCTGAGTTCAGGGCAGATGCCCACTTACAGAAGATGGGACAAGCCAGACGCCGAAACGGCTCCTGACAGGTGGACGAACGGCCGACCGTTTGCTTGTCGAGGCGATTGCGCTAGGCTCTGCACCTTCATTGATAGGAGGTACTCCCATGGCCCGCGCCACTGCCCGCCACATCCTGGTTGCCAGCGAAGACAAGTGCAACGAACTGAAAGCCGCCATCGAAGGCGGTGCCGACTTCGCCCAACTGGCCAAAGACAACTCCTCTTGCCCGTCCGGCCGTAGCGGCGGTGATCTGGGCTCCTTCGGCCCGGGCCAGATGGTCAAGGAGTTCGATACCGTGGTGTTCAGCGCACCGGTCGGCGTGGTGCAAGGCCCGGTCAAGACTCAGTTCGGTTATCACCTGCTGGAAGTCACCAGCCGTCAGGACTGATTCTCTCGCAATGGAAAAGCCACCCGCCGGTTAATGCTGATCAGTTAAGCGCCGACTGCCTACGATCAGTCCCCTCGCCCCTCTGGCGAGGCACGTTCGGAGAGGGGTAGATGGCCGTTTCGCGGTATTTCGGCCCTCTCCCCCAGCCCCTCTCCCGTAAACGGGGGAGGGGAGCCAAACGCGTACAGCCTTAACTGACTGGCATTAACCCGCCGGTGGTTTTTCCGTTGCCCACGCTGTTCAGTCACACGGCAGGGCTCTGCCTTTATGAAACGCGGTACCCGCCTCACCTTCATCCTGCTGGTGTTCATATGCCTGTCGCTGGCATTGCTGACGGCCTGGCAGATCTGGTTTTCCCGCGAGCGTGCCCTGCATGAGCTGAACGTGGCCAATCTCAACCTGGCGCGTGCCCTGGACAATTACAGCGAAGGGGTGATTCGCCAATCCGAGCTGGTATTGGTGGAGCTGGCAGAACGCCTGGAGCAGGAAGGCAAGGGTCGGGCACATCTTGATCGCCTGCAGCAGGTCGTGCAGGAACAGAGCCGGGTGTTCAAGCTGGCCAGCACCATCATCATCTACAACGCCAAGGGTGACCGCCTGCTGGTATCGCGGGGCGATATCAATGCGCGCCCGAACGCCGCCGATCGTGCGTTCTTCATCCATCATCGCGACAATCCCTCGCCCGAGACGTTCATCGGCCCGACCATCAAGAGCCGCCTAGCGCACGGGTGGATATTCACCGTCAGCCGGCGCCTGAACGATACCGACGGCAATTTCTCCGGCGTGGTGGCCATCACGTTGAGCGTGGAGCATTTCCTCCAGCTGTTCGGCAGCCTCGATCTGGGCCAGCAAGGCACGATGAGCCTCTCAACCAGCGATGGCACCCTGCTGTTTCGCCAGCCCTTCCGTGAACAGGATGTGGGGCTGGATTGGTCGAACTCGCCGATCTTTCAGACATTACGCGCACAGCAACAGGCCACGACCACACAGGTCTCCAGCATCGATGGCATCGAGCGCCTGTACGCGTTCCGCCATAACAGCAACCTCCCCCTGATCACCGTGGTCGCGCTGGGCCGCGATGAGGCGCTAACGGCCTGGCGCCGTGATGCACGACTGTTCGCCACGGTGGTTCTGATCCTGCTGCTCGCCGTCGCCATCATCGGCCAGCGGCTACTTGTCGACATGCACCGTCGCTCGCGCGCCGAGCGCCAACTGCTCAGCGCCCGGGAAGAATTGCTCGACGCCAATGCCCGCCTGGAAATACTGGCTTCGCAGGACGCCCTGACCGGTCTGGCCAACCGTCGCAGCTTCGACCAGGCGCTGGAAGTGGAAATTCGCCGTGCACAGCGCCAGGGTTCAGACCTTACCCTGATGCTGCTCGATATCGACATGTTCAAGCGCTACAACGATCACTACGGCCACCTGGCGGGTGATGAATGCCTGCGCAGCGTCGCCGACCTGCTCCAGCGCTGCATGCGTCGCCCCGGCGACCTGGCGGCACGCTACGGCGGCGAAGAACTGGCCGTGATTCTGCCGAACACCAGTAGCGAGGGCGCCGAAGCCATCGCTCTCGCGTTCATGACAAACCTGGAGCACAGCGCACTGCCGCATGAGAACAGTCCATTCCAGAGAATTACAGTGAGCATCGGCCTGGCCAGCCTGAGCCCCGGCACCCAGGACAGCGCCACAAGCGCCCTGAACCTGATCGACGCAGCGGATCAGGCGCTGTATCGGGCCAAGGCCAATGGTCGCAACCGCCTGGAAAGTGCAGCACGCCAGGATGCAGCGGACAGGTGACAAGTCGGCCGGAGCGATTCAGCATCCCTGCTACTGTCAGCCATAAATGAGCAGTCACGATGAGCAACGACACCTCGCACCCGCTGCAAAAACTCGCCCAGACCCTGCTCGGCAAAGCCCCCACGAACTGGAGCCGGAAGAAAGCCATGTGCTCGAACAGATTCGCCAGCGTCGCCCCATCAGCCGCGATGCTGCCGACGCGTCGGATGAACAATCATCTTTCGGCGAGAGGCTTTCCGACAGGGTCGCATCGGTCGGCGGCTCATGGACCTTCATCATCTGTTTTTCACTGACCATGCTCGGCTGGATGCTGCTCAACACCGACGTGCTGTCGCACTTCGGCATGGCCTTCGACCCCTACCCTTACATTTTCCTCAACCTGATGCTGTCGACCCTGGCGGCGATCCAGGCGCCGATCATCATGATGAGCCAGAACCGCCAGGCGGCGAAGGATCGCCTGGCCGCGAGCCTGGACTTCGAAGTGAACCTGCGCGCCGAGTTGGAAATCATGCGCCTGCACGAGAAGATCGACCAACGCATCCAGCAACGCCTGGATCAGATCCTCGAACGCCTGCCGGAGCAGCCTCCGCAAGCCTAATGTTGATCCGCCCTCAGCGCTATAAGTCCGTAGGAGCCGGCTTGCCGGCGATGCCTTGTGTAAGTAGGCTGCATACACCGGATCGCCTACACACTCATCTTCTTCGCTTAACTCACTGGCATGCGACAGAATCTGTCGTATCGTACCCGCCACAAGCGTGTCAAACAGCCCCTGGAGCCCGTTGCCGCCAGCTATCGAGCAAGCGCCCGCCCCAGACGTTGATCAGCAGCCCGGCCATGACCAGCGCCGCACCGACCATCTGCAATCCGCCGAGACGTTCGCCCAGCAGCAGCGCCGAGGAGCTGATACCCACCACCGGCACCAACAGCGAAAACGGCGCCACCTGGCTGGCCGGGTAAAGCGACAGCAGACGACTCCAGAGCCCGTAACCGAGAATGGTGGCACCGAATGCCAGGTAAGCCAGTACCAGCAGCGAGTCCAGGCTGAGACTACGCAGCGACTGGCTGATCAGTTCCGGGCCTTCCAGCCACAGCGATAACGCCAGAAATGGCAGCGGCGGGATCAGGCTGCCCCAGACCACCAGGCCGACCAGATTGACCTTGCCCAGCTTGCGTGTGACCACGTTGCCCAGCGCCCACATCGACGCCGCCGCGATGGTCAGGGCAAAACCGGCCAGGGTCATCGCCTGCCCGCCCTGCAGGCCGATCAACAGCAGACCGCTGGCGGCCACCAGCAGGCCGAACAGGTTGCTGCCGCGCAGCCGCTCGCCGAGAAACAGCGCAGCGAAAAACAGAGTGAAGAACGCCTGCGACTGCAGCACCAGCGACGCCAGGCCAGCCGGCATGCCGACATACATAGCGTAGAAGAGAAAGGCGAACTGCCCCACTGAAATGGTCATGCCATAGGCCAGCATCCAGCGCAGCGGCACCTGCGGCCGGCGCACGAAGAGGATCGCCGGAAACGCCGCGAGCATGAAACGCAGAGCGCCCATCAGCATCGGCGGCATGCCGTGCAGACCGACCTTGATCACCACGAAGTTCAGCCCCCAGACGATGATCACCAATAGCGCCAGCAGTAGATCCTTGGGTGTCATGGGCGCAAACCTCAGGTTGAGTGAGCCGGCATTAGAGCAGCCTTCCCCTGACAGCCGACAGACACAGAGGCCGAGGAAAAAAACCACACAGCCACTGGCGGCTGCTAACCTGCGCGCCTTCGTAGCGTTACGCCAAGCCCATGACTCTGCACGATCTCCTTCTGTTCGCCTTGCCGGCAGTGTTTCTCACTGGGCTGTCCAAGGGCGGCTTCGGCGGCGCCCTGGGCGGCATTGCCGTGCCGTTACTGGCACTGGCCACGTCGCCGAAACAGGCCGTGGCGGTGATGCTGCCGATTCTCTGCCTGGCCGACGTGGTCGGGCTCAAGGCCTACTGGAGGAAATGGGACACGGCCAACCTCAAGGTCATGTTGCCGGGCGCCGTGATCGGTATCGGCATCGGTTCGCTGACCTTCGGCTTCTTCGACGAGCGTGCCATTGGCCTGCTGATCGGCGCCATCGCCATCGTTTTCGTCGGTCTTGGGTTTCTGGCTGGCAACCAGGCACCACGTCCACTGCACAAAGGCCGTGGCACGTTGCTGTCGAGCCTGGCCGGCTTCACCAGCTTCGTCGCCCACGCCGGTGGCCCACCGGTGATGATGCACCTGCTGCCGCAGCAACTGGACAAGGTGCGCTTCGTCGCCACCATCAACCTGTTCTTCCTGCTCACCAATGCCGCCAAGCTGCTGCCCTACACAGCGCTGGGCCAGTTCACCGAGGAGAATCTGCTACTGAGCCTGATGCTCGCGCCCATCGTCCCGCTGGGCGTCTGGAGCGGCTTGTGGCTGCAATCACGCGTCAACCACCTGTGGTTCTACCGCATCGCCCGGCTGGGCATTCTGCTGGCGGGCGTGCAATTGATCTGGCGCTACCTCTGACCCCACCGACTGAAATTGCAGGTGCCGATAGCCGCGCAAGGCACTAGAATCCGCAGCCTATCCGATCGTCAGGCGTACCAGGGCCTGACGCCGACTCACTTCTCGGCCAGGAGACCCCAGATGGGCGCCCAGTGGAAAGCCAAACCCAAAGAAGCAGCCGCCAATGCCCGAGGAAAGATCTTCGGCAAGCTGGTGAAGGAAATCATGCTCGCAGCGCGTAACGGCGCCGACCCGGACATGAACCCCAAGCTGCGCCTGGCCGTGCACCAGGCCAAGAAAGCCTCTATGCCCAAGGACACCCTGGAGCGTGCCATCAAGAAAGGTGCGGGCCTGTCCGGTGAAGTAATCAACTACGAGCGCACCCAGTACGAGGGCTTCGCCCCGCATCAGGTGCCGGTGATCGTCGAGTGCCTGACCGACAACGTCAACCGCACCGTCGCCGAGATTCGCGTGCTGTTCCGCAAGGGCCAGCTCGGGGCTTCCGGCTCGGTCAGCTGGGACTTCGACCACGTTGGCCTGATCGAAGCCACTACCGAAGAAGGCGCTGACCCGGAGCTGGCGGCCATCGAAGCCGGCGCCCAGGACTTCGTGCCCGATGACGAGGGCTCGACCCTGTTCATCACCGACCCGACCGACCTCGACGCCGTGTGCAAGGCACTGCCGGAACAGGGTTTCACCGTCAACTCGGCCAAGCTCGGCTACCGCCCGAAAAACCCGGTAAGCAGCCTGACGCCGGAGCAGATGGAAGAAGTCGAAGCCTTCCTCGAGGCCATCGATGGCCACGACGACGTGCAGAACGTCTATGTCGGCCTCGCCGGCTGATGCTCGCCGGGCGCCCTGAATGGGCGCCCATATCAGGCAAGGCTTCCGCCCTCTGTAGGAGCCCCGCCCCGGGGCGAAACTGTGCAACGTGCGTTGCGCAGTTTCGCCGGAGACGCCATCCGCTCAGTGCCTGCCCCCATGAAAACTACCCTGCATATCGCCGCAGCCTGCCTGTTCGACGAACAAGGCCGCCTGCTGCTCGTGCGCAAGCGCAACACCCGATTCTTCATGCTGCCTGGCGGTAAACGTGAAGCGGACGAAGACGCACTGTCGGCGCTCGAACGTGAGCTGCTCGAAGAGCTGGAAGAACTGCGCTGGCTCGACACCGCCCAGCCCCTGCCCGATGACCTGGCGCTACTGCTGCGCGATCAGGTGCTGCCGGCCCTGAAACGGCTGCCGTCTGTGTAAGAGCGTCGCTCACGGCATCAAAACCGCTGACGGCAGTTTCTTGATCCACGACAACGCGGGTGACAACACCAGCGATTAGGCTGCGCCGATAAACAAAACCATTCGCCTTGCCTGCAAACCCCACAGGAAACGAGGTTTGCCATGAGTATCACGTCCGCCCAAATCTGCGAGGCTGCCGACCAGCTGCAGGGTTTCGTCGGCTTCAACGCCAAGACCGAGCAGTACCTGCTGCGATTCTCCGAAGACAGCTTCGGTCTCGACGTACCGGCCGAAACCATCACGCCTACCTGCGAATACGTCTGGCACGCTGACGAGGGCGAACTGATGCGCCTGGATCGCCAGCGCCTGGCCTGGCTACAGGAGCAACGCATCGATGATCGAGTGAATCTTGGTGAGCCGCTGCGCGTCTACCTGCGCCGCAGCGATTTGCCGGAAATACGCGCCGAGCGGCTGCGCTTGACACCGGCCTGAGATTCAGCGTGTTTCGAGGCATTCGGTGCGCACCAACCCACCGGGACCACAACGGCGGGGTACCCCCGCCCTACGCCACGAGCGCTACCCCGTAGGGCGGGTGCAACCCGCCATGCCGGCTCTATCGGGTGACGCGCCCCGCCTCAGCCCAATAGCCGCATGGCGACAGCACCGAAGCCTACGCCGATCAGCAGCAGTACGATCCCACCCAGCCACAGCTTGCCCGCACTGGCCGCAGGTGGCGCGGCAAGGGGGGCCGGCTTGGCCTGAGCCGCACGCAGCGGATTGGCCGCCGCCGGCGCTGCCTTGGCGCTGACGCGTGCTGCCTGCGGTACCGGGGCGATCTGCGTAGCGCCGCCGCCAGCTGCCTTGGCAGCCAAAGCCGGCGGCAGGTCCGCCACACGCATGAACTGGGTGGCATCCTCGTCGGGAGCATCACTCACGCTGACCTTCGGCCCGATCACCAATAGCGTCACCGTGCCCATCTTCAACTGATCGCCCGGTTGCAGCACAGCGGTCCTGACCTTCTGCTGGTTTACCAGCACGCCGTTGGCCGAGGCGAGGTCCTTGACCTCCAGCACGTCGTCCTTGAGAAAGAACTCGCAATGCCGGCGCGACAGCTCCAGATCGCTGAAGCACAGCTCGCACTTGCTCGAACGGCCGAAGGTCATCGAGCCGTGGACATGAAACTTGCGTCCCTGGTGCTCGCCCTGGATCACCTGCAGAAACCAGCGTGGCGCGGCAGCCTCGGGTCTGGCCGCGCTTTTCGCCGGATTGACCAGCTGCAGCTCGACGGCGCCCAGGCGCAGGCGATCACCGTCGCGCAACTGAAAGCGTGTACCGACGCGCTGGTCGTTGACCCAGGTGGCGCCCTGACCGGCATCGCTCAGGTAGTAGTAGCCGTGATCCTGGCGGATCTCGGCGTGGAAGCTGGCGATTCCGGCATCGCCAAGCACCAGTTGGTTACGGCTGTCCTGACCGATGGTCAGGCGTTCGTCGGTCAGCCAGACCGGCGCTTGGCGGTTATCCAGGAACTGCAGTCTGAGCATCGTGGTCGCCTCGGGTCAGTCGAATAGATTGTTCAGCAAGCGCTTGATCGGGTTTTGCTGGGCTGGCTGAGCGCTGCGTGGGCGGCTCGCCGCCTGCCGCACGCGCTGCTCGTGGCTGTCATAAAGGGCCAGCAGCCGTTCGTTGTCGGGTTCTGCCTCGAGACCCTGCTTGATCTGCTCAAGCGCCAGGTTGTACTCGCGCCGGGCATACGCCGCCTCACTCTGCTCGATAAAACGCTGCGCCACGCGATTGATGCCAGCCCGGGCCAGCAGGTTGTCGGGCTCCCAGCCAAGCACCTGGCGAAAGTAATACACCGCACTGTCGTCCTCGGGCAGGATCAGCAAGCCCTCGCCGAGGCGTTGCTCGGCCAGGTCGAGATACTGCTGGATACGTGCCTGCAGCACGCGCTGCAGGCCATCGCTGGCCTGGGCGTTGTCCTCGTCCAGGGCCAGCGCCTGGCGAAAGTAATAATCGGCGTTGTCCTGCGAAGGGGTCAGCAGGTGACCCTCGCTCAGGCGCGTTTCAGCCAACGCGAGCAGCCCGGCGATGCGCTGCTGCAGCTGCCAGTAGTAGCCGCCCGCGCTGCCCATGCCAAGCAACAACAGACCGAGCACGGCCCAGGGCAGCCAGCGCCGTCGGGGAGGCCGAGGCGGCAGGCTGACGGCCGGACTCAGGCGGGTCTGGTCCAGCTCGGCGTCCTGTAGCTCATCGAGACTGGCCAGCAGCACGTGGCAGTCGGCGAAGCGATCTTGCGGGTCCTTGGCCAGCATACGGTCGAGCAGCCACTGCAACTCGCCCAGAGGCTCCGGCAGCGGTGGCGCCTCCAGCTGCAGCTGGTTCATCAGGGTCTGGGTGTAGTTCCCGCCGCGAAAGGGGTTATGCCCGCTGAGCATTTCCAGCAGGATTACGCCGAGGCTGTAGATGTCGCTGCGTGCATCCAGCGCCTGACACTGCGCCTGCTCGGGGCTGCTGTAAGCCGGGCTGCCAACGGCAATGCCGGACTGAGTCAGTTCACTGTCGAGCTCCAGCGCCTTGGCCACGCCGAAATCGGTGAGTACGGCGGTGCCATCGTCGCGGAACAGGATGTTGCCGGGCTTGATATCGCGGTGCACCAGGCCCTTGTCGTGTACCAGCGCCAGGGCGCTGGCGATCTGCCGGACGATACGCAGCGCACGTGCCGGCTCCAGGCGCTGTCCCTTGAACTGGGCCAGATCGCCGCCCGCCAGGTATTCCATGGCGAGAAAGTGGCGGCCATCGTCCAGTTGGTCGATGCGGTAGATGGTGATGATCGAAGGATGCTGCAGGGAGGCGACAGTATGGCCTTCCTTGATGAAGCGCTGAGTGAAGGCTGCGTCCTCACGGTGCAGCAGCACCTTCAGCGCCACCTGGCGCTGCAATGCCTGCTCGGTCGCCAGATAGACCTCAGCCATGCCGCCTTTGCCGAGGCGATGATGAATGCTGTAACCGGGTACGCTGATGGAAGGCTGGCTCATGCGGCTCGACTGGCGCTCAGGGTTGAAGGGACTTGAACAGCTTGCGCAGCAGACCGGGGGGCGACGCTTCACGGGGCTCGGCAGCCGGGCCAAGGCCCAGGACGATACAGCTGATATTGTCTCTGCCGCCATGGCTATTGGCCAGCCCCACCAGTTGCTCGACCATCATTTCGAGCGTGGCCGCCTCAGCGCAACAGCGCTGGATGGCAGCGTCATCCAGCTCGCTGGTCAGCCCGTCGCTGCACAGCAGCAGCAATTCGTCCGGCGCCAGTCGGACGCGCAGCAGACCGACTTCAGGCGCCTGCCCGACCTGCCCCAGGCACTGCAGAATCACGTTGCGGCGCGGGTGCTCACGCGCCTCCTCGGCGCTCATCCGGCCAACGTCGACCATGGCCTGGACCCAGCTGTGGTCGTGACTGAGCTGCTCGATATGTTCACTGCCGATGCGATAGGCGCGGCTGTCACCAACCCAGGCCAGCTCGAACTCATCCCCGTTCAGGCGCACGGCAACCAGCGTACTGCCCATACCCGCCTCGCCCGCAACAGGTTGCGCCGCCGCGGCGATAGCCAGGTGGGCTGCATGCACCGCTGCAAATAGCTCCTCGCCCTGTTGCAGGGCGCCCACCAGTTCCTCCAGCGCCAGGGCACTGGCCACCTCGCCACGCGCGTGCCCGCCCATGCCATCGGCCAGCGCCCACAGCCCCAGATCGGGACGGCAGGCCAGGGCATCCTCGTTATGCGTGCGTACCTGGCCGGCAACGCTCTGCGCAGCGAACACCACGGATACAGGGGAAGGCTGAGACACGCGGCGAATCCTTGAGCAAAATGCGATTGCCCATGATGCGGCGCCACGAACGGGCTGTCACCGCCCGCAAGGCCGTAAATGCGCAACCGTTAACCAAAATACGATGGTTAAATAAGCCGCCAGATCCGCCACCTGAACCCATGACCTCACCGCGTTTTCGCCGCTTGCCCCTGCAGTTGCGACCTCTGGTCGACAAGTTCTACCGCGACCACCGCTCGCCGATGCGCAGCCAGGCGGGGGATGAACTGTGGGTGGCGGAAAACGCCAGCGAGATCGTCGCAACCCTGAGCCTTCGCCCTGTAGCGGGAGGAGAGTGGCTGACTGGCCTGTTCGTCGCCCCCGCGCTGCGGCGCCAAGGCGTGGCAGCGGCATTGCTCAGTCACAGCCTGGCGCTACATCCCGAGCCAGTCTGGCTGTTCTGTCATCCCGAGCTGCGCAGCTTCTATCAGCGCCTGGGCTTCGAGGACTGTCAAGGCCTGCCGACCGAGCTGGCCGTGCGGCTGACCCGCTATCAGCGCAACAAATCGCTTGCCTCGCTGCGCATCCACTGAGCAGCCTGTCGGTCTGGGCGAAAATACTGGCACTTTGCCCAGGAATGCCCCTTGCCATTAGCGGTCCATGCTCTGCATGCTTGCGTCATAACAACGAAAAGTAATGCCATGCCGACCCAGACCGCTCGCCTGCTCAAACGCCTGCGCAATGACTTTCAGCTGTCGATCATCACCCTGATGGGACTTTTCGGCGTGATCGGCATCTCGCCCTATGCCGTCTACCGCCTGCTGGAAGGCAACTACCTGGTCGGTATCGCCGACACCATCATCGTCCTGTCCACGCTCTTTGCCGTGCGCTATGCCTGGCTCACCCGGGATACGGTCAAACCTGGCATTTTCCTGGCAGCCGTGTTCTCTATCGCCGCCACGCTGATCGTCATCAATCTGGGGGTCAATGGCCTGTTCTGGATCTATCCGCTGATCCTGTTCAACTTCTTCATGGTCACCCCTGGCAAGGCCTTGCTCGCCAGTTCGCTGGTTCTGGGCAGCCTCACCAGCCATGCTCTGCTGATACCCGGCAGCGTGTTCGAAAGCCATTATCAGATGGTGTCGTTCCTGGTCACCTGCTTGATGGCCAGCGTGCTCAGCTTCATTTTCGCCTTCCGTACCCGCAACCAGCGCGACCAACTGCAGGAGATGGTTCTGCATGACCCGCTGACCGGCGCCCGCAACCGCCGGGCGATGAACGAAGAACTGAAGATCGCCATGGCCAGCCACCGCCGCCACAGCGACAGCTACGGACTGCTGGTGATGGACCTGGATCACTTCAAACAGATCAACGACCGCTTTGGCCATCATGTCGGCGACCAGGTACTGGTGGCCTTCGTCGAACTGATCATGCGCTGCTCGCGCAAGGAAGACCGCCTGTTTCGCTTCGGTGGTGAAGAATTTCTGCTCTTGCTGCCCAACACCGACACAGAGGGTCTGCGCACTGCCGCGCGGCATCTGCTGGACAAGGTCGCCAGTGAACTGGAAAGCCCGGGCGGCGCGGTCACCGTCTCCATCGGCGGCGCCATTCTGCATAGCGGCGAGCATTGGGAAAACTGGCTGCAGCGCGCCGATGAATGCCTGTACCGCGCCAAGAGCGAGGGACGCAATCGCGCGGTGATCGCCGACGCGCCAAACGGTCAGAGCAAGGCTGCCACCAGCCACTGAGGCGTCAGCGGCTACGCTGCTGCTGATAACTGCCACTGCCTGGCTGACGCTCGATGATCAATCCACCCGGATATTCGATGCTCTGCCGAATCCCACCGCGCGTCTCGACAGACTGGCTGCCATAGCGGCTCTCCTGACGCACGGTACCCTGCGGCAAACGCTGACCGCCGTAGAGATTGTGCTGCTGATAACTGGACGAGCCCGAGACGCTGCCACTGGCACCGGGGCTGACGTAGCTCTTGGGAATGACCCGAATGGTCTGCGGCTGATCAGCGAACGCAGCGCTGACGAACGCCGTCGCCAGGATCAATACGAGGGAACGAATGAACATGAGCAACTCCCATCTGAGTCAGGGCCAGACGTCACGCGCCTGAGCCGAAAATCATCATCACACCGGCTTTGACAGAAACGCGAGGGAATTTTCAGCGCTGATACGACAAAGGGTCAGCCGAAGCTGACCCTTTGCTGGAAATGGTGCCGGAGATAGGAATCGAACCTACGACCTTCGCGTTACGAGTGCGCTGCTCTACCGACTGAGCTACACCGGCGGGAAAACCTCGGCATTATGCGAGTTGCCACGCTCGCGCTCAAGTCGCTGCGACGTCAGTTGTCGAGCAGTTCGATGCGGTCGTCGTGGATGCGGATCAGGCCCTGCTTGTAGAGGCCACCGATGGCCTTCTTGAAGTTGCCCTTGCTGACCCGGAAATGCTCGGAGATCAGTTCCGGCGGGCTCTTGTCACCCAGCGCCAACACGCCGCCCTGCGCACGCAGGCGTTCGATGATCTGCTCGGCCAGGCCGCTGGCGGCTTCGTGACCGATGGGCTGCAGGCTCAGACTGATCTTGCCATCGGCACGCAGCTCCTTGATGTAGCCCTTCTCGCGCATGCCGCTGCGGATGAACTTGAACAGCTCGTTCTTGTGGATCAGGCCCCAGTGCTTGCCGTCGATGATGGCCTTGAAACCGAGGTCGGTACGTTCGACCACCAGTAGGTCGACTTCCTGGCCGACCTGGTAGTTGGCCGGCACCTTGTCCAGGTGGCGATCCAGGCGCGCGGTGGCGGTGAGGCGGCGGGTGCGTTTGTCCAGATAGAGGTAGATCACGCAGTAGTCGCCGATCTGCAGCGGGCGCTTCTCTTCGGAATGCGGCAGCAGCAGGTCCTTGGGCAGGCCCCAGTCGAAGAACAGGCCGACGCGGTTGATGTCCACCACCTTGAGGCTGGCGAACTCACCGAGCTGGATCTTCGGTTTCAACGTGGTGGCGATCAGCTTGTCTTCGCTGTCGAGGTAGAGAAACACGTTGAGCCAGTCATCGACTTCGCTCGGCGTGTCCTTGGGGATGTAGCGCTTGGGAAGGAGGATTTCGCCATCCGCACCGCCGTCCAGGTACAGACCGAAGTCGGTGTGCTTGACCACCTGCAAAGAATTCATCCGCCCAATCAAGGCCATCGCGTTTCACCTCACCAAAACAGCCGGCCATTCTACCCGAGTTAATCCACGACCGGGCCGGCGTCGTAGCGAATCGACGGCCGGTCGAATGGTGGTGTAAGTGACTGGGAAACAAGCCATAAGTTGCCGCGAAAAGCTGGCCAGGCGCAGCCTTATGCTATTCACCAGAGCGATTAACCAAGCAGAAAGGAGCTGGTTGAGGCATAATGGCCGGCCGCCCTTCTGAAAGAGATCAAGGTCATGGCCACCCTGCGCGTGAAGTCCTCCTCCAGCAAAGTCAGCAAACCCGCCCCAGCCGTGGAAACCCGCGAGTCCATCGAGGCGCAGATTGCAGCCTTCCTGCAGGGCGGCGGCGAGATCCAGCAGATCGCCAAGGGCGTCAGCGGCCAGACTTACGGCGGCACTCGCCAGATCACCATCAGCAAGAAGTGATCGCTTCGGGTGCGCATCGCGCACCCAGCCTCTCCCCCTCCTGCTTTACTCGCTCGCCAGCCCCAGGCGCAGCAACTGCCCTTTCGGCGCATCCGTCAGCACATAGATATAGCCGTCCGGCCCCTGCCGTACGTCGCGTACCCGTGCGTTCAGCGATTCCAGCAACCGCTCCTCATGGGTGATCTTGTCGCCGTCGAGCTGCAGGCGAATCAGCGCCTGACCGGAGAGCGCACCGATGAACAGGTTGTGCTGCCAGGCCGGGAAACGCTCGGCATCGTAGAACGCCATGCCGCTGATGGCCGGTGATTTTTCCCAGACATGATGCGGCGGCTCGGTGCCCTCCACGGTTTTGCCCTTGGCCTCGGGAATTGCCAGCATCGAATAGTTGACCCCGTGCGTCGCCAGCGGCCAGCCGTAGTTCTTGCCCGCTTCGGGAACGTTGATTTCGTCGCCGCCACGCGGGCCGTGTTCATGGGTCCACAAGCGGCCACTCCAGGGATTGAGTGCCGCGCCCTGCTGATTGCGATGGCCGTAGGACCAGATTTCCTTGCGCGCGCCGTCGCGGCTGGTGAAGGGGTTGTCCTCAGGAATGCGCCCGTCCGGGAAGATCCGCACCAGCTTGCCTTGCAGCTTGTCGAGGTCCTGCGCGGTAGGGCGATTGTTGTTGTCGCCCAGGGCGATAAACAGATGGCCATCGCGGTCGAACACCAGCCGCGAGCCGAAGTGCGTGCCGCTGGACAGCTTGGGTTGCTGGCGGAAGATCACCTCGAAGCCTTCCAACGCCATGGCATCGGCCGACAGCTTGCCGCGCCCTACGGCCGTACCTGCGGCGCCGTCGCCCTCCTCGGCGTAGGCCAGATAGACCAGGCGATCCTCGGCGAAGTCAGGCGACAGCACCACGTCGAGCAAGCCGCCCTGGCCGACGGCGAAGACCTTGGGCACGCCGCGCAGCGGCTCGGACACTTCCCCATCGGTGCTTACCCGACGCAAGGCACCTGGCCGCTCGCTGACCAGATAGCCCTGGCCATCCGGCAGAAAGGCCACGGCCCAGGGATTGGCCAGGCCTTCGGCGACGGTGTGAACGTTCAAAGGGCCCAGCTCGGTGGCCAGTTGCCGGTCTTCGGCGAAGCTGTACTGATAACCGAACAGTGCGAGCAGACCGAGGGCTGCCAGGGGTTTCAGGCGCGGCATCGTGGCGTCTCCATGCGTCAGACAAGCGGCCATAGTGCAACAGCCCCCGAGCCGTGGCAGCCCCGCAAAAGTTTCCTCAGGTTTCAGTCCGTCAGGTAGCGCCGCTCGATACGCTGGTAGTCGCCGCTCTCTCTGAGCATACGAAGGCCCTCGTCGAAACGTCGACGTTGTTCGTCGCGGCGAAAACCGACACGGTATGGCGTCGGTGGGAAAATATCGAACCAGGCCAGTGGCTGGGTGACGTCGACCTGATCATCCACCTCGCGATCCAGGTAGCGGATGATGCGCCTGTCGCCCACCACCACATCGGTGCGACCGCTGTAGAGCAGGCGATTGCGATTGATCTGCAGCGCCTCCTCGCGGTAGCGCGGATTGTTCATGGCCATGCGCTCGAACTCCGGCCCCATCAGCAGTCGCGCACGCTGAAAGGCGCTGACCGCGTACTGGCCGAGGTCGGCGATCTGCTCGATCTGATAACCGCGCTTGGCCAGCGCCACCGCCACGTTCTGGTAATGGATGTAGACGTCCGAATAGAAGGCCTGCACGCCACTGCGCTCGTGAGTGGTGGTAATGGCGTCGATCTCGCCGCGGCGCAGCATCAGGTGCAAGCGCTCTATCGGCGCGTAATAGGCGGTCAATTCAAAACCGGCGTTGTGCGCCGCGCGCTCCACCAATTCATATTCCAGGCCGCGCGGCTCACCTTCGTAGACATAAGGCGGCTTGTGCGTACCAAAGCCGACATGCAGCACCTCGGCCGCAACCGTTGCGCTCAGGCACGCCAGCATCAATCCCAGCCACCATCTGACCATCGTCTACCTCGTTATCGGACCCGCCAGAGCATAGACGCCTGACCACCGTCATAAGCAGAGTGGATGCCGGCTGATTCATTCCGCTTTGCCCTATCGAGGCTAGACTGGCTGCACGCATTTTGCGCCTGCCTTCAGGAGACCAAGACCATGCTCAAAGCCGAATACCAACAGCGCGGCCCGGTACCGCAAGACGTGATCAGCGCAGTGCCACTGCAACTGCCGGAGCCCGCTGCCGGGCAGGTGCGGGTCAAGGTATTGGCTGCACCGATCAACCCGTCCGACATACTGACCCTGACCGGCGCCTACGGCATGCTGCCGCCACTGCCGGCCGTGGGCGGTAACGAAGGCGTCGGCAAGGTCGAGGCACTTGGTGAAGGCGTCAGCAACTTCAAGGTCGGCCAGACCGTGTTGCTGCCGGTCGGCTGCGGTACCTGGGTCACGGCCCTGAACGCCCCGGCAGAGAAACTCATCCCGCTGCCGGATGCCGACCCGCTGCAACTGGCCATGCTTACCGTCAACCCGCCAACCGCCTCGCTGCTGCTCAGCGAGTTCGTCGACCTCAAGCCGGGCGACTGGGTGATCCAGAACGCCGCCAACTCGGGTGTCGGCAGCTACCTGATTCAGTTGGCCAAGCTGCGCGGTTTCAAGACCATCAACGTGGTACGCCGTGATTCGGCCATTGCCGCTGTCGAGGCCGAGGGCGGTGACCTGGTGCTGGTGGACGGCCCGGATCTGGCCAAGCGTGTGCGCGCAGCGACTGGCGGCGCCGAAGTTCACCTGGGTATCGATGCGGTCGGCGGCGTCAGCACCGACAACCTGGCCGCAGTGCTGGCCAACGGCGGCGTATTGGTGAACTACGGCATGATGAGCGGCCAGGCCTGCCAGGTATCGCCGGCCTCGTTCGTGTTCCGTGACGTGACCCTGCGCGGTTTCTGGCTGGCCAAGTGGTTCCAGCAGGCCAGCCCGGCGCAGCAGATGAAGGTGTTCGGCGAACTGGTGCAACTGATCGCCAGCGGCAAACTGAAGACCCGCGTCGCGGCGACCTATGACCTGGCACACATCAAGGACGCTGTCGCGGCGGCGGCCAGCGGCGAGCGCGACGGCAAGATTCTGCTGGTGCCCTGAGACTGACAGTGCACCCTGCCTCCAAAGTGCACCCGGCGCCCCCGTTCCCATGGGGCGCCCTCTCTCCTACCGCCCCCCGCAGCGCACTGCCTGCGGCGAGTACGCCCTGTGCAGGGCAGGCCACTGCCATTCGCCTGCTTTATCCGCAGCGTGAAACTGCTCAGCCAAAGCAGCTCATATCTGTAGGGAATAAGGCAAAGTACTTTTCCCACGCTAGAATCTATGGGCTTGGTCATTTTATGGCCAATGGCCAATACCCCGCTGACTCGCCGGACTGTCACTGATGGAAACGCCGCAGCCCCCGCAAAGGTAGCCACCCTGGCCGATATCGCCGACAACCTGCTGGCGCCGCCCGCGCTGCCGGGGCACAGCGTTAGCGGCGAGCAGTATCTGTATTTCACCGAACGCGATATCGAGCGCATCCTCGATAACCTCGATGGCCTGCGCAACATGGTGTTCCCGCTGGGCGAGCCGCTGGACGAAGGCGAGTGAAGCCGCATTCAGCAGTTTCCCTCTGTGTACCTGATCGGCCTCGGCCGCTGCGGCTCGAACATCGCACTGGACGTCGCCTCCCTGGTCTACAACGCGCGCCAGTTCTATCTGGAAGAGTTTCACAGCGAAGCCACTGCCACCATCGAGCAGGCCTCACGCCCCAGTCGCTGGATTCGCAGCAATCTGTTGCGCACGCCGCCCGGTATTCCTGATCGAGCCGCTGGTGATGCTCGGCGACCTGGACAAGGACATCGCCGGGCGCATCCGCTTCTCGCGCAAAGGCGAGATGAGCGGTTTTCTCGACGATTACAGCAAGATGAAGATCATGGACCTGTCCGAGGTGCATGCCGGCGGTGCCGGCAACACGCCGATCCTCGTGGCCAAGATCATCCTCAACAAGGACACCCGGCGCTTCTCCAACGAAGACTGGAAGTTCATCCACAGCTACCTGATCGACTCCTGCGGGATCAAGGCCAACCAGTCGCGCCTGTACTTCTATATCTTCAGCGCCGGCGGCGGCACCGGCTCGGGCATGGCCTCGGAGTTCGGCCTGGCGCAGCAGTTCGCCTACATGAGCAAGACCTTCGACAGCAAGACGCCGGACGATGGCGAGGCCGAACGCGAACGTGGTTTCGTCTTCGAACCGATCTTCACCAGCGGCATCTGCATCCTGCCGAACATTTCCGACCAGCGCAGCGAGATGTCCGAAGCCCTGCATATCAATGCCGGCCGCCTGCTGTGCAAGTACCTGGCCGAGGCATGGGACTTCTCCTACAACTTCGACAACGAGCAGAACAGCGCTGAAAACGTGATGCGCCGCATCCGCCCGTGGAACGCGATGATGCTGATCTCCAACGACATCATGCGTTAAGCCAAGGAAAGCGGTGACGGCAGCATCCACAACATCGACGTGACCGCCATGGAGCGCCACGCCAACCAGTACATCTCGCAGCAGATCTTCAACATCCTCACCGCCCAGGCGGTGACCAGCGACTACGACCAGAACTACTTGCGCCGCGCCGGCATCGACATCGGCGAAACCATCCGCCTCGACGCCAACGACCTGTTCATGAGCCTGGCCGGCCCGGTGGCCGTGGCTTACGCCGAATCCGTGGTGCCCGAACAGCACACACAACTATCGGAAAAATTCCGTGTACTGGACAAGGAACAAAGCCCGCCACGGCTGAACATCAACGACCTGTTCTTCCGCTCCATCGACCTGCCGCACTTCAACAAGGTCACCCAGGCCATCGAAGGCATCAGCCTGCTGCCGATCGAGTCCAAGCGCTATCGCCAGGCGCTGGAGCAGTACAAATCCAGTGGCTACGACGCTACGGAGCTGAGCGAACTGCATTTCTTCAAGAACTGCTCCTCGGTGCTGTCCATCGTCTCGCTGTCCAAGGACTACAAGCTGTCCTACATGGATCTGAACCGCCTCAAGACCCACCTCAACAACCTGTTCCCCAACACCACGCTCAAGCGCTACGCGCTGGTGATTGGCGCTTCGGCCAACCTCTCGCTGACCACCCTGATCGTCAAGAGCCCGTGCCTATCGGACGACTTCCTGACCCTGATCGTCGCCTACATCAAGCGCTGCTTCGCCCGCGACCAGTACCGCTTCGACGACAGCCTGGACGACGCCATACTCGACTTCATCGTCGCCGAGCGCTTCGACGAGGCCAGGCTCGACGCCATGCTCAACGAGCACCAAGACCCGGCGAAGATCCTCGACACCAACTGGTATGCGATCAAACCGATGTACGAGAAGAAGTAGCGCGAGCTGATCCACGACACGGAGAAATTCGTTTCGATCAATGACATCCGACTGACACGCGAAAGCGTCAAACAGGCGATCAAGTACCTGCGCGAAATCTATCGCCACCACATCGGCAAGACCCGGGTGATCTCGCTCAACGATTACGGCAAGTAGCCGCCCGCCCGCGTGGACGAGAACCCGGCGCAACGCCGGCAGGCAGGGCGGGCATAAGCATGCCCGCCCCTGCACGAATGCATCAGGTGCACTGCTGCCACTGCACCAACCAGCCCAGGCTGGCCTGCGTGCCCTCCTCGCCCGGCTTGTATTCGGCGCCCAGCCAGCCGCTGTAACCGCTGCCACGTAAAGCACCGAGCAGCGCGGGGAACGCCAGCTCGCCGGTACCTGGCGCGCCGCGCCCCGGCACGTCGGCGAACTGCACATGACCGATGCGCCCGGCCAGCAAGCGCATTCCTGCGGCCACGTCCAGCTCCTGACGCACCATATGGTAGAGGTCGTACTGTGCGGCCAGATTCGGGTGATCCACTGCGCGCAGCAGCGTATCGAGATGCTCCGGCGTATTGATCAGGAAACCCGGCATATCGATCGGGTTAATCGCCTCCACCAACACGCGGATGCCCAACGTCGCGAAGGTCTCGGCGCTCTTGCGCAGGTTGGCGGCCAGGCAATCCAGCGCCTGCTCGCGGCTCACGCCTTCGGCCAGGCGGCCGGGCAGCACATTGATGCAGGCCGGGCGCGCCATGGCGGCGTAGGTCAGCGCCTCCTGCAGCGCCGCGTCGAACGCGTCCTGGCGCGCCGGCACGCTGGCCAGGCCGGGGCCGCCGCTCATCAGATCGCCTGCCGGCAGGTTGATCAGCACCAGCGGCAGCGCGGTCAACTCCAGCACTTCTTTCAGAGCGACGGCCGGCAACTCATAGGGGAACTGAATTTCCACGCCATCGAAACCCGCCGTCATCGCCGCCAGCACGCGCTCGCGCAGCGGCAACTCGGTGAACAGCATGGACAGGTTGGCAGCGATCTTCATGGGCATTGCTCCCGCAGCATTTCCACAAGGGTGGCAGGGTCGCGCTCAAGAAAGCCCTGGCTGCCGTGCAGGCGCATCAACTGCGCGGCCAAGCCGCTCATGGGCGTGGCGCTGCCCTGCTCACGGGATAGTTTGACCGCCGTATCTAGGTCCTTGAGCAGCGTGCGTACATGCCACTTGATCGGTTCGAACTGGCTGGCGGCCATCTGCGGCGCAAGGATCTGCAGCGGCTTGGAGTCGGCGAAACCACCGGCCAGCGCCGGGGCGATCAGGCTGGCGTCGACGCCGGAGCGCTCGGCCAGCGCCACCACTTCGGCGATCACCAGCGCGTTGCAGGCCACGATCATCTGGTTGCACACCTTGGTCACCTGCCCGGCGCCCACCTCGCCCATGCGCGTCAGGCGCTGGCCCAGATGCGCCAGCACCGGGCGCACACGCTCCACATCCTCCTCCCGGCCGCCAGCCATG
The DNA here is from genome assembly GCF_002197815.1 of Pseudomonas oleovorans subsp. oleovorans. Classification (GTDB taxonomy): domain Bacteria; phylum Pseudomonadota; class Gammaproteobacteria; order Pseudomonadales; family Pseudomonadaceae; genus Aquipseudomonas; species Aquipseudomonas oleovorans. Next base: position 28,340 of record NZ_NIUB01000015.1, read on the forward strand.
ATCGCCAGCGTGCCGGCCTCGGCACCCGGCGTACCACCGGAAACCGGCGCATCCACCCAGCGCATGCCAGTACGTGCCTCCAGCTCGGCGGCCATCTCACGGGTGGCCGCCGGCTCCAGGCTGGAAAAGTCCACCAGCAACTGCCCCGGCCGCGCACCCTCGACGATCCCGCCCGGGCCGAACACCACCTCACGCACCACCTCGGTATTGGCCAGGCAGAGCATCACCACATTGGCATCGCGACACAGTTCGGCAGGGTTCTCCACGCGATGCGCGCCCTGCGCCAACAGCGGCGCACATTTGTCCGGCGTGCGGTTCCACAGGGTCAACGGGTAGCCTGCAGCGAGCAGGCGGCGGGTCATCGGCAGGCCCATCAAACCAATCCCGGCGAAGGCCAGGGCGGGAAGCGTTGCGGTCATCGATCAACTCCAGGCAGTTCGTATCCAGCGCGCATCTTAACCCCGGAGTCAGCGCGCGCGTGCTGCAAGCGCGTCGTTCGGCCACTATACTGCGCGCGCCTTCCCCGCTATTGAACCGGAGAATCCGTCATGTTCAAGCAAACCCTGGCGCTCGCCGCCGGCATCGCCCTGTCCGTATCTGCAGTATTCGCGCACGCCGCCGACGTCCTCAAGGTCTCGGCCATCCCTGACGAAGCTCCCACCGAACTGCTGCGCAAGTTCAAGCCGCTGGGCGCCTACCTGGAGCAGGAACTGGGTATGAAGGTGGAGTTCGTGCCGGTGGCCGACTACGCCGCGGTGGTCGAGGCGCTGGCCGCCGACCGTATCGACATGGCCTGGCTGGGCGGTTTCACCTTCGTCCAGGCACGCCTGAAAACCGGCAACGCCGTGCCGCTGGTGCAGCGCGAGCAGGACGCCGAGTTCACCAGCAAATTCATCACCTCCGACCCGGCGGTGAAGTCCCTGCAGGATCTGAAAGGCAAGACCTTCGCCTTCGGCTCGGTGTCCTCCACCTCCGGCAGCCTGATGCCGCGCTACTTCATGCTGCAGGACGGCATCAAGCCGGAAGACTTCTTCAGCCGCGTGGCCTATTCCGGCGCCCACGACGCCACCGCCGCCTGGGTGCAGGCCGGCAAGGCCGACGCCGGCGTGCTCAACGCCTCGGTGTGGCAGAAGCTGGTGGACGCCGGCAAGGTCGACACCGACAAGGTCAAGGTCTTCGCCACCACCCCGACCTACTACGACTACAACTGGACCGTGCGCGGCAACCTCGACGCAGACCTGCAGGCGAAGATCAAGGCCGCCTTCCTCGCCCTCGACCCGGCCAAGCCCGAGCAAAAGGCTATTCTCGATCTGCAGGCCGCCAGCCGCTTCATCGAAACCAAGCCCGAGAACTACGAAGGCATCGAAGAAGCCGCTCGCGCTGCCGGCCTGTTGAAGTGAGCATCGCCCTGCGTGGCGTGGGCCTGGCCCACGCCAACGGCAAGGTCGCGCTGGAAAATATCGATCTGCAGGTCAGCCCCGGCGAACGGGTGGCCATCATCGGCCCCTCGGGCGCCGGCAAGACCACCCTGCTGCGCCTGCTGGCCACCAGCCTGCAACCCACCCAGGGTGAGATCGACCTGCTGCAGCACAACCCCTGGCGTCTGGCTGCCCGCCAGCGCCAGCGCCTGCGTGCACGTATCGGCCTGATCCACCAAGCACCGCCTTTGCCACCGCGTCAGCGCGTGGTCACCGCCGTGCTCGCCGGCAAGCTGGGCCAGTGGTCAGTGGCCAAGGGTCTGCTCAACCTGTTGCATCCACTGGATGCCGCCGGCGCTCAGGCCGCCCTGGCGCGTCTGGACATTGCCGACAAGCTCTACCAGCGCTGCGATCAGCTTTCCGGTGGCCAGTTGCAGCGCGTCGGCATCGCCCGCGTGCTGTACCAGGCGCCGGAACTGATCCTCGCCGACGAACCGGTCTCGGCCATGGACCCGGTGCTGGCCGGCCACACCCTGGCCGTGCTCAACCGCGAGGCCACCGAGCGCGGCATGACCCTGCTGGCCAGCCTGCACGCCGTCGACCTGGCGCTGGCGCACTTCCCTCGGGTGATCGGCATCCGCGACGGGCACATCGCCTTCGACCTGCCCACCATGCAGGTGCAACCTGCCCAGTTGCAGGCGCTGTATGCCAACGAACAACTGCAGGCCACGCCTAGCTCCCCCGCGCCGCCGCAACCGACGCATATCCCGCGATGCTGACCACCGCCCCACGCGACCCCGCCGCCCTGCCACGCCTGCTGATCAGCATCCTGGCGCTGCTGTTGTTGTGGCCGGGCCTGAGCCTGAGCGAGCTGGACCTGGCCGTGCTGGTCGATGGCGATAACACCCGCGCCATGGGCAACTTCCTCGCCGGATTCTGGCCGCCTGCGCATGACGGCGAGTTCCTCGCCCTGCTCGGCCGCGCCGCCCTGGAAACCCTGGCCATCGCCACCGCCGGCATGAGCCTGGCGCTGCTGATCGCCATCCCCGCCGCGCTGCTGGCCAGCCGCGCGCTGTCGCTGTCAGCCGTGCATCGTGGTGGTCGCCCGACCTGGTGGGCGAACCTGGCGCGCTGGCCGGTGCGCGGCCTGCTGATCTTCCTGCGCAGCGTGCCGGAGATCGTCTGGGCGCTGCTGTTCGTCCGTGCCGTCGGCCTCGGCCCCACTGCCGGGGTACTGGCCATCGCCATCACCTACGCCGGCATGCTCGGCAAGGTGTATGCGGAAATCTTCGAGTCGGTCGACGCCCGCCCCACACGCGCTCTGCTCGGCGCCGGCAGCAGCCGCCTGGCCGCCTTCGCCTACGGCGTGCTGCCCAATGCCGCCGGGGAAATGCTCTCCTACACCGTGTACCGCTGGGAATGTGCCATCCGCGCCTCGGTGGTGATGGGCTTCGTCGGCGCCGGTGGGCTGGGCCAGCAGATCGACCTGTCGCTGCGCATGTTCGCCGGTGGTGAAGTGGCCAGCATGCTGCTCACCTTCCTCTTGCTGGTACTGCTGGCCGACCAGTTCAGCCGCCTGCTGCGCGCGAGGCTGACATGAGAGCCGGCAACCTGATCCTGCTTGCCGCCATTCTCGGTGCGGTGATCGCCTCGTTCGTCTATCTGGGCATCGACCTCGGCGCCCTGGTCGCCGGCGACAGCCTGGCGCAGATGGGCCAGTACGCCAGCGGTTTCCTGCAACCGGACTTCTCGGCCACACACCTGCAGGCCATCGGCCGTGGCGCGCTGGAAACCCTGGCCATGTCCGCCATCGGCACTCTGCTCGCCGCCCTGCTCGGCCTGGCCCTGGCACTGCCGGCCGCCGGGCGCTTCGGCGGTGTCGCCCTGCACGCCACACGCCTGCTGCTCAATGCCCTGCGTGCCATTCCCGAACTGGTCTGGGCCGCGCTGATGGTGCTGGCCGCCGGCCTCGGCCCCAACGCCGGCACCCTCGCCCTGGCCCTGCACACCGCCGGCGTACTCGGCCGCCTGTTCGCCGAAGCGCTGGAAAACACCCCACGCGAGCCGGCCGACGCCATCCGCGAAAGCGGCGGCGGACGCATGCTCGCCTTCTGCTACGGCACCCTGCCCGGCGTCTGGCCGCAACTGGTGGCGTACAGCCTGTACCGCTGGGAGAACAACATCCGCATGGCCAGCGTGCTCGGCTTCGTCGGTGCCGGCGGCCTGGGGCAGATGCTCTACGTGTCACTCAGCCTGTTCCAGGAAGCGCAGGCGGCCACGGTGATCCTGGCCATGCTGGTGCTGGTGCTGGCGGTGGATGGCTTGAGTGGCTGGGCGCGGCAGCGCTGGGTGAGCTGAGCCGGCAGCGCGATATGGATATTTTGCTTATCGCGCAACTCATCCGGGTGGCGCGGGCGCCCGACGCGGTCGAGAAAATCTGGCGAGGCGCACACCACCGGACGAATCTGCCCGACCTGCAACGCCGGGTGATCGCCCTCGGGCAGCGAGCCGATGCGCACGGCCACGTCGATGCCCTCCTCCATCATGTTCACCACGCGGTCGACCAGCAGCGCATTGACCTCCACGTCCGGGTGGGTGTCGAGATACTGGGCGATGCGCGGAATCAGGTACAGCTCGCCGAACATCACCGGCGCGGTCACGGTGAGTCGTACACGCGGGCGCACGCTGCCACCGGCGGCCAGTTCCTCGGCCTCCTCCAGCTCCAGCAGGATGCGCCGGCAGTCTTCGACGTAGCGCTGACCAGCCTCGGTCAGGCGCAGGCTGCGGGCCAGCAGCAGCGTGCCCAGACGTGCCTCCAGCGCGGCGATGGCGCGAGTGACGCTGGGCGGCGAAATGCCCAGCAGCTTGGCGCCGCCGGCGAAGCTCTCGGCCTCGGTCACTGCCAGTAGCACCCTCATTTCCTGAAACCGAGCCATCGTCACCGCCTGGTTTTCTATGGCTATGTCTGCGTTAAGTGTTGGGCGTTGGTACAAAAGCCCGTAGGGTGGGCCGGGCGGCGCTCCGCTTCAGCCCACCAACTGCGGTCAGCGTGGGCTAAAGCCCACCCTACAAGGCTCAGAGCCTTCCTAGAACCGCTTGGCAACAGCTAACGCAGACATAGCCCTTTCTATTGCATCGACACAGAGTAACCCAAGCAGAAGCGGCGCCAGGACTCAGCGCCGGCTCAATGCCAGACGCGCGGCGAACAGAACGAAGATCAGCCCCGTGCTGCGATCCATCCACTTGATCACCACCTCGCGCCGCAACCAGTGACCGAGCGGCTGAGTGGCGCCGATCAGCAACAGCGCCCAGACCAGGCTGAGCGCCACGTGAATGCCGACCAGGCCGAACGTCCAGGCAATCAGTGACTGGCCCTGCGGGATGAACTGCGGCAGGAAGGACACATAGAAAATCCCCACCTTGGGGTTGAGCACGTTGCCCAGCAGACCGCGCAGGAACCAGTTGGCATCGGGTGTGCCGCTCGCCTGCGCGGGCGCCAGCGAGGTACGCGGGCGCAGCAGCATATTCAGCCCGAGCCAGGCCAGATAGGCCGCACCGCAATACTTGAGCAGGTTGTAGCCGAATTCGGAAACCGCCAGCAGCGCGCCGAGGCCGAAGGCCACCGCCGCGCCCCAGAGCAGGCAGCCGGCATTGATGCCCAGCGCCGCGCGAAACGCCTGCTGCCGGCCCTCGACCGCCGCGGTACGCAGCACCAGCGCCGTGTCGATCCCCGGCGTCAAGGTCAGCAGCGTGGCCGCCAAGGTGAAGGCGATCAGGTTTTCGGCAAAGGGCATCGTCAGGCACTCCAGTCGAAGGACAGAGCGCAAGTATAAACAGCGCACCGTTCAAACCGTAGGGTGCGCCACGCGCACCGCCAACTACCGGTAAACCACCCGGTGCGAATCGCGGCTGAAACCGCTCCTACGGTATTCACCGCACCGTAGGAGCGGCTGGGCGGCATTCCGCTTCAGCCGCGATTAACGCTTCAATCCTTGGCGAACGCCGCCTCGATGGCCTCGTTGATGGTGCGCAGTACCTTGACCCGGGCGAAGCGCTTGTCATTGGCCTCGATCAGCGTCCAGGGCGCGATCTCGGTGCTGGTACGGTCGACCATGTCGCCTACCGCATCGACGTAGTCGTCCCACTTTTCACGGTTGCGCCAATCCTCTTCGGTGATCTTGAAGCGCTTGAAGGGGATCTGCTCGCGCTCCTTGAAACGCTTCAGCTGCGTCTGCTTATCGATGGCCAGCCAGAACTTCACCAGGATCACCCCGGCGTTGGTCAGCTCCTCCTCGAAATCGTTGATCTCGCCGTAGGCGCGCAGCCAGTCGGCCTGGCTGCAGAAGCCCTCGACCCGCTCCACCAGCACACGGCCATACCAGCTGCGGTCGAAGATGGTGAACTTGCCGCGTGCCGGAATGTGTCGCCAGAAGCGCCACAGATAGGGCTGGGCACGTTCTTCCTCGGTCGGCGCCGCCACCGGCACGATGCGGTACTGACGCGGATCGAGGGCGCCGGTGACGCGGCGGATGGCACCTCCCTTGCCAGCGGCATCGTTACCCTCGAATGCCGCGATCAGGGCGTGCTTGCGCATGCGCTTGTCGCGCATCAGACCCGATAGGCGCGCCTGCTCGGTGGTCAGCTGTTCCTTGTACTCGTCCTTGCTCAGTGCCTGGGTCATGTCCAGGCTGGCCAGCAAACCGCGATTGTCCAGACTGGAAACCAGCGGCGCGGCATGCGGTTGCAGCCGGGTGCGCTGTGGGTTGGCCAATGCCGCCTGCAAGCCTTCGAGCAGGATGCGCCCGACGGTGAGACTGCGGTAATAGTGATCGACGCCCTCGACTACATACCATGGCGCGTAATCGCGGCTGGTGCGGCGCAGCACGCGCTCGCCGTAGCGCACGAACTTGTCGTAGGTCTTCGATTGCTGCCAGTCCAGCGGGCTGATGCGCCAACTGTGCAACGGGTCGTCCTTGAGCGCTTCGAGGCGCGCCTTCATGTGTTTCTTGGACAGGTGGAACCAGAACTTGAAGATCAGTGCGCCCTCGTCGCAGAGCATGCGTTCCAGACGCTCGGCACCGTCGATGGCCTGATCCAGCACCGCGTCCTTGAACTTGCCGTGCACCCGCCCCTGCAACATCTGGCTGTACCAGTTGCCGAAGAACACGCCCATGCGTCCCTTGGGCGGCAGCTGGCGCCAGTAGCGCCAGGCCGGCGGTCGTGCCAGCTCTTCGTCGGTCTGTATATCGAAGGTGCTGACCTGGATCAGCCGTGGGTCCATCCACTCGTTGAGCAGTTTCACCGTCTCGCCCTTGCCGGCGCCCTCGATGCCGTTGATCAATACGATCACCGGAAAACGCGCCTGCTGCTTGAGCTCGTACTGCGCTTCCAGCAGCGCCTCACGCAACGCCGGTTCTTCGGCCTCGAACGTGGCCTTGTCGATACTGCGGCCGATTTCGGCGGTCTCGAACATAAAGCAACCTCCCTGGAGTCATCTTCACAGCCTAACGGAACATCCAACATTTTGCCCGCCGACACGCTGCCTTGTTCCAGCGCCACGACACCTGTGCACGGTAGAATCGCCGCACGACCCAGCGGAACCCAGCCATGTCAGACACCCATCACGCCCAGCTCGACTGGGACGAGCGCGGCCAGCCTCTGTCGCGCAGCTACGGCGACATCTATTTCTCCCAGGAAAACGGCCTGGAAGAGACGCGCTACGTCTTCCTCGCCAACAACGATCTGGCGGCGCGCTTCGCCGCTCTCGCCGACGGTGAATGCCTGAACATCGGCGAAACGGGTTTCGGCACCGGGCTGAATTTCCTCTGCGCCTGGCAGTTGTTCGAGCAGCAGGCACCCGCTGGCGCGCGTCTGCACTTCGTCAGTGTCGAAAAATATCCGCTGCATCACGACGACCTGCAGCGCGCCCTGGCCCTGTGGCCGGAGCTGGCACCGTTCAGCACAGAACTGCTGGCGCAGTACCGCGCCATTCACCCCGGGTTCCAGCGCCTGTTGTTGGCGGGTGGTCGGGTGGTGCTGACATTGTTGATCGGCGACGTGATGGCGCAATTGCCGCAGTTGGATGCGCGCATCGACGCCTGGTTTCTCGACGGCTTCAACCCGGCGAAGAACCCTGAAATGTGGACGCCCGAGCTGTTCGCCGAACTGGCGCGACTGTCGGCCCCCGGCACAACCATCGGTACATTTTCCAGCGCCGGCCGGGTACGGCGCGCACTGAATGAAGCCGGCTTCAAGATGACACGCGTGCCAGGCCTGGGCAAAAAATGGGAAGTGGCTAAAGGGCAGTTCATCGGTGAGCCGCAAACCGTCGGCAAGCCCTGGTTCGCCCGCCCCGCTCGCCTTGCTCAGGAAAAACACGCGGTGGTGATCGGCGCTGGTCTGGCCGGCTGCGCCACTGCCGCCAGCCTGGCCGCGCGCGGCTGGCGAGTGAGCCTGCTGGAGCGTCACGCGGCGGTTGCCTGCGAGGCCTCGGGCAACCCGCAGGGCGTGCTCTACCTCAAGCTCTCGGCCCATGGCACCGCGCTGTCACAGTTGATCGTCGCCGGCTTCGGTCATACCCGCCGGCTGCTCGAGCGCCTGCAGCGCGGTGCCGACTGGGACGCCTGCGGCGTGCTGCAACTGGCCTTCGATGACAAGGAAGCCGCGCGCCAGGGCAAGCTGGCCGCCGCCTTCTCTGCCGATCTGCTGCATTCCGTTGGGCGCGAGCAGGCCGAAGCGCTGGCCGGTATCGGCCTACCGGCTGGCGGTCTGTTCTACCCCGACGCCGGCTGGGTACACCCACCGGCGCTGTGCCGGCAACTGGTGCAACACCCATTGATCGAACTGCGCCCCTACCAGGAGGCGCTGAGTCTGAGCCGGCAGGATGCCCACTGGCGCGTCGACGGGCCGAGCGGCACACTGGTCGAGGCGCCGGTGCTGGTACTGGCCTGCGCCACCGAAATCGGCCGCCTGTTGCCGGATGCGAACCTGCCGCTCAAGCGTATCCGTGGGCAGATCAGCCGCCTGCCGGCCAACTCACTCAGCCGTCAACTGCGCACCGTGGTCTGCGCCGAAGGCTATGTCGCGCCGCCGCGCGACGGTGAACACACCCTGGGCGCCAGTTTCGACTTCCACAGCGACGAGCTCACACCCAGTGTGGCCGAGCATGCCGGCAACCTGGAGCTGCTGCGGGAAATTTCCACGGATCTCGCCGAACGCCTGGACGCACAGACACTCGACCCGGCGACGCTGGAAGGCCGCGCCGCGTTCCGCTGCACCAGCCCGGACTACCTGCCGATAGTCGGGCCGCTGGCCGATGCCGAGGCTTTTGCCGAGACCTATGCGGTACTGGCCAAGGATGCCCGCCAGGTACCGGACGCACCCTGCCCCTGGCTGCCGGGCCTGTACATCAACAGCGGCCACGGCTCACGCGGTTTGATCACCGCGCCACTGTCGGGCGAGCTGATCGCCGCCTGGCTGGAGGACGAGCCGCTGCCCGTGCCACGCGAGGTGGCCGAGGCCTGTCATCCCAATCGCTTCATGCTGCGCACGTTGATTCGCGGGAGTGGATCACCCAGGCAGTGATGTAGGGCGTACTCGGCTTTGGCTTTCTGCGTCGCTCTACCTCCTAGCAGTACGCCGTTTTCAGGCTTGGCATGGATCGGCGGACTGTTCGCTTCGCTACGCGCGGCCGGCATTCCCGCCCTACGACGAGCACCCAGCATTTCGATCGCCCCTATGCCCTGGCCTCGGCAAGCACCGGCTTCGGCTTACGAAACACCAACACGTTGCCCAGCATCACCAGGCCCAGGCCGAGCAGCGCCGGGGCCGTCCATTGGTAGCCCTCAAGGAATACCGAGATGTTCAGCGCCACCACCGGGAACAGTACCGTGCAGTAGGCCGCGCGCTCCGGGCCCATGCGCCCGACCAGGGTCAGGTAGGCGGTAAAGCCGATCACCGAGCCCGGAATCGCCAGATACAGCAACGAGCCGACGTAGCGCGCGCTCCACTCGAAGGCGAACGGCGTGCCGCTGACCAGGCAGATACCCACCAGCATCAGCGCGCCATAGAGCATGCCCCAGGCGTTGGTGGTCAGCGGCTTGAGCCCGGCCCTCTGCTGCAGTCTGGAGAGCATGTTGCCGGCAGAGAAGAACAGCGTGCCGAGCAGCGCCAGGCCGATGCCCAGCAGGCTTTCGCGGCTGGCCTCATGCCCGGCCAGCTCCGGCCTGAACAGTAAGCCCAGACCGACCAGCCCCAACGCGCCACCGAGCAGCACGTTGGCGCCAATGCGCTGCTTGAAGAACAGCCTTGCATTGATCGCGTTCCACAGGGTGGCGGTGGAGAAGATCACGGCGATCAGGCCACTGGGTATCCACTGGCTGGCGGTGTAGAAACACAGGAAGTTGAGGCAGAACAGGCACAACCCCTGCACCAGGCAGATGCCCTGGCCACGGCGATCCAGCGGTTGCAGGCGGCCGCTGAACCAGAGCATGGCGAACAGCACCGCCGAGGCCAGCGCGAAGCGATAGGCGATGGAAGCGGCAACGGCCACCTCGCCCATCTGAAATTTGATGGCGATCCAGGTCGTACCCCAGATCAGTACGGTCAGCAGGTAAAGCGACAGGTTCATCGACTCTCTCCCAGGACTGATCACAGTCTGGAAGCGATACTCGTCGGGCGCTTGCACAAAGTTGCGCATTTATCGCTGCGCCATCACTGCCTGCCATCGCGCTGCAGGCTTTATCATGCGGGCTTTATCCATCAGGTCATTCTCAACGCATGCTTTCTGCTGTCGCGCGCTACAAACAATTGCTGTCCAGCGCCCTCGCCCGCTACTTCCCTCACACCACCGCCTACCTGCGTGCCGAGCGCGAAGCCGCGCAGCCACGTAAACCTGCACGCAAGCAAAGTAAGAAGAAGTCCACTGGCGACAAGAAAGCCAGCGGCCGCAAGACTGACAGCGGTAAACCTGGCCCTGCCGGCATCTACCCTGCCACCCGGTTGAAGGTCGAAGACGCTCAGGTACAGGCGATGCGCGAACGCGTGGCGCAGGCGGTGAACGCCAGGCTGATCGGCGCACCGTCGGACGAACAATGGGCGATGATCCTCTGCCGTGCGCCGCTGGCACGCATCTTCGCCGGCGCCGGCTCGGGCAAGTCGAGCACGCTGGTACTGCGTGTGGTGTTCCTGCTCTGTCACCTGGAGGTCGACCCCAAGCGCCTGACGGTGATCTCCTTCACCAACGCCTCCTGCCACGAACTGCGCGAGCGCCTGCAACGCCTGCTCGACTTCTGGCACTACCCGCACGATGCACGCCAGTGCGTGCGCACCTTCCATGCGGCCATGGCCACGCTGGCCAAGGAACAGCTGGGCAACCCGCGCTGGTTCGAGCAACTGGACGACCCCAGCGACGAGCCGGACAACCCGCTCACTGGCGGGCGCTTGCGCCCCGCACAGCAGCGCCTGCTCAAGCAGGCCTACCAGAGCGCCTACGCCGACGATGCGCGCTTTCGCGCCCTGACTCACCGCCTGCTCAAGTTACCGGCCCCAGAAGAGCCGCCCAAGGGCAAAGCCAAGGCGCCCCTGGATGCCTGCAAGTTGCCTGGCGAATTCGCCGCCCTGCCGCTGTTCGAACTGCTGCACGGGCAGATCGACTTCGCCGAGAGCCTGGGGATTCGCCTCGACCGTCTGGAGGTGAAAGCCCTCGATTGCGCGCCCCGCGAACGCGACTTCATCGAGGCCATGCAGCGTTTCCACCAGCACTTCAACGCCCTGTTGCAAGGCCAGGGGTTGATCAGTTTCAACGGCGCTTTTGCGCAGCTGAGCGAGCGGCTGAGCAGCGACGGCGGCAAATCCGGCCCGGCCCTGCTCGCCCTGAGCCACCTGCTGATCGACGAATTCCAGGACATCTCACCGCAGATCGTGCTGTGGCTGCAGGCCGTGCATCGCCGCCTGCATGCGGCGGGCGAACGCATCAGCCTGATGGCCATCGGCGACGACTGGCAGTCGATCTACGGTTGGCGCGGCAGCTCGCCGGAGCTGTTCATCGATTTCGACCGCCACTTCCCCAGCCGTGGCCGCAGCAAGAGCAGCACCCTGCTGCTGGGCACCAACTACCGCAGCATCGAGCCGGTGATCCGCGATGGCGAGAAGGTGCTGGCCGAGGTACACAGCAAGCAGGCCAAGACCTGCATAGCGGCCAAGGCAATGCAACCGGGCGACCATGGCGTCAAGCTGATCCAGCGCTTCGACCTGGCCAGCGGCCTGCCGGCGCTGCTCCAGGAAATTACCGCGCAGTGCCAACACGTCAGCCAGCGCCCCAATGCAGATCGCACCGCCGTGCTGCTGCTCAGCCGGCGCAACGAGCCTCTGCAGCAGGTGCGCGCGCAGTTGGACAAGACGCTGCCGGTCAGAGCCATGACCATCCACCGCGCCAAGGGCCTGCAGGCCGAAGTGGCGATCATCCTCGACGACTGCCTGCCGGCGGACAAACACCCGCTGCGCAACGCGCTCTACGCCCAGTGCGGTTTCTTCGCCGGCAGCTACGACCAGGCCATGCAGGACGAAGCCCGGCGCCTGGCCTACGTCGCCATCACCCGTGGCGTAAGCCGGGTGCTGTGGTACACGCGCAAGGCGCAGGGTGCGACGCAGTGCCTGGCCAGCTAGAACGCCCGGCGAATACTCCGCTCCCTTAAAGCTAACAAAGCAGCCAGGCGTAGGAGCCCCGCCTCGAGGCGAAGCTTTTCAGGTCAGCGCCACGCTTAAAACGCTGGGGCTAGGCGATTGATCGGGCTCTGGTTATGACCCGGTACTTTCTACAGGCAACAAAAAACCCGCCGAAGCGGGTTTCTTCCCAACCATCCGATATCCTGTCGGTAGCCATTCCTGGCTTGGTCATCGTCCTTGATACTCAGCGATCCGTCGCTGCAGGGGATGTGTGTAGATTAGAGATCGGCTCGCAATGGCAACAGTGGTGGTTGCCGCCACGCCGTGTAAGCCTTTTGCCATACCACCCTGAGTCAGCGACCGATCATGCGCGCCAATACATCCTCACCGCCCTGACGGCGATGGACAAAGGCCATGGCGGCATGGCCAATCACCATGAACAGCAACAGCCAGCCCAGGTTGCCATGCAACAGGCCAGCTGGAGCAATCATCCACTCGATCTTGCCGTCAAAACCGGGCATGATGGTCATGCCGAAGGCGACGAACTCGCGGCCCGAGCCGTACTGGCGTAGCAGCGCGACAAAGGGAATCACGAACAGCAGGCCATACAACGCCAGATGGCCGACGCGTGCCAGTGTGCTGACTGGCGCCGGCCGGCGGCTGCTGTTGTACAGCGCCCAGAGCAGGCGAATCACCACCAGCACCATGAGCAACAGCCCGGTCGCCTTGTGCGTACCCCAGAGGAATTTATCCAGCGCGCTGTCTTCCATCAGGGCATGCGCCAGTACGGTCAAGAATTGCCACCCCAGCAAAACGGCCATACCCCAGTGCAGCCAACGTGTAACCGCACCATAGCGCTGCGCGGAATCATGCAGATTCGACATCGTGGTTCCTCTCCAATGTCATGTACGAAAACGGTGTTCGGGCCAGACGGCGGAATGCCCCATCCGAGGCAAAGACCCGCCCCAGACGCAATGGTGCCGCGCAGCAGAGCGTTGATGCGCCTATAGATGTTAGCGGGTGTGTCAGAAGGGCATCACGCCACGCCCCTGGCAGGCGGGGGCGTGGCGGATGATCAGGCATCGCGCAGGGCTTTGCGCCAGACGTGATATTGCGGCTCCTGCCAGATGCGCGCGTGCAGGCGCGCCATGCCGTCAGGATCGTTGAGCAGACGCCAGCGGGTCGCCTCTACCTTACCCTCAGGTCCGGCGCTGAGGATCTCATCGATACGCTCGTTGCGCAGCGCTTCGGCAGCCGGCACCACCTTGGCGTGGCGGGCGCGGGCCATGGCGCAGACCAGGGCGTTGTACAGCGGGTCGACCACTGCACGCAGGAAGCCCTTGCGCAGAGCTCGTGAGCTGTTCAATTGCTCGTACTCGGCGGTGTTGCTCAGCTCCACCGGCACCTTGTGTTCTTCCGGAATCAGGAACAGCTTGCTGCGCCGCGCTGCCAGGCCCGGTGCCGTGCGACTGGTCAGCACCGAGACCACCGGCGACAGCACCAGTGACACGACGATAGGTGCCAGCCACCAGAGGAAGTCCGGGTTGAGCCAGGCCACCAGCGCCGTCCAGCTAATACCGATCAGCACCTGGGTGCCGTGACGGCGGAAGGCTTCGCTCCAGGGCGTGGAATCATCCACGCGCTGCGGCGAGTTCCACTGCACCGACCAACCGAGAAAGGCAGCGGTGACGAACAGGCTATGGAACAGCATGCGCACCGGCGCCAGCAGCACCGAGCAGGAGGCCTCCAGCAGCATCGACAACAGCACCCGCGTGCGACCACCGTAGGCCTGCGCCCCCTTGATCCAGATCAGCAGCACGCTGAGCAGCTTGGGCAGGAACAGCAGGATCATGGTCGCCGAGAACAGCGCCACTGCCTCTTCCGGTTGCCAGCGTGGCCACAGCGGATAGAGCTGGTTGGGCTGCAGGAAATACTCCGGCACCATCAGCGTATGGATCGCCAGCAGGCAGGTCGACAGCACCAGAAATAGCAGCCACAACGGCGCGGACAGGTAGGACATGACCCCGGTGAGAAACACCACGCGATGCACCGCGTGCATGCCACGCACCAGGAACAGACGGAAGTTCATCAGGTTGCCGTGGCACCAGCGGCGGTCACGCTTGAGCTCGTCGAGCAGGTTCGGCGGCAGCTCTTCATAACTGCCCGGCAGGTCGTAGGCGATCCATACGCCCCAACCGGCGCGGCGCATCAGCGCGGCTTCGACGAAGTCGTGGGAGAGGATCGCGCCGGCGAAAGAACCCGTTCCGGGCAAAGGCGCCAGGGCGCAGTGCTCGATGAAGGGTTTGACGCGGATGATCGCGTTGTGCCCCCAGTAGTGCGACTCGCCCAGTTGCCAGAAGTTGAGACCGGCGGTGAACAGTGGCCCGTAGACGCTGGTAGCGAACTGCTGCAGACGCGCATAAAGGGTGTCCATGCCCGAGGCCTTGGGCGCGGTCTGGATGATACCGGCGCCCGGGTTGGCCTCCATCAGACGCACCAGACGAGTCAGGCATTCGCCGCTCATCACACTGTCGGCATCGAGCACCACCATGTAGCGGTAGTTGCTGCCCCAGCGCCGGCAGAAGTCGTCGATGTTGCCGCTCTTGCGCTTCACCCGACGGCGACGGCGGCGATAGAAGATGTGACCGAAGCCCTCCACTTCGCGGCACAGCTCCATCCAGGCTTGCTGCTCGGCCACGCAGATGTCCGGGTCGTTGCTGTCGCTGAGGATGAAGAAATCGAAGTGTTCGAGCTGCCCGGTGGCCTTGAGCGACTCGAAGGTCGCCCGCAGGCCGGCGAACACACGCGGTACGTGCTCGTTGGCGATCGGCATGACCAGCGCGGTACGCGCCCGCGGCGAGATCGGCTCGTCGCCACAGCTGCTGGCGGAAATGCTGTAGCGGTCGTGTCCCTTGAGCAACTGAAAGAAACCCATCAGCGCCGTCCAGAAGCCCATCGACACCCAGCAGAACAGCAGGGCGAACAGCGCCAGGATGCTGGTCTGCACTACATAAGGCAGAATCTGCCGTGCCGATTCCTGCCACGGCTGCTCGAACACCAGGCCCAGATCGACTAGCGACCAGCCCTGATAGGGCAGCACTGACTTCATGTACCAGGTAGCGACCACGGTCTGCGTGATCATCAATACCAGCAGCGCGGCACGACGCACCGCCGCGACATGCCGCCAACGCTCTTCGGCGAAGTCTTCGCTCTCACGTGTACGAGGTCGCGGGGCGGGTTTCTCGCCCTTCAGACGGCGCCAGCCGCGATCCAGGATATTGGTCTGCCAGGGCTCCGGCACCATACGCGTACGTCTGATCGGAGGGGTCGACTCGATGGTGGGCCGTCCCTGATGATCCCGGACGATGCGGCAGCCGCGCTCGACGGCATCCGGCCAACCCAGCGCCAAGCGAGCCGGCACCGAATCGAGCAGCACACGGGTTTCTTCAAGGGGTTCGGCTGCTTTGCGCTCCTGTTCCTGCAAAGCCCTGTGCAACGTGGCGAGATCCCCGCCCTCCTCTTCCAGACGATGAGCCAAAGCCTGTTTCCGCTCCTGATCGAGCGGCAACACATCGAGATAATCCTGAATCGGTGTAGCGTCGTGGGAGTTATTCATGGGAGGGCAGCTGATAGCTCCAGGTTTCCGACAGGGGCTTGCCGTCCTCGACCAGCGCGGCACGCATCTCCACCGGCTGCGCCGGGTCCTTGATATTGACCCGCAGCAACAGACGCCAGCCTTTGCTCACCGGGTTGTAACGCAGGTTCTCTTCCAGCAACTCGGCGTTGTCATCGACGCTGACCTGAACGGTCGGCGCCGCGTCGGGCGAACGCTTGGCCAGCGCCTCACCGACGAAATCGACCACCAGCGCAGTACTGCCATCAGCCTGACGAATCAGGTTGGCCTGCTTGATATCACCCTCCGACAGACGGGTCTGACTGACCATGGCCAGTTGCGGGTCGTGCAGTTTGGCCTCGTCACGACTGAAATGCAGACGATAGGCCACGTCCAGCGCCTCACCCGGCGCAGGCAGCTTTTCCGGGCGCCACAGGGCGACGATGTTGTCGTTGGTTTCGTCCGGCGTGGGGATCTCCACCAGTTCGACATGACCAGCGCCCCAATCGCCGACGGTTTCCACCCAGCCGCTCGGGCGCAGCTCGTAGCGGTCGTCGAGATCCTGATACTGATTGAAGTCGCGACCACGCTGCATCAGACCGAAACCACGCGGGTTGTCGATACGGTAGCTGCTGACATTCAGGCGCTGCGGGTTGTTCAGCGGACGCCAGATCCACTCGCCGTTGCCGGCATGAATTCCCAGGCCTTCGGAATCATGCAGTTGCGGACGGTAGTTGGGGCGTGGCCAGGGTTGGTTGGCACCGAACAGGTACATGCTGGTCAGCGGCGCGATGCCGAGTTTCTCGACGTTCTCGCGCAGGTAGACCTTCGATTGCACGTCGAGCACGCTGTCGCGGCCCGGTTTGATTTCCATGCGGTAGGCGCCGGTGGCCCGTGGCGAGTCAAGCAATGCGTAGATCACCAGGCTGCGGCGGTCGGGCTGTGGCTTTTCGATCCAGAACTCGGTGAAACGCGGAAATTCCTCACCCGATGGCAGCGCCGTGTCGATGGCCAGACCGCGCGCGGAAAGACCGAACACCTGCCCCTTGCCGACGATGCGGAAGTAGCTGGCGCCGAGCACGCTCATTACTTCGTCGTGCGTACCTTTGGCATTGATCTCGTTGATGACCTTGAAACCGGCAAAACCGAGATCCTTGAGGTCGTCCGGGTTCAGATTGAGGTCGCCGAAGTCGAACATCGACGGGTCGTACTTGATCTCCTGGGTGCCTTCGGCGGTCACCTCATTGATCTTCACCGGCACATCGAAGTGCATGCCCTGGTGAAAGAAGTACAGCCGAAACGGCGTCTTGCCATCCGCCCAGTGTGCCTTCTCTTCGAGGAAGCGCACCTTTTGATAGCCGGCGAACGGCAGCTCACGCAGCGAAGCGGGCAACTGGCTTTGCGGGGCACTGTAGCCTTCTGCAGCCAGAGCCTTGGCCTTGACCGCCACATCATCCAGATCGAAGGCCCAGCTCTGGGCAGCGAACAACAGCGGGAGCACGCAGAGGGCCAGCTTGCCGGCCTTGCCCATACGAGCTCCAGAACAACGACTCATCGACACACAGCCTCCAGGGCAACACGTACTGACAAGCAGCGGCAAGCCCAGGGGCAGCCGCTGCAGGGAGTTGAAAACGGGCGAATGGTACAAACACAACGCGAGCACGATGCAGACTGCCAACCGAACGGTGACGTCTCCGCATGCGCGGATTCTTTCTGCGCATTATTACCAGATCGTGAAGTCCGGCACAGGTGCTCGCGCGAGTATATTTTTCGCCTCCTTGGGCCACGCCCTCATTGGCGTGGCAACAGTTCGAAACGCGCCTCCTGCACGGTCTCCGAATCCAGCCCCAACTGGGCACGGAAGGCACCTGGCTCGCTGACATGCTGCAGGCTGGCGTTGTAGAAACGCAGCATGGTTTCGTCGATCTCGAAACTCAGCTCGCGCGCCTCACCTGCTTCAAGCTTGACCCTGCGAAAATCCTTGAGTTCCTTCACCGGACGGATCACCGACGCGGCCTCATCGTGCAGGTACAGCTGCACCACGGTCGCGCCAGCCCGTGACCCGGTGTTCTTCAGCGTGACGCTGACGCGAATCTTCTCATCAGGCGTCATGCGCTCGGCGGACAGCTTCGGCGCCGACAGTTGGAAGTCGCTGTAGCTCAGACCGTAGCCAAACGGATACAACGGGCCGTTGGGCTCCTCGAAATACTGCGAGGTGTAGTTGCCAGGCGTGCCGGGCGTGTACGGACGGCCCAGGCGCAGATGATTGTAGTAGGTGGGAATCTGCCCGACCGAACGCGGGAAGGTGATCGGCAGCTTGCCGGAGGGGTTGTGCTCACCGAACAGCACGTCGGCGATGGCGTTGCCGCCCTCGATACCGCTGTACCAGGTCTCCAGTATCGCATCGGCGTTTTCCTTCTCCCAGCCGAGCGCCAGCGGCCGGCCGTTCATCAGCACCAGCACCAGCGGCTTGCCGGTGGCCTTGAGCGCACGCAGCAGGGCCTGCTGGCTGTCCGGCAGATCCAGACGCGTGCGACTGGACGACTCATGCGACATGCCACGAGCTTCGCCCACTGCTGCAACGATGACGTCAGCCTGGGATGCCACACGCACAGCCTCCTCCAGCATCGCCTGCGGCGTGCGCTTGTCCAGCACGACTTCAGGGCGGTCCCAATTGAGCTGGTTGAGGTAATTGATCACATGGGCATCGTCGGTGACGTTGGCACCGACGGCGTAGAGCAGCTTGCCCTGACCTTGCAGCGCCGCCTCCATGCCCTTGCGCAGGGTCACTGCCTGCTGGGCCACACCGACCGCCGACCAACTGCCGAGCATGTCCACGGGCGAATCGGCGAGCGGGCCGATCAAGGCGACAGTGGCCTTCTTGCTCAGCGGCAGGGTGTCGTCATGGTTTTCCAGCAGCACCAGGGAGTCGCGTGCCATGGCCCGCGCATCGGCGCGGTGCAGGCGGCTTTCGGCATTGACGTCGGCCGGGTCGTCTTCGGCGCGGCCGATGCGGCGGAACGGATCGTGGAACAGGCCAAGGTCGTACTTGGTGTTCAGTACATGGTTGACGGCTTCATCCAGCACGCTCTGCGGCACCGCGCCGCTGCGCACCAAAGCAGGCAGCTGCTGATCGTAGAGCGTGTCGGCCATGCTCATGCCGACACCTGCCGTGACGGCCAGTTTCGCCGCCTCACGGCCATCGGCGGCCACACCATGGCGCAGCAGTTCGGTGATCGCACCGTGGTCACTGAGCGCCACGCCCTTGAAGCCCCAGTCGCGACGCAGCAGATCACGCAGCAGCCAGGAGTTGGCCGAAGCTGGCACGCCATTGATCGCGTTCAGCGCCACCATCACCCCGCCGGCGCCGGCATCGATGGCGGCGCGATAAGGCGGCAGGTAATCCTGGTACATGCGCATCGGGCTCATGTCGACCACGTTGTAGTCGCGCCCACCCTCCACCGCGCCGTACAGGGCGAAGTGCTTGACGCTGGCCATGATGCGCTGCGGGTCGCTGGGATCCTTACCCTGGTAACCGTGAACCATCGCGGCGGCGATGCGCGAAACCAGGTACGGATCCTCGCCGAAACCTTCGGACGTGCGGCCCCAACGCGGATCGCGGGAAATGTCGACGGTCGGCGCGAAGGTCATGTCCAGGCCATCCGCGCTGGCCTCGAAGGCCGCGACCCGCGCGCTGTTCTCGATGGCAGGAATGTCCCAGCTCGAGGCCAGCCCCAGCCCAATCGGAAACGTAGTGCGATGGCCATGGATGATGTCGTAGGCGAAGAACACCGGGATACCCAGGCGACTGCGCAGCGCCGCCTCCTGCATCGGACGGTTTTCCGGGCGTATCACCGAGTTGAAGGTGGCGCCGATACGCCCTGCGGCCATCTCTTCGCGGATGCGCTCACGTGGCATGTCGCCGCCAATGCTGATCAGACGCAGTTGGCCGACCTTTTCCTCCAGGGTCATGCGGCCTACCAGATCGGCGATGAAGGCCGATTTGTCATCGACCGAAGGCGCGGCAGCCAGCAGGTTGGGGAGGATCAGGACAGAGGCAAGAGCGAAGTGGTGCAGGTATTTCATCGAGAGCGGCATCCGGGATGCGAATCATTGTTTGAATGGCCGCCACGATACTCCGAGTCCTCGCGCCGCGCCGCGGGTTGGTGCAAAAAAACTTAAGCACCATTCAAAGGCGTTCCAGCAATTACGACCCCAGACTTTCACAAACTTGCGCATTTTTTCTTCGTCTCTGGCTTTGCCTATCGGCAGGCGTAGCATGACCGCATTCGGGAGATGGTGATGGCGCAATTCGAACATCTGCAGGTATTCCAGAGCATGAGCCGCTCGCCCAACGCGCGGCTGCACGCCATGGCCGAACTGGGCAACGGCATGGCCGTGACACGCTGGAGTAACGCCCATGATGCGCGTGACTACCTTGCCTCCAGCCACACCACACGCTGTCGTGCTACCTCAGTGGCGGCACTGGCACCTTTCGCCGTGAGCAACCCGGCAACAAGGGCGCTCCGGATAAACTGTGCATCCTGCCGGCCGATGCCGCTGAGCCAACTGGCCGCGCTTTGTGCCCTGTCGTAATACCACTTCGCGCGCATGTTCCAGAGCAGCTTCAGCCTACCGCCTCATCGCTATGTGTTGGCCCGGCGCCTGGCACGTGCCTGCCACTTCAGCAATCGTTTTCGCCAGGCGCTCGGAGCAACGCCCAGGCAATACCGCGCGGCCTTTCTGTAGGGCGGGTGCAACCCGCCAACTCCGCTGCGGCGGGTTACACTCGCCCTACTCGCCGAACGCCTGAAGCGATGGCCACG
The DNA here is from genome assembly GCF_002197815.1 of Pseudomonas oleovorans subsp. oleovorans. Classification (GTDB taxonomy): domain Bacteria; phylum Pseudomonadota; class Gammaproteobacteria; order Pseudomonadales; family Pseudomonadaceae; genus Aquipseudomonas; species Aquipseudomonas oleovorans. The sequence goes on from NZ_NIUB01000015.1 coordinate 48,862, forward strand.
ACAGCACGTCGGCAATCTCGGCACCACGCCTGCTAATCGTCACGCGGCTATGCGAAAATCTGCGGCTTTGCATTGCCACGACCCAGTCATGCGCCCATTCATTTTTGCCTCGGGGCTTCGTTGATGCCCCTGGATATCCACCAACTCCGCCAGGAAGACTGGCGCTCGGAATTCGGCGCCGGTGACCTGCGTCGCGGCATCGGCTACGCCGAGGAGAAACGCAGCAAGCTGCTCAGCATCAAGGACAACAGCCTGCTCGCCAATTGCCGTGGTTCCGGCGGGCAGACCTACCAGCAGCGCATCACGCTGCACCCCTATGGGCGCAAATGGAGCGTGACCGGGCACTGCACCTGCCCGGTGGGTTTCAACTGCAAGCATGTAGCCGCCGCGCTGCTCACCCTTGAGGCCCAGCAACGCGCCGGCAGTGACCTCTCCGACATCATCGTGGCGGACAAGGAGCTGGCGGAAACGCGCCTGGAAGGCATCGCGCCTACCGCCATCCTCAGCCTGGGCAGCCAGGTGCGCGTGCATTTCGACGCACGCAAGGGACGCATGCAGGAGCAGACCCAACACCGCGCGGCGCTGGCCTTCGACTATGCCGGACACAAGGTCTTCGGCAAGCCGGCCAAGGACCTGGTCAAGCGCCTGGATGCAGAGACCAACCTGCGCCTGATCCGCGACGGCGGCGCCGAAGCCAGCTTGCGCAAGCGCTTGGAAAGTCTCGGCCTGCAGGTAGCCCTGCGCCAGAGCGAGGCGCTGCCGGCCGAAGCCGGCGAGCCGTTCGAACTGGAGCGCGAGCGCGACTGGCTGGATTTCGTCCAGCAGCAGCTACCGCAGCTGCGCGCCGAAGGCTGGCAAATCCACATGCGCCCGGACTTCCAGTACAACCTCGCCGAGGTCGACGACTGGTACGCGGAGGTCAAGGAAGATCCGCAACAGAACTGGTTCGACCTGGAGCTGGGCATCGAAGTCGAAGGCCAGCGCCTGAGTCTGCTGCCGATCCTGCTCCAGGCCATTCGCCGCACGCCCTGGCTGCTGGCGCCCGAAGCGCTGGCCCAGCGCGCCGACGAAGATCGCCTGCTGGTCAGCCTGCCGCAGGGCGGCAAACGCATCGCCCTACCCTTCGCCCGATTGAAGCCGCTGCTGGCCACGCTCGGCGAGCTGTATTTCCGCGACCCTGGCGACGATCATCTGCCGCTGCGCCTCGGCCGCGCCGACGCCGCACGCCTGGCCGAACTGGCCCAGGGGCCCGAACTCAGTTGGCAAGGCGGCGATGAATTGCGCGGCTTCGCCCAGCGCCTGCAGAACCTGGCGGTACGTGAAATTGCGCCACCCGAGGGTTTGCAGGCCGAACTGCGCAGCTATCAGGTGCAGGGCCTGAACTGGATGCAGACCCTGGCCGAACTGCGCGTCGGTGGCGTACTGGCCGACGACATGGGCCTGGGCAAGACCCTGCAGACCCTGGCGCACATCCTCTGCGAGAAACAGGCCGGGCGCCTGAAAAATCCAGCACTGATCGTCATGCCCACCAGCCTGATACCCAACTGGCAGGACGAGGCGGCGCGCTTCACCCCGCAATTGCGCGTACTGGCGCTGCATGGCAACAAGCGCAAGGCGCTGTTCGAGGAGATCGCCGAGCACGATCTGATCCTCACCACCTACGCCCTGCTGCCGCGTGACCTCAAGGCGCTGAACCAGCAGCGCTATCGCCTGCTGATTCTCGACGAAGCGCAGAACATCAAGAACCCGCGCAGCAAGGCGGCCACTGCAGCGGCTCAGGTGCAGGCCGACCTGCGCCTGTGCCTGACCGGCACCCCGCTGGAAAACCACCTGGGCGAGCTGTGGTCGCTGTTCCATTTCCTCATGCCCGGCTGGCTGGGGGATGCCAAGACCTTCACCCGCGACTACCGCACGCCCATCGAGAAACGTGGCGACGCCCAGCGCCTCAATCACCTGAATGGGCGCATCCGCCCCTTCCTGTTGCGTCGCACCAAGGAGCAGGTGGCCAGCGAGCTGCCGCCGAAGACCGAGATCACCCACTGGGTCGAGCTGACCCAGCTGCAGCGCGACCGCTACGAAACCCTGCGCCTGGCCATGGACCAGAAGGTGCGCGAGGAAATCACCCGTCAGGGACTGGCGCGCAGCCATATCGTCATCCTTGAAGCCCTGCTGCGCCTGCGTCAGAGCTGCTGCGACCTGCGCCTGCTGGGTGACGACAACGGCGAGCTGAGCGCCAGTGATTCGGGCAAGCTCAGCGCCTTGCTGGACATGCTTCAGGAGCTGGTCGACGAAGGCCGTCGCGTGCTGCTGTTCTCCCAGTTCACCTCGATGCTGGCGCTGATCGAGGCAGAACTACAGGCGCGCAAGATCGCCTACGCCAAGCTCACCGGCAGCACCCAGGACCGCCGCACGCCGGTCGCACGCTTCCAGGCCGGCGAATTTCCGGTGTTCCTGATCAGCCTCAAGGCCGGCGGCAGCGGCCTCAACCTGACCGCCGCCGATACCGTGATCCACTTCGATCCCTGGTGGAACCCGGCCGCCGAAGCCCAGGCCAGCGACCGCGCCTACCGCATCGGCCAGGACAAGCCGGTATTCGTCTACAAACTGATCACCCGTGGCAGCGTCGAAGAGAAGATCCAGCAACTGCAGCAGACCAAGGCCAACCTGGCCAAGGGCGTGCTCGACGGCGGCAGCCAGGGCCAGTGGCAACTGGATGAAGCCGACCTGGCGGCGCTGTTCGCGCCGCTGGACTGACACCTGGCCTCACAGGCTGGAGCGCCCATCATCGCTCCACCCGACGTTTCAGTCAGACGTATCGTCGCGCTCGGCCTCGGCATCCTCACGGTTGCGCGCCTTGCTGCGGGGGTGCGGGCCGGCCACGGCCGGAAAGCGCGACGAGGCGTAGCGCACCACCAGAATCGCCAGGGCCAGCAGCAGGATCGCCCCCGACACCATCACCACGCCCCAGGTCGGCTTGTGGGTGTGGGAGATGTCGGAAATCAGCAAGCGAGTCAGCGCGGTGATCGCCACGTAGATCATGAAGCGGATCGGCATGTGGTTGGTCTTGAAATAGATCCCCACCATCGCCGCCAATTCCAGGTAGATGAACAGCAGCAGAATGTCATCGACCGTGATGTGGCCCTTCTCCAGCATGCCAATGAAAGCCATCACCCCCGCCCAGGCCGTGATCGCCCCGATGGCGAACAGCGCCAGGTAATGGAAGGCCTCCATCAACAGATTGCCCAGCGACTCCGCCAGACCGTGCATGTTTTCGCGCAAGCGCTCAGCCCAATTCATCCTTCAACTCCCCACGAGACCTGGCAAACCACCCCGAATCCCCACCTCGGGTATTCGCAAGAAACAATCATGCAGGAAAAAGACCAGCCCGAGGATGCCGCTGCGATGTGACGATTTGGCACGCTCCAGCCAACCGCGACGAGGCTGAAACTGACATCACAGGCTCGCCAAGATACCCCGACGCGTCGCACACTACGGCATCGCCACTCTCAATGAAGGATCACCCATGCGTCTTTTCTCGCTGAGCACCGCATTGTCGTCCGCCATGATCGCCCTGGTCAGCCTGCCGCTGCAGGCGGCCGCACCGGCACAACAGAAGACCCAGGTACCGGGCTACTACCGCATGGCACTCGGTGACTTCGAAGTCACCGCTCTGTATGACGGCTACGTCGACCTGCCTGCCAGCCTGCTCAAGGGCATCGATGACAAGGACCTGCAATCGCTGCTGGCACGCATGTTCGTGGCGTCGGAGAAAGGCGTGCAGACTGCGGTCAACGCCTACCTGATCAACACTGGCGACAACCTGGTGCTGATCGATACCGGCGCCGCCCAGTGCTTCGGCCCGACTCTCGGCGTGGTGCAGACCAACCTCAAGGCATCCGGCTACCAGCCGGAGCAGGTTGATACCGTGCTGCTCACCCACCTGCACCCAGACCATGCCTGCGGCCTGGTCAACGCCGACGGCAGCCCGGCCTACCCCAACGCGACCGTGGAGGTGCCGCAGGCGGAGGCTGAATTCTGGCTCGACGAGGCGACCATGGCCAAGGCCCCCGAAGGCATGCAAGGCATGTTCAAGATGGCGCAACAGGCAGTCGCACCCTATGCCAAGATGAACAAGCTCAAGCCCTACAAGACAGAAGGCGAATTGTTGCCTGGCGTCAGCCTGGTAGCGAGCCCGGGACACACGCCCGGACATACCTCTTACCTGTTCAAATCGGGTGGACAGAGCCTGCTGGTATGGGGCGACATTCTGCATAACCACGCCGTGCAGTTCGCCAAGCCTGAAGTGGTCATCGAGTTCGATGTCGACAGCGCCAAGGCCAGGCAATCCCGCCAACGCATCCTGGCCGAAGCGGCCACAGACAAGCTGTGGGTCGCTGGTGCGCACCTGCCCTTCCCCGGCCTGGGCCACGTACGCAAGGAAGCCCAAGGCTACGCCTGGGTACCCGTCGAGTTCAGCCCGATCCGTAGCGACCGCTGAATTCTCGACACTCGCTGCTGGCAAAACGGTAGCGAGTTCTTTATGCTTGGATCACTGTATAAATAAACAGTTACCAACAGACACGCATGAAGGCAGATGAGGTGATGAATGGCCGTCGAAGTGGTGTATCGCAGCAGTCGCGATCCGGAGTGCTTGTTCATGGATAAGGCCGAAGCCGACCGTTACGACAAGATGCTGGAACTGGCCGAGCGCCTGAGCGAGGTGCTGCACAAGGCGGTTCCATCCCTGAGCGAGGAACAGGGCGAGGAGCTGGGTATCTTCATGGCCAAGAATCGCGACGTCTTTGCCAAGGCGTTCAAGAGCCAGCCGGACGCACTCGAGGAACTCGAGATCGAGACCGCCAGCGAGTGACCGTGTAGCGCGGCCCCTCTTTCGCACGAGGGGTCTGCTCGGTAAAACCGTCCAGCATCATGCTCTGCTGCCTGGGTATTGCCCCGCGACCTGCTCCAGCCATGCCGGCAAATCACGTCGTTTGACGCCCTCACCTCGCGCACGGGCCAGCTGTTCGAGCATGTACTGACGTTTGCGCTCATCGCCCTCGGCAAAGGAAAGCGCCAGGTCGCGATCACTCCACTGGCGAATGCGACGGAACAACCACCAGTGAAAGTAAAGGCCGGCAGCGGTGGTGACGACGATAATGAAGTAGTCCATGGTGAATCCTCCTTGCGCCACGCTAATTTAGCTTGTGAGCATCGCCAAGTGCGGCGTTGCCGCAGGTCGCTGCACCGTGCACCCATCAGTTCGACCGGGCGCCGCCTACCGATTATCTTCGCGCCCCCACAGTTTGAACGGGCTCGGCAACCGCTAGGTGCGATAGAGCAGCCCCTCTGCCAGGTAGTCAGCGACTCGCGCCGGGGATCGCTTTTCAGCCTGCGCATGGGCGTAGATTTCAGTCAGGCGCCGGCTGATCTGCGCCAGGTGCGCGGTGATCGCCGCTAGTTCCTCGCCGCGATGGCGCAGTGCCACGTAGATCAGCCCTCCGGCATTGAGCACGTAATCCGGCGCGTAGAGAATCCCGCGAGCTTCCAGCTGATCGGCCACCTCAGGGCTGGCCAGCTGATTATTGGCCGCTCCAGCCACCGCAGCGCAACGCAGATGGGCAACCGTCTGCGCATTCAGCACACCACCCAGGCCGCAGGGCGCGAGAATGTCGCAAGGCGTGGCAAGCAGCGCATCGCTGGTTATCGGGTGCGCCCCCAGTTGCTCGACAGCCAGTTGCACACGCCCGGCATCGAGGTCGCTCACCAACAGTTCCGCGCCCGCGGCATGCAGCGCTTCGGCCAGGGCGAAGCCGACATTGCCCAGGCCCTGAATGGCGACTCGCAGCCCTTCCAGATCATCGCTGCCAAGGCGCGCCTGGGCGGTGGCGCGAATGCCCGCGAACACACCCAAGGCGGTGTGCGGTGACGGATCACCTTCACTGGTCGTACTGGTAGCGTGATGGGTGTACTGGGCGATGCAATCCATGTCGGCGCTGGAGGTGCCACTGTCGATGGCGGTGATGTAACGGCCATTGAGGGTTTCGATAAAACGGCCGAAGGCTTCGAACAGCGCGGCGCGGCTCTGCAGATGAGCCGGGCGGATGATCACCGCCTTGCCGCCACCGTGATCGATCCCAGCCAACGCCGCCTTGTAGCTCATGCCCTGAGCCAGACGAATGGCATCGCCAATGGCGCTCTGTTCATCGGCATAGGCCAGGTAGCGACAACCGCCGAGCGCCGGCCCGAAGCGGGTATTGTGAATGGCGATAACGGCTCTGAGGCCGCTGGCCGGATCCTCGGCCAGGTGCAGAGCTTCGAGCTGGGCGGCTTGCATCATGCTGAACATGGCTGCGCTCCGGGTCGGATGTCACGCCTCAGTATAGGAGAGGCCCACTGGACGACGATCCTGCCAACGGCTAAAAACAGCACAAGTCTGTGGAGAATGCGATGAGCCCTCGCCAAGCCTGCCTGCAGTGCCTACAACGCGATCCTCCCGCCCTGTTCGAGGCGGCGCTGTGGGTCGCCGCCGAACATGATCCCGAGCTTCAGCCCGCGCAGGTGCTGAACGATCTGCACGGTTTGCAGTTGCAGGTCAGCGCCGGATTACCCGTCCTGCCGGCTCGCGAACTGGCCCAGCCGCTGCTACGCCGGCTGGCCGAACTGGATTTTCAGGAGGACGACGCAGGCCTCTCCCGCCCACGCCATGCCCTGCTGCATGAAGTGCTGCGCCGCCGACGTGGCCAGCCGCTGGCGCTGGCGCTGATCGCCCTGGAGTTGGCGCGACGCCTGGAGATTCCTTTGCAGGGGGTGAACTTCCCCGGCCATTTCATGCTGCGCGTCCCCGGCGCCGACCACCTGCTCGACCCCTGCGGCGGGCGCCGTCTGTATACGCGCGATTGCCGTGATCAGCTCTATCGCCAGCTGGGCCCGGGCGCCGAACTCAGTGCCGAACATCTGCAAACGGCCGACGCCCAGGCCATGCTGCGGCGCCTGTCACGTAATCTGCGCATGCTGCACATGCAGCACGATGCCCCGGATGCGGCACTCAAGGACGCCGAGCGCGTGCTGCAACTCGGCCCGCCCAACCTGGCCGATCATCTGGCTCGTGCGGACGTCTATCGGCAACTGGATTGCCCACAGGGTGAACGCTATGACCTTGAGCACGCACTGCTGTTCTGTGAGGAAGAAGGTCTGCGCCTGCAGTTGAGCCAGCGCTTGCGCAACCTGGCACGTGCGCCGGCGGTGCATTGACGCCGCAGAGCACCGCGGCCTCCGGCACCTCGGACGAGCGAACTATCAGGCAGACGCCGCCAGGCTGTGAAAGCTGAAGTAGTAACGCAGCGCGTCGATCATCTCGACGTAGTCGGCAGGCGGCGCGACCAGAGCGAACCCGGAGTCGTAGATGCCTGGCGTGACATCTTCACGGCACCACTGGCAGTTGGCGGAGAAGTCGATGAAATGCATGCCATGCTGGCCTGGAATCTTCAGGCGCATGTCGAAGCGTGCGCCCACCAGCATCGGCAACTGACTGATCAGCATAAGACCGTCGAGAGAGACATTGCCGATGGAACCCATTGGTTTGTCGGTGATGCGATTGAACACCTTCAGGTAGTAGGGCAACTGATGGCGTTCGATTCGGCGCTGGCTACGCATAGTGGCAAATCGCTACAAAGGGACTTGAGTATGGCCCCACTACGGCCACTTAACCACCCTCAAGAACAGCGCTGGGCTATCCGCTCGCGTAGCTGGCGACGAGCGGTGTCGGTTTCTTCATCACTGTAGTAGATGCGCTCGCCGCCGGCGCCTTCGCGATAGTAGCGAAAGCCCTCCGGCATCTGCGCCAGGTGTCGGCGCAGATCACGACATTCACTGGCCCGCTCTTCGCGCTGCGCAGCTGCTGTCGCTGCAGCCTGCTGTTGCTCTTCACGCCGCGCATCGTAAAAACGCTGACGACGCTCTTCACGCTCACGCGTATGTTCGTCGCGCTCGATCACCTGCGGCCTGACCTGCACGGTTTCAGCCCCGGCAACGGGCCTTTGGCCAAAATGCACCCGCCCCTGCTCGTCCGTCCAGCGATAGATTTCCGCCGTGGCCAGAGTGGGCAACAGTGCAGCGATCAACAGCAAGTGGCGCATGTTCATCCTCCATGAGAGACATACGCCAGCTTATACCGCACCGCGTCGCCGAGGAACGTCGGACGACCGAAGGCTCAGAGTGTGGCTGGACTGACCTTGGCCGCCGGCGCCGGGCTGTGATGCCCCAACTGCTCCAGCGTCTGCAGGCGCGCGCGGGCGCGGTAGGCGTACTCGCTGGCCGGATAGCGCGTGATGATGAACTGGTAGGTCTGCGCCGCATCGACGAACAGGCTCTCGCGCTCCAGGCATTGACCGCGCAGCAGGGAAATCTCCGGCTGCAGGTAATTGCGTGAGCGGCTCTTGCGCTCGGCCTGCGACAGCTCCAGCGCGACACGGGCGCAATCGCCTTCGTTGTAGGCGCGATAGGCGTTGTTCAGATGATGGTCGAGCGAGACACGGGTGCAACCCGCTGCCACCAGGGCCACGGCCAGAATGATCAGGGTACGCATGGGCAATTCCTCCAATGAGCAGTGTATCGACAGCCCAGGCAAAAACTGAACAGCGGCAAGCCGACGACGGTTTTTCTGGCGGCGCCTTGGCATGACGCCACTGCCTCTCATTTTATCAACGCCAGCGCCACGACCGCTCGTCCTCTCGAACCAGCGCTAAATCCCCTTCTGCGCTGACCCATATCAATGCCGTTCAGCGCAACAGGGTGTGTAATGTAGGTACAGACTCCAGGCGAGGACGCTGCCATGAAACTGCAACGACTGTTGGTCGTCATCGACGCCGAACACCAGCAACAACCCGCCCTGCAACGCGCAGCCGATGTGGCACGCAAGACCGGCGCCGAATTGCACCTGTTGCAGATCGAATACCACCCAAGCCTGGAAAGCGGCCTGCTGGACAGCCATCTGCTCAACCGCGCCCGTGAAACCATCCTGCGACAGAGCCACGAGGCCCTGCGTGCCAGCGTCGCTCACCTGAGCGATGAAGGATTCAAGATCGCAGTGGACGTGCGCTGGGGCAAACGTCGTCATGAAGAAATCCTCGCCCGCGTCGCGGTGTTGCAACCGGACATCCTGTTCAAGTCGACTCATCCCAGCAGTGCGCTGCGCCGCCTGTTGTTCAGTGATACCAGTTGGCAGCTGATTCGCCGCAGCCCGGTGCCGCTGTGGCTGGTACACGACGCCGAGCCCCATGGTCAGAGCCTGTGCGCTGCGCTCGACCCGCTGCACAGCGCGGACAAACCTGCCGCCCTCGATCATCAGTTGATTGATGCCAGCCAGACCCTGCAGGCCGAGCTCGGCTTACAGGCCCAATACCTGCATGCACAGGCGCCTCTGCCGCGGTCGCTGCTGTTCGACGCCGAGGTAGCGCAGGAATATGAAGACTACGTGACCCAGTGCAGCCGCGAGCACCGCGAAGCCTTCGACAAGCTGATCGCCCAGCACGCCATCGATAGAGCACAGGCCCACCTGTTGGACGGTTTTGCCGAGGAAGTCATCCCGCGTTTCGTGCGTGAGCACAATATAGGCCTGCTGGTGATGGGCGCCATCGCCCGCGGCCATCTGGACAGCCTGCTGATCGGCCACACCGCAGAACGGGTGCTGGAACGTGTCGAGTGCGATCTGCTGGTGATCAAATCGCACGGCAAAGGGTAGTGCACAGGAACAATGACTACAGCCCGGCGCCGTAGTAGCCTCCCGGTCATAGTTCACTAGGGAGTTCGTGCATGACCTTTCGCCGCACCAAAATCGTCGCCACCCTGGGCCCGGCCAGCAGCTCGCCGGAAGTGCTGGAGCAATTGATCCTCGCCGGTCTCGACGTGGCCCGTCTGAACTTCTCCCACGGCACGCCGGACGACCACAAGGCGCGCGCCGCCCTGGTTCGCGAGCTAGCCGCCAAGCACGGCCGCCACGTCGCCCTGCTCGGCGACCTGCAAGGTCCGAAGATCCGTATCGCCAAATTCGAGAACAAGCGCATCGAACTCAAGGACGGCGATCTGTTCCGCCTCTCCTCCAGCCACTCGCGCACTGCCGGCACCCAGGAAGTGGTCGGTATCGACTACCCGGCACTGATCCAGGACTGCGATGTCGGTGACGAACTGCTGCTCGACGATGGCCGCGTGGTCATGCGCGTCGAACTCAAGGGCGCCGACGAACTGCACTGCCGTGTGATCATTGGCGGCCCGCTGTCGGACAACAAAGGCATCAACCGCCGTGGTGGCGGCCTGACTGCGCCAGCGCTGACCGAGAAGGACAAGGCCGACATCAAGGTCGCCGCCGAGATGGATCTGGATTACCTGGCCGTGTCCTTCCCGCGCGATGCTGCCGACATGGACTACGCCCGTCGCCTGCTCACCGAAGCCGGCGGTACCGCCTGGCTGGTGGCCAAGATCGAACGCGCCGAAGCCGTGGCCGATGACGAAGCGCTGGACGGTCTGATCCGCGCCAGTGACGCAGTGATGGTCGCCCGTGGCGACCTGGCCGTGGAAATCGGCGACGCCGAACTGGTCGGTATCCAGAAGAAGATCATCGCCCACGCCCGTCGCCTGAACAAAGCAGTGATCACCGCCACGCAAATGATGGAGTCGATGATCCACAGCCCGATGCCGACCCGCGCCGAAGTCTCCGACGTGGCCAACGCCGCGCTGGACTACACCGATGCGGTGATGCTCTCGGCCGAGAGCGCCGCCGGCGAGTACCCGGTCGAAGCTGTGCAGGCCATGGCCCGCGTATGCCTGGGCGCCGAGAAGCATCCGACCAGCAAGCAATCCAGCCACCGTCTGGGCCGCACCTTCGAGCGCTGCGACGAAAGCATCGCCCTGGCCACCATGTACACCGCCAACCACTTCCCGGGCGTCAAGGCCATCATCAGCCTGACCGAAAGTGGCTACAGCCCGCTGATCATGTCGCGCATCCGCTCGTCGATCCCGATCTTCGCCTTCACCCCGCACCGCGAAGCCCAGGCCCGCGTGGCGCTGTTCCGCGGCGTCTACACCGTGCCGTTCGACCCAGCCTCGCTGCCGGCGAACAAGGTCAGCCAGGCGGCGGTGGACGAGTTGCTCAAGCGCGGCGTGGTCGAGCCGGGCGATTGGGTCATCCTGACCAAGGGCGACAGCTACCATGGCACCGGCGGCACCAACACCATGAAGATCCTGCACGTCGGCGATCAGATGGTGTGATTCACCCTTGAATGCAAAAGGCCGCTCATCGAGCGGCCTTTTGTTTTTGGGGAGCGGGCTACCGCACCGAGGTACGACAATGAATATCCCCGGCTGAACACACAGCGCCCCCACCGACTGGGAGCAGAGCCGGAGATCAGGAAAACCGAGAGAAATCCGGCTTTCTGCGCTGCATGAAGGCCGTCAACGCCTCGATGGCCTCCGGCGAACGCAGACGCTGGCCGAACAACGCACCCTCCTCCTCGATCACCTGGCGCAATTGCTCGCGATCCGGTGCGCGCATCAGCCGTTTGCTGTCGGCGACCGCTGATGGCGCCAGCTCGAGAAAACGCTGTGCCATCTCGCGCGCCTTGTTCAACGTCGCGGCGCCATCCTCCAGTGCCTGATTGGCGATACCCCAGGTCGCGGCCTGCTCACCCGTGAAGGACTGGCCGAGCAACAGCAGCTCAGCGGCGCGTGCGTGGCCCAACAGACGCGGCAGAATCAGGCTGGAGCCATATTCGGGGCACAGACCAAGATTGACGAAGGGCATTTTCAACTGCGCATCACGGCTGACGTAGACCAGGTCGCAGTGCAGCAACAAGGTGGTACCTATCCCCACCGCCGGGCCAGCCACTGCGGCGACCACCGGTTTGCTGAACTCGAACAGCGCGCGCATGAACAGGAACACTTCGCTGTTCAGGCCGGCGGGCGGTGCCTGGATGAAGTCGGCGACGTCATTGCCGCTGGTAAAGCACGCCTCGCCACCAGTGAGTAGCACCACGCGCACGCTGGGGTCGCGCTCGGCTTCGTCCAGTACTTCGGCCATACCGGCGTACATGGCGCGGGTCAGTGCATTTTTCTTGTCCGGGCGGTGCATGCGCAGGGTCAACAGACCGCCGTCGCGCTCGATATGCAGGTGTTCGCTCATGCAAGGCTCCAATGGGTACGTCGTACGCACCGGTATCGGGCCTGGCCGGCCCGGCATAGCCTATGCGCGAGTGAGAAAGACGTCGGCGAGCATCTGACTGCGTGGCAAACCGGCCATGTAGAGGCGCCGCGCGAAGCTGTCGACCGTCAAGGGATGGCCGCAGAGTAAGGCGAGGGTTTGCCGTGAAACAAGGCGCAGTTCGGCCAAAGCAGCCGGCAACTGCGCCGCCGTTACCAGCTCCACCTGCAGGTTGGCGTGCTGCGCCGCCAGTGCCTGCAGTTCGCTCGCCAGGTAGTGTTCGGCCGGCTCATGCGCCACGTGCAGCAGGCGAATGGCGCCTTGGTGCTCCTGACGCAACGCTTCACGCAACACCCCGTAGAGCGGTGCCAGCCCCGTGCCGGCGGCCAGCAACCAGAGCGGTCGCGCCTGCCAATCGGCGTCGTAATGCAGGGCGCCACCGCGCAGCTCGCCGAGGCGCAGCGTGTCGCCAACCTGCAGGCGCCGCGCGGCATCGCAGAACGCGCCGGGCATACGACAATCGATATGAAACTCCAGGCAGTCGTCCTCGCTCGGCACGCTGGCCAGGGAATAGGGACGTGCCACACCTTGGTCGTTCCACAGCAGCAGGTGTTGGCCGGGGCGATAGCGCAACGGCCTGGCCGGCAGCAAGCGCAGGCGTAGAACCTGCGGGCTGGGCCAGTCCAGCGCGGCCACCTTGGCTGCCAGGCCATCACGCTGAGGGTCGAAAGGTTCGACCTGCAGGTCCCCAATCACCTGGCACTGACAGGCCAGGCGCCAGCCCTCGGCACGCTTGTCGGCCGCCAGTGCCTCAGGCTGACCATCCAGCGGCTCGCCGGCGACGCAGCGCACCAGACAGGCGTGACAACTGCCGGCGCGACAGCTGTAGGGCACCGCCACACCGCCGCTGAGCAACGCATCGAGCAGGTTGGTTTGCTGGGCGACTTGCAGCAGCTGGTCACCGACGCGCAGCTCAGGCACCCGCGTTCTCCCAGCTGGCATCGCAACGATTGCGTCCGCCGCGCTTGGCCTTATAGAGCGCCTGATCGGCACGCTGCAGGGCTTCATCGAGATCGTCACCGGCAACCAACAGTGTCATGCCGGCGGATAGGCTCAAATTATCGACCTTCACGCCCACCGGCTCGGCCCTGGCGAAGGCTTCGCGCAAGCGCTCGCAGCAGGCGGTGAACTGATCAGCATCGGTATTGGGCAATAGCAGCACGAATTCCTCACCGCCATAGCGGGCAATGATGTCACCGTCACGCAGACAGGCACGGGCCACCGCGGCGAAGGTTTGTAGCACCCGGTCGCCAGCAGCATGGCCATGAGCATCGTTGATTCGTTTGAAATGGTCCAGGTCGATCAGCGCCAGGCCGTGATGTCGCCCGTGCTCCAGATGTTCCAGTTCACGGGTGGCCAGGCGCAGGAAATGCCGACGGTTGAACAGCCCGGTGAGTTCATCGGTAGCGACCAGGTTCTCGAGCTGGCGCATCATCCCACGCAGGGTGTCCTGGTGCGCCTGCAGGGCGAAGCGACGTTGGTGCATGCGCTTGCGCATGGCCTGCACATAACTGGAGAACAGGCATAGCCAGACCAGCAGGATGAACAGCACCCACACCTGCAGCCAGGCCAGGCTCGGATCCACCAACTGCATGCGGTAGGCTTCGATCAGCACCATGGCAGTGAAGCCGAAGAAGGCGAAGGCGGCGCAGCGCACGAACACCCGCGGCGGCAGCTGGAACACGCCGAACAGCAGGATCAGTACATAGAACACCATCATCACGCCGCGCGCGCTGTCGAACAGCGCCAGCAACGGCGGCTGCCACGCCAGCGCCACCAGTACCTGGGCTTCGGTCAGGCTGGGATCTTCACATCGCAGGTTGCGGCCGGACAGAAACAGCCAGAGAAATACCAATTGGCTGCCGAAAACACCCAGGGTCAGCCAGGCAGCGGTGCTGATGGAACCGAGGAAAAGGCCATTGAACACAGCAAACCAGCAGACGAGCGCCATCATCGCGTAAGTAGCGAAGGCCATGGCGAAGCGTTTGAGCAGGAGGCTCTGCAGGCTGCGTTGCGTTCCCCGGCGAGTCGTTGAGCTCATGGGCTCCATCCCATACTGGCATCTGGCCGTACTCTACCCCTGTGATCACAAAAAACCTAGGCCGCAGTAGGGGCCGCCTAAAATCGCGGCGAGCCAGTCAGCGCGGGAAAGAACAGGCGAAAACGCACGCAATCGCGCCCGACGTTACTAGCGGCAAATGAGCATTCGACCTGGCTGACGTTCCGCCTGTTGTAACGTAGCGATGGCAATGCACGACGGCATGGATGCAGGAGGTAGAGCGACGCAGCAAGCCAAAGCCGAGGTCGCTTTGCCGGCGCCCGATAACCGCCCACTGCACTTGCCATCGACCTTCGGCTGCTGTGCCCGACGCGAGCGGGTGCGGTATACTGCCGCGCCTTTTTGAGCGGCTCTGAAAATATCGTCAAGGTGGTTTCCAGAGCTGCCCTTCCGCCGTTGCGCCGGGTCGTTGTCCGGCGCTTCCTTGTTGATGTTCCCTGATAGAGGAGCGCCCCAATGACCGTGATCAAGCAGGACGACCTGATTCAGAGCGTCGCCGACGCACTGCAGTTCATCTCCTATTACCACCCCGTCGACTTCATCCAGGCGATGCACGAGGCCTACCTGAAGGAAGAGTCGCCGGCCGCCAAGGACTCCATGGCGCAGATCCTGATCAACTCGCGCATGTGTGCCACCGGCCACCGCCCGATCTGCCAGGACACCGGCATCGTTACCGTGTTCATCAAGGTCGGCATGGATGTGCGCTGGGACGGCGCCACCATGAGCGTCGACGACATGATCAACGAGGGCGTGCGTCGCGCCTACAACCTGCCCGAGAACGTCCTGCGCGCCTCGATCCTGGCCGACCCGGCCGGTGCCCGCAAGAACACCAAGGACAACACCCCGGCGGTGATCCACTACTCCATCGTCCCTGGTGACAAGGTGGAAGTGGACGTCGCGGCCAAGGGCGGCGGCTCCGAGAACAAGTCGAAGATGGCCATGCTCAACCCGTCCGACTCGATCGTCGACTGGGTACTGAAAACCGTACCGGAAATGGGCGCCGGCTGGTGCCCGCCGGGCATGCTCGGCATCGGCATCGGCGGTACTGCCGAAAAAGCGGCAGTGATGGCCAAGGAAGTGCTCATGGAGCACATCGACATCCACGAGCTGCAGGCTCGCGGCCCGCAAAACCGTATCGAAGAGCTGCGCCTGGAGCTGTTCGAGAAGGTCAACCAGTTGGGCATCGGCGCCCAGGGTCTGGGCGGCCTGACCACCGTGCTCGATGTGAAGATCATGGATTACCCGACCCACGCCGCGAGCCTGCCGGTGTGCATGATCCCCAACTGCGCCGCCACCCGTCACGCCCACTTCGTGCTCGACGGCTCGGGCCCTGCCGAACTGGAGGCGCCGGATCTGGACGCCTACCCGGAAATCGTCTGGGAAGCCGGCCCGAGCGCGCGCCGCGTCAACCTCGATACGCTGACCCCGGAAGACGTGCAGAGCTGGAAGCCGGGCGAGACCGTCCTGCTCAACGGCAAGATGCTCACCGGCCGCGACGCTGCACACAAGCGCATGGTCGACATGCTGAACAAGGGCGAGCAACTGCCGGTGGACCTCAAGGGTCGCTTCATCTATTACGTCGGCCCGGTCGATCCGGTCGGTGACGAAGTGGTTGGCCCGGCTGGCCCGACCACCGCTACGCGGATGGACAAGTTCACCCGGCAGATCCTCGAGCAGACAGGCCTGCTGGGCATGATCGGCAAGTCCGAGCGCGGCCCGATCGCCATCGACGCAATCAAGGACAACAAGGCCGTGTACCTGATGGCCGTCGGCGGCGCCGCCTACCTGGTGGCCCAGGCGATCAAGAAGTCCAAGGTGCTGGCCTTCGAAGAACTCGGAATGGAAGCCATCTACGAGTTCGAAGTCAAAGACATGCCGGTGACCGTGGCGGTCGACACCAAGGGTGAGTCCGTGCACATCACGGGACCTGCGATCTGGAACAAGAAGATCGCCGAAAGCCTGGCGGTAGAAGTGAAGTAAGCGTCAACGTTGCAAAGCAGAAGCCCGGCCAAGTGCCGGGCTTCTGCGTTTTCAGGCGCGACGCGTATCGCTCCTGGGTAGGAGCCGCGCCCCGCGGCGAATTGGCCCGTGCAAACGGCAGAGAAGCTTCGCCCCGGGACGGTGCTCCTACAGACTTGCGTCAATCCTCGCCCAAACCCTGCAACAGTTGCCGGCCACGCGCCAGGTAGCTGTCCATCTCCGCCTGCGGCACCATGCTGCCGCCGGTCGCCCATACCAGATGGGTCGCCTGCGCCATGTGCTGAGGAGTGAGGCCCATGCGCTGGCGATAGCCCTGCTGCTCGCCAAGCACGCGCAGCACACCCGGCATGCCGGCCAGAGCCGAAGGTTCCAGGCGCTGGCCCTCGGTCTGCTCCAGCAACGCCAGGTAGCGGAACAGCTGCTCATCGCTGACCGTGTAATAACCATCGATCAGGCGCTGCATGGCGCGGCCGACGAAACCGGATGGCCGCCCCACGGCAAGCCCGTCGGCAGCCGTGCGGTTGTCGATACCGAAATCCTGAACCGCCAATTCTTCATGCCGACCGGTATGCACGCCGAGCAGCATGCACGGTGAATGGGTCGGTTCGGCGAACAGGCAGTGCACCGCGTCGCCGAACGCCAGCTTCAGGCCGAACGCCACACCACCCGGCCCGCCACCGACGCCGCAAGGCAGGTAGACGAACAGCGGATGCTCGGCATCGACCACGACACCAGCCGCTGCCAGTTGCTGCTTGAGACGCTCACCCGCCACCGCATAGCCGAGGAACAGGTGCCTGGAATTTTCGTCATCGACGAAGTGGCAACGCGGATCGCCTTCGGCCTGACGCCGCCCCTGCTCCACCGCAACGCTGTAATCGCTGGCGTACTCGACCACCGTCACGCCATGGGCGCGCAGCTTGTCCTTCTTCCATTGGCGCGCATCGGCGGACATGTGCACCGTGGCCTGGAAACCCAGCCGCGCGCTGATGATGCCGATGGACAAACCCAGGTTGCCGGTAGAGCCGACGGCTACCTGATAGCCACCGAAGAAGGCGCGCATCTCTTCGCTGTCGAGGCAGGCGTAATCGTCATCGAGGCTGAGCAACCCGGCAGCCAGTGCCAGGTCCTCGGCATGCTTGAGCACCTCGTAGATGCCGCCGCGGGCCTTGATCGAACCGGAGATGGGCAGATGGCTGTCGCGCTTGAGCCACAGCGCGCCGATCTCGCCTTCTGCCTGGGCCTCCTCACTGAGCAACGCGCGCATCTGCGGCACGGGCAGGATGTCCGATTCGATGATCCCGCCACTGGCAGCCGTCTGCGGGAACACTCGAGCCAGGTAGGGCGCGAACCGCGCGAGACGGGCGCTGGCATCAGCCACGTCTGCGGCGTTCAAACCCACATCGTCCAACGCCTCGCTGACAGGCGCCACGGCAGGGTTGAACCAGCTGGTTTCGCGCAGGGCGATCAGTTCGTCGAGCAGCGGATATTGCGCGCGCCACTGGGCGAGCGACTGGCCAAGAATCATGCGGCGTTCCTCATTGCAGGCAGTTAACGGCGCCCATTAGATGATGCCCGTGGCCATCTGGCAAAGGCCGCGACAAGCAGCCAAGCGGAACGATACCTGCCCAGGAGTGGCCTAACCGGGAAACCGCCAAGGAGGCGCCATGACCTTTTCCATCGTTGCCCGCTGCCCACGTACCGGACAGTTCGGCGTCGCAGCGGCCACTGCCATGCCCGCCGTCGGCAAACTGCTCAGCCATGCCGCCGCTGGTGCGGGGGCGTTGGCGACCCAGGCGCGCAGGTCAACCCCTATCTGGGTCTGGATGGACTGGCGCTACTGCGTCAGGGATTGTCGGCTAAGGAAGTCCTGGAGCGCCTCAAAGCCACCGATCCGTGCATGGAACTGCGCCAATGCGCGCTGATCGACGCTCAGGGTGACAGCCTGTGCTGGACCGGCGACAAGTGCCTGCCCTGGGCCGGCTCGCTGAGCGGCGAACAGTTCTCCGTGCAGGGCAATCGCCTGGTCGGCCCACAGGTACTGGACGCCGTGGCCGAAGCCTTCCGCCACGCGGAGAAACGCCCACTGATCGAACGCCTGATCGAAGCCCTGGCCGCTGGCGACCGCTGCGGCGGCGACCGTCATGGCGAATCCTCCGCGGTGATCTACGTGGTCGATCAGGAGGCGTATCCGCTGTGGGACATCCGCGTCGACCACCATCTCGACCCAGTGGCCGAGCTGCGTCGCCTGCATGACGTATTCGCCCGTGAAGTGCTGCCGGAGATTCTCGCCATGCCGACCCGCGACAATCCGGCAGGTAAGGCGGCGGAAGACTCGGTCTAACGCGCAGTGGTGCCGAAACGCCGCCGGTAATCGCCAGGCGACAGGCCCACCAGACGAGTGAAGACCTTGCGAAACGCGCCACTGTCGCGATACCCCACCTGCCAAGCCACCTGGTCGATGCTCTGGCGAGTGAACTCGAGCATTTCGCGCGCCTTGCTCACACGTAGCTGCTGGCAGTACTCGGTGGGCTTCAGCCCGGTGGCGGCGCGAAAGCGACGCAGAAAGGTGCGCTCCCCCAGCCCGGCACGCGCGGCCATATCGGCCAGGCTCGCCTCGGCGCCCTCCTCCCCCTGCAACCAGCGCTGCACAGCAAGCACTGCGGCATCGCCGTGATCGAGGCTGGGCGCGAAGCTGCTGAAATGGCGCTGCGATTCGCGGTTCAGGTCCACCACCAGAAAGCGCGCGGTCTCGGCGGCGATGGTCGGCCCCAGCAGGCGAGTAACAATGGCCAGACCGAGATCGGTCCAGGCCATCAGACCACCGGCGGTGATCAGGTCACCGTCATCGATCACCATGCGTTCGGGCAGTACCTGCACCTGCGGAAAACGCGCCGCCATCTGCGCTGCCAGCGCCCAGTGGGTAGTCACCGTGCGCCCATCGAGCAAACCGGACTCGGCCAGTGCAAAGGCACCGGCACAGACCGAAGCCAGCAGCACGCCGGCGCCGTGCTGTGCACGCAGCCAGTCACGGTAGACGGCAGCGAGCGGCTGCTCAGCAGCATCGTCCAGACAGGGCGGCAAGATCACTACCTGCGGCGTACCCTCGGCCTGCGGCAAGCTGTCGAACATGCGCTGAAGCTGTCCTGCTTCATCGGCCTGCCAGTGACTGACCCGCAGCCGAGGCAGCCCCTCACGCCCCTGCCCGGCGGCCATGCGATTGGCCACCGCGAACAGATCGCCCAGACCATACACCGCTGCCAGCTGGGCACCGGGGTAGCGCAACAGGCCAATCTCCAGACAGCGCTCGCTCATTGTCAGTTTTTCCCCGCAGATTGTCGGCCGCGCCCATCCTCGCAGGCGCGCCAGGGCGATAAGGTTTGCCGCACATCATCCCACGGAGACAACCATGAGCAAGCGCGCCCTGATCCTGATCGACATCCAGAACGACTATTTTGCCGGCGGCAAGTGGTCGCTCGAAGGCATGGACGGAGCAACCGCCAACGCCGCCCGCGTGCTGGCGGCAGCACGCCAGGCGGGCGATAAGGTGATCCATGTACGCCATGAATTCGAAAGCGCCGACGCGCCCTTCTTCGTTCCCGGCAGCGCTGGTGCGAACATCCATCCGCAGGTGCAGCCGCTGGCGAGCGAAGTGGTGGTGCTCAAGCATCAGGTCAACGCCTTTCTCGGCACCGATCTCAAGGCTCAACTCGACGCCGCCGGCATCGAGCAGGTGACGCTGGTCGGCGCCATGAGTCATATGTGCATCGACGCTGCAGCACGTGCCAGCAGCGACTTCGGCTATGCCACCACGGTCATTCACGATGCCTGCGCGACGCGCGACCAGGAATTCGAGGGGCAATCGATTCCGGCCGCCCAGGTGCATGCCGCCTATATGGCCGCACTGGCCTTCGCCTACGCGAACGTGGTTTCGACCGAGCAGTATCTGGCCGGCTGAATCAGCTGGCGCCGAAGCGCTGCAGTTGCATCTCGCGCAGGCGACTGAGCGTACGGCGGAAGGCAAAATCGAGGTAGCCCTGAGTGTAGAGTTCATCCAAGGCCACCGCGGCCTCGATGTAGAGTGGCACGCGACGGTCGTAGCACTCGTCGACCAGGGCGATGAAGCGGCGCACCGCATCGTCATTAAGCGACAGCGCCGGCAATTGCCGATCCCCGGCATCGACCCGTTCGGCACCGTCCTCGGTGCCACGGGCGATGCGCCCCTCGCGTTGCTCGCCACCCAGGCGCGGCACTTCGCCAAGCAGGATGGCCGGAAAGCGCTCGCACAATTCGATGAAATCCACCGCTGCCAATGGCTGCTCGCACAGATCACGGAAGCGACACCATAGCGCGGCCGGACTATGGCCGAGGGTCGATACGCTGCGATGGGCCAGCTGCACTGGCTCACGGCTGATGATCTGCCCCTCGCTCAAACGAGCGAACAGCTCACCCAAGGCTTGCGGCTGCTTCACCCAATAACGCTGCACCTCAGCGCCGGGATGCAAGCGGTGATCCTGCTCGCCGTCGACCGCCACCACCTGCATGTGCGCCGTGAGCGCGGCGATAGCCGGAAGGAAGCGCTCGCGGTTGTAGCCCTCGGCGTAGAGCTGATCCGGCGGCTGGTTGGAGGTCGCCACCAGCACCACGCCCTGCTCCACCACCAGACTGAGCAGGCGACCGAGCAGCATGGCATCGCCGATATCGCTGACGAACAGCTCGTCGAAACACAGCACGCGCACCTCGCGCCCCAACTCCTCGGCCAGCAGGCGCAGCGGGTCGGCATTGCCAGTGAGCTGAAACTGCCGGCGATGCACCCACTGCATGAAATGATGAAAATGCTGCCGCCGCGCCGGCACCCGCAAGGCGTTGTAGAAACTGTCCATCAGCCAGGTCTTGCCACGCCCGACCGGCCCCCAGAGGTAGACGCCAAGAGGCCGCCCACCTCGCTCAACAGCCTCATGACAGTGCTGCAGCGCCTCGACCGCACGGCGCTGCGCGGCATCGACCACGAAACCGGCAGCAAGCGCACACTGATAGGCGGCCTGGGGCGAATCGTGCGGCGCCTGCATCGCGGTCAACGTAGCACCAGCCGGCCGTCATCGAACTGCCGTGGCCAGTCACGACGGGTGAACACCTGGCCCTGCTCACGCACGCGGCGTACTTCATCCAGATCCAGCTCGCAGATCAGCCAGTGGCTGCGCGTGGGGCATAGCTCCTCGCTCTCGGCGACGATGCCGCTAGCCGGCATGCCGTAGTCCGATGGTACGTACAGCGAGGCGCGGCCATAGCCTTCGTCCAGCGACGGCGACCAGGGCGCCAGGCCGACGGTGGGCGAATGCAGCACGGCGATCTGGTTCTCCAGCGCACGGGCCTGGGCGCCGATACGCACGCGGTGAAAACCGGCCACGGTGTCTGTGCAACTGGGCGCGAGGATCAGGTCGACCCCGGCTTCGGCCAGGGTATGAGCCAGCAGCGGAAATTCGTTGTCGTAGCAGATCAGGATGCCCAGCTTGCCCAAATCTGTATCGAACACCTTGAGGCCGTTACCCGCTGCGATGTGCCACTGCTCAAGCTCGAAGCGGGTCATGATCAGTTTGTCCTGAGTGCCCAGACAGCCGTCCGGGCCGAACAGCCAGGCGCGATTGCGGTAAATACCGTCATTATCCAGCACTGCCACCGAACCAGGCTGCAGGTAGATATTCAACCGCCGCGCCAAGCTCTCGCACAGTTCCAACCAGCGTGGCAGCAGCGGCTGGATACCGGCGATGGAGCCGTGCAGGTCACCGCGCTCGGCTTCCTGCAACTGGCCGGTCAGCACCAGGCCGGCGTATTCCGGCAGCAGCAGCAGCTCGGCGCCCTGCCCGGCTGCGTCCTCACACAGCGTGGTGAGATGCTCGGCATAAGCGTCCCAGGTGGCGAACAAGTCGATGTGATATTGGCAGGCGGCGACCTTGATCATGACGCGAGCTCCTTCAACCAGAACGACATGGGTTTGGCCGACTCCTCGGCTTCATCCAGATCGCGCCAGTGGTAATAGGTGTGCAATTCGGGGTGATGGCGATAGCCGCGGCGCGCCCAGAAGGCGTCCAGCGGTTGATAGTCGGCTGGCCGCCTCGGATGATCGACGGGGCGCTGCACGGCGCAGAAGGCGCACCAGTCGAAGCCGCCCAGCTTGCGCGCATGGACCTCGCGCTCGACGAAGAAGCGCACGCCGAGTCCACGCCCGCGCCAGGCCGGCAACACCACCGACTCGGCGCAGTAGAAGATGCGCGCCGGATTCCACCCCGCAGCGATGAATGGCTGCTGAAATTCCTCGGTTTCATCAGCCAGCGGCAGTGCCGTGGACGCGCCGACCACACGCCCCTCGTCACGTACCAGCACGCACAGGCTATCGGCACTGCGCACGTAGGTGGCCAGGTATTCGGCCTCGTAGTCGAGGTTGCCGTCGTAGAGGTAGGGAAACTCGCGGAACACCTGGATGCGCAGGCGCGCCAGGTCGTCGATATGGGGTTCGATCTCCGCGCCCCGGAGCAGTCGGATATCCATTGCAGTCGCTCGCCAGCAACAGGGTGACGCCAGCAGCTATACCAGCGGTAAACGGTGAACTTATCATGCGGGCCAACGAACCACTAACCACGCCACGAAAGGAACTTAGCCATGACCGCCACCGAACTGGTTCAGGCCTACTACGCTGCCTTCAACGCCGGCGACATGCCCGCCTTCTTCGACCTGCTGGCAGAAGACGTGGTGCACGACATCAACCAGGGTGAACGTCAGGTCGGCAAGGCCACCTTCGCCGCTTTCATGAACAAGATGAACCGTTGCTACCGCGAGCGCCTGGATGACATCGTGGTCATGCAGAACGCTGCAGGCGACCGCGCCGCTGCCGAGTTCGTGGTACACGGCGAATACCTGGCCAACGACGAGGGCCTGCCGCCGGCCAATGGCCAGACCTATGTGCTGCCGGCCGGCGCCTTCTTCGAGATCAAAAACGGCAAGGTCGCGCGCATCAGCAACTACTACAACCTCAATGACTGGGTTGCGCAGGTCGGCTGAATATCCTCAGGCCCGGGGCCGAGCCTGGCAGCCGCTCGGTGCCCTGATGCACAACCCCCTCCCAGCTCAGTGAACCCAGTACAGCCCACGTTGCTCGGCCAGCCGCGCTCGCTCCCGATCCAGCTCGGCCCGTAGCTCTTCTTCGCTGGGCAACACCAGCTTGTATTTGCTGGCGAACAGTTGCTCATTGCCCTGCAGCACCGAATAACGCACCACTGACGCATCCCTCTGCGCACAGAGTATGATGCCCACGGTCGGGCCATCTTCCGGGCCGCGCCTGAGGTCATCGAACATGCGCACGTACATGTCCATCTGGCCGATGTCCTGATGGGTCAGCTCGCCGCGCTTGAGGTCAAAAATGACGAAGCACTTGAGCAGGTAGTTGTAGAACACCAGGTCGATATAGAAATCCTTGCTCTCGGTGCTGATGCGCTGCTGCCGGCCGACGAAGGCGAAACCCTTGCCCAGTTCCAGCAAAAAGCTCTGCAACTGGTCGATCAGCGCCTGCTCCAGCTCGCCCTCCAGCATGGTGCCGGCATTGGGCAGGCCGAGGAACTCCAGCAGCACAGGATCGCGCACGAACTCACGCGGGCTCTTGCCCAGGGCCTGCAGCTTGCTCGCCGCCTCCTGCTCGACCGCCGCGCGATCCTGGCTGGCCAGCAGGCGCTCGTAATACAGCGTACCGATCTGCCTCTCCAACGCACGAGTGCTCCAATTCTGCGTCGCGGCCTCGTTCATGTACCACTGCCGTGCACTGTCGCTGTCCAGCTTGAGCAGGATGCGATAGTGCGTCCAGCTCAATTCGTGACGCAGTGCGTCACGAATCGGAAAAGCTTGGTAGAACAGACGCATGTAGCGCAGGTTAGAGGCATCGAAGCCCTTACCGAACTCAGCCGTCAGCTCACTGGCCAGCGTCGGCAGCAGCTTCTTGCCGTAGGCGGCACGCGCCTGCCCAGCCTGCTCGAACTCGACGATATGCCGGCCCACTTCCCAGCAGGTTTGCACCTGAATCACATCCACCGCACGAACCGCCTGTTGCCGAGCCTGACGGATCAATTCGGCTAGCTCCGCGAGCAAGGGACGCAGCGCCGTTTGCGTCTGAGTCGATGTCATACTTCCTCCGTTGAAGACTGAAGCGCCTAGCACTGCATACCCTGCTAGCCAAGTTCTGATGCTCGCGAACCTTAACCGCTCGTTCGGCCATGAACCAGTGCTCTAGCCCGTTGTAGGAGCGGATTCATCCGCGATGGTCAACGCTGAAACCACAAGCCTGAAACATTTTGCAAAGCCTTAATACAGCGTTAAGCCAGCCCCTCACACAATCGCCCCCAGGTTCATCACCGAGGTTCCGAGCATGGAACTACCCTGGGCGCAGCATGATCGTCCCGTTGCCCGTATCGGGCGCGGCGATAGTTACGAACTCCACCTGGCCTCCCCTGGCAGCGCACGTCGCGTTGCCCTGGAGCAGTTCATCCGCCAACGCTTCGAACTGCAGCACGGCGCACGCATCCGTCACTTCATGCCCTGCCTGTTCGGCCTGGAAAACCAGGCCGGGCAGTTGCTCGGCGCAGTGGGCGTGCGCAGTGCCGGCAGCGGGCCGCTGTTTCTCGAACGTTACCTGGACGAGCCGATCCAGAACGCCATCGGCGCACGCCTCGGCCACACCGAGCCTGGCCGTGACGAGCTGGTGGAAGTCGGTAACCTGGCCGCCGACAGCCCCGGCGCCGCGCGCCTGCTGATCGTCGCACTGACCGACCTGCTGGTGGCTCTGGGTTTTCGCTGGGTCACTTTCACCGGTACCCCGACCCTGCTCAACAGTTTCCAGCGCCTGGGCCTGACTCCAATCGCCCTCGGCGAAGCCGATCCGGCGCGCATGGGCGAGGAGCTGGCCGACTGGGGCAGCTACTACGACAACCGCCCGCTGGTGATGGCCGGCGACATCCATGGCGGCCACCAGCGCCTACTGCAGCTGGGCGCCTATCCGCGTCTCGGTCATCAACCGCTGTATGCCCTAGAGGACATGCCCGATGTGGTCTGCAGCTGAATCCTTCTTCACCCGCCTCGGCGAGTTCGGTACGCACATCGCCCTGGCCGAAGGCGAACGTACCCTGACCTATGCCGAGCTGCTCGGCGCGGTCGCCGCGCGCGGCAGGCACCTGCGCGCCCTCGGCGCCCACCGCGTGGCGCTGGCCCTGGACAACGGTATCGACTGGGTGTTGTGGGACCTGGCGGTGCTGCACGCCGGCCTGGTCTGCGTGCCAGTGCCGGGGTTCTTCTCCGCCGATCAGCAACGCCATGTGCTCGACAGTGCCGGCATCGACTGCCTGATCGGCAACGGCGCTCCTGGTTTCATCCCCGTCGAGAACGACATTCATCGCCGCACGGTGGCACAGCCGCCCAAGCTGCATGCCGGCACCTGCAAGATCACCTACACCTCCGGCACCACCGGCCAACCCAAGGGCGTGTGCCTGGATCTGGACACGCAACTGGCGGTGGCCGACAGCCTGATCAAGGCCAGCGCCAGCCGCGAGGTGCAGCGGCACCTGTGCATCCTGCCGCTAGCGACCTTGCTGGAGAACATCGCCGGGGTTTACGCGCCGCTGCTGGCCGGCGCGCTCGTGGAGCTGATGCCCATGGCGCAGATTGGCCTGAGCGGCGCCAGCGGCTTCGACCTGATGCGCTTTCTGCAGGCACTGCAAGCTGCTCAGCCGCACAGCCTGATCCTGCTGCCGCAACTGCTGCTGGCGCTGGTCAGCGCGGCCGAGCGCAAACTGCCGGTACCGAACTCGCTGCGCTTCGTCGCCGTCGGTGGCGGGCGCGTCTCCGCCCAGTTGCTGCAACGCGCCGATGCACTGGGCCTGCCGATCTTCGAGGGTTACGGGCTGTCCGAGTGCGCCTCGGTTGTCTGCCTGAACACGCCCGAACAGCGCCGCATCGGCAGCACCGGCCAGCCGCTTGGCCACCTGCAGGTGAGCCTGGCAACTGACGGCGAAGTGTTGGTCAAGGGCGCCCGCATGCTCGGCTACCTCGGTGAGCCGGCGCCGCAAGGCGAATGGTTGGGCACCGGCGATCTCGGTCATTTCGAGCACGGTTTTCTGGTGCTGCACGGGCGCAAAAAACATCAGTTCATCACCGCCTTCGGGCGCAACGTCAATCCGGAATGGGTCGAGTCCGAGCTGATGCAACAGTTGCCCATCGCCCAGGCCTGGCTGCACGGCGAGGCGCTGCCAGCCAACGTCGCAGTGCTGGTGCCGCGCTTCGCCAATACCCCTGATGCGCAGTTGCAGGAAGCCGTGGACGCCGTCAATCACGGCCTCCCGGACTACGCCCGCGTGCACCACTGGTTGCGCGCCGATGCCCCTTTCAGCGCGAGCAATGACCTGGCTACAGCGAATGGTCGTCTGCGCCGCGCCGCCCTGTTCAACCATTACCAAAGCGCCATCCATGACCTGGTGGCAGAAGGAGTACACGCATGAGCTTCTACGAATCCCTGCTGGCCCAGACCCAGGCCGAGCGCGACTACCTGCTCGGCGCACCGATCATCCAGCAGGCCATGACCGGCCAGGTCGCCCTGCGCAGCTACATTGCCTTCCTTACCGAGGCCTACCACCACGTCAAGCACACCGTACCGCTGCTGATGGCCTGTGGCGCACGCCTGCCGGAACGCCTGGAATGGCTGCGCGAGGCCATCGCCGAGTACATCGAGGAGGAAACCGGCCACCAGGAGTGGATCCTCAATGACATCGCCGCCTGTGGTGCCGATAAAGAAGCGGTGCGCCATGGCACTCCGCAGTTGCCGACCGAGTTGATGGTGGCCTACGTCTACGACCGTATCGCCCGGCACAATCCGGTGAGTTTCTTCGGCATGGTCAATGTACTCGAAGGCACCAGCATCGCCCTGGCCACCCAGGCCGCCGGTATCATTCAGGACAAACTGCAGTTGCCGAACAAAGCCTTCAGCTACCTCAACTCCCACGGCAGTCTGGACCTGGAGCACATCGAATTCTTCAAGAAGCTGATGAACCAACTGGACAACAACGATGACAAGGCCGCCGTGGTGCACACCGCTAAGGTCGTCTACCGCCTTTACGGCGACATGTTCCGCAGCCTGCCGCTGTCGAGCGAGGAGTAAGGTCATGCAACCGACGGATTGCCGTGCCCTGCTCACCGGTGCCAGTGGTGGCATCGGCCTGGCCCTGGCGCATCGTCTGGCCAGCGAGGGTGCCCATCTGCTGCTGGTGGGCCGTCGCCTGGAACCTCTGCAACCGCTGCTGCAACGCTTCCCGCAGAACGTGCAGCTGGTGCAGGCCGACATCGCCACCCGCAGCGGCCGTGATGCACTGCTCGCCGCGGCGCAGAACTTCGGCGGGTTCAATTGCCTGATCAACGCCGCAGGGGTCAATCGTTTCGGCCTGCTCGACCAGCAGGACGAGCAGCAGATCGCCGAGCTGATCGGCCTCAACGTCACCGCCACGCTTCAACTGACCCAACGACTGCTACCGCTGCTGCGGGCGCAACGGCGTGCGCTGGTGATCAACGTCGGCTCCACCTTCGGCGCCATCGGCTACCCCGGCTTTGCCGCCTACTGTGCCAGCAAGTTCGCCGTGCGCGGCTTCTCCGAGGCCCTGCGCCGCGAACTGGCCGACACTCACGTACGCGTCCTCTACTTCGCACCGCGCGCCACCCGCACGTCGATGAACGCCCCTAGCGTGGTGGCGATGAACGATGAGCTTGGCGTGGCCATGGACGACCCCGCGCAGGTGGCCGAGGAACTGCTCGACACCATCCGCCGCGAGCAGGAGGAACGTCACCTGGGCTGGCCGGAACGCCTGTTCGTGCGCCTCAACGGTCTGCTGCCACGCGTGGTCGACCAGGCCCTGCGCAAGCAGTTGCCGATCATTCAACGCTTTGCCCGTCACAAGCACTGAGGAGATTTCCCGTGAACGCATTTCGCACCCTGATCATCGCCGCCCTCGGCTTCACCGCCCTGCCCGCCTTCGCCCTCAGTGACAACGGTCAGGCTCAGTTGCATCAGTTGCAAACACGCTGGGCAGAGATCAACTACCAGACGCCGGAGAAGCAGCGTGAAGAGGCCTTCGCCAAGCTCGTCACGCAGGCCGACGCCGCGCTAGCCAGCGAGCCCAAGGCACCGGAGCTGCTGATCTGGCGCGGCATCATCCTCAGCACCGAGGCCGGCGCCAAGGGCGGTCTTGGCGCCCTGGGCCTGGTCAAGGAAGCCAAGGCCAGCCTGGAACAGGCCCTGGCCATCGATCCGCAAGCCCTGGCCGGCTCGGCCTACACCAGCCTCGGTAGCCTGTACTACCAGGTTCCGGGTTGGCCGATCGGCTTCGGCGATGACGAGAAGGCCGAGAAGATGCTTACCCAGGCCCTGGCCATCAACCCGGACGGCCTCGACCCGAATTACTTCTATGGCGACTTCCTGCAGCGGCAGAAACGCTACGAGGAGGCCCGCGCCGCCCTGGAGAAAGCCCTGGCAGCCAAGGATCGTCCTGGCCGCGAACTGGCTGACAAGGGTCGCCGCGCAGAAGCCACGGCGCTTTTGCAGCAAGTCGAGAGTAAACTCCAGTAACTCGGACGCATCCCTACAGGAGTTGCCATGCGCATTCTTCTCGTCGAAGACGATCAGGCCCTGGGCGAAGGCATTCGCACCGCGCTGAAACCCGAAGGCTACACCGTGGACTGGCTGCAGGACGGCGCCAGCGCGCTGCATGCGCTGAGCCACGAGAGTTTCGAGCTGGCCATTCTCGACCTCGGCCTGCCGCGCATGGACGGCCTGCAGGTGCTCAAGCACCTGCGCGCCAACGCCAACCCGGTGCCGGTGCTGATACTGACCGCGCGTGATGCCACCAGCGACCGCATCGCCGGGCTCGATGCCGGTGCCGACGACTACCTGATCAAACCTTTCGACGTCGCCGAGCTCAAGGCGCGTCTACGCGCTTTGCTGCGGCGCAGCTTCCAACGCCCGCAACCGGCGCTGGAGTACCGCGGTATCAGCCTCGACCCGGCCAGCCAGGTGGTCGAATACCAGGGCCAGACCATCAACCTGCCACGCAAGGAATTCCTCTTGCTGCACGAGTTGCTGATCCAGCCCGGCCGCGTACTGACTCGCGACAAGCTGCAACAGGCGCTGTACGGCTGGGATAAGGAAGTGGAAAGCAACGCCCTGGAAGTGCACGTGCACCACCTGCGCAAGAAATTCTTCCCGGAACTGATCCGCACGGTACGCGGCGTCGGTTATCTGGTGGACAAATGAGGTTGCTGAAAACCTTCGGCTCCATCCGCACTCGTCTGCTCGCCTTGCTGCTACTGCTGGTAGCGGCCAGCTTCGGGTTAATCAGCCACAAGATCTACAACGACTCGGTGCATGAAGTACGCGAGCTGTTCGATGCGCAGCTGGCGCAGACCGCCCGCCTGCTCATGGGCCTGGTACGCCACGACCTCAGCGAGACCGAGCGCCGTGAGATGCAGGCAGTGCTCGATGAAGCCCTGCTGCTGCACAGCTCGCGCAATCCGGAGAACCTGTTCGGGCACGAATACGAAGGCAAGCTGGCCTTCCAGATGCTCGACGACGATGGCGAGCTACTGTTCCAGTCTGCCAGCGCGCCACCCGGCCTGCTCAACGACATGATCCAGCAGCTTGGCCTGGCTCTGCCCAATGATGACCAACCGATGCGCGAACGCCTGGCGCAGCTGGCTCGCTACCTGATCGGTTACCACAACCTGACCATCGGCGAGCACAACTGGCGGGTGTTCGTCCTGCATGACAGCCGCGACTACCACTGGGTACTGGCGGGCGAGCGCGAGGACGTACGCGGCGAGTTGATCGGCAAGATCGCCCGACGCAGCCTGCAACCGCTGCTGATCGGCCTGCCCATCGTCGGTCTGCTGTTGTGGCTGACCGTGGGTTGGGGCCTGTATCCGCTCAAGCGCATGGCCGATGCCATCCGCGGCCGCGCCCCGGACAACCTGGCGCCGCTGGTCTTTCCGCCCCTGCCCAACGAACTGGAGCCGATGGCCGCCGCGCTCAATCGCCTGCTGATGCAGGTCAACCAGTTGCTGGAACAGGAAAAGCGCTTCATCGCCGATGCCGCCCACGAGCTGCGTACGCCGCTGGCGGTGCTGCGCATTCATGCGCAGAACGCACTGGAAGCACCGGATGCCGGCGACCGTGAAGAGGCGCTGAGGCAATTGGGCAGCGGTGTCGACCGCGCCACCCGCGTAGTCGCGCAACTGCTGACGCTGGCACGCCTCGATCCCAACGGCATCCGCCTGAACATGGACCACCTCGACCTGCTGGCCTTCCTGCGTGGCGAGTTGGCCGAACTGACACCACTGGCGCTCAATCGCGGCCAGGAGCTGATTCTCGACGCTGAGGAACCAGGCGACTACCACCTGCCGGCGGATGCCCCCAGCCTGGGTATCCTGCTGCAGAACCTGGTGAGCAATGCCGTGCAGTACACACCGGTGGGCGGCTGCATTCAGGTACAGCTGCAGGCCACCACTCAGGACCTGCTGCTGCAGGTACTCGACAGTGGCCCAGGTGTGCCAGCGGAGTTGCGCGAGCGCTTGTTCGAGCGCTTCTTCCGTGTTGGTGAAGGCCAGGGCGCCGGGCTGGGATTGTCCATCGTGCGCCGCGTCGTTGAATTGCATCAGGGCAGTATCGCCCTTGATGAGTCGCCGCTCGGCGGCCTGCGGGTCAGCGTGCGCTTACCCCGACGTCCCGGCAGCCTTGCTTGAGTGATCGCGAGCCTCAATGATCATTTATAGCCATACCCAATCATCAAGATAGAGACAATCCGTTTCATCAATCGAAGCGTTTATCCAATCATGCACGCCTGTTCAACAGCCGCTACAGGAGTAACTTCGCATGAGCCTGATCAAACGTTTCTTCCAGCAATCCCAACCGAGCCAGCAGCCGGCCACCGCGAACGTGCAGGAACACCCGAACTTCTGGATGTACCAGTGATTCAGCCGCTGGCCCCAACCACTCTCAGCGGCACCTGACGCCCGGCCTTCTGTGCCAGGTAGCGGGTGCAGCTGACACGCAGGAACGAGGCGAAATTGACCACTTCGCCGCGAAAATCCATGACTTCGTCATGCAGCTTGGCGATTAGCTGGTTGGTGGTCATGCCATCGACTTCGGCGATTTCGCGCAGGATGTCCCAGAACTGATTTTCCAGACGCAACGTGGTGACCACACCGCGGATGCGCAACGAGCGTGAGCGCGACTCGTAGAGAATCGGATCGGCCTTCACATAGAGTTCGCACATCGGTCGTGCTCCTGAAAGGTAGGGCGGGTGCAACCCGCCACGTATGGACTGGCGGGTTGCACCCGCCCTACGTCTTGCTCGCGCCATAGCCCGGTACAGTCAATGCGTGAATGCCGGCGATGATGCGCCCGGATTGCATCCGGGCTCCGGCTGCTCACAAGCGGATTTCAGTCCCCAGCACCTTGAGAAACGCCGCCAGCCAGGCCGGATGCGCAGGCCAGGCCGGCGCGCTGACCAGCTTGCCCTGTACGTGCGCCTGGTCCACCGGGATTTCCACATACTTGCCACCGGCCAGCGCCACTTCCGGCGCACAAGCAGGATAGGCGCTGCATTCACGTCCCTCCAGCACCCCTGCTGCCGCCAGCAACTGGGCACCGTGGCAGACGGCAGCGATGGGCTTGTCAGCCGCCGCGAACGCCTTGACCAAGGCAATGACATCGGCGTTCAGGCGCAGGTACTCGGGCGCACGGCCACCGGGTACCAGCAGCGCGTCGTAATCGTCGGCACGCACCTTGGCGAAGTCATAGTTGAGGGCGAAGTTGTGGCCGGGCTTTTCGCTGTAGGTCTGGTCGCCCTCGAAATCGTGGATGGCGGTGCGTACCGTCTGCCCGGTCACCTTGTCCGGGCAGACCGCATGCACGGTATGGCCAACCATCTGCAGCGCCTGGAACGGCACCATGGTTTCGTAGTCCTCGGCGTAGTCGCCGACCAGCATGAGAATCTTCTTGGCAGCCATGATCGTCTCCTGAAGGTAGGTGGAAGGAACGCCATTATTCGCCCCTATTTCTTCCGACAGGTAACAGCCGAGTACTACTCAACAAAAAGCCAAGCGTCGATATACCGACTGTGTAGGAGCGGCGCCCCGCCGCGAACCAGAGCTGCATGGCCTGGCCAAGCCTCGCCCCGGAGCCGGACCACGAAACACCGCGTTGCCTGATCGCTACCGGCCTTTCAGCGCTCGCATGTGGTCTAGAGCGCGTACTTCTGCAGGTTCGCCATCATTTCCTTGAGCGCCTCGACGTTGTCGGCCGGGTGCGCAGCACCCTCGAAATCGCAGATACGTTGCCACTGCGCCGCGACATCCTCGGGACTGAAACCGGCCTTGGGATCGAAGCCCGCGCCCAGGCTGCGCTCCCAGCGCACCTTGCCCACCCAGCCACCGCCGACTTCGTACAGGCCGCCGGTGTCCTGACAGGCGGCGCTGCCGAGGTACACCACCAGCGGGCTGACCAGTTCGGGCTTGAGCTGTTCGAACACCTGCGGCGGGATCAATCCTTCGGTCATGCGCGTGGCACCGGTCGGGGCAATGGCGTTGACCAGGATGTTGTTCTTGCGCCCTTCGATGGCCAGGGTGCGCGTCAGACCGTACAGGCCGAGCTTGGCCATGCCGTAGTTGCTCTGGCCGAAATTGCCGTAGATCCCTGACGTGGACGAAGTGAAGATGACCCGGCCGAAGTTCTGCTCGCGCAAATGAGGCCAGGCTGCATGAGTAGTCTTGTAGGCGCCTTCGACATGGACCCTGTAGACCAGATCCCAGTCAGCGTCCTCCATCTTGTGGAAGCTCTTGTCGCGCAGAATGCCGGCATTGTTGACCAGCACATCGATACGGCCGAAATGATCCAGCGCCGTCTGCACGATCTTGTCGCCATCGGTGACCGAGTCATGGTTGGCCACTGCAGTACCACCGAAGGCGCGAATCTCTTCCACCACCTTGTCGGCCGCTGAAGCGTTGGCCCCTTCACCATGGGTGCTACCGCCGAGATCGTTGACCACCACCTTGGCGCCATGACGAGCGAACAGCAGTGCATGGGCGCGGCCCAGGCCACCGCCAGCACCGGTAACTATGACTACTTGATCTTCGAAACGGATGGCATCGCTCATCGACAGGCTCCTAGGCAGATTGCGAATACCCCGAGTGTCAGGCAGCCCTGCAGACGGCACAAGGCGCGCGCAGGCGCTGAATGACAAGCGATAATGCGACCTTATACGCGCCTCAGGCGAGGCGAATCAGGCTGAGGTGGTTGTACAGGTGCATGACGTGCGCCTGGCCGTACTCGGCATGGTTCAGTGCACCGTAGGCGAAATGTGGCTGCAATTCACCGGCATGGCTGGCGAACCGCTCGAACGCTATCTGCAGGCGCTGCAAGGCCTCGGCCTGGCTGGCCGGTTCAAGCAGAGGCGCCGCGCCGGGAATGACCTCATCCAGTGGATGACGCATGGCACCGCGCGCGCTGAATACGGCGAATGCGGCCGGCCCCAGGCTGTGGCGGAACCAGACTGGCCTCAGCTCGGGGTAACCGTCGATGGAATAGTCGATGCTCTGCGCACAGTGGTTGAACACTTGGCTCGGGCTCCAGCCTCGCACGCTGCGTAGTGTCTTGCCCTGCAAGTCAGCCAGCACCTGGCGCGCACCCTGCAGACTGACGGCCGCGGGCTGCGGGCCAGTCGGCAAGGCCCAGTAACCGGCGCCGAGGGCGGCGGCGCTGGTCAGTGCTGCGCCTTTGAGCAGGGTACGTCTACGCATGTGGGCTCCTTGTGCTGCGAAACTGCAGATAATGTTCGAGTACCGCCGCCGGCGCTTCGAGTTGTGGATAGTGACCAATGCCGTCGAGCAGCACCGTATCCGGGTCACTGATCAGCTCACGGTAGCGCGCCACCATATGCGCACCGGAGATGGGATCGAAGGCGCCATCGATCACCCGCATCGGCAGCGTCGTGGCCTGCATCGCCGTGACCCAGCGCTGCCGTTGCTGGCGCCGCTCGGGCATGTAGCGAATCAGACGATGCATCACCGCCGGGCCGTTGTTGTACGCCACCAGTTGCCACAGGGCATCCAGTTCGGCTTCGCTGGCCTGGGTGTGCGGGCCGAAGATGCGGGCGAAACTCTGTGCCAGCTTGCGCCGTGAGAACAACCGCCCGATCAGCGGACCAAGCGGCCCGAGCAGCAACTTCTGCACCCGCACCGGATGATGGGTTTCGGGGAACAGACCGCCGCTGAGGAACACACAACCCGCCAGCTGCAGTTGCCTCTCCTGATGCCGCGCGATCAGCTCCTGGGCAACGCTGTCACCATAGTCGTGAGCCAGCACATGCACCGGGCGCTGTTCGCCGAGATGGGCCAGCAGTGCCTGCTGCAGATCGGCCTGTTCCAGCAGGCTATAGGCATGCCCACGCGGCTTGGCCGAGTAACCGAAGCCAAGCATGTCGCAGGCGATAACCCGGTAACGCTCGGCCAGTGGCGTCCACAGGCGATGCCAGTCCCAGCTGGCGCTGGGAAAGCCGTGAATCAGCAGCAGAGGCTGGGCTTGCGTGTCTCCAGCGGCCCAGTAACGGATCGTGTGACCACGAAAGTGAAAAGCCTGGCTTTGCGCGCGCCAATCATCCAGGGCGATGCCTGGCAGCCCGTTCACTGATCGTAACCCGGCATCTGCTGGTCCAGCTTGCGCAGCAGCGCCGGCCAAGGCAGCGAGCCCCCCATGCCCTGTGGCGTTTTCATCACACCGGCGATCATCGCCCGCGCACCGTCGAGAATCTGCTGCGGAATATGGATCAGCTCGGCACCGCCGCTCTGCGCCATGACCTGGATCTCACAGGCACGCTGCAGGATGAACATGCCGAGGAAGGCGTCGGCGATGCCGCCGAAAGCAGTGAGCAACCCATGGTTGGGCAGGATCATGAAATTCTTGTCGCCCAGGTCCGCCTGCAGCCGCGCCTTCTCGTCATGATTCAGCGCCACCCCTTCATAGCCGTGGTAGGCCAGGCTGGCGAGGACGAACAGCGATTGCTGCGACAGGGGCAGCAAGCCCTGCTTCTGCGCCGACACGGCGATGCCCGCCGGGGTGTGAATGTGCAGCACGCAGCCGACATCGTGGCGCACCTCGTGCACGGCGCTGTGAATGGTGTAACCGGCCGGGTTGATGTCGAACGGGCTGTCCATCAGCTTGTTGCCCGCCAGGTCGACCTTGACCAGGCTCGACGCCGTGATTTCGTGGAACATCAGGCCATAGGGGTTGATCAGGAAATCTTCCGTACCCGGTACCTTGGCAGAGATATGGGTGAAGATCAGATCATCCCAGCCATAGAGGGCGATCAGCCGGTAGCAGGCGGCGAGGTCGACGCGTGCACGCCATTCGGCCTCGGAAACCAGATTCTTCACGGCAGGGAGTTTCAGCGGAGCATTCACGGCGGTCACCTCGATATTCTTGTTGGTCGGTGGTGTCCGCAGTCTAGCCAGGCGCGTCGCTGGCGGTAGTTGCCCTGGCAGCCATCTTGATGGCTTTGCGGGTCACGGCGCTGACGCGCCGCGGTGCGATAGGCAGGTATTCGCCGCTTTTATCGCCGGTCAAACCAGCTCGGGGTATTGGGGCACGTCAGGCCTTCAGCGCCGCCACGAAGGCTTGCAGCCAGGGTTCGGCATCGGTTTCAGGCGTGACGGTTTCGCTGGAGTCCAGGCGCAGCATTTCCACCACTTCGCGCAGGCCCAGCTCGGCATACAACTCACGCATCAGTTCACCGCCACCACAGAAGGTGTCATAGCTGGAGTCGCCCAGCGCCAGCACCGCAGCCGGTTTGCCGCTCCAGGCCGGCAAACGGTCTCTGATTTCGCTGTACAGCGGCAGCAGGTTGTCCGGCAGCTCACCCATGCCAGTGGTGGACGTGACGGTAAGGAAGGCGTCCGGCGCGAAGGCCAGCAGCTCCTCGAGGCTCACGTTCGCTTTGTGCCAGGCATCCAGCCCGGCGGCCTTGAGCTGACGCTCGGCGTGGCGAGCGACTTCCTCGGCCGTACCGTAGACCGAGCCCGAGAGAATGGCGACTTTCATGACAACTCCGGAAACAGGAAAAACGCCGCGCATTATGCCGCAAGTGGACAGCCCGACCCGATGTTTTAGAATGCAGCCCATAACCATCGCGGAACCGGACTCATGATCAATGCCAAACTGCTGCAACTGGTAGTCGACGCCTCCAACGATGGGATCGTGGTGGCCGAGCAGGAGGGCGAAGACAATATTCTGATCTACGCCAACGCGGCATTCGAGCGCCTGACCGGCTACCCCTGCGATGACATCCTCTACCAGGATTGCCGTTTCCTGCAGGGCACTGACCGTGCACAACTCGGCCTGCAGGCCATTCGCGAAGCGGTCAAGGCGAACAAGCCCTGCCGACAGATCATTCGTAACTACCGCAAGGATGGCAGCGCGTTCTGGAACGAGCTATCGATCACTCCGGTGCTGAACGAAAGCGACCAGCTGACCTACTACATCGGTATCCAGAAGGATGTTACCGAACAGGTCGAAGCCAAGCAGCGGGTGCGTGAGCTGGAGGCAGAGGTCGCCGAGTTGAAGGCCGAGCTGGCGCGCCTGAAAAGCTGACGAACGGATAAAACTATCCTTCGTCAGCGCAGTCAGATGGGTTTGAACCCGTGCAGTATCATCCCATGCAAAGCGATCCGCTGCTGACTCAGGACGAACTGGATTTCATCCAGAAGATCCTCTTCAAACCTCCGCAAAAGCGGCGCCCTGACGCAGCGCCGTCATTGGCTCTGGGCAAACGACTCAGTGAGCTGCTGGCTCGCCTGGGCAACGAAGAACAGCTAAGCCTGGATACGCATACCGACAATCAGCATCTGAGCTTCCCCCTGCACCTGATCCAAGACGACCACAGTCAGTCACGCCTGGAGCTGGGCGCCCCGCTGATCTTCGAACAAGGGGTAAGCGAACGCCCATGGCGTCTTGTCCTGCCCACGGCATTAGCACTGCTGGACGACAGCGACCAGCCCAGTGGCCTGAAGGCGCTGGAGCTATCGAACAATGGAATCCTGGTGGAATACAGCAAAACAGGCACGCCGGCCAAGGATCAGTTGCTGCAACTGCTTTTGCCCCAGGAGCGCCGCGTTCAATTGCGCGCGCGGCTCGCAAGACGCGTCAGCCAGAAGCGTTACGCTTACAGCCTGCAGACGCTACATACGGAAGATGAGCAAACTCTGCGTCAGTACCTGTTCGAACAG
This sequence comes from Pseudomonas oleovorans subsp. oleovorans, assembly GCF_002197815.1. Classification (GTDB taxonomy): domain Bacteria; phylum Pseudomonadota; class Gammaproteobacteria; order Pseudomonadales; family Pseudomonadaceae; genus Aquipseudomonas; species Aquipseudomonas oleovorans. Next base: position 86,499 of record NZ_NIUB01000015.1, read on the forward strand.
CACAGCGAACAACAGTCGCAGACCGCAGCAGTCAGCTGAAGCTCAGTAGCCTGGACCACCTCAGGTATCGAGATGGCCAGCCAGAAACTGCTGCATACGACGCTGCATCAGGCGTCCCTCATTACCCAGGCAAGCAATGGGCGAACCGGCCAGACTTTCCTCCGCCAGATCGGCACTGTCACCGGCCAACAGCAGCGGACACTCCAGACCCAGCGCCAGGCGCGCCAGTTGCCGCGGGAACTCCTCGCCTGGCGGCTGGTTGCTGAAGACCACCAGCGCCTGGGGCTGCATGCGTTCACAGACCAGGGCCAGATCGGTCATGGGTACGCCTGGCCCCATCACCGACACGTCGACGTCCTGATTGCCCAGCAGCAACGCTGCAACCAGCAACTCCAGTTCCCGGCAGTGGCCAGGTAGCGCCACCAGCAGCACGCGCTCACGCGAATCATCACGCCCCAATTGCAGACGCTGCCAGCAGCGCCCACGCAGGAAGCCGTCGAGCATCAGCCACTCGCCGCGCTGACCGACTTCGTCCTGACGCAGCAGCAGTTCCTGCCAAACCGGCATGAAAATATCCTGGAACACCACCGGCAGCGGATAGCAGGAGAAAATCTGCCCGTACACACGCTCAAGACGAGACTCATCGAAGTTCTGCAGCGCGCTGCGCAGTTGATCCTGCCACTGACTCCAGTCGTCACTGACGACGTCGTTGTAGGCGGGCGTAGCGACGCTGCGACTGCTGGCGCTCTTGGCCAGGATCGAACCGACCTTGCTGACCGCGACGCCACGCTCGATCCAGGCGAGGATGCTGCGCACCGCGTCGATGTCGGCCTGCGAATACAGGCGATGGCCGCTATCGGTCCGTGTCGGCTGAATCAGGCCGTAACGCCGCTCCCAGGCACGCAGGGTGACCGGATTGACACCGGTAAGGCGGGAAACCTCGCGAATGGGGAACAGCTCTTCCTGTTTCAAAGCGCTGGACGCGAGCGATGTGACGGAGGCGAGTTCGGGCATGGCTTCGGGCATCACGGCAACGAATATTGGGCAATTGTAACCCAGCAACTGCTCACTGGCATTGTGCAAGATATGTACAAAACCATACCAAGCACAACAACAAGGATAACGGCAGCCTCAAGCGCGATGTTTATCCATGCCTGGCGCCCTTCACCGAACCATAGCACACAGCCCATGCCCTTGAATGGTGCAAATCCCGCCCAAGGTTTCTCCTTTAACCCGTCTGGAGCCCCTTGTCAGGCGGGGCTGGCTAATTTTCACGAAACGGGAATAATCCTTGCTGCAATTTTCGTCGAGCACACCACCCCGTGCTTGATCGCGCCCTACGCCACACCCCGGCTGACGGCAATACTCGAGGAGATACACAATGTCCCCCGTAACCCTGATGGTGGCGCGCCGCGTCGCCAATGGTCGTTATCACGACTTCATCGCCTGGCTGCGTGAAGGCGAACACCTGGCAACCGACTTTCCGGGCTATCTCGGCTCCGGCGTGCTGGCACCGCCCGCCGATGACGATGAGTTTCAGATCGTTTTCCGCTTCAGCGACGAACAGACCATGGCTTCCTGGGAGCACTCAGCCTCACGCCAGGCCTGGCTGCAGCGGGGTGCGGGCCTGTTTGCCCAACCGCAGGAGAAGCGTGCAGTCGGCCTTGACGCCTGGTTCGGCAGCGCCCATCGACAGGCTCCGCGCTGGAAGCAGAGCGTGGCGATCTGGCTGGCGTTCTTTCCGGTGTCCCTGGCCTTCAACCTGCTGTTCGGCCCCTGGCTCGCCGACCTTTCGCTGGTCACCCGCGTGCTGCTGTCGACGCTGGCCTTGACGCCACTGATGACCTACTGGTTCATCCCGCTTTCCACTCGCCTGCTGGAACCCTGGCTACAAGATAACCATCCGCAGCGCCTGAGCAGGCGAGCCGCCAGCATCGGCAAGCCCTGAAAGCATCCACTTCTACCAATCGGCCAGCCTCGTGCTGGCCGATTTCGTTGTACAAGCAGCCAATATCTGTACAAAAACAGTAATTCGTACAGGTAAAGTACAAAAACCCCTTCCCCACCTCCTCAGTAAAAACCCTTAAAACTCAGCAAAATAGGCAAATCCACTCAGCCTGATAGCAAAACCACATGTCGCACAGGGTTGTACAACCTGCAGCTCTGGTATAGCTTTATCCACGGTCTGGTGAGTAGCGCCTGCCACTGGTCAGGTATCCCGAGGCGGTACGAGCCAGGCCTTCATTTCTTTCTCACGAGTTGCACATGAGCGCTGCCAGCTTCCCCATCCTGATCACCGGCGCCGGCCAGAGGGTCGGCCTCTACTGCGCCGAACGCCTGCTCGACGAAGGCCAGCCGGTGATCATCAGCTACCGCCAGAACCGCGACGACATTGCGCGGCTGCGTGAGCGCGGTGCCATCGCTCTGCAGGCGGATTTCAGCAATGAGAGCGGCATCATGGCGTTCATCGAACAGGTCAAGTTGCAGTGCAATGGCCTGCGCGCGATCGTGCACAACGCCTCGCAGTGGCAGGCCGAAACACCCGGCGAAGAAGCCGATGCCTTTCGCCAGCTGTTCAGCGTGCACATGCTCGCGCCGTATCTGATCAACCTGCATTGCAGCGAGCTGTTGCTGCAGTCGAATCACGCCGACATCGTGCATGTGAGTGACGACGTGGTGCGCAAGGGCAGCGCCAATCGCCCCGCCTACTGCGCCAGCAAGGCGGGCCTGGAAAGCCTGACACTGTCGTTCGCCGCGCGTTTTGCTCCACGCATCAAGGTCAACACCATCGCGCCAGCACTGCTGATGTTCAACGATGGTGATGACGACGCCTACCGCACCAAGACCTTGGCCAAATCGGCGCTGGGCATAGAACCCGGCCCGCAGCCCTTCTACCAGACACTGCGCTATTTGCTGGACAACTCCTACGTAACCGGAACGACCCTTACCCTCAACGGCGGCCGCCACCTCAAGTGAAGCGGCTGCTCAGGACACTGCCATGAGCCAACCTCTTTCCCAGCAATACCGCGAGATTCTCGTAGGCCTCGGTGAAAACCCGGAGCGCGAGGGTCTGCTCGATACGCCCAAACGCGCGGCCAAGGCCATGCAGTATCTGTGTCATGGCTACCAGCAGTCACTGGACGAGATCGTCAACGGCGCACTGTTCGAGTCCGACAATGACGAGATGGTGATCGTCAAGGACATCGAGCTGTACTCGCTGTGCGAACACCACCTGCTGCCCTTCATCGGCAAGGCGCATGTCGCCTACATCCCCACCGGCAAGGTGCTCGGGCTGTCCAAGGTGGCGCGCATCGTCGACATGTACGCGCGGCGCCTGCAGATCCAGGAAAACCTCACCAAGCAGATCGCCGATGCGATCCAGCAGGTGACCAACGCCGCTGGCGTCGCGGTGGTGATCGAGGCCAAGCACATGTGCATGATGATGCGTGGCGTGGAGAAGCAGAATTCGGTGATGAGCAGCTCGGTGATGCTTGGCGCCTTCCGCGAGTCCTGCAACACTCGCCACGAATTCCTGCAACTGATCGGACGGAACAACTAATGCCGCGACTGGAACCCGGAATGGCGCGCATCCGCGTCAAGGACCTGCGCCTGCGCACCTACATCGGCATCAAGGAAGAAGAGATCAACAACAAGCAGGACGTGTTGATCAACCTAACCATCCTCTACCCCGCCGTCGATGCGGTAGAGGTCAACGACATCGAGCATGCGCTGAACTACCGCACCATCACCAAGGCGATCATCGCCCATGTCGAAGGCAATCGCTTCGCCCTGCTCGAGCGCCTGACCCAGGAAATCCTCGACCTGGTGATGACCCATCAGGCCGTGCGTTATGCCGAAGTGGAAGTGGACAAACCGCATGCCCTGCGTTTCGCCGAGTCGGTATCCATCACCCTGGCCGGCCATCGCTGACAGCGGCTTGTCGCTCTCCAGCAAGGCTCTTATCATCGCCGCCACCTAATACCGGAGAGCCCACCATGACCGAGCAAGAACGCCTCGAACTGGAAGCTGCAGCCTTTCGCGCACTGGTGCAGCATCTGCGCAGCCGTCCTGACGTGCAGAACATCGAGCTGATGAACCTGGCCGGTTTCTGCCGCAACTGCCTGTCCAAATGGTACAAGGCCGCTGCCGACGACCTCGGTATCGAGGTCAGCGCCGACCAGGCTCGCGAGACCGTATACGGCATGCCCTATGCCGACTGGAAAGCCAAATATCAGAAAGAAGCCTCCGCCGAACAGCAAGCCGCATTTGCCAAAGGAAAGCATGAATGACCGCCCTGAGAGAACTGCGCAGCCGCCTGCAGCAGGACGACTACGCCTTCAGTGAAACCCTGGCCTTCGTCGCCGCGCACTATGACTATCAGCCCAGCGCCTTCCGCAATGGCGACGTGGAAAACGCCGCGGGCCAGAACGAAGGCTCCTGCAAGACTCTGGGTCTGGCCCTGTTGGAAGGCTTGAGCAAGGACGAAGCGCTGCGTGCCTTCGGCGAGCACTACCGCAGCGTGCTGGCCACGCCGCAAGGCAGCGACCACGGCAACATCCGCGCGCTGATGGTGCATGGCCTGGACGGCGTGAAGTTCGAACAGCAACCGCTGAAGCCGAAAGCCTGAATCTATAGCGCAAAAACCTGCGCAACTGTCAGCAAAAGCTGACAGACATCACATCGCTGTCGCTTTATGCTGCGCGCCACAACAAACATGGAGCACGAGGGAATGTGCTCTGCGCGCAAGCGCCCTTCCCTCCTGTTTCGCGCTCGGCATGGAGTCGACCGATGCAGCAGACCTTGGTCTGGAAACCCAGGCACACCCCCGGCGTGGAAACGCTGCGTCTGAGTCAGGATGCCAATGGCATTCACGCCACCAGCCACCTCATGCAGGTCATCAAGGGCAACAGCATCGTTGCCAACTACCTGATCGATTGCGACGCGCGCTGGCGCTTCCGTCGCCTCTGTCTCAAGGTCGACAACCACGGCCAGCGCAACCTCTGCCTGCAGCGTGATCTGTGCGGCAACTGGCTGCTCGATGGCGTACCGCGTCCCGATCTGCAGCAATGCCAACATGTCATGCTCTCGGCCTCGCCCTTCATCCACACCCCAGCCCTGCAACGCAGTGCGCTGGAGACCGGGCAGAGTGATGAGATGCAGGTCGCCTATATCGACATGCTCAGCTTCAAGGTGGAACCACGCCAGCAGCGCTACCAATGCCTGCGCCGCCGCCCCGGTGAAAGCCTCTACCGCAGCCAGGCCGAAGGTCATGCTCATGAAGAACTGAGCGTCGACGACCACGCGCTACTGCTCAAGGCTGACCAACACTACCTGCGCTTGAGCCAGCGCGATCTGAAGGTCAGCGCGCTGGTATAGCGGCTTTGCAACGGTCTACCCGGCTAGGGTGCACCATGCGCACCAGGCCAGTTCCGCGCCACTCAGATAGGCAGTTGCCCGAACGCCCAGCGCAGCAGGAAGAACACCAGCAATCCACCACCGATGGTCGCCAGCAGATGCCGCGTGCAAGCAGCGATGGCGATGGCCACCACACCCGCCAGCAGATAGGCATTGTTCCAGCTCAGCGCCCAGCTCTGCCCGTCCGGTATGAGCATGCCGGGCACAACGATGGCCGTCAGTACCGCAGTCGGCACGTAATGCAGCCCCTGCCTGATCAGCGGCGGAAAGCGCAGGTCAGGGAACGCAAACAGGCTGTAGCGGGTGATGAAGGTGATCGCCAGCATGCCCAGAATCAGCAACCAGATATCCATCAGACCAACTCCTCCTGCAGCGCCGGATTGCGCCGCTCCAACCACACGCCGACGACGATGCCACTGGCCGCAGCCGCCATCAGCCCAAGCTTGTAGGGCAAGGCATGACACGCCAGCGCCACGGCGCCCGCCACCAGGGCGGCCGCCACTTGTGGTTGGTTACGTAACATCGGCACGACGATGCCGATGAAGGTCGCCAGCATGGCGAAATCCAGCCCCCACTCACCGATATTTGGCACCGCCTGGCCGAACAGCACGCCGACCAGCGTGCACAGCTGCCAGTTGCAGTACATGGCCAGGGCCGCGCCGAGAAAGTACCAATGGCGGTAGGTGCCCTGGTCACCCCGCGCATAGCGCTGCACCACCACCGCATAGGCCTCATCGGTCAGGCCGAAGGCCAACGGCACGCGCCAGCGCTTGGGCAGATGGCGGACGTGGGGCTGCATGCTGGCGCTGTACAAGGCATGGCGCAGATTGACCACCAGAGTGGTCAGCAGAACCACGGCGATACCGGCGCCACCAGCCAACAGGCTGATGGCGATGAACTGTGCAGAGCCGGCGAACACCAGCGCGGACATACCCAGTGTTTGCCAGACATCGAGCCCTGCAGCACCAGCCAGGCTGCCGAAGATGATGCCGAAGGGAATGGCGCCGAGCAGCATCGGCAGCATATCGCGGGCGCCTTGGGTGAATTCGTGATGACGGGACATGGAACCTCCTTGGGCAGGCGATCTTAGCCAAACGCCCCAGGGAGGTCTTGAACGTTCTTGCTCTCAATCAGCACCACTCTCTGAAGCCGCAGCCACTGCATAGATAATCGAAGAAGCTGATGGCAGGGAAGTAATGATGCCGGCATACCCCGCGACCTCTGGCCGCGTCTAGATAACGCTAATCCATCTTATTTAAATTCCGTTAGCCTGCTAATCTTGGCGCCCCGCTTCCCTGCCAGTTCGGATTGTTCCTCGATGTCGCCGCTCCAGCGCTGCCTGCTGCCCTTTCTGACCCTGTCTTTGATCGCTTGCGAACAGCAGCCTGAATTCACCCTGGCAGAGCCTGGCGAACATCTCTCGGCCGGTGCGGCGACGGTACGCAAGTTCGATCAAAACGCCTTCTCCCTGCCTTCGGCGAACCTCGCACCCAGCCGTCGCCTGGATTTCGCCGTGGGCAACAGCTTCTTCCGTAATCCCTGGGTCACGGCGCCAGCCACCACCACAGCACGCGATGGCCTGGGCCCGCTGTTCAATACCAATGCCTGCCAGAACTGCCATATCAAGGATGGTCGCGGCCATCCACCGGGGCCAGATGCGGTCAGCGCCACCTCGATGCTGGTGCGTCTGTCGATACCGGCCGGCCCGGAGCATGCCGAGATGCTGATCCACCAGGGCGTGGTCGCCGAGCCTACCTACGGCACCCAGATGCAGGACATGGCCAACCCCGGTGTTGCCCCCGAAGGCAAGGTACGCGTGATCTACAGCAGTGTGCCGGTGCGTTTTGCCGATGGCACCCTGGTGGAGCTGCGCAAGCCCGAGCTGCAGATCAGCCAGCTGGGCTATGGCGCCATGCATCCGGATACCCTGTTCTCCACGCGTATCGCCCCGCCGATGATCGGCCTCGGCCTGCTCGAGGCCATTGCCGAGGACGCCATTCTGGCCAGTGCCGATCCGGATGACGCCGATGGTGACGGTATTTCCGGGCGCCCCAACATCGTCTGGGATCGACAGCTGCAACGTAGCGTGCTCGGCCGCTTCGGCTGGAAGGCTGGCCAACCCAACCTCAATCAGCAAAATGCCGAAGCCTTCGCCAATGACATGGGCCTGACCAGCTCGCTGATCCCTCACGACAACTGCACCACGGCGCAAACCGATTGCCTGGCCGCGCCCCATGGCGGCGAACCGGAAGTCAGCGACAACATTCTCGCCAGCGTGCTGTTCTACAGCCGTAACCTGGGCGTGCCGGCACGGCGTGACGTCGACTCGCCTGACGTGCTCAAGGGCAAGAGCCTGTTCCACCAGGCCGGTTGCCAGAAGTGCCACACTCCCAGTTTCACCACATCGGCCGATGCCGCCGAGCCGGAACTGGCCAGCCAACTGATCCGGCCTTATACGGACCTGCTGCTGCACGACATGGGCGAGGGGCTGGCCGATGGCCGCGAAGAGTTCCTCGCCAACGGTCGTGAATGGCGCACGGCGCCGCTGTGGGGCATTGGTTTGACGCAAACGGTCAATGGCCATACTCAGTTCCTGCATGACGGCCGTGCCCGTAACCTGCTGGAAGCCATTCTCTGGCACGGTGGCGAGGCCGAAGCGGCCAAGCAGCAGGTGCTGCGTTTCGATAGCGATGAGCGAGCAGCGCTGCTCGCCTTCCTGAATTCTCTTTAAGGAGCCTGCGATGTTGCACAAAACCCTGATCGCCTCTCTGCTCGGCCTGGCCCTGGTCGGCTGCGGCCAGCAGGACCCGAAAGCCAAGGTCAGCGCGGCGCTGACCGATGGCGTGCTGTTGCCGGCCTACAGCAGCTGGCAGGAGACCGACCGCCAGTTGGCCGTGAATGCCGAAGCCTTCTGCGCCGGTAACGCCGATCTGAGCACCGCCCGCCAGGCCTTTCTCGGCGCCCAAAGTGCCTGGGCCGGCTTGCAGCCGTTGCTGGTCGGGCCGCTGGCCGAAGGCAACCGCGCCTGGCAAATCCAGTTCTGGCCGGACAAGAAGAACCTGGTGCAGCGCCAGGTCGAAGCATTGCTGAAGAACAAGCCGCAGCTGAGTGCGGATGACCTGTCCAATGCCAGCGTGGTGGTTCAGGGCCTGACCGCCTACGAATACATTCTCTTCGACCCCAACCTGGACCTCGCCCAGCCTGAACAGAAAGCGCGCTATTGCCCACTGCTGCAAGCCATCGGCAAACACCAGCAGGCACTTGCGGCGCAGATCGTCGGCGAATGGCAGGCCAAATCTGGCATGGCCGAACAGCTGAAGACATTCCCCAACGAGCGCTACGCCGACGCCAACGAAGCGATCGCCGAGCTGTTGCGCGTGCAGGTCAGCGCCCTGGATGGCCTGAAGAAGAAACTCGGCGCGCCGATGGGCCGGCAGAGCAAGGGTATCGCCCAGCCCTATCAGGCCGAAGCCTGGCGCAGTGCCGGCAGCCTGGCCAACCAGGGCGCCGCACTGGCCAGTGCCGAACGGCTGTGGCACGGCAGCAACCGTGACGGTATCCAGTCGCTGCTGGGCGACGACCAGGCCGACCTGGCAAAACGCATCGACGCCGCTTACCAGGACACCCGTCAGCGCCTGGCCGCACTCGACAGTCCCCTGGGTGAGCTGCTCGCCGATGAAGCTGGGCGCACCGCCCTGAACGAGCTGTACGACAGCCTCAATCGCCTGCACCGCCTGCAGGAAAGCGAACTGGCCAAGGCGCTCGACGTGCAGATCGGCTTCAATGCCCACGACGGGGATTGAGCATGCAACGCAGAGCCTTCCTCGGCCTCAGTGCAGCCGCTGCCAGCCTGGCGGCGGCGGGCGCCTTCGGTGGCTGGACGCTGTTCGGCCCATCCGGCCAGCCGTTGCTCTTGTCAGCCCGTGACGACGGCGACGGCAACCACTACGCCGTCGGCTATCGCCTCGATGGTCAGCGCGCCTTCGCCACACCAGTGAACGAACGCTGCCACGATGTGGTGCCGCACCCCGCCCTGCCGATGGCCCTGTTCGTCGGTCGCCGGCCGAGCACCGAGAGCTACCTGATCGACACCCGCGACGGCCGCCTGCTGCATACGCTGAGCTCGCCGGCCGGGCGTCATTTCAACGGCCACGCGGTATTCCACAAGGGCGGCGAGTGGCTGTACGCCACCGAGAACGACACCACCGAGCCAGGCCGTGGCGTCATTGGCGTTTATCGCCTGCAGGGTGAGCAGTTGCTGCGCGCGGCTGAACACAGCAGCCACGGCGTAGGCCCGCACCAACTGCTGTGGATGCCCGATGGCGAAACCCTGGTGGTGGCCAACGGCGGCATCCGCACCGAAGCGGAAAGTCGCGTCGACATGAATCTCGATGCCATGCAGGCCAGCCTGGTGCTGATGCAGCGCGACGGCAGCCTGGTCAGCCAGGAGTATCTGGCCGACCAGCAGAACAGCATCCGCCACCTGGCTGTCGCGCGTGACGGCACGGTGGTCAGCGGCCAGCAATACATGGGCGATCTGCATGATCAGGTGCCGCTACTGGCGATCAAGCGCCCCGGCCAGCCGTTCCAGCCTTTTCCTCTGGGCGAGACGCAACGCGTGGCCATGAACCAGTACACCGCCAGCGTGGCCATTCACGACGAACTGCGCCTGCTGGCGTTGACCGCACCACGCGGCAATCGCTTCTTCATCTGGGATCTGGACAGCGCCCAGGTGCGCCTGGATGTGCCATTGCCGGACTGTGCAGGCGTTGGCGCGGTTGCCGACGGTTTCGTCGTGACCTCGGGTCAGGGCCGTTGTCGCCTGTACGATTGCCGCGGCGAGCGCATCGTCACCAACGCCCTGCAGCTACCGGCCGGCTTGTGGGACAACCACCTGCGCCTGGCCTGATCAGGCGCTGCCGCGTTCGATCAGCTCGAACCCCACGTCCAGGCGCAGCGGCTGACGCGCAGCGGCCGGCTCGGCAATACGCGCCAGCAGCGCATCGGCGATGGCACAGCCGATACGCGGCCCGTCCACTCGCACGGTGGAAAGCGGCGGATGGGTATGGGCGGCGCTGGACAGGTCGCCGAACCCCATCACGGCAAGATCTTGTGGAATGCGCAGACCACGGCTGAGCGCCTCGGCCAACACGCCTTGCGCCACCGTATCGAAACTGCAGACCACCACTTCGCCGGCCACATCTTCCTACAGCAGATGCGCAAGACCTTCGCGGCCGACCGCCAAGGTCGCCGGTGCAGGCAGGATCTGCGCTGCCACGGGAGCTCTCACATGGCCCTGCAGCGCCTGCCTGTGGTTCGCCAAGAAGCGCAACTACCCCAAGGGCGAAGTGATTCCGCTGCGCCAGGCGCTGAAGATCTGAGTGGAAGCACTGTGGGGCCTGATGACCATGGTCATCATCCTCGGCGGCATTCTCTCAGGCGTGTTCACTGCCACCGAGTCGGCTGCCGTCTCGGTGATCTGGGCCTTCTTCGTGACCATGTTCATCTACCGCGACTACAAGTGGAGTGAACTGCCGAAGATGCTGCACCGCACGGTGCGCACGCTGTCGATCGTGATGATCCTCATCGCCTTCGCTGCCGCGTTCGGCTACATCATGACCCTGATGCAGATCCCATCGAAGATCACCACCGCGTTCCTGACCTTCTCGGACAACCGCTACGTGATCCTGATGTGCGTCAACTTCATGCTGCTGGCCCTGGGCACGCTGATGGACATGGCGCCGCTGATCCTGATCCTCACCCCGATCCTGTTGCCGGTGGTGACCTCCTTCGGTGTAGACCCGGTACACTTCGGCATGATCATGCTGGTCAACCTAGGTATTGGACTGATCACGCCACCGGTAGGTGCGGTACTCTTCGTTGGCGCTGCAATCGGCAAGGTCACCATCGAGAACACCGTGAAGGCACTGCTGCCCTTCTACGCCGCGCTGTTCATGGTGCTGATGGCCGTGACCTACATTCCAGCCATCTCGCTGTGGCTGCCGAGCGTCGTGCTCTGATTTACGATCTGCTGCGTGTCGGCCCTGCTGCGTAAAAACAGGCTTGGAATGCTCATGTACAAAAGTACACTCCGCTTCCTCGCCTGTTTTTGCCTTGTAGGGCTCTAGCTCGCGAGATCGCACCTTCTGATTCACCGCCCGCGTGCGGGGCCGCTTCATTCACCCCGAGCCGCCGCCTGACGGCTCTCGCTTTATAAGGACGTATCGCCCTGCCATGTCAGCAACCCCGTTCCCCCGGCATATCGCCGCGCTGATCCTCGCCACCCTGGCCTGCTCCTTCGCTGGCAACCACATCGCCGCGCGCATCGCCTTCGACCACGACACCGGTCTGCTGATGGCCATGCTCTTCCGCTCCGGGGGCACCCTGCTGGTACTCGCGGCGCTGGTGCTGTGGCAACGTGACTCGCTGCGCCTGAGCCGCACCACATGGGGCTGGCAGTTGCTGCTGGGGCTGCTGATCGCGGTGCAAAGCTTTTGCATCTACTCGGCAGTGGTACGCATCCCGGTAGGCCTGGCATTGCTGGTGGTGAACCTCTCGCCGATTCTGCTGGCTCTGCTCACCTGGGCACTCGGTGGCGCGGCGCCAACCGGCCGCGCCGCGATGATCATGGGCCTGATCCTGTTCGGTCTGGTGCTGGTGCTGGATGTGCCGGCGCGCCTGTCCGGCGAGGCTCAGCTCGACGCGCGCTGGGTCGAAGGGGTACTGTTCAGCCTGACTGCTGCGGGGGTCTTCGCCGTTGCGCTGTGGATTACCGAACATCGACTGTCAGCCATGCCCGGACGGGTGCGCAGCATGCTGACCATGGCGGTGGTCTTCAGTGCCTCGGCCCTGGCCGGTGCCAGCGGTGCACTGCCCGGCGGCCTGGGTCTGCCCAACGCGGCGGCCGGCTGGATCGCCCTGGCCTGCCTGGTACTGCTCTATGGCACGGCGTTCTCGATGCTGTTCATCCTGATGCCGCGCCTGGACATTGCCCGCAACGCGCCGGTGATGAACATGGAACCAGTAGCCGGCATGCTGCTGGGTTGGCTGGTGCTCGGCCAGTTGCTCGGCCCGCTGCAGGTGCTCGGCGGGCTGATCGTGGTGGGCGGGATTGTCTTGCTGGCTTACCGCCGCTAGCGGCTGCTCAGCCGTGCAGCGCTTCGGCCTCGGCCGCTTCGTGCGCCTGACGCAAGCGCTCGCGGCTGTTGGTCAGGTGCAGACGCATGGCCGCACGCGCCGCTTCGGCATCCTGACGCGCAATGGCCTCGAAGATCTGCTCGTGCTCACGCTCCAGGCGCGCCATGTAATGGCTCTGGTCATCACGCGCCAGGCTGGCGGAATTGACCCGGGTCCGCGGGATGATGCTGGTGCCCAGATGGCTGAGGATATCGGTGAAATAACGGTTACCGGTGGCCTCGGCAATGCGCAGGTGAAACTGGAAGTCCGAGGACACTGCATCACTGGCATGCGCGGCACTTTCGTTGATGGCATCCAGTGCCTCACGGATGGCCTTCAGCTGTGCATCGGTACGACGCGCCGCCGCCATGCCCGCAGACTCGACCTCGAGGCTGATACGCAGCTCGAGAATGGCCAGCACGTCGCGCAGGGTGACGATGGTCGCCGGGTCGATGCGAAAACCACTGGCACTGGGCGTGTCCAGCACGAAGGTGCCAATGCCGTGACGCGTTTCCACCAGGCCAGCAGCCTGCAAACGCGACAAGGCCTCGCGTACCACCGTACGGCTGACACCCTGTTCCTCCATGATCGCCGATTCGGTCGGCAGCTTCTCACCGCGCTTGATCAGCCCATCACGAATGCGCTGCGACAGCTCGGCCACCAATTCCTGAGCCAGGCTGCGGTGTTTGCGACGAGCACGAGGTTGAGCGTTTTGCGTATCCATGGTGGACGAATTCTCGAATTTAGACGCGTGGCTTTGCCGCCATGATAGCCCAGCGGTTGTACGATGACGCTATGAATTCCCGACATTTATAGCCCCAGGAGCGCCACATGCCAACGACCCTGCTGACCCTGCGCGATAGCCTGACACGACTGACCCTCGCCCCGGAACTGGGCGCCAGCCTGGTCAACTGGACTCGCCTGAGCGATGGCCGAGCGCTGCTGCGACACAGCGACGAGCAGGCGCTAGCTGCCGGGGTGTGGTTATGCGCTGAAGACAAACTGTCCAGTCAGTGGGTCGAGTTGCCGCCGGCATGAAACTTCGAAGAGCCGACCCTGCTGCCGCAGCAACTCGTCGACAATGCCTTTACCCAATGGCCGGGCATGGCGCGCATCATTCAAGCGGATGCCGATTATCAACTGGTCTGCGAGGCCGAAGGCAGCGATGTATTTCTGTTGTTCTGTCCGCAGGCGCAGAACTTCTTCTGCTTCGAGCCCGCCACTCATCCGGTCAATGCGCATCACCTGCCAACGCGCCCGGGCTTGCAGTTACTGGCTCACAGACAAAGTTGCCAACTGCACTTGCGCTTGCATTACCAGGCGCTAAGAGGCTGATTGCTGGACATTGGCAAGGCGTTAGTGATAATACGCGACAGTTACTGCATGCAACTTTTCTCGTAATAAAGTTACAAATAGTCAAGTAGCGAAGAACACGGAGAAGATTGCGCACGCTTTGCACGATCATCTCCTTGCCACTCAAAGCAAAGCCCCTGATCGATTCCTGACCGCTGCAGTGAAGCCTGGTGCTTCACGTGTCGTGTGGATCGCTCATAACAGATAGGTAAAACACGTGACGAAAGACGAACTGCGCGCCGAACTCGAGCGCCAGGCGCAGCGTTACAAGAATGTTTACGGCGGAGAAGTCATTACCTACGCCGCTCAACCGGATCCTGACCGTAAACCCTGGCGCAAGAAACCCAGCCTGCTCGATCAGGCCTTTGAGAAGGAAATCGAGAAGATCGAGAAAGAGCGCCAGGACAAGCAGGAAGCCGCTGGCGAAGCTGCCGGCCAGTAACAGCCTGCCGTGCCGGGTTCATCTGCCCGGCCACAGTGGGCGCGCTGATAACGACATTTCGCATCACACCCGCGAACGTGACCACACAGCACTGGATGCTCGCCTTCGCAGGGTGACGACCGTTTCTAGCGCTTCTTGCCCCCCATCAACGACCCCATCAGTCCGCGCACCAGTTGCCGGCCTAGCTGGTTGGCCGCCTGACGCAAGGCACTTTTCATGGCGCTGCCCAGTAGATCGCTGGCCATATCGCCCAACCCTGGCTCTACCCGCTGTTTTCCTGCTGCCTTGGCTGGCGCGGCATCACGAGCCTGTTCGGCACGAGCGTTGAGCAGCTCGTAGGCCGACTCGCGGTCGACAGGCTTGTCATAGCGCCCCGCCAGCGATGACTGGCGCACCAGCGCGGCACGTTCGGCATCGCTCAGCGGGCCGATACGCGACTGCGGCGGCGCGATGGCCACACGCTGGACCATGGCCGGCGTGCCCTTTTCCTCCAGCGTGCCAACCAGCGCTTCGCCGATACCCAACTCGGTGAGTACGCTGAGCGTGTTGAACGCCGGGTTCGGGCGAAAGCCATCAGCCACGGCGCGCAGAGCCTTCTGCTCCTTGGCCGTGAAGGCGCGCAGACCATGCTGAATGCGCAGGCCGAGCTGGGCCAGCACATCATCAGGTAAATCACCCGGCGACTGGGTGACGAAATACACGCCGACCCCTTTGGAGCGAATCAGTCGCACCACTTGCTCCAGACGTTCCTGCAGCGCCTTGGGCGTACCCTGAAAGAGCAGATGCGCCTCATCGAAGAACAGCGCCAGCAGCGGCTTGTCGGCATCGCCACGCTCCGGCAACTGCTCAAACAACTCGGCCAGCAGCCATAACAGAAAGGTTGCGTAGACCTTGGGCGCCTCATGCACCAGGCGCGAGGCATCGAGCAGATGCACGCGGCCTCGGCCATCACGATCCGGGTGCAACAGGTCTTCGAGCTGCAACGCCGGCTCACCGAACAGGGCTTCGGCACCCTGCTGCTCCAGACTGGCCAAACGGCGTAACAATGCCTGCGCCGAGGTGCTGGTAAACAACGCAGCGTCTTCCCCGAGCACCTGCGGGTTGTCCTTGAGATGGCCAAGCAGCGCTTTCAGATCCTTCAGGTCGAGCAGCAGCAATCCTTCGCGATCCGCCACCTTGAAGGCAGCATAGAGTGCTGCCTGCTGACTGTCGGTCAACTCCAGCAGCGCACCAAGCAACAGGGGCCCCATCTCGCTGAGCGTGGTGCGCAAAGGGTGGCCGCTACGGCCATGCACGTCCCACAGGGTCACCGGATAAGCCTGCGGTTGGTGGTTGAGCCAGGGCATGCTGGCGATACGCTCGGCGACCTTGCCCTGCGGCGCACCGGCGGCGCCGAGGCCACACAGGTCACCTTTGACATCAGCCGCGAATACCGCCACACCGGCATCGCTGAAAGTCTCGATCAGGCGCTGCAGGGTCACCGTTTTACCGGTACCGGTTGCGCCCGCGATCAGCCCGTGACGATTGGCCAGGCGCAACGGTTGCGCCACCGCCTGCCCATCACTGCCAGCACCCAATACAAACTGCGAAATCAAAGGCATCTTGCCATCCTCTGGGTTAAAGCTTTACTGCAGGTATGCCGACATACAAATAGAACGAAACGTCACCCTGCCTGCTGCAACAGCCCACCACAGCGCCCCAAGAACGCCATGGTGGAACACAAGACTGGTTCCAGAGCCATCCGGATACAACACAACATGAACAAAAACCTGCAGTTCAGCCACAAGATTTTGCTCGCCGCATCCCTTGTGGTCATCGTCGCCTTTTCCCTGTTCACTCTCTACAACGATTACCTGCAACGCAATGCCATCCGCGAAGACCTGGAGAACTACCTGCATGAAATGGGCAATGTAACGGCCAGCAATATTCAAAACTGGTTGTCCGGGCGCATCCTGCTGGTGGAAAGCGCCGCCCAGTCGATCAGCAATGACAGCGAGCAGGAGCGCGTGATCAAACTGCTGGAACAGAAGGCGCTAACCTCTTCCTTCGCCTTTACCTACCTGGGCACCGAGAGCGGCGGCTTCACCATGCGCCCGGATGAGCAGATGCCCGCCGACTACGACCCGCGCAGCCGCCCCTGGTACAAGGACGCCATGGCTGCCGGCAACACGACCCTGACCGAACCTTACATGGATGCAGCAACCAGCGAGCTGATCATCACCGTTGCCACCCCGGCCAGGCCCGCTGGCGTGGTCGGCGGCGATCTGAGCCTGCAAACCTTGGTCGATATCATCAATGCCCTGGATTTCGACGGCATCGGCCATGCCTTCCTGGTCAGTGCCGACGGCAAGGTTCTGGTGCACCCGGACAAAGACCTGGTCATGAAGAACCTCAAGGAGATCTATCCACAGGACACCCCGAGCATCAGCAAGGCATTCAGCGAATCCACACTGAACGGTGCCCCCCGTATCCTTACCTTCACCCCGGTTCAGGGGCTGCCCTCGGTCAACTGGCACGTAGGCCTGTCCATCGACAAGGCCAAGGCCTACGCGATGCTCAGCGAGTTCCGC
Organism: Pseudomonas oleovorans subsp. oleovorans; assembly: GCF_002197815.1. GTDB lineage: Bacteria > Pseudomonadota > Gammaproteobacteria > Pseudomonadales > Pseudomonadaceae > Aquipseudomonas > Aquipseudomonas oleovorans. Next base: position 103,455 of record NZ_NIUB01000015.1, read on the forward strand.
GCCTCAGCCATCGTCGCCACGGTGATTGCCGTGGTACTGATCATTGCCCTGCTCGGCTTGCTGATCCGCGTGCTGATGCAGCCGCTGACCGCCATGGGCAAGGCCATGGAGGACATTGCCCAGGGTGAAGGAGACCTGACCAAGCGCCTGACGATCCAGTCCAACGATGAATTTGGCGCGCTGGCGCGCTCTTTCAACCAGTTCGTCGAACGTATCCACAGCTCCATCCGCGAGGTGTCTTCGGCGACCGTCCAGGTCAACGAAGTCGCGAAACTGGTGGTCAATGCCTCCAACTCATCGATGGCCAACTCCGACGAACAGTCCAGCCGCACCAACAGCGTGGCTGCGGCAATCAACCAACTCGGCGCCGCCGCGCAGGAAATCGCCCGCAACGCCGCTGACGCCTCAAGCCGGGCCTCGGATGCACGGCATCAGGCCGAGGACGGCGGCAAGGTGGTGCAGCAGGCGATCCGCTCGATGAGCGAACTCTCCGACAAGATCAGCGACGCCTGCGCCAAGATCGAGATGCTCAACAGCAAGACTGTGGATATCGGTCAGATTCTCGAAGTGATCAAAAGCATCTCCCAGCAGACCAACCTGCTGGCACTCAACGCCGCCATTGAAGCAGCCCGTGCCGGCGAGGCGGGACGCGGTTTCGCCGTGGTCGCCGACGAGGTGCGCAACCTGGCGCACCGCACCCAGGAGTCGGCACAGGAAATCGAGAAGATGATCGAGGAACTGCAGGTCGGTTCACGCGAATCGGTCACCACCATGACCGAAAGCCAGCGCCACAGTGAAGACAGCGTGCAAATTGCCAATCAGGCCGGTGAGCGCCTGGAGACTGTGACGGCCCGCATCGGCGAGATCGACGGCATGAACCAGTCGGTAGCGACTGCGACCGAAGAACAAACCTCGGTGATCGAATCACTGAACATGGACATCATCGAGATCAATACCCTCAACCAAGAAGGCGTGGAAAACCTGCAGGCGACATTGCGCGCCTGCGACGACCTGGAACAACAGGCCGTACGCCTCAAGCACCTGGTCGACAGCTTCCGTATCTAGGCAGTCAGCCGATCGGGTAGGAGGCGGCCTCACGGCCGCCGTCCTCCCACACCACCGTGCGTACGGTTCCGTACACGGCGGTTCAGGCCATGCGGTTAAGCCGATTGATCGTATCCAGTATCGAGACCAGTCCAAGTC
>NZ_NIUB01000016.1 GCF_002197815.1 Pseudomonas oleovorans subsp. oleovorans
GGGTAGGGTGGGCTTCAGCCCACCACATCCAGAGCGGCCACTGTTGGTTGGCTGAAGCGGTTCGCCACCCGCCCCCTACGCTCTGTCTGATACGCAACCGCACTTGAAAGGTCCAGCGCTTGCCTCAGAAATCCTGAGCGTTCTGCAGGCGTGCTTCGGCGGCAGACGCCAGGTCCGGCGGCAGGAAATCCTTGTCCGGGTTGTAGTCCGGTTTGAGGAAACTGCCCAGCGCTTCCAGATCGGCCGGGCTGAGGGTGCCGGCGGCCTGTTTGAGGCGCAGGTTGTTGAGGATGTAGTCGTAGCGCGCATCGTTGTAGTTGCGCACGGCGCTGTACAGCTGACGCTGGGCGTCGAGCACGTCGACGATATTGCGGGTACCGACCTGATAGCCAATCTCGGTGGCTTCCAGCGCACTCTGGTTGGAGATGATCGACTGGCGCCGCGCCTGCACGGTCTCCACATCGGTGTTCACCGCACGGAACAGGTTGCGGGTATTCTGCACCACCTGACGACGCAGGCTCTCGCGCAGCTGCTCAGTCTGCCCCAGGCGCTGGTAGGCCTCGCGTACCTGCGAGCTGGTCAGGCCACCGCTGTAGATCGGAATGTTCAGTTGCAGACCGATGGAACGCTGTGAAACGTCGCCACTGAAGGGACGCCCAGTCGCCGCACTGTTGGTAAAGCCCAGGCTGTCGTTGTCGCCCTGCTGGTAACTGGCCACGGCATCCAGGGTCGGCGCATGGCCGGCCTTGCGCTGCCGCAGGTTCTCTTCGGCAGCCGTCACCGCATACAAACTGGCCTGCAGGTTGAGGTTCTGCGCCGCCGCCGTATCGACCCAGGACTTGGCATCGTTCGGCGTTGGCGCCAGCACTGGCAGGCTGTGCACGATCCCTTCGACCGCCACGTAATCGCGGTTGGTCAGGGTCACCAGCGCTTCGAAGGCATCATCTACCGCGCGCTCGGCGAGCAGGCGATTGGCACGGGCGGTATCGAAACCGGCCTGCGTTTCGAGCACGTCGGTCTTGTCGGACAGGCCGACATGGAAGCGCTCGTTGGCCTGATCCAGCTGACGCTTGAAGGCCGCCTCTTCGGCCCGGGTCGAGGCCAAGTTGTCCTGGGCGCGCAGCACGGCGAAGTAGGTTTCGGCGCTCTGCAGGATCAGGTTCTGCTCGGTGGCAGACAATTCCAGCGCAGCCTGCTCGCTGGTGGCCTCGGCCGCCTGCAGCTGGAACCAGCGATCAGCGCGGAACAGCGGCTGGCTGAGGTTGGCCTGATAGACCAGACCACTGCGCGAACTGGTGGCGCTGGGCGAATCGATTTCGGTGCGCGTATCGCCGTAGTTGGCGCCCGCGGACAGGTTGGGCAGCAGGCCGGCACGTGCTTGCGGCACCACTTCACGGCGAGCCTGATAATCGGCGCGCGCGGCAGCAATATCTGCGTTGTTCTTCGCCGCTTCCTGATACACGGTGACCAGATCGGTCTTGCTCGACAGCGGGGCCTCTGCGGCCTGAGCCAGGCCCACCGAAGCGGCGGCCACGGCGATTGCCAGGGAAAGTCTGCGCAACATGATGGATGTCGATCCTTGAGTAGGCGGTAATCGGCAAGGCTACGGCCCGCTGCAGGCAGGGGTCAAGCGCGCCATGGACGGCATCAGTCTAGCAGGCGGCAAGCTATGTTGCTCGTCGGCAACAATCCGCCATCAGCAGCGTGAGCAGTCGCTTTCCGACGCATGGGTCGATATTTATTGACCACCGAGTTGGTTTTCTCCTATCAGCTTGTTTAGACTGCCCAAGTTCTTGTCGGGGTGCCCCAAATGCGGGGCTGAGATTGGCAGCTGCCGGATCCCGTTGAACCTGATCAGGTTAAGGCCTGCGTAGGGAACAAGATGTCCTCGCCAGTGTACCGGCGAGTCCTCTCGGCACCGCCCACGGTGTATCTCGCGCCCTTCGTCCGCTCAGGTTCCAACTCCGACATCTATCCCGGAGAGAGCCTTGATGAGCACACAACAACAAAAGAACCTGAGCGAAAGCGCCCAGGTCGACCAGCAGTCGGTACAGCCCTTCCCCCGTTCGCAGAAAGTCTACGTACAAGGCTCGCGCCCGGACATCCGCGTGCCGATGCGCGAGATCAGCCTGGACGTGACGCCGACCGACTTTGGCGGTGAGATCAATGCGCCAGTCACCGTCTACGACACCTCCGGCCCCTACACCGACCCGAACGTCACCATCGACGTGCGCAAGGGCCTGGCCGACGTGCGCAGCGCCTGGATCGAGGATCGCGGCGATACCGAAAAGCTGCCGGGCCTGTCCTCGGAGTTCGGCCAGCGCCGCCTCAACGATGCCGAGCTGTCGGCGATGCGCTTCGCCCACGTGCGCAACCCGCGCCGGGCCAAGGCCGGGCACAACGTCAGCCAGATGCACTACGCCAAGAAAGGCATCATCACTCCGGAGATGGAATACGTCGCCATCCGCGAAAACATGAAGCTGGCCGAAGCGCGTGAAGCCGGCCTGCTCAATGAGCAGCACGCCGGCCACAGCTTCGGCGCCAGCATTCCGAAAGAAATCACTCCCGAGTTCGTGCGCAGCGAAGTCGCCCGTGGCCGCGCCATCATCCCGGCCAACATCAACCACGTCGAATTGGAGCCGATGATCATCGGCCGTAACTTCCTGGTGAAGATCAACGGCAATATCGGCAACTCGGCGCTGGGATCGAGCATCGAGGAAGAAGTGGCCAAGCTGACCTGGGGCATCCGTTGGGGCTCGGATACGGTGATGGACCTGTCCACCGGCAAGCACATCCACGAGACCCGCGAGTGGATCATCCGTAACAGCCCCGTGCCGATCGGCACCGTGCCGATCTACCAGGCCCTGGAAAAGGTCGGCGGCATCGCCGAGGACCTGACCTGGGAGCTGTTCCGTGACACCCTGATCGAGCAGGCCGAACAGGGTGTGGACTACTTCACCATCCACGCCGGTGTTCTGCTGCGCTACGTGCCGCTGACCGCCAAACGCGTCACCGGCATCGTTTCGCGCGGCGGCTCGATCATGGCCAAGTGGTGCCTGGCGCACCACAAGGAAAACTTCCTCTACACCCATTTCGACGACATCTGCGAAATCATGAAGGCCTACGACGTCAGCTTCTCGCTGGGCGACGGCCTGCGTCCGGGCTCGATTGCCGACGCCAACGACGAAGCGCAGTTCGGCGAACTGGAAACCCTCGGCGAGCTGACCAAGATCGCCTGGAAGCACGACGTGCAGTGCATGATCGAAGGCCCCGGCCACGTGCCGATGCAACTGATCAAGGAGAACATGGACAAACAGCTCGAATGCTGCGACGAAGCGCCGTTCTACACCCTCGGTCCGCTGACCACCGACATCGCCCCGGGTTATGACCACATCACCAGCGGCATCGGCGCGGCGATGATCGGCTGGTTCGGCTGCGCCATGCTCTGCTACGTCACACCCAAGGAGCACCTGGGCCTGCCGAACAAGGATGACGTGAAGACCGGCATCATCACCTACAAGATCGCCGCGCATGCCGCCGACCTGGCAAAAGGTCACCCGGGCGCACAGATCCGCGACAACGCACTGTCCAAGGCGCGCTTCGAGTTCCGCTGGGAAGATCAGTTCAACCTGGGGCTGGACCCGGACACTGCACGCGCTTACCACGATGAGACGCTGCCGAAGGATTCGGCCAAGGTCGCGCACTTCTGCTCCATGTGCGGGCCGAAGTTCTGCTCGATGAAGATCACCCAGGAAGTGCGTGAATACGCCAAGGATCAGCGCATCGACGCCGTCGACCTGGACGCCGAACAGGGCATGCAGGCCAAGGCTGCGGAGTTCAAGGCGCAGGGTAGCCAGCTGTACCAGAAGGTGTAACGGCGTACTTTCCGTCAGCCAGGCTTGATCGGCGGGGCGGATGCTCGCTAGTGTGATGCGTAACGGGCCGCAGTTTGGCCCGTTACGACTATCTGGGGAGCTGCCATGGGCAAAGACGACATCGACATCATCGAGCGCGAGAACTGCTTTCGCGGCTTCTACCGCCTCGACCGGATCAAGCTGCGCCATCGCCAGTTCGCCGGCAACATGGGCCCGCAGCTGACCCGCGAGCTGTTCGTGCGTCACGATGCCGTCTGCGTGCTGCCTTACGACCCGCAGCGCGATGAAGTGGTGCTGATCGAGCAGTTTCGCGTCGGTGCCATGGACAAGGCCGCCAATCCCTGGCTGCTGGAGCTGGTCGCCGGGCTGATCGACAAGAACGAGGAGCCCGAAGAAGTCGCCCGCCGCGAAGCGGTCGAAGAAGCCGATCTGATTCTTGGCCCGCTGTGGCCAATTACCCAGTATTTCCCCTCCCCTGGCGGCTCCGATGAGTTCGTCCATCTGTTTCTGGGTCGCTGCGACAGCAGCGGTGCCGGTGGCGTGCATGGCCTGCCCGAGGAAGGCGAGGACATTCGCGTGCACGTGATGCCGCTGGCCGATGCCCTGGCTGCCGTGCGCGACGGACGCATCAACAACGCCGCCAGCATCATCGCCCTGCAATGGTTGGCGCTGAACCGCGACGAAGTGCGGGGGATGTGGTCGTGAATCTGCTACGCGAGCGCTATCGGGTCGACCTGGTCGAGCTGCAAGCGGCTTGCGAGGCCAACTACGCGCGCCTGATGCGCCTGCTGCCGAACATGCGTGAGCACACGGAAAGCCGCCGCGTGGCGCTGAGCCAGGGTGAGCATCTGCTCGGCGTGCTGGCGCTGGACGTGTTGGAAAGTTGCCCCTACACCACCACCCTGTGCGTGCGCCAGGAACACAGCCTGCCCTGGCTGCCGGTGCCGCAGCTGGAAGTGCGGGTCTATCACGATGCGCGCATGGCCGAGGTCGTCAGCGCAGAGAACGCGCGCCGCCTGCATATTCGCTACCCCTATCCCAACGCGGCCATGCACCAGCCGGACGAGAAGAGTCAGCTCAACCTGTTCCTCGGCGAATGGCTGAGCCATTGCCTGGCCTGCGGGCACGAACCGCAGCCGGTGATGTAAGCCGGCGATCAAGCTTTTCGGTGCCTGGCCGATAGCGCGGCGTTGTATTGTTTGGATGGCCCGCCCTGCCTGACGACTGTCGCGAACGATGGCAAAAAGCGCTTCTGGCGTTTTTCTGTGACCTGCGTCTGCTTCCCGGGTTTTCCCTTTACTGCGGCAACCACCATAATTCACCCGATTGCGCCCTAGGAGACGGTCTTGCCGAGCCTGCCCACCCAATCCACTGATTCCTCGGTACTGCTGGTGCAGTTGTCCGACAGCCATCTGTTCGCCGAAGCGGACGGCAAGCTGCTGGGCATGGATACGTGCGACAGCCTGCAGCGGGTGATCGAACGGGTCCTGCAGGAGCAGCCGCAGATCGACCTGATTCTGGCTACAGGTGATCTTTCGCAGGATGGCAGCGAAGCGTCGTATCAGCGCTTTCGCCAACTCACCTCAGCCATCGACGCACCAACCCGCTGGCTGGCCGGCAACCATGACGAAATCCCCCCCATGCAGGCTGCCTGCCAGGGCAGCGAGCTGCTGGAGCCAGTAATCGACCTTGGCGCCTGGCGCATCGTCATGCTCGACTCCTCGATCCCCGGCGCGGTGCCCGGCTTTCTTGCCGACGGCCAACTCGAACTGCTCGAACGCGCCCTCAGCGAAGCACCGCAGCGCCATCACCTGATCTGCCTGCACCACCATCCGGTCGCCATCGGCTGCAAGTGGATGGAACCCATCGGCCTGCGCAACCCCGACGCCCTGTTCGCCGTGCTCGACCGCTACCCGCAGGCGCGCACCGTGCTCTGGGGGCATATCCATCAGGAGTTCGACCAGCAGCGCGGCAATCTGCGCCTGCTCGCCTCACCTTCGACCTGCGTGCAGTTCGCGCCGGGCAGTGAAGAGTTCCAGGTCAGCAGCGAAGCCCCTGGCTACCGCTGGCTGCGCCTGTATGCCGATGGCACGCTGGATACCGGCGTCTCGCGCGTAACCGGCATCACGTTCGAAATCGATTACAGCGTCAAAGGATATTGAAACAGCGGCAGGCCCACGCCAAACGCGTATCCTGACAGACACGCTCTGCTGTTTCCTGCAGCTTGCCGCTTACAGCTTAGCGCTGCTTTTTGTAGTAGCCTCCCGCACCATGACTGCATCCATTCTCTATATTCACGGCCTCAACAGTTCGCCGGCCTCGCACAAGGCCAGCCAGTTGAGCCGCGCCATGGCCCACCTGGGTCTGGAAAACCAGTTGCGCGTACCGGCCCTGCATCATCATCCGCGTCAGGCCATCGCCCAGTTGCAGGCGCTGATCAGCGAACTCGGCGCGCCGCTGCTGGTGGGCAGCTCCCTGGGCGGCTATTACGCCACTTACCTGGCCGAGCAGCACGGGCTCAAGGCGCTGCTGATCAATCCAGCCGTAAAGCCGCACCTGCGCTTCGATGGCTACCTGGGCCCGCAAAAGAACTACTACAGCGACGAGACCTGGGACCTGACCGCGGATCACGTCCACGCCCTGGCCGAACTGGAGGTGGCGCCGCCATTGGACGCCAGCCGCTACCAGGTATGGCTGCAAACCGGCGACGAAACCCTCGACTACCGCGACGCCGAGCGTTACTACCGTGCCTGCGCCCTGCGCATCCAGGCCGGTGGCGACCACGGTTTCCAGGGTTTTGCCGAACGCCTGCCGACCCTCTTCGCTTTTGCCGGTATTAACGCCACACTCTGGCGTGATACCGACTTTTCCGCATTCAATTGATGACCAAGAGACCCTATGGCCCAGCAGAACGCCTATAACGCAGACGCCATCGAAGTCCTTTCCGGCCTCGACCCGGTGCGCAAGCGCCCGGGCATGTACACCGACACCACGCGCCCCAACCACTTGGCCCAGGAAGTGATCGACAACAGCGTCGACGAAGCCCTGGCCGGGCACGCCAAGTCGATCCAGGTGATCCTCCACGAGGACAACTCGCTGGAGGTGCTCGACGATGGTCGCGGCATGCCGGTGGACATCCACCCGGAAGAAGGTGTGCCGGGCGTCGAGCTGATCCTCACCAAGCTGCACGCCGGCGGCAAGTTCAGCAACAAGAACTACCAGTTCTCCGGCGGCCTGCATGGCGTCGGCATCAGCGTGGTCAACGCCCTGTCGACCCGCGTGGTGGTCACCGTCAAGCGTGACGGAAACGAGTACCAGATGAGCTTCGCCGATGGCTTCAAGGCCAGCGAGTTGCAAGTCATCGGTACTGTCGGCAAACGCAACACCGGCACCAGCGTGCATTTCTGGCCGGATGCCAAGTATTTCGACTCCTTCAAGTTCTCCGTCAGCCGCCTCAAGCATGTGCTCAAGGCCAAGGCCGTACTCTGCCCGGGCCTGAACGTCAGCTTCGAAGACAAAGCCTCGGGCGAGAAGGTCGAGTGGCATTACGAGGACGGCCTGCGCTCCTACCTGGTCGATGCCGTCAGCGAGTTCGAGCGCCTGCCGGCCGAGCCGTTTTGCGGCAGCTTGGCAGGCAACAAGGAAGCCGTGGACTGGGCGCTGCTGTGGCTGCCCGAGGGCGGCGACGCGGTACAGGAAAGCTACGTCAACCTAATTCCCACTGCGCAGGGCGGCACCCACGTCAATGGTCTGCGCCAGGGGCTGCTCGATGCCATGCGCGAGTTCTGCGAGTTCCGCAACCTGCTGCCGCGCGGCGTCAAGCTGGCACCGGAAGACGTCTGGGAGCGCATCGCCTTCGTCCTCTCGATGAAGATGCAGGACGCGCAGTTCTCTGGCCAGACCAAGGAACGCCTGTCCTCCCGCGAGGCCGCCGCCTTCGTCTCCGGCGTGGTCAAGGACGCCTTCAGCCTGTGGCTCAACGCCCACCCGGAAACCGGCCTGCAACTGGCCGAGCTGGCCATCAGCAACGCCGGTCGTCGCCTCAAGGCGGGCAAGAAGGTCGAACGCAAGAAGATCACCCAGGGCCCGGCGCTGCCCGGCAAGCTGGCCGACTGCGCGGGGCAGAACCCGCTGCGTTGCGAGCTGTTCCTGGTCGAGGGTGACTCGGCCGGCGGCAGCGCCAAGCAGGCACGCGACAAGGAGTTCCAGGCCATCATGCCGCTGCGCGGCAAGATCCTGAACACCTGGGAAGTGGACGGCAGCGAAGTCCTGGCCTCGCAGGAAGTACACGATATCGCCGTGGCCGTCGGTATCGATCCCGGCTCCAGCGACCTCTCCGGGCTGCGCTACGGCAAGATCTGCATCCTTGCCGACGCCGACTCCGACGGCCTGCACATCGCCACCCTGCTCTGTGCCCTGTTCGTCCGTCACTTCCGCCCGCTGGTGGATGCCGGTCACGTCTACGTGGCCATGCCGCCGCTGTATCGCATCGACCTGGGCAAGGAGATCTTCTACGCTCTGGACGACGCCGAGCGCGACGGCATCCTCGACCGCCTGGTGGCCGAGAAACGCCGCGGCAAACCGCAGGTCACCCGCTTCAAGGGCCTCGGCGAGATGAACCCGCCGCAACTGCGCGAAACCACCATGGACCCGAACACCCGGCGCCTGGTGCAGCTGACCCTGGATGACTTCGAAGGCACCCGCGAAGTGATGGACATGCTGCTGGCGAAGAAGCGCGCTGGTGATCGCAAGAGCTGGCTGGAAACCAAGGGCAACCTGGCCGAGGTACTGGCCTGATGCGCAACCACCTCCTTGCACTCGGTCTGTTGGCTGGCGTGGCCAATGCCGAGCCAGTAGTGCTGGAAGAGCTGCAACTGCAGGCCGAGTATCCGGTGACGGAGATGCCCAATGGCAACCTGTCGGGCCTGGCGATGTGCGGCGAGACCTTGTGGGCAGTATCCGACCGTGACGATGACCGCCTCTATCAACTGCACCGCGAAGAAGGCCTGCTGCGCGCCGAAGCAGAAACCTTCGTCGCCCCCGACCCCCCCGAGAGCGCCCTGCCCTGGGGCCTGCGCATGCGCAACTGGGCGGCCGGCCTGGTACGCGGTGGCGCACTGGATTTCGAGGGAATGTCCTGCGACGCGCAGGGTAACCGCTATCTGGTCAGCGAAACCCGCGCCGCCGTACTGCAGGTGAGCAGCAACGGCAATGCGCAGTGGCTCAACCTGCCCAGCGGCCTGGTACGCCAGGCGCGCGCCAGCGGCATGCTGCTGCATTTCAACCAGGGCTTCGAAGGCATCGCCATCGATCCGGCCGGTGACCGCCTGTGGCTGGCTGCCGAACAGCGCCGCCGCGGCCTCACTGTACTGCATCGTCGCGGCAGCAGTTGGCGTTGTACCGGCGGCTGCGTGCTGACCAGCGAAAGCGGTGACGAGGCGTCGCCCGAAGCGCTCGGCGGCCATATGGCGCCACGCGACTTCTCCGGCCTGGCCTATTTCGGTGAAAAGCTCTTTACCCTGGAGCGTCAGGCCCACCGTATCTGCCGGCGCACCCTGAGCGATGGTGTCGCGGAGATCTGCTGGTCGTTCGCCAGCGAAGCCCTGAGCGAACCACGCCGCTACGCACCGGACTACGGCATGGCCGAAGCGCTGTGGATCGACAAGGATGGCGCCTGGATCGGCGTCGACAACGGCAGCCAGACCCGCGCCGATGGCGAAGAGCGCCCCATCGTCTGGCGTTTTGCCGCGCCCAAGGGCGGCTGGAGCCGGCGCCCGTGAGCGAACAGACGCCGGGCCGTCGTGCCGGACGAGTGATGTTGGTGCTCGCCTGGGGCGCCGGCCTGCTGCTGGCCACGCACTTCTTCGGTAACTGGGAAGATCGCCAGCGCAACCCCAACCAGACGCCGCAGTCGGTGCATGGCGATGGTTTCGTCGAGGTGAGCCTGGCCAGCAGTCGTCAGGGTCACTACCTGGTCAATGGCCAGATCGATGGGCATGACGTGACCTTTCTGCTCGACACTGGCGCCACCCAGGTGGCAATACCCAGCGCGGTGGCCGAGCGTCTTGGCCTGCAACGTGGTGCGCCGATCATCATCAGCACGGCCAACGGCCGTGCCACCGGGCATCGCACACGCCTGGACAGCCTGCGCCTGGGCGATATCGAACTGCGTGACGTCGCCGCACTGATCGCCCCAGGCATGGACGGCGACGAAGTGCTGCTGGGCATGAGCGCCCTGAAACAACTCGAATTCAGTCAGAAGGGCGGCACCCTGGTGCTGCGCCAATCAACCTTGCAATGAGGCCCGCATGAGCGAATCCCTCGATTTGAGCCTGGAAGGCGTTGAACGCCGGTCACTCGCCGATTTCACCGAGCAGGCTTATCTCAACTACTCCATGTACGTGATCATGGACCGCGCCCTGCCGCACATCGGCGACGGCCTGAAACCCGTACAACGGCGCATCATCTACGCCATGAGCGAATTGGGCCTGGACGCCGACTCCAAGCACAAGAAATCCGCGCGTACCGTCGGTGACGTGCTCGGCAAGTTCCACCCGCACGGCGACAGCGCCTGCTATGAAGCCATGGTGCTGATGGCGCAACCGTTCAGCTACCGCTACACCCTGGTCGACGGCCAGGGCAACTGGGGTGCACCGGACGATCCCAAGTCCTTCGCCGCCATGCGCTACACCGAAGCGCGCCTGTCGCGCTATTCGGAAGTGCTGCTCGCCGAACTCGGCCAGGGTACGGTCGACTGGGTGCCGAACTTCGACGGCACCCTGAACGAGCCGGCGACGCTGCCGGCGCGGCTGCCTAACCTGCTGCTCAACGGTACGACGGGTATTGCAGTCGGCATGGCCACCGACGTGCCGCCGCACAACCTGCGGGAGGTGGCGGCGGCCTGCGTGCGCCTGCTCGATGAGCCCAGCGCCACGGTCGAGCAGCTGTGCGAGCATATTCAGGGCCCGGACTTCCCCACCGAAGCCGAGGTCATCACACCCAAGGCCGACCTGCTGAAGATTTACGAAACCGGCCGCGGCTCGGTACGTATGCGCGCCATCTATCGCATCGAGGACGGCGACATCGTCGTCACCGCCCTGCCGCACCAGGTCTCCGGGGCCAAGGTACTGGAGCAGATCGCCGCGCAGATGCAGGCCAAGAAGCTGCCGATGGTCGCCGACCTGCGTGACGAGTCGGACCATGAGAACCCGTGCCGCATAGTCATCATCCCGCGCTCCAGCCGTGTCGATGCCGACGAGCTGATGACCCACCTGTTCGCCACGACCGACCTGGAATCCAGCTACCGGGTCAACACCAACGTCATCGGCCTCGACGGCAAGCCGCAGGTCAAAGATCTGCGCACCCTGCTCAGCGAATGGCTGGTGTACCGCGTCGGCACCGTGCGCCGCCGCCTGCAGTTCCGCCTGGACAAAGTCGAACGCCGCCTGCACCTGTTGGAAGGTTTGCTGATCGCCTTCCTCAACCTCGACGAAGTCATCCGTATCATCCGCAGCGAGGATCATCCCAAGCCGGTGCTGATGGAGCGCTTCGGCCTCACCGAGGTGCAGGCCGACTACATCCTCGACACTCGCCTGCGCCAATTGGCTCGCTTGGAAGAGATGAAGATCCGTGGCGAGCAGGACGAACTGGCCAAGGAGCGCGAGAAACTCCTGGCCCTGCTCGGCAGCGAAGCCAAGCTGAAGAAGCTGGTACGCAAGGAAATCATCGAGGACGCCGAGAAGTACGGCGATGACCGCCGCTCGCCGATCGTCGCCCGCGCCGAGGCTAAGGCCCTTTCGGAAACCGAGCTGATGCCGACCGAGCCGGTCACCGTGGTGCTCTCGGAAAAAGGCTGGGTGCGCTGCGCCAAGGGCCACGATATCGATGCCACCGGCCTGTCCTACAAGGCCGGCGACGGCTTCAAGGCCGCCGCGCCCGGGCGCTCGAACCAGTACGCGGTGTTTATCGACTCGACCGGCAGGAGCTATTCGCTCGCGGCCCACTCACTGCCTTCGGCACGTGGCCAGGGCGAGCCGCTCACCGGTCGCCTGACCCCACCGCCGGGTGCCACCTTCGAATGCGTGTTGCTGCCGGAAGACGGCGCGCTGTATGTGATCGCCTCGGACGCCGGCTACGGCTTCGTGGTCAAAGGCGAGGATCTGCAGGCCAAGAACAAGGCGGGCAAGGCCCTGCTTAGCCTGCCAACCGGCGCCAGGGTGGTCGCACCCAAGCCGGTCACCAGTCTGGAAGACGACTGGTTGGCCGCGGTGACTACCGAAGGTCGCCTGCTGCTGTTCAAGGTCGCCGATCTGCCGCAACTGGGTAAAGGCAAGGGCAACAAGATCATCGGCATTCCAGGCGAGCGAGTGGCCTCGCGTGAGGAATATCTGACCGATCTGGCCGTACTGCCCAGCGGCGCCAGTTTGGTTTTGCAGGCCGGGAAGCGTACCCTGACACTCAAAGCCGACGACCTCGAGCATTACAAGGGCGAGCGCGGCCGCCGCGGTAACAAGCTGCCGCGCGGCTTCCAGCGTGTCGACCAGCTGCTGGTGGAATAGCGTCGGCAACACGCCCCCGTTCGTCCGGGATATCCGCGCTACCAGCCAGCAGGCAAGGCTGGAGTCATCGCGCGGTTTGACGGATGATACGCGCCCCGGGTCATGCACAAATGACCCCACAGCATGATATGGGATCGATATGCAGCTGCCCCAGAAGCGGCTGCCTGGAATTAATGATGACTGTAGTACGCCCTGTGGCTCTGCTTCTGACCACGCTGCTCGTATTGAGTGGTTGCAGTCTGCTGCAGCAGAAGCCGGTTCCCCTTTACCAACTCGACAGCGGCCAGGCCGTGACGCCGACCCAGGACAACGGTGTGACCGTACTGGTCGGCCCGATCAGCGTGGCCGATTACCTGCGCCAGCAAAATCTGCTGCAACGTCAGGCCGATGGCAGCCTGGTGGCCGCGCAGGACGCTCGCTGGGCCAGCGGCCTGGCCAACGACATCGACCAGCAGTTGCTGCGCCAGTTGGCCTGGCGCCTGGACAGCCAGCGCCTGGCCCTGGCGCCGGCGGCACCAGGCTTCAGTGCCGATGCACAGGTCATGCTGACCATCACCCGCCTGGATTCCGGCCCGACTCAACCCGCCGTGCTTGAGGCGCAATGGCGCCTGCTAGACCGCCGTGGACAACTGCGCGACAGCCGCCTGATCCGCCTGGAAGAAGCACACGGCGGCGCCCTGGCTGAACAGGTCAAGGCTCAGAGTCTGCTGCTGCAACGCCTGGCCGCTGAGTTGGCAGTGGCCATTCAACCCATCGCCGCCGCCGATCCGGCACCCGAAGCGCCGCGCAAGAAGGCGCCGGTGGCCAAAGCCAAACCGCAGGAACCTGACACAGCCGGGCCGAAGATTCCGGTGGCAGAACCGATCAAGATCGACACCGAAGTCTTCCGTTTCTAGGGATATCCTCCATCCATTCAACGCCACTCCCGCAAAAGCGGGAGCCTGGATGGGGGTGTGGGCTGTGGATGCCCATCTGCATGGGCATGCAGGCGTTTGCAGTGTGCGCCCGAACGATTCTCTGCTGCCAACTGACAGACATTGCGCACACCAGAGCCAACGGGCGATGCCATACGCAATGCGTTACTTGCTGCGGATCTTCTCGACGATGGCGGTGGTGGAGCTGTTCTCCACCAGCCCGAGTACGCGCACTTCGCCGCCATAGGCCTGGACGATATCGGCACCTACCACCTGATCAATACCGTAGTCGCCGCCCTTGACCAGCACATCCGGCTGCACCTGCTTGAGCAGGCGCTCGGGCGTGTCTTCACCGAAGCTCACCACCCAATCCACCGCCCCCAGGCCGGCGAGCACTGCCATGCGCCGGTCGACGGCATTGATCGGACGCCCCGGACCTTTCAGGCGACTGACCGAGGCATCGTCATTGACCGCCACGATCAGGCGGTCGCCCTGCGCGCGGGCCTGTTCCAGATAGGTCACGTGGCCGGCATGGAGAATATCGAAGCAGCCATTGGTGAATACGATCTTCTCGCCGTGAGCCCGCGCATCCTCGATGGCGATGAGCAGTTGATCCAGGCTCAGCACACCACGCTCGGAACCTTCCTCGCGCTGCACGGCGCGGCGCAGTTCCGGTGCGCTGATGGCCGCCGTGCCCAGTTTGCCAACCACGATGCCGGCCGCCAGATTGGCCAGAGCCACGGCGTTCGGCAACTCTTCGCCAGCGGCGATCGACGCAGCCAAGGTAGAGATCACCGTATCTCCGGCACCGGTGACGTCGAACACTTCGCGGGCCCGGGCCGGCAGGTGCAGCGGCGCATGTTCGGGGCGCAGCAGGGTCATGCCGTGCTCGCCACGGGTTACCAGCAAAGCGCCCAGCTCCAATTCGCGCATCAGTTTGGCGCCTTTGCTGACCAACTCGGCCTCATCGGCACAACCGCCGACGATCAGCTCGAACTCGTGCAAGTTAGGCGTGATCAGGCTGGCACCATGGTAGATGGAAAAGTCCTTGCCCTTGGGATCGGCCAACACCGCAATGCCCTTGTTGCGCGCCGCCTGGATCAGTACCTGATGGTTCTGCAGCGCCCCCTTACCATAGTCCGACAGCACCAGCACCTTGACCCCATCGAGCAGTGCATCGACCTCACGTGCCAGAGCGGCGGCGTCGGTTCTGAACGGTTCCTCGAAGTCCATGCGCAGCAACTGCTGGTGGCGGCTCATCACCCGCAGCTTGACGATGGTGGGCTGGTCATCGATACGCTGGAAATGGGTTTCCACCCCCACGCCCTGCAGGCTGTCGCTGAGGCTGTCGGCGGCTTCGTCCTCACCCGTGACGCCAACCAGCAGCGCCCGCGCACCAAGTGCCGCGATATTCAGTGCCACGTTGGCAGCACCACCTGGGCGGTCCTCGATCTGGTCGACACGCACCACGGGCACCGGGGCTTCGGGAGAAATCCGCGAGGTGCCGCCATGCCAGTAGCGATCGAGCATCACATCGCCCACCACCAGAACGGTGGCTTGGTCATAGCGGGGCATGGATAGTTTCATGGCAGCTCCAGAAGGGGAGAAAAACGGGAAAAATCATAGCATGGCGAATACGGCGGGCAGCTCAGAGCGGGCGAACCCAGAACAGTTCGTGGCGACGCACGGCCTTGCGGAAGAACTCGTCTTCGCCCGTGGCCGGCCAGCGACGTCCGGCCAACAGTTGCTGAATCAAGCGGCGCAGGCGCCTTTTCAGCGGCAGCGGGCCTCGCAGATCATGCTGCAGGCCGAGTGCCATGGCCTTGTCCAGTTGCCGCTCGGCATCCAGCGTCGGGCTCCACAAGCGATCAGCCGGCAGCGCCGTCAGCGCCGGCGGCAGGGCAATGCCATTACCGGCCGGGCCCATCGGCCAGCGGTCGTTGTCATGCAGATGATTGGCATAGAGTAAGAGTGTTGTCGGCTGCCAGCTCGTGCGCTGGCAGGCCTCGAGCACGGCGCGGGTGCTGGCGACGTGATCGTGGTGCGGGTCCAGCTCAGGGTGCGGGGTGAGCAGCACTTCGGGGCGGTAATGCTCGATCACGGCGACCAGATCGGCGATCAGGTTGTTCCAGGTCGGCTGGCCATCGGCGTCCGCCGGCAGCGTCAGCGGGTTGTGACAGCGCACGCTGCGAATATCGCTCTCGCCCGACTCCCGCGAGCCAAACGGCGTTTGCGGTTGCTCGGCCATGGCCGGCAGTTGCAGGCAGTAGTAACCGAGCTGCACACAACGCGCTTGAGTGACCCCTCCCCAGAGCGGCGCGGCCAGGCTGTCCCAGGCGCGCAGCCGCCCCTTCAGGCGAGCGGCGGCAGCCTTGTCCAGGCCGAGGCGCTGATAGTTTTCGGCCTCGATCTCACCCTGAGTCAGGGTGACGATTGCCGTGTCGGACGAGCGGCTGTACTGACCAAAAGCCGCCAACTCGGCATCGTCGGCATGCGGCGCGATGATCAGCATGCGCTGTTTACTGAAGTCCGGGTTACGCATGGCGTGCAGGCGCAGCTCGCCATCTATTCGGCAAAACCGTGGAACGATGCTTAGCCCGTTCGCCTGCTGTCCGGATAAATTGAGGTAACGACGCCCGGCAACGCCGCGCTCGAAATCCTGACGGTCATCGCCGAGCAGAACATGCGGGTCAAGCCAGCGCCCGAGCCATGTTGCCGTCAGACGCAGCTCGAGGATCTGCGTGTCACGGCCCTCCAGCCCCGCCTCGACATGCAGGACGCCTTGCTCGATACGCGCCGGCAGACTCAGACAGTCATCGGGAAAGTCATAGCGATAGTCGTCGCGCGGCGAATAGAACAGGTGATCGGCAAACCAGGCCTCGTGCGCCACCCAGCCCAGCACCAGCAGCAGAGGCGGCAGCCACCAGGCAACGCACACACCCAGTACCAGCAGGGCCAGCAGCGCCACTGACAAGCCGATACGTTTGTTGCGCCGGTGGCGCCTGAGCAGTTGTTGCTTGCGTCCGTTCATCGCCTCACACCTGATAGACCGGCACCCGGTTGCACCAGCGATCCTTGTATTCGCGGTCGGCGCGCCCGAAGGAGTAACGCAGCGGCTTGCCCAGCGCCCGCGCCTGCTCCCATTCACTCTGCGTATTGACGAAGCTGAGCACGCTGCCGGGGCTGAACTCGCGCTGCTGTGGGTCGACCCCACCGTTGATGTATTCCAGGCTGACCCATTGCGGCGCCTCGACGCGATAGAGCACCTGGATCGCCACCGGCTCGTCGTTGAGATAGATCAGCGAGCCGGTCATGAAATCGCGCAGCCGGGTGAACACCTCGGCCAGATGATCCTTGCCGGTGGCCGCGAAGCCCCAGCGGCGCTGGAACAGATCGGCGTAGATGCGCGCCTGCTCCTCAGGCGTCAGCTCCAGCATCGGCCGGATCACCCCGCCCGCCTCCTCCAGCAAACGCTGTTCACGGCGCTGGTTGTAGCGGAACTTCTTGCTGTACTGCTCCGGCTCGCGGGCCAATGCCAGCCCTTCGGGCTGCTCGCTGATGCCGGTAAGTTGAGCGGCATTGAGCTCGGACAGATAGCGCACCCGATGACGCAACGGCACATGCGCATCGGCAGCCAGCGGCAGGATGATCTCGGCATTGCCCAGGTCGAACAGGCCACGCTTGCCCTGCTGTTTGAGCACATCCTTGGACAGGGCCAGGTGTCGCCCCCAGGTCGGGATAGCAGCTTTTAGCTCACCACCTGACTGCCATCCCAGATAGCGCACCGGGATACCGGCCAGATCGGCCAGCCGTGCCACCACCTCGGGGTGAGTGGCAACGCTGCCACCGAAGCGCGCCCAGACCTCGGCGTAGTCAGCCGCATTGATTGGCGTCCAGCCGCGCTCACGCCAGAATTGCAGACGATTCAGCATCAGGCGTTCAGCTCAGCTACGACGGACTCGTCGCCATCCTCGAACTGCTTGGCATGCAATCTGGCGTAGTAGCCATTCTGTGCCAGCAACTCGGTATGCGTACCGCGCTCGACGATTTGCCCCTGATCCATCACCAGAATCAGATCGGCCTTCTCGATGGTAGTCAGGCGGTGGGCGATCACCAGCGTGGTACGACCCTGCATCACCTGATCCAGCGCCGCCTGGATATGCCGCTCGGACTCGGTATCCAGGGCCGAAGTGGCCTCGTCGAGAATCAGCAGCGGCGCATCCTTGAGCAGCGCACGGGCAATGGCCAGGCGCTGACGCTGGCCACCGGAGAGCAACACGCCGTTCTCGCCGACCAGGGTGTCATATCCCTGCGGCATCTTCTCGATGAACTCGGCGGCATAGGCATCGGCGGCCGCCTGCTGCACCGCTTCCAGCGGCGCGCCGGCCAGATCGCCATAGGCGATATTGTTGCGCACCGTGTCATTGAACAGGGTGACGTGCTGAGTCACCAGAGCAATGTGGCGACGCAAATTGCTCAGGGTGTAATCCTCGACATCGACACCATCGAGCAGGATCTGCCCCTGCTCATGGTGATAAAAACGCGGAATCAGGTTGGCCAGGGTCGACTTGCCGCTGCCGGAGCGGCCGACCAGCGCCACCATCTGCCCTGGCTCGGCGACGAAAGAGATGTTGTTCAGCACAGGTTTTTCCGCACCGGGGTAGCTGAAGCTCAGATCCTTGACGTCCAGCCGGCCGCTGATGCGTTCTCGAGCCTGGGTACCACGATCATCTTCCGGCTCCTCGTCGAGTTGCTCGAAGATACTCTCGGCACCCGCCAGGCCTTTCTGAATCGTCGAACTGACCTCGGACAACTGGCGAATCGGCTTGGGCAGCAAACCGGCCAACGTGATGTAGGCCACCAGATCACCCGCCGAAGCATCGCCACGCAACAGCAATACCAGAAACATCAGCACCGCCATGGCGCTGTAAATCACCAGTTGCAGTGACGGCGTATAGACGGCATTGGTCTTGACCATCTTCAACTGTTTGAGCTTGTTCTCCTCGCTGGCCTCAAGAAAACGCTGTTTCTCGTAGTCCTCACCACCGAAGCTGCGTACCACGCGATACCCCTGAATACTCTCCGAGGTCACATGCGTGACATCCCCCATGCTGGTCTGGATCTTCTTGCTCTGCTTGCGGAATTTCTTGCTGGTGCTGGTGACCATCAGGCCGATGACCGGCAGGATCGCCACCATCACCAGGGTCAGCCGCCAGTTCATCCACAGCAGGGTGGCGAAAAGGAACACCACCGTCATACCTTCGCGCACCACCACCTTGATCGCATCGGTGGCGGCACCGGTGACCATGGTCACGTTGTAGGTGATGCGCGAGATCAGGTGACCGGAGTTGTGGTTGTCGAAATAGCGATTGGGCAAGGTCAGCAGGTTGTTGAACAGCGCCACACGCAGGTCCTGCACCAGCCCCATGGAGACCTTGGCCAGGTAGTAGTTGCCCAGGAACGAGCCGACGCCTTGCCACAGGGCGATCAGCACGATCAGCAACGGCACGGCCTGCAGCAGCTTGAGATGGGCCAGCCAGGGCGCATGCTCGAGCAACCAGGGCACGCCTGCGAACAGGCTGGCATCGGGGTTGGACAGACCGTCGACGAAGTACTTGAGGATGTAACCCAGCATCGGCTGGGTGGAGGCGAAGATCAGGAAGCCGAAGATACTGATGGTGAAAAGCCCCCAGTAGGGGACCACGTAGCGCAGCAACCGCAGATACACCTTCATGCTGGATTGCTGGTTGGAATTGGCCATTCGGCTCGCCTCACGCACTGGCAGGATTAGCAAGGAGCGGATTGTACCAGCACGCTTCCGTTACGCATCCCAGCACGCTCAGAAGTTTTATACCCAGGCATGGTGCAGCACTGGGCATAAGACCGGCCAATTCAATCGAGCCGCTGAATGCCAGGCCCGGCGCCGCCCCGACGGACAGCGAGTGCCATTGCCAGCCCGATGGGCAGCCAGGTGACAAACCACTCAGCGCGAGGACTATCCCAGAGACTAGCCGCATCGAATTGCAGGGCGACAAAGGAAACCAGAAGACTGCTCAGCAACAGCCGCCCCTCCCATGAAAATCGCTCAAGCCAGGCAACACGGAAAGCCGCAAGCCACAGCCCACTCCAAAGCAGCAACCCCGGAATCCCCAGTTCGATGGCAGCGTGAGTGAAAGCGTTATGAGAATGATCGAACCCATCAGGGAAATTGGCGGTATAAACGCGGTACTCCGAGCCAATTCCCAGACCAAGCCAAGGATTATCCATGATCATCTGCACGCTGGAGGCGAATATCTCCGGGCGATAGGAGAACCCCCGCTGCAGAATGAACGGCATGAACAGAACCGCACCAACAACAGCCAAGGCGCAGGTAATCAGCGCGACCAGCCAGGCGATGCGCCCGCCGTTCCACAGCGGCATAGACAGCAGAGCCAATGCGAGAGCCAACATGGCACCGCGGCTCTGCCCGAGCACGACAAATGCGATCAGCAAAGAGATCAACCCGGCCCATACGAGGCGTTGCCAAGGCTGACGCGGTATGAACTGCAGCCCCCACATCACGGCCAACGCCATCACATAAGCGCCGAGGATAGGATGACCTGCCTGCCCTATACCATCGAGCCTTGCTTCCAGCGGGTTCATGCCTTGCACATAGAACAGATAGAAACTGACCGGACAGGACAGCGCCAGCGCAACGAATGCCAGGCCCAAGCCCTTCCATACGAATGCTGGGCGCAACTCCGCCAGGATCAGAAAAAAAGCCAGAAACAAGGCAACGTAGACAACCCGCTTGAGCTCCTTGGGCGGCGCTTCGGCCACCGTCCACAGCGTGCTCAGCGCCGCCCAAGCCAACAGTGCCAACAATAACCCCAGAAACACTTTGTTCGCCGACCAGATCGGCTGCAACCGTTTGTACAACGCAAACAATGCGACCAGTGCCGGCAGCCAGAGCAGTAATACCAACCCTTGCTGGTAAAGTTTGTTGCTAGGCAACCAGACAATGCCAAACAAAAACCACAGATAACCCGCGAACAGGACGCCAACGGCCCAGGTACTGCGAACGCCTACCATCTTCACTCCGTTAAGATGAGCCATCTGACGACAGCCTTGTATTCAGGGATGGTATTCTACACGCCATCAAGATACTGGCTCTTCCTCAATGACCCACGCTACACAACTGGTCTACCTGGCTTTCGGCGCAGCGACCTATCAACGCGAAGCCGTGTTCAGCATCGTCAGTGCACTGACGCATGCCCATGAATGCAAACGCACCGAGCCTTTCAGTATTCGGGTATTCACTGATGACCCGAGCTTTTTCGACAAACTCCCGGTGCAGATCTGTGCGATCGATCCGAGCTGGGCGGGCCCGCACCGCTACCATTTCCGGATCAAGCACATGGTGCTCAAGGAGGCATTGCAGAATTGCGAAAAGGCCGTTCTGATTGATACCGATACTTTTTTTCGCGAATCGCCCGCCGCACTGTTCAATCGCGTCGCTCCGGGAAAACTTCTCTGCAATGCGATAGGACGACCACTCAGCGAAGCCTCTCCCCTGCCTGCCGAGATGCTGGCTCGGCTGGAACAGGCCAAGCTTCCTCTCACGACCTTGCGCCAGACCAATTCCGGGGTCATAGGGCTAATGCAGAGCGATCAGAGCCTGCTGGAGCGCTCCATCGCCTGGATGGATGAATTGCGACCGATGGCACCAGAGCTTTACACCCTGGAAGAGCTTTGCCTGGCTCTCGCCGCACACGGACGGATGGAACTCAATGCCTGCACCGATGTGATTCATCACTACTGGAGCCGCAAGGCACAGTTTCGCGCGAAGGTGGAGGCATGGTTCAGCAAGCATCACATGACCCCCCTCAGCCAGGAGGCAATGCAAGACACCCTCCTTCTGAATGACCGTTTGCCGCGCCCACCTCAGCCGTACCGTAGCTGGCAAAAGCTTGTAACCCGGCTGGTTCCAAGCGAGCGCCGACAGTTCTTACGTGAACTGCTTTATGGGTGCCACAGCTACCCCAACGAGTTCGACCGTGCATGCGCCAGCGCCTGGTGGGACAAGGCTGTCATCAATGCCCAGGAACGACTCGGACGACCATTGACGGCCGCGGAGCTGCAGCTATGGCTCAAAGACCCTGTACTGAAAATGCTGGCCGGAAACCATTATCAGGCTCTGCACTCTCATATACTCGCCCGCTTCGCAGCCAACTGAACGTCCGCCCTATTCATGCCTATCAAAACCAAACTGACTAACGACATGCTGGCCAAGCTGACGGCTGGCGCGCAGGTAATGGAGGAGGACAGTCTCGGCCCCAAGGTGTACAGGCTGAGGGACGGCAATTTTCTCAAGATGTTCAGGCGCAAACGCCTGCTCTCCTCGGCTCTGCTGGTGCCTTACTCGCAGCGTTTCTGGCGCAATGCCAAGCGCCTGAACTCACTTGGCATACCCACCCTCTCACCGCTGGAGCTATACCAGCTGGACGCCCCGTCACTGAGCGCGGTGCTATACAGCCCGTTGCAGGGTAAAACGCTCAAGGACATCTATTTGAATGAGCCGG
Source organism: Pseudomonas oleovorans subsp. oleovorans (assembly GCF_002197815.1). GTDB lineage: Bacteria > Pseudomonadota > Gammaproteobacteria > Pseudomonadales > Pseudomonadaceae > Aquipseudomonas > Aquipseudomonas oleovorans. The sequence goes on from NZ_NIUB01000016.1 coordinate 21,909, forward strand.
AGGCCTTCGCCGAGCTGTTACCGGACCTGATCGCTTTCATCCGAAACCTGCACCGCCTTGGCATCTATTTCCGATCCCTGCACCTGGGCAATATCGTACGAACGCCAGAAGGCCCTTTGGGGCTGATCGACATTGCGGATCTCAGTTTTCAGCGCCGGCCGCTGTCAAAAGCCAAAGCCAGACGCAACCTCGCACACTTCTCGCGCTTACTGGACAATCTCGGCATCGCCGAACAATTCCCCATAGCCGCTCTGACCGCGGCCGTTCTGGATGACTAGCGCAACAACGCCCGATAAAACTCACAGAAGCGCGCCCAGGCGCGTTCTGGGTCGAGGCCTGCACACTGCATTCGCGCCAATGCACTCAGATCGCTCGACAGATAGTGATTCAGAGCAGCCTCCCAGCTCTTTTGATCAAGCGCAAGCAAGCCGAAATCACCATCTAGCTGTTCGCGAAAAACCGGCAAATCCGTCGCCAATACCGGCACACCGGCAATCACGGCCTCAGGCAACACCAGCCCCAAGCCTTCCTGGCTAGAAGGGATACACAACAGATCGAATGCCTGATAAAGGCTGGGCGCATCTGCCACATGCCCAGGCAGATGAACTTGTGCGGCGACACCGAGCGTCTGTGCCAGCCTGGCCAACTCCTCTCGTTGCGGCCCCTGACCAACTATCACCAGGCGATCCTCGGGATGCCCCCTCAGCCAGCCAGCTGCCGCTTCGATCAGCAGAGCGAAGCCCTTTTCCTTGACCAGTCGCCCTACAGCCCCGACTACGCGGCCCTCCACGACCTCTGGGAGGCCCAAAGTACGCAAGGCCTCGTCTCGCGCTCGGAGCGACGCCCGTAGCGAAGCTGGCTCCAGAGCGATGCGTACGCCTGCCACGCTGCGCCCGATCTGACGCTCGAGGTCGCTCGCCAATGTCGCTGAAACCGCAACCAGATCCAGCCGTTCAGAAGGGAAACCCTGCAGAAGCCTGATCTGATCAGGCCTCAGGCGCCTGTGCCCATGGAAAAGCACGACTACACGCGTGCTGCTCAATGCAGCCAGCAACGGAAGCATGTAGGCAGCTACACCGATGCCGTCGAGTAGCACCAGCCGTGGCTGGTGGGCGGCCAACCAGCCGGCAAGACGGCGGCGGTCGAACCAGCGCCTCAGCGCAGCAAGACCACGCCCCTTGATACGCGCCGAAGAGAGCTCGAGACGCGAAACCTCGCCGATTTCTGCCAGGGGCTGGGCCTCCCCCCCCTGCAACAAGAGACTACCGACCGCCACGCCAGGCTCGGCGAACCGCAGAACATCACGGTGCACCTTGTGCACGGAGACGAATGCGCTTCCCCCGCCCCACATGATATTGAGGATGTCCACTGGTGCTTGCATCAGTAAACGCCGATTCTGCGCAATTGGGTTTGTAGCCAGGAGGCTTGTGGCGCCTGACGCAACGGCGGACGCATGAGCTCTACGATCTGACGGCCGATGGAGGAAAAACCATAGCGTTGCTCGGCCAATTGCCGTCCGGCCTCGGCGATGGCAGCCGCTCTCGGCAGGTCCTGCCGCAGTAGGTTCAGCTTCTCACGCAACTCGTCGACAGTTCGGTACAGAACCAGATTCTCCATGTCGACGAAGCCCAGCGCCGAGTTCTCCACCTCGCCATGGTCGTAGGCCAGCAGCACACAACCACAGGCCATCGCCTCGAAGTTCTTGATCATGTACTCGCCCATGCCCACATCCGCACTGACGAAGAATCGGATGCGATTGAGGGTCTCGCAGTACTCCTCACCCGATTTGGTCTTGGTGACGAGCAGGTTCTCGTGGCGCCCCAATTCGTCCAGCAGCGCCTTGCGACCACTATAGGCGACGCTCTTGGTGCTGCCGACGAACGCCAGCTCGATGTCTCGCTCGCGATCCGAGCAGGTCAGCAAGGCCTGGTCATAGCCCTTGGGGACGAAGCAGGCATCGAAGCCCTCTTCGCGCAGACGCTGGCTGACATCAGCGCCGGAACTGATGACGCGCACCCAGGGCATGCGGCGATAGTGGGCGCTGAACTTGCCCGTGTACTTGCAGGGAATGTAGTTCTGGTAGGCGTCATGCTCGAGGATCACCAGGTTCGGCAGCGTCCGAATGAACCGCCACTGGCGCATTTCCTTCTTGAAGCGCAGAAAGAACAGGATGCGGTCGTATTTCGCCACATCGACGTGTTCGCGGAAGTAACGCTTCAGATTGGCCTGCTCGTCACTGCTCAGCCAGCGGATGTCGCAGCTGTCGCACGCCTCGGCAATGCCGTCGTACAGCCGGTCCAATATCGCTCGCTGCTCGGCCTGAACCAGAAAAAGCACGTTCAAAGGCACACCTCGAAAAATTCTTGAAAAGACGCGACAGCACCGCGCGTTGTCACAAGCTATGCCCTCGGCCCAGTCTGTAAACCTTTGAGATCAGGCGACATTCGGCAAAAGGCCAAGGCGCCCCATCATTTCATGAAACCGCGTACGACCTGGCGCATCGGAGAAACGATCACGCAAGCGGGGTTCATCCACTCTCGCTTCTTGCATCTGTTGAAGCACCAACAAGCGTCGCGCCAGGCCCTCTACGTCTCCCAGCGCAAACAGCGCTTGCGGCTCGCCCACCACCTCGGGAGCACCGCCACAATCGGTCGCCAGCACCGGCAGCCCGGCCGCCATCGCTTCCAGCAGCACCATGCCGAACGGCTCGTGGTCGGAGGTCAACACGAACACGTCGAACGCCTTGAAATAACGACGACCATTCGGCACCTGGCCGAGAAAGCGCACCGCCTCGCTGACGCCCAGTTCAGCCGCCAGTGCCTTGAGCTGCACCTCCAGGCGGCCGCTGCCCATGATCGCGAGCAGACTGCCTGCCGGCAGTTGCGGCAACGCCAGAGCGAAGCCGCGGATCAGGGTGGCCTGGTCCTTGTCCGGGTGCAGACGACCGACGTTGCCGACTACCCAGGCATCCTGGGGCATACCCAGATGGTCGCGCGCGACCTCGCGGGATACCTGCTCGGCCTGCACGGCCTCGACGTCGATGCGGTTATAGAGGGTTTCGATGCGTTCGGCCGGCCAGTCGGGCAGGCAGGCGCGCATGTCGTCGCGCACGGCGTTGGATACACCGAGCAGCGCCAGGCGCTTGCGAAAGAAGTTGGCGAACAGCTGTCGGGAAGGACGCTTGTAGTCACCGAAGGCGTGATGCACGCCGATCACCGGCAGGTTGCTGCCGAGCAGCGCGACGTAGATCGGCTTGAAGCGGTGGGCGATGCACAGGGCGAAGTGGCGCGAGGTGGCGATCCGGCGGAAATCGCGGATCGCCCCCAGCTTGAGGCCGCGCACCTGAGCGCTGGAGTAGTCGAGGAAAATCACCTCGTCGGAGGCCGAGCCGCGCTCGACCTCGGCACTCGGCTTGCCGGTCAGGTAAACCGTGCAGACCTTGTAGGGCGTGCCCTTGAACAGCACGGCGTATTGCCGCGCGCAATCCAGGAAGGGGCCGTCATAGCCATGGCAGAACTGCAGCACCCAACGCTCGGGCTCGCCATGAGCCTGGTCAGACTTGGTCATACCAGTCCTTGCCGTCCTTGACCACGAGAATGTCCTCCATGATCAGGTACTGCAGGTCGGAGCCGTAGAACATGTTCAGCGCATCGGTCGGCGAGCAGATCATCGGTTCGCCGCGGCGGTTGAGCGAGGTGTTCAGCGACACGCCGTTGCCGGTGAGCTTCTCCAGCTCCAGCATCAGGTCGTACCAGCGCGGGTTGTACTGGCGCTCCAGCACCTGGGCGCGCGAGGTGCCATCCTCGTGCACCACTTCGCCGACGCGCTCCTTCCACTCCTCGTTCACCTCGAAGGTGAAGGTCATGAATGGGCTCGGGTGATCCACCTTGAGCATCTTCGGCGCCACGGTGTCGAGCATTGACGGGCAGAAGGGTCTCCAGCGCTCGCGGAACTTGATCTGCTCGTTGATGCGGTCGGCCACGCCCGGCACGCTCGGGCAGCCGATGATGGAGCGGCCGCCGAGGGCGCGCGGGCCGAACTCCATGCGGCCCTGGAACCAGGCCACCGGGTTGCCGTCGACCATGATCTTGGCGATGCGCTCGGGGGTATTGTCGATGCGCTTGAACACCGGCTTGTTCGGGTGCTTGGCGCAGGCGGCGATGACCTCCTCGTTGCTGTACGAGGGACCGAGGTAGACGTGCTCCATCTTCTCCACCGGTACGCCGCGCTGGTGCGAGACATAGGCGGCGGCGCCGACGGCGGTGCCGGCATCGCCGGAGGCCGGCTGCACGAACAGCTCCTTGACGTCGTCGCGGGCGATGATTTTCTGGTTCAGCTTGACGTTCAGCGCGCAGCCGCCGGCGAAGGCGATCTTGCCGGTTTCCTTGAGGATGTCGCCTAAGTAGTACTCCATCATCTCCAGCGCCAGCTTCTCGAACAGTGCCTGCATGCTGGCCGCGTAATGGATGTAGGGATCGTCGGCGATGTCGCCCTGACGCTTCGGCCCCAGCCATTCGATCAGCTTGGGCGAGAAGTAGTAGCCCTTGCCATTTTCCTTGTAGCGACGGAAACCGATGACGTTGGCGTACTCGGTGTTGATGATCAGCTCGCCGTTCTCGAACTTGGCCAGGCGCGAGAAGTCGTACTTGGCAGCATCGCCATAGGGCGCCATGCCCATGACCTTGAACTCGCCATCGAGCATCTCGAAGCCCAGGTACTCGGTGATCGCGCCGTACAGGCCGCCGAGGGAATCCGGATCGTAGAATTCCTTGATCTTGTGGATCTTGCCGTTCTCGCCCCAGCCGAAGAAGGTGGTGGCGTACTCGCCCTTGCCGTCGATGCCGAGGATCGCGGTCTTTTCCCTGAAGCCCGAGCAGTGGTAGGCGCTGGAGGCGTGGGCCAGGTGGTGCTCGACCGGCTCGATCTTGACCTTCTTCAGGTCGAAGCCCAGCTGCACCAGGCACCACTCGATACGCTTCTTGTAGCGCTTGTAACGGCGGTTGCCGAACAGGATCGCATCGAGGGCGCGATCCGGCGCGTAGGCATAGCGCTTGGCGTACTGCCAGCGGGCCTTTTCGAAGATGCTGATGGGGGCGAAGGGAATCGCCACCACGTCGACGTCCGACGGTTTGATCCCGGCTTGTTCCAGGCAGAACTTGGCCGATTCGTAGGGCATGCGGTTCTTCGCGTGCTTGTCGCGCACGAAGCGCTCCTCCTCCACCGCCGCGATCAACTTGCCGTCGATGTACAGCGCAGCGGACGGATCGTGACTGAGGGCGCCGGACAGGCCGAGAATGGTCAGTGCCACAGGTTTGAGCCTCTAATTCGGGCAGGTGCCGGGCACCTGCGGTAAACGTTGGTCGAGCAACTGGTGCAAGGCGCAATCCGCCGGCCAGTTGCGCAGAAAACGGGCGCGGTCGCGGACATAGGCCCGGGCGAAACTGCGCGTACTGTGATGCTGGCGCATGGCGTCCAGGTCGATCAGCGACCAGGCGCCCTGCACGTCATCCCAGAACAGGTTGTGCCCCTTGAAATCACCGTGGCTGATGCGCTCGCGCAACAGGGCGGCGAACAGGCGATCAAGCGCCAGCAGCTCGTTTTCCGGGGGTGTGGCCTGCTTGTATGCCTCGAAACGCGCGATTATATCCTGCCCGCCGCAATAGTCGGTAATCAGGTAAGCGCGCCCGCGCAACCAGCACCAGCGCCGCTCGATCACGGCAAGCGGCGTCGGCGTCGTGAACCCTAGCAGTTGCAGGCGATTGCCTTCGATCCAGCTATGCCAGGCGCGACTGGGCCGCCAGAAGCGCTTGAGCCAGTGCAGCCAGCTCTTCACATTGTAACGCTTGACCACCAGCAGCCGACCGTCCAGCTCAACACGTGCCACCGTAGCGGCACCACCGGTCTTGTAGATATGCCCGGCATCGATGCGAGCGTCCAGATCGGCCAGCAGCGGTTGCAACGCCGGCTCTGCCTCACGGCGCACCACGCGCAGGCCGAAGGCGCCAATGCGCGCAGCAAACAGACTGCAATCACGCGCCGCCTTCTTCAGGTAGTCGCGCAAGCGCCAACGGCGCACCTTGGCAATCTCGGCCTGGAGCATTTCCAGCGGCAGCGCATGCTCACCATTGGCCAGCAGGTAGTGAATCAACAACTCTTCCAGATGCTCGTCCAGCTCAGCCGGCAACTGGGCGAAGAACACGCCGAGGTTTTCCAGCACACGCGCGCGCGACAGTGGCTGCCCAGGCGTCTCGCAGCGCACGCCGCCGCCGTCGATCAGATACAGGCGGCCTTCATGCTGGAGCAGGTTGTCCAGATGCAGGTCGGCCTGCCACAGGCCCTGAGCATGCATCTGCCCAATCGCCCCCAGCGCCTCAGCCAGGATCGCCTGTTGCGCATCGCTCAGCAACGGCTCGCGAGCCGCCTGGCGCCAGGCCTCCCAGAGGCTCTGCGCGCCGTCCAGGTAATCGAACAGCAGCCAACCGCCCTGCCCCTCGACGAAGCCCTGCGCCAAGAGTTCGGGCGTGACCAGCCCCTGTCGGGCCAGCAGCTCGGCACCCTCCCGCTCACGCTGAAAATGCCGCTGCGCCTTGCTGCCTACCAGCAATTTGGCCAGCACCGGACGCCCCTGCCAATGAGCCTGCGCGACATAACGCTGCCCAGGCAGCACACGCAGCAGGCGCTCGAGCACCAGTGTCTCACCAGCGATCTGCAGCGTCAGCGGTAATGCAGGCGCACGCCCTGCCTGACTCAGTTCGCGCAAGCTCATCACCGTGCCTCCTTGTTACGCTGGCGCGCACCGAGCCGGCGCCACCAGGCGTCGACATCCGCCGCCCCACCAAGATAGGCCGCCAACAGTTCACGCACTTCAGCCTCGTTCCAGATTCTGGCGCGACGCAACAGCGGTTCGAGATCCTTGATCCGATCACGCCGTCCCAGAAGCAGCGGCCGGGTTTTCTCCAGATCGATCAGCTGCGCGTCGACCCGGCCGTCCTGTTCACGGAGGAAAATATGCTTGGGATAAAAGCAGCCATGCATCTGCCCGGCCTGGTGCAGACGTCGCGCCAGCTCACCACAGGCGCGCAGGATCGCCCCGCGATGCAGAGCATCGAGCTCGTGCCAGCGGGGCAGCCAACTATCCAGATCCTGCCAGCCGTCCAATGCGCGGGTCAGGAGAACAGCACGCCGCTCGCCCGGAACTCGGCGCTCAGCAAAGAAAGCAGCCTGCAGGGCCGGTATGTTCAGCTCGGCATAACGGCGAATATTGCGGAACTCGCGGGCGAAGGTCGGCTCACCGAAAGGGTGCAGTAGGCTGCGTGTCAGGTGATTGCTCTGCCGCTTGAGATAGAAGGCACGCTCATCCAGCTCAAGACGATAGACCGTACTCCAGCCACCGCGCTCGGTATTGGGCACGTCCACCGCCTCCAGCTTCAGTGCCCACAAGGCATCGAAGCTGGCCAACCCATGGCGTTCGAGCAGGGCGCGATCCTGCGCCGCGATAAAATCCGTCATTCACGTCCCTCGAAGAACTTGAGGATTTGCCGGACACGCTGCTTGTCACCACGACTCAGCCGACTGCGCTGGCGGTATTGCAGGTAGAAACGCAGGCGTTGCGTGCGCGACAGGTGGTACTTGGCGACCTTGTCCAGGCAGGCCAGATCCTTGACGATGCGGTAACGCAGCAGGGGCCCCCACCAGAAGCTGCCGGTGGGGCAATCGATGAAGTACAGTTCGGCCTTGTCGTTGACCAGCAGATTGCGCCACTTCAGATCATTGTGGGTGAAGTGGTGATCGTGCAGCGTCCGTGTGCACTTGGCCAACTGCCGACTGATGATTTGAACCCATGTCCGATCAGCCAAGCGCAGATCCTGACGACTGGCGACTTCAGCAAGATCGACTGTATTCTCCAGTTCACGCGTGATCAGCGCGCCACGCACAAACGCTCCTGCCTTGCGCTCAAGACCATGCGCAACAATAGGCGCGGTAGGGATGCCCCACTTGGCGAACAATTTGAGGTTCTGCCATTCGGCCTTGACCCGCGGACGCCCCAGATAACGGCGCAGACCTTTACCCGCCCCCCAGTAGCGCTTTATGTAATAGCGAACACCGTCACGTTCGATGCGCACGACCTCCGACAGTGGATCCTTGGTCAAGCGCTCCCCTTCGATAGCAAAAACAGCCTCGAGAGATCCGAAGTCTGCTGCGAGCGCACGATATTCGGGAGCTAGGTTCCAGCTAGCCATCAGAGCGCATCCCCATAACGCTGCTTACGCTCATACAGTTTCGTCGCCTTGCGCTCCAGCCAGGCCAGCAGGCTTGCCTCTTCACGCAGCACCTCACGTAGCGGACGCTGGAAGTAGGTGCGCAGAAAACGCAGCTTGTCGCGACGGGTCAGGCCGATGTCCAACGCCGAGAAGTACAGCGCGGCCAGGTCCTTGTCGCGCCAGCGCCGTGGCGTGGTGCTGCGCACCTGGGCGCGGTGCAAGTCGATGACCGACAAGTGCAGATCACTGGCCTGAATCGGTCGATCGGTGTGCAGCAGGAAATGGCATATATAGCAGTCGCGGTGATTGACCCCGGCACGGTGCATACTGCCAGTCATCTGCGCCACTTCGCGAATCAATGCCCACTTCAGCGTCGGCTTCGGCGGCTGCTGTGCCCAGTTCAGGCTGAGCTGTTCCAGGTCGACGGTCGGCGCCAGCTCTTCGGTGACGATAAAGGAGTGCTGGCGTGCAGGGTTGCTGCCGCGCTCACCGTAAGCCACGGCAGTCATGGTCGGCACACCGGCTTCAGTCAGGCGCTGGATGGCTTGCCATTCCTGCGCAGCCCCCAGCACTGGAGCCTTGGCGGTGAGCAGATTCTTGACGATTTCGCCCCAGCCGATGCCACGATGGATCTTGACGAAGTAGCCACGCCCTTCGACCTCGGTACGCAGGGTGCGGCGGCCCTCCAGCTCACGATAGACCTGGCCCTGCAAAGCCTCGACAGCCTCGAAGGCATCGCGATCCGCCCACAGGCGCTTGAACGGCTCGGCGAGAATCAGCTTCACGCGCACCTCGAAGCGAGGATCACGTCGGCCGCCTTCTGCGGCATCGAATACAGGTCGGCGCTGTCGGCATAGGCCAGGCCGTTGCGCCCCCAGAATGCACGGCGCTCGGGATCAGCCAGCATATCGGCGAGCATGCGGTTGAGCTGTTCCTGTTCGAAGGGGCTGGGCACGACCCGGCCGCAATCAGCATCAGCGATGTAATGGGCGTAGCCGCAGACATCGGTTACCAGCACCGGCAGGCCGGAAACCAGTGCTTCGAGCAGCACGGTGCCGGTGTTCTCGTTGTAAGCCGGGTGGATCAACAGATCGGCCCCCAGCAGAAAGCGCGGAATGTCGCTGCGTCCCTTGAGAATCTGCACCTGATCGGACAGCCCCAGCGCCTTGATCTGCAGCAGGAAGGGCTTGGGATCGTCCTGGCCGATGGCGATCAGCCGGGTGCGCTTGCGCAGCTCGCGCGGCAACGCGGCCAGCGCCTTGAGACTGCGATCCAGGCCCTTGGTCTTGAAGCCGGAGCCAATCTGCACCAGCAGCAGGTCATCGTCGGCCAGCTTGAACTCGCGACGAAACTCGGCGCGAATCTCGCCAGCATTGGCCGGCGCGCGGCGATCCTGGGCGATGCCCGGCGGCAGCAGGTGGAAGCGATGCAGCGGGGTCTTGTAGTGTTTGACGAACAGCGGCTGCTGCACCTCGGAGATCATCAGAATCTCGGTCTTGGACTCCGGCGCGAATACCGCGCGCTCGTAATCGGCGAAGTGCTTGTAGCGGCCCCAGCGGCGGTAGATCGGGTTGCGCAGGGTCTGCGCCTTGTCCTCGAAGCAGCCATCGGCAGCGTAATAAACATCCAGCCCCGGCATCTTGTTGAAACCGATCACCCGGTCGACCGGATCGCGCTTCAGGTCAGCCTGCAACCAGGCACTGAATTTTTCGTTGCGGCGATGGTTGAACAGCGCGCGTACCGGCGCTACGCGCACATCGAAGCCGCCGGGGTTATCCCCTTCCCAGATCGGTGTATAGACGCGAATGGCGTGGCCACGCGCCTGGCATTCCAGGGCGATGCGCATGAAGTCGCGCTGCAACCCGCCGAACGGGAAGTATTTGTAGAGAACGAAGGCCAGTTGCATAGCCGCTCCTTATAGGGTGCCAGGAGGCGCGAGCAGCAGCGCCTCCAGTTCCAGGCCGACGCGCTCGGCGCCGAGACCATCGAAGCAGGGCTTGTCACGGTCACCGCTGCCGGCGTTCGGGCCGCTGGCGCACAAGTGAATCTGGCTACGGCCATAGGCGCCCACCTTGCCGGGCAAGGTTGGACCGTAGAGGGAAATGTTCGGCACATCCAGCGCAGCAGCCAGATGGCCGAGCCCGGTGTCGACGGAGACGCAGGCGCTAGCGCCAGCGATAACCTTGGCCACACCAGCCAGATTCAGCTTCGGCAGCACGGCGGCATGTGTCAGACCAGCAGCGATGCGTTCGGCACGCGCCTTCTCCGTCTCGTTACCCCAGGGCAGGCGCACGGCCCAGCCCAGCTCGTCCATGCGTTCGGCCAGCGCACGCCAATCAGCTTCGGGCCAGTGCTTGCTGGCCCAGGTGGTGCCATGCAGGAACACCAAGTACGGCTGCGCGGCGGCATCCATCATCGCCGTACGGTTGAGGCCGTAGTCACCCGTGCCGGACGGCAGCGTGTAACCGAGCGCCTTGGCGAACAGCTGGCGCACCCGTTCCAGGGCATGTTGATCCTTGGGTACCGCATAGCGGCGATCATAGAAGCGACTGGCCAGCGGCTCACGCGCCGAGTCGCGATCCAGCCCCGCGACCGGTGCCGACACATAACGGGTCAGCCAGGCGCTCTTGAGCAGGCCCTGGGCATCGATCACCAGGTCATAGCGGGTTTCCCGCAGACGCCGCTTGAAGCGTGCCCATTCGCCGCTACGCCAGGTGCGCAGCGGATGCTTGCGCCAGCGGCGAATGGCCACCGGGATCACCTGGGACACGGCTGGATGCCAGGCGGGAATCTCGGCAAAGCCTTCTTCCACCACCCAATCGAAGCGAATACCGGGAATGGCGCGCGCGGCATCAGTCAACGCCGGCAGGGTGTGCACCACGTCGCCCAGCGACGAGGTCTTGATGATCAGTACCCGCAAATCAGTCGCCCTCAACCAAGGTCAGGGCATCACCAACCAGACGCTCCAGCGCCTCGATCACCGGCCGCGGCTTGAGTTCGCGCAGGCAGTTGTAGTGACCGAAGCGGCAGGTACGCTCGAAGCAGGGGCTGCACTCCAGCCCCAGACGCACGATCTCGACACGATCAGCCAGCGGCGGCGTGAAACCCGGCGAGGTGGAACCGTAGACCGCCACCAGCGGGCGGTTCAGCGCCGCTGCCACGTGCATCAGCCCGGAATCATTGGACACCACGGCCGTGGCCGCCGACATCAGGTCGATGGCCTCGGCCAGGCTGGTCTGCCCGGAGAGGTTGCTGACTTCCTCGCGCAGCCCAGGGATCAGGCGCAGGCGAATGTCTTCGCCACCGGCATGGTCGTTCTTCGAGCCAAACAGCCACACCTGCCAGCCCTCGCGAATCTTGACCTCGGCCACCTTGGCATAGTGCTCGGCCGGCCAACGCTTGGCCTCGCCGAACTCCGCGCCGGGGCACAGCGCCAGCACCGGGCGATCCAATTGCAGGCCGAACTTGGCCAATGCCGCGTCGCGGCTGGACTCGTCGATCTGCAAGCGCGGCTGCGGATAAGGCTGCGGCAACACAGCCCCTGGCTCATAGGCCAGCGCCATGAAGCGCTCGATCATCAGCGGGTAGCGTTCCTTGTCCAGCGTGCGGATATCGTTGAGCAGGCCATAGCGCATCTCACCTTTCCAGCCTGTGCGCTTGGGGATGCCGGCGAACCAGGGCACCAAGGCGGACTTGAGCGAGTTGGGCAGCAGGATCGCCTGGTCGTACTGGCCGGCCAGCGACTTGCCGATACGCCGGCGCGTGGCCAGGTCGAGCACGCCATGCCCCAGCGGCAGGCTCAGCGCGGCACGCACCTCGGGCATGCGCTCGAGGATCGGCCGACTCCAGTCCGGCGCCAGCACGTCGATTTCGCACTCGGGGTGGCGCTGTTTCAGGCACTGGAACAGCGTCTGCGCCATCACCATGTCGCCTACCCAGCTTGGCCCAACGATCAGTATCTTCATATCTTTTCCAGAAACGACCGGGGAGGCTCAGAGCCCGCCTGCAATCAGCTGCGCGTCGGTCATGCGTCGTTGCAAAGGGCCTCGGGCGTTCATTTACCGCAGTAAACTCACGCCCTCGCCCCTGTTGCGCCTAGCCTGACGCTAGCTCGCAAGATTACCGGCGGACTCTTGAGGCCTCCCCGTCGAGCCTTCGAGCAATCGCTTACTTGACCAGCGTACGCCATTCGGCGTGGCCACTGGTCTTGCCGGTGACCAGGTCGAAGTAGGCTTTCTGCAGCTTCTCGGTGACCGGACCACGGCGGCCGGCGCCGATCTTGCGGCCGTCGACTTCGCGAATCGGCGTGACTTCAGCGGCAGTACCGGTGAAGAACGCCTCGTCGGCGATGTACACCTCATCGCGAGTAATGCGCTTCTCGACCACCTTGATGCCATGCTCTTCAGCCAGGGTCAGGATGGTGCTGCGGGTGATGCCGTTGAGGCAGGAGGTCACTTCCGGGGTGTACACCACGCCGTCCTTGACCAGGAAGATGTTCTCGCCCGAACCTTCGGCCACGTAGCCTTCCGGATCCAGCAGCATTGCTTCGTCGGCACCGCCAGAGATGGCTTCCTGCAGGGCCAGCATCGAGTTGATGTAGTTGCCGTTGGCCTTGGCACGGGTCATCGCGATGTTGACGTGGTGACGGGTGTAGGAGCTGGTACGCACCTTGATGCCTGCTTCCAGCGCCTCTTCGCCCATGTAGGCGCCCCAGTGCCAGGCGGCGACGATCACGTGCACCTTCAGGCCAGCGGCGCGCAGCCCCATGCCTTCGCTGCCGAAGAACACCATCGGGCGCAGGTAGGCGCTTTCCAGGCCGTTCTCGCGCACAGCGGCACGCTGCGCTTCGTTGATCTCTTCCTTGGTGAAAGGAATCTGCATGTTGAAGATATGCGCGGAGTCGAACAGACGGTCGGTGTGCGCCTGCAGGCGGAAGATCGCGGTGCCGTCCGGGGTGTTGTAGGCACGCACACCCTCAAACACGCCCATGCCGTAGTGCAGGGTATGGGTCAGCACATGGGTGTTGGCTTCGCGCCACGGCACCAGTTTGCCGTCGTACCAGATCACGCCATCACGGTCGGACATCGACATCTTGCCTGCTCCTCAAATTCGCTTCACGGTTCGCACAATAAGATGGGGCCGCGGCCCCGTCATTCAACTCAATCCCAGTTCGCGCCACAGGCGCATCACAGCGCGGCGCTCATCCTGGAACTGATCCCCCGGCACCACTCCAGGCTGCTTCTGCAGCGCCTGGCGATGGGCCGCCGAGCGGTAATTTTTGTAGACCTCACGCAGCAACGCGGCATCCTCGGCGCCCATCAGACCGACCCGCTCCAGACCTTCCAGAATGCGGATGTTATCGGTGAACTCGAGTAGCTCCGGGTGTTGCCACGACCAAGCCAGAGCGGCGTATTGCACCATAAATTCGATATCGACGATACCACCGGCGTCCTGCTTCAGATCGAAGGAGGACGTGGCCTCGAAGGCATTCGGCGCCGTTCCGGCCGCGGTATTTTTGTTGCCAAGGTTGTCACGCATCTTCGCCCGCATCTCGCTGACCTCGACGCGCAGCGCCTCGATATCGCGCTGACGACCGAGCACCTCGGCGCGCACGCGAGCGAATTCGCCGGCCAAACGCGAACATCCCACCAGCACCCGCGCGCGCACCAGCGCCTGATGCTCCCAGGTCCAGGCCTCGTTCTCCTGATAGCGCTGGAAGGCACCGAGCGAGCTGACCAGAAGCCCGGCTGCGCCCGATGGTCGCAGACGCATATCCACTTCATACAGGGCGCCGGAGGTGGTCTGAGTGGTCAGCAAATGGATGATGCGTTGGCCCAACCGGGTGAAGAACTGCGCGCCGTCGATGGGCTTGGCGCCGTCGGTCTCGGCCTGCGGGTCGCCATCATGAATGAACACCAGGTCCAGATCCGAGCCGTGGCCGAATTCCAGGCCACCGACCTTACCGTAGCCGACGATGATGAAGTCCGGGTCGCACGGTGTGCCGTCTGCACGGAACGGCCGACCATGACGCTGCACCGTATGCTGCCAGGCCAGAGCCAGCACCTGATCGAGAATCGCCTCGGCCAGCCAGGTGAGGTAATCCGACACTTTCATCAAAGGCAGCGTACCGGCGATCTCCGAGGCGGCCACGCGTAAGCTGTGGGCCAGCTTGAAATGACGCAGCGCCTCCATCTGCTGCTCCAGATCCTCCTCGGGAATGCGCACCAGTCGCTCACGCAACTCGGCCGCCAGTTCCGGTGCCAGCGGCGGCGAATACAACCGACCTTCATTGAGCAACTCATCGAGCAGCAACGGGTAGCGGGCTATCTGCTCGGCAATCCAGGGACTGGCGGCGCAGAGCGTGATCAGTCGCTCCAGCGCCCCTGGGTTTTCAGTCAGAAGCACCAGGTAGGCCGAGCGCCGGGCGACCTTCTCTACCAACGGCAGCACCCGTTCCAGCACCAGATCCGGCTTGTCGTGCTCGACGGTCTGCGCCAGCAAGCGCGGAATGAAGGCATCCAGACGCTCGCGCCCGAGCCGCTGCATGGCACGCACCTGCGGCCCGCTGCGCAGATCGACGAGGCGCCGATTGGCCGTGACGGCCTCGACAAAGCCGGCTTCCTGCAACTGCAGCACGGCAGCCTCATCATCCAGTGCGCCTTGCCATAAAGGCAGCCACTCGGCGCCGACTGCGGTTTCGCCGGCCTGCGCCTCATCCTCATCGGGATCGGCGATCACTTGCTGGAAGTGCCATTCGATGCGGCCACGCCAATGCATCAGGCGCTCATGGAAACTCGACCAGTCGGCAAAGCCCATGATCGCCGCCACCCGCGCCTGATCCTGCGCATCGGCCGGCAGCATCTGCGTCTGCCGGTCACCGATGCCTTGCAGGGCATGCTCGGTATAACGCAGAAACTCATAACCTTCCTTCATCTCCGCAACCACCGCCGGCGGCAGGTAGCCTTGCCCTTCCAGCGTGGTCAACACCTTGAGCAGCGGCCGCTGCTGCAGACTGAGGTCACGTCCGCCATGGATCAGCTGGAAGGCCTGGGCGATGAACTCGATCTCGCGAATACCCCCCGCGCCGAGCTTGATGTTCTCGCTCATGCCCTTGCGCCGCACCTCCTGCTGGATCAGCAGCTTCATCGCACGCAGCGCTTCGATGGCGGAAAAGTCCAGATAACGGCGATAAACGAAGGGCCGCAGCATCTCCAGCAACTCGGCACCGGCGGCCTGGTCACCGCCGACCACGCGCGCCTTGATCATGGCGTAGCGCTCCCAGTCACGCCCCTGATCCTGGTAGTACTGCTCCAGCGCATTGAAGCTGAACACCAGTGCGCCGGAGGAACCATAGGGACGCAAGCGCATGTCGGTGCGGAATACGAAACCGTCGACGGTGATCGCATCGAGCGCCTTGATCAGCTTCTGCCCCAGACGAATGAAGAACTCCTGATTGTCCAGCGGGCGCTTGACGCCCTCGGTCTCGCCGCCTTCCGGGTAGCCAAAGATCAGGTCGATATCCGAAGACAGGTTGAGCTCGTGCGCGCCCAGCTTGCCCATGCCGAGAATGACCATGTGCTGCGCCTGGCCGCTGCGCCGCCCGACCGGCGTACCGAACTGCGCGCAGTGACGCGGATACAGCCAGTGATAGGCCAGATCGATACAGGCATCGGCAAGATCGGAAAGGTCGCGACAGGTTTCACCGAGCGCCGCCTGGCGACTGAAGTCGCGCCAGATAATGCGCAGCTGCTGGCGATTGCGAAAGCGCCGCAGGCAGCGCCCGAGGGCATCCTCATCGGCGCATTCATTCAGTTGCACTTCCAGTTGCTGGCGCAACTCGCCCGGCGCCAGGCTACGCTCCAGCTCACCAGATTCCGCCAGGGCGACGAACATCTGCGGATCACGCTGAGCCTGCTCGGCAACGAAGTCGCTCAAGGCCGAAACCTGCCGCCAGGCATTGCGGCGTTCTTGCGGCCAGGCGGCGACACGCTCAGCCAGAGCTTGATGTTCGGCCAAAGCGGTTTGCAGTGACTGCTCGGCACGTTCGGCCAGGGGGATAAGGGAAGGGGGCAACTCGACCAGCAACGGCAGGCTCATGGTCTATCCTTTTAGCGGACTGCCGGACGCACGGTGCAATCGCCCGCAGCCCCGCTCCAGCGGGGCACGCGCGGCCGGCGGTGCCGCGGATTGTAGTTTTACTACGAAAGAATTGTATCCAGAGGGCTGAATCCGTCGTCGGAATGTAGTAAAACTACAAGCGGCCGGCCCTACCCCCGGTAAATCCAAGAATTTCAACTCGCCCGCCCACAAAGCCGGCGAGACCCAACTGGCCTCCGATTCTGGAAGCCTTTCCGCCCTGGAGCAAGCCATGCAAGACCTCGATCCGATCGAAACCCAGGAATGGCTGGACGCCCTTGAATCCGTCCTCGACCGTGAGGGTGAAGACCGCGCCCATTACCTGATGACCCGTCTGGGCGAGCTGGCCACCCGTAGCGGTGCGCAACTGCCCTACGCGATCACCACGCCTTACCGCAACACCATCCCGGTAACCCACGAAGCGCGCATGCCCGGCGACCTGTTCGTGGAACGCCGCATTCGCTCGCTGGTGCGCTGGAACGCCCTGGCCATGGTGATGCGCACCAACCTGGACGACCCGGATCTGGGCGGCCACATTTCCAGCTTCGCCTCCTCCGCGACGCTGTATGACATCGGTTTCAACTACTTCTTCCAGGCCCCGACCGACGAACACGGCGGCGACCTGGTGTTCTATCAGGGCCACGCCAGCCCTGGCGTCTACGCCCGCGCCTTCATGGAAGGCCGCATCAGCGAAGACCAGATGAAGAACTTCCGTCGCGAAGTGGATGGCAAAGGTCTGTCGTCCTACCCGCACCCCTGGCTGATGCCGGACTTCTGGCAGTTCCCCACCGTGTCCATGGGCCTCGGCCCGATCCAGGCGATCTACCAGGCCCGCTTCATGAAGTACCTGGAAGCCCGCGGTTTCATCCCGGCCGGCAAGCAGAAAGTCTGGTGCTTCATGGGCGACGGCGAGTGCGACGAGCCGGAATCCCTCGGCGCCATCTCCCTGGCCGGCCGCGAGAAGCTGGACAACCTGATCTTCGTCATCAACTGCAACCTGCAGCGCCTCGACGGCCCGGTGCGCGGCAACGGCAAGATCATCCAGGAACTCGAAGGCGTGTTCCGCGGTGCGCAGTGGAACGTCAACAAGGTGGTCTGGGGTCGCTTCTGGGATCCGCTGTTCGCCAAGGACAAGGACGGTGCCCTGCAGCGTCGCATGGACGAAGTGGTCGACGGTGAATACCAGAACTACAAGGCCAAAGACGGCGCCTACGTGCGCGAAAAATTCTTCAACACCCCGGAGCTCAAGGAGATGGTCAAGGATCTCTCCGACGACGAGATCTGGAAGCTCAACCGTGGCGGCCACGACCCGTACAAGGTCTACGCAGCCTACCACCAGGCCGTGAACCACAGCGGCCAGCCGACCGTGATCCTGGCCAAGACCATCAAGGGCTACGGTACCGGCGCCGGTGAAGCGAAGAACACCGCGCACAACACCAAGAAGGTCGATGTCGACAGCCTGCGTCAGTTCCGCGACCGTTTCGACATCCCGGTCAAGGACGAAGAGCTGGAAAACCTGCCCTTCGTGCGCCCGGAGCCGGGCAGCGCCGAATACAAGTACCTGCACGAGCGTCGCAACGCGCTGGGTGGCTTCGTCCCGCAGCGCCGGCAGAAGAGCTTCAGCATCCCCACCCCGCCGCTGGATACCCTCAAGGCCATCCTCGACGGCTCGGGCGACCGCGAAATCTCCACCACCATGGCCTTCGTGCGCATCCTCGCGCAACTGGTCAAGGACAAGGAACTCGGCCAGCGCATCGTCCCGATCATCCCGGACGAAGCCCGTACCTTTGGTATGGAAGGCATGTTCCGTCAGCTCGGCATCTACTCCTCGGTCGGCCAGCTGTACGAGCCGGTCGATAAAGACCAGGTGATGTTCTACAAAGAGGACAAGAAGGGTCAGATCCTCGAGGAAGGCATCAACGAAGCCGGCGCCATGAGTTCCTTCATCGCCGCCGGTACTTCGTACTCCTGCCACAACCAGCCGATGCTGCCGTTCTACATCTTCTACTCGATGTTCGGCTTCCAGCGTATCGGTGACCTGGCCTGGGCCGCCGGCGACAGCCGCACCCGTGGTTTCCTGATCGGCGGTACAGCCGGCCGTACCACCCTCAACGGTGAAGGTCTGCAGCACCAAGACGGTCATAGCCACATTCTGGCCTCGACCATCCCCAACTGCCGTACCTACGACCCGACCTACGGCTACGAGCTCGCCGTGATCATCCGCGAAGGCATTCGCCAGATGATCGAAGAGCAGCAGGACATCTTCTACTACATCACCGTGATGAACGAGTCGTACCAGCAGCCGGCCATGCCGCAAGGCGTGGAAGACGGCATCATCAAGGGCATGTACCTGCTCGAGGAAGACAACAAGGAGGCCGCGCACCACGTACAACTGCTGGGTTCCGGCACCATCCTGCGCGAAGTCCGCGAGGCGGCGAAGATCCTGCGTGACGAGTACAACATCGGCGCCGATGTGTGGAGCGTCACCAGCTTCAACGAACTGCGTCGTGACGGTCTGGCTGTGGAGCGCCGCAACCGCCTGCACCCGGGCCAGAAGCCGCAGCAGACCTATATCGAGCAGTGCCTGAGCGGTCGCAAGGGTCCGGTCATCGCGTCGACCGACTACATGAAGCTGTTCGCCGAACAGGTTCGTCAGTGGGTACCGAGCAAGGAATACAAGGTCCTGGGCACCGACGGCTTCGGCCGCAGCGACAGCCGCAAGCAGCTGCGTCACTTCTTCGAAGTGGATCGTAACTGGGTCGTGCTCGCCGCCCTGGAAGCCCTGGTAGACCGCGGCGAAATCGAAGCCAAGGTGCTGGCCGATGCCATCACCAAGTTCGGCATCGACGCCGACAAAGCCAACCCCCTGGACTGCTAAGGAGCGTAGCGATGAGTGAGTTGATTCGCGTACCCGACCTCGGCGGTGAAGGCGAGGTGATTGAACTGCTGGTCAAGGTCGGCGACCGTATCGAAGCCGATCAGAGCGTACTGACCCTGGAGTCCGACAAGGCCTCCATGGAAGTGCCCTCGCCCAAGGCCGGCGTGATCAAGGAAATCAAGGTCAAGATCGGTGACCGCCTGAAGGAAGGCGACGAGCTGCTGGTGCTGGAAGTCGAAGGTGCTGCGCAAGCGGCGCCTGCGCCGAAAGCCGCAGCCGCCCCTGCCGAAGCACCGCAAGCGGCCGCTCCGGCAGCCGCGCCCGCCGCTGCTGCCACCGGCAGCAGCGTGCAGGACGTGCACGTGCCGGATATCGGCACCGACGGCAAGGTCAAGGTCATCGAAGTCATGGTCAAGGCCGGCGACACCATCGAAGCCGACCAGTCGCTGATCACCCTGGAGTCCGACAAGGCCTCCATGGAAATCCCCTCGCCGGCTGCCGGCGTGGTGGAGCAAGTGCTGGTCAAGCTGGATGATGAAATCGGCACTGGCGACCTGATCCTCAAGCTGAAAGTCGAAGGAGCTGCTCCGGCGGCCTCGGCTCCGGCGGCCGCGCCGGCGCAAGCTGCCGCACCCGCCGCAGCCCCTGCACCGGCCGCCGCAGCGAGCGGCAGCAGCGTGCAGGACGTGCGCGTGCCGGACATCGGCTCCAGCGCCAAGGGCAAGGTCATCGAGATCATGGTCAAGGCCGGCGACAGCATCGAAGCCGACCAGAGCCTGCTGACCCTGGAGTCCGACAAGGCCTCCATGGAAATCCCCTCGCCGGCTGCCGGCGTGGTGGAAGAAGTGCTGGTCAAGCTGGATGACGAGATCGGCACCGGCGACCTGATTCTCAAGCTCAAGGTCGCGGGCGCTGCACCGGCCGCTGCGCCGGCGCAAGCCAGCCAGGAAGTGCACCGCGTACCGGAAGGCGCCGCACCGGAAGTGGCCGCAGAAGTACGCGCCATCGCCTCGCTGTCGGCTGCAGCTGCCGACCCGGCCAATGCACCCAAGCGCAGCAGCGCCAAGGTGCACGCCGGCCCTGCCGTGCGTCAGCTGGCGCGTGAGTTCGGAGTGGAGCTGGCGGATATCGCCGGCACCGGCCCGAAAGGCCGCATTCTCAAGGAAGACGTGCAGGCTTACGTCAAGGCCATGATGCACAAGGCCAAGGCCGCACCGCAGGCGCCTGCTGCAGCTGCTACCGGCGGCGCCGGCATCCCGCCGATCCCGGCCGTGGACTTCAGCAAGTTCGGTGAAATCGAAGAAGTACCGATGACCCGCCTGATGCAGGTCGGCGCTGCCAACCTGCACCGCAGCTGGCTCAACGTGCCGCACGTGACCCAGTTCGATTCGGCCGACATCACCGACCTGGAAGCCTTCCGCGTCGCGCAAAAGGCCGTGGCGGAAAAGGCCGGCGTCAAGCTGACCGTGCTGCCGCTGCTGCTCAAGGCCTGCGCCCACCTGCTCAAGGAACTGCCGGACTTCAACAGTTCGCTGGCGCCGAGCGGCAAGGCGATCATCCGCAAGAAGTACGTGCATATCGGCTTCGCCGTCGATACGCCGGACGGCCTGCTGGTGCCGGTGATCAAGAACGTCGACCAGAAGAGTCTGCTGCAACTGGCTGCTGAAGCCGCCGCCCTGGCGGAAAAAGCGCGCACCAAGAAGCTCTCGGCTGATGACATGCAGGGCGCCTGCTTCACCATCTCCAGCCTCGGCCACATTGGCGGCACCGGCTTCACGCCGATCGTCAACGCGCCGGAAGTGGCGATCCTCGGTGTCAGCAAGGCAACCATGCAGCCGGTGTGGGATGGCAAGGCCTTCCAGCCCAAGCTGATGCTGCCGCTGTCGCTGTCCTACGATCACCGGGTGATCAACGGCGCGGCTGCCGCACGCTTCACTCAGCGCCTGTCGCAGCTGCTGGCCGACATCCGCACCATCCTGCTGTAAACCGTTTCGAGCACGCCACGCTCGCACCCTCAACCCCGCCCATCCAGGCGGGGTTCTTTTTGCCTGCACGAATCAGGGCCGGCTTGATCCTGATCATGGCGCTGAACGCAGCAAGCGCCATGATCGTTGCATCGATCACGATCCGGTGCGCGCCTCATGCTCTATCTATTGCTCAAATTCGCCCACCTGACTGCAGCCGCATTCTTCATCGGTGGCGTCTTCTTCGAAGTGATGATTCTCAGCCGTGCCACACAGGCACTGCCGGATGCAACCAAGGCAGGCTTCTCACGCGCGCTGGGCCAGCGCGCCAGGCAGGTCATGCATTGGGTCATACTGGTGCTTTACGCCGCCGGCCTGGGCCTGGCCTGGCACTACCGCGCAGCCCTGCATGCGCCACTGGCCAGCAGCTTCGGCATTCTGCTCAGCCTGAAAATCATCCTGGCGCTGAGCATCCTGGGGCATTTTCTGCTGGTGGTTTTCCTGATGCGCAACGGCCGCATGACCGCGCCACGCTCGCGCCGTATTCACCTGAGCGTGCTGCTGCACATGTTGGCCATTCTGTTCCTAGCCAAGGCCATGTTTCTGCTGAACCTGTGAGCGGGGCAAATCAGCCCTTCTGCACGTTGCGAATCAGAAAGCTCAGCGCCTTGGCCAGCTCACCCGCGCCCTTGTGATCACGCAGAATGCTCAGCAACGGCGTGTCATCGAGCGGGTTGAACAGCACGCAACGAATACCGCCGGTCGGACACTCATAACGGATGAACGGATCAATACCGAATACCGGCAGACGCTGATTGCGCACTGCGATGGCGGTGCCCTGAGTGTCACGGGTCTCTTCACGCAGGATCAACTCGCCGGCATTGCCGACCGCGAAGCGGTACAAGAGATCATCCCGTTGCGCCTGGCCAACCTGGTAACCGGCACGCAGGGCGTAGGTTTCCAGCAAGGCGTTGCTGTGTGCGAGCAGCGCCTGGCGCTCGTTGTCAGTCAGGTAAAGGCGCTTGAGCCCGTCCAGGTAAGCGGCCTGTTCGGCGCCTTGCAGCAACGCCTTGTCGTCAGCGCTGGCGGTGCCGGGTAGCACGCAAGCCAGCACCGCCCCCAGGAGCACGGCCATCAGTTTTCTTGTCAGTCTCGCTTGCATGATGCACCCTTGCCGAACGCTATAGTGAAGTAGGCCTGAGCCTCAGCCTCCGTCAGTGCCGCTGCGCCCTCTGGCGGCAGCGGCCCTGTACTGAGAACGGATGCCTCGCCTGGTCAGCATACTGGAAGCCCACCGCCCAATGAAAAGCCATCCCGATGCCAGCGCACGCTCGGCAGCCGAGGTTGTGACGCAGTTGCCAGTGCCCTCGCGGCTCGGCATGCTGCGTTTCGAGCGCTTGAACGAGCCAAGCTGGGCACTGCTGTTTCTCGACCCGGCCTGTGAACGCCAGCTAGGTATCAGCGCCAGCGATCTCTGTGCACTGGTGGATGCCCCCTACGCCAGCCTGATGGAGCCCGAGGCGCGCTATCGCCTGCACGACGCCATCCAGCAGCAACTGCTGCAAGGCCCGCATTACCTGGTGCGCTACACCCTGCATACCCCGCAAGGTGCTCTGACCCTGCTGGAGATGGGCGAACCCTTCAAACAGCGCAACCGCCAGTTGCTGCGCGGCTATCTGCTGGTAGCAGACGAGAGCCTCGATCAGTTCGCCCCTGCCGAACGGGAGCTGTACACGCAGAATCAGCAACTGCGCAGCTCGCTGCAGCAATATCAGCGCACCCAGAATGACCACCTGCAACACCTCGCCCGTTCACATACCCAGCAGCAGCTGATCGTGCGTCTGGCGCGCCAGCGCTACACCTCCAGCGACCCTCAGCAGGAAGCGGCCGAACTGATCACCCAGGCCGCCTGCGAGGTCTACGGTGTCGCTCGCGCCGGCATCTGGAAGCTGGGCGGTCATCACCTGGATTCCGTGTCGCTGTACCGCCGCGACCTGGACCGCCACGAACAACTACCGTCGATAAACGCACGTAATTTCCCGCAGTATCTGCAAGCACTGCACAGCAGCCGCGCCATCGACGCGCACGACGCCCAGCACGATCCGCGCACCTGCGAACTGGCCGCCAGCTACCTGCAGCCGCTGGATATCTGCTCGATGCTCGACGCCAGCATACGCATCGAAGGCGAAGTGGTCGGCGTGCTCTGCCTGGAACATATCGGCGGCCTACGCACCTGGCAGGCCGACGAGATCGCCTTCGCCGGCGAGTTGGCCGACCAGTTCGCCCAGGCGCTGATCAACCAGCAAAAACGCAGCGCCACCAGCGCCCTGCATCTGTTCCAGCGCGCCGTCGAACAGAGCGCCAGCGCCTTTCTGCTGGTCGACCGCGACGGCCGGGTGGAGTACGTCAACCCCAGCTTCACGGCCATCACCCTGTACAGCAGCGACGAGGTCTGCGGTCACCGCCTGTCCGAGCTACCGGCCATGGCCAACCTTAGCGACCTGTTGTTCGACGCACAGTCCAGCCTGGCCGAACACAGCAGCTGGCAAGGCGAATTCCGCAGTCGGCGCAAGAATCAGGAGCCCTACTGGGGCCATCTGTCGATCTCCAAGGTGTATGGCGACGATGGCGAACTGACCCACTACATCGGCATCTACGAAGACATTACCGAGGCCAAGCTGGCCCAGCAGCGCATCGAACGCCTGGCCTATACCGACAACCTGACCAATCTGGGCAATCGCCCTTCGTTCATCCGCAGCCTTGAAGAGCGCTTCGCCCGCAATGTTCAGTCGCTCGGGCTGCTGCTGGTGGACATCGACAACTTCAAGCGGATCAACGACAGCCTCGGCCACCAGACCGGCGACAAACTGCTCTCGGCCCTGGCCCGGCGCCTGCGCAACAGTCTTGGTGCCAAGGGCACCCTGGCACGCTTCGCCAGCAACGAATTCGCCATCCTGCTCGACGGTTGCGATCAGGACGCAGGCCTGCGTGTCGCTCATCAGGTACTGCAAACCCTGGACAAGCCGCTGTTCGTCGATAACCAGTTGATCAGCATCACCGGCTCGGTGGGCTTGGCCATCGCCCCGAAACACGGTGACGACCCGCAGACCCTGATGAAGCACGCCGGTCTCGCCCTGCACAAAGCCAAGGCCAACGGCAAACATCAGATGCAGTTGTTCACCGAAGCGCTGAACGCCGAGGCCAACTACAAGCTGTTCGTCGAGAACAACCTGCGTCGCGCGCTGACTCAGAACGAGCTGGAAGTCTTCTACCAACCCAAACTCTGCCTCAAGAGCGGGCAATTGCTGGGTATGGAGGCGCTGCTGCGCTGGCAGCATCCGGAGAAGGGCATGATCCGCCCGGATCAGTTCATCGGCGTTGCCGAGGAAACCGGCCTGATCATCCCCATCGGCAAGTGGGTGGTGCGCCAGGCCTGCCGCATGAGCAAGCAGATCGCCGCCATTGGCCTGGGGCAACTGCAGGTGGCGATCAATCTGTCGCCCAAACAGTTCTCCGACCCGGATCTGGTCGGCTCCATCGCCGCCATCCTGCATGAAGAACAGCTCGACCCCAGGCTGCTGGAACTGGAACTCACCGAAAGCCTGCTGCTGGAGGCCACCGACGACACCCGCCACCAACTGGGTCGTCTCAAGAGCCTGGGCCTGACCCTGGCCATGGACGACTTCGGCACCGGTTATTCCTCGCTCAGCTACCTGAAGAAATTCCCCATCGACGTGATCAAGATCGATCGCAGCTTCATCAAGGACATCCCCGAGAACCAGGACGACATGGAGATCACCTCAGCGGTGATTGCCATGGCCCACAACCTCAAACTCAAGGTGGTCGCAGAAGGCATCGAAACTGGCGCCCAGCTCGGTTTCCTGCGCCGCCAGCAATGCGACGTAGGTCAGGGCTACCTGTTCGACAAGCCGATTCCTGGCCGCGAACTGATCGACAGCCTGCGCCGCTACCCCTGCCGGCCACAGGCCGACCAACGGACGTAATACACCGCCCTGCGCATAGTCCACGACCTACTCACTTTCAGGAGACCGCCATGGTTCTGCGTTCCCAGATTCTCGTAAACAAACATGCATTGCCGACTGCCGAGCAGGCCTTGCCCGGCCGTACAGAGGCGATGCCAGTAGCGGACACTCATTACGTCAACGGCAACCCAATCAAGGCGCCCTTCCCCGCCGGCCTGCAACAGGCGGTGTTCGGTCTGGGCTGTTTCTGGGGTGCCGAGCGGCGCTTCTGGCAACAGCCTGGCGTGTTCAGCACGGCGGTCGGCTATGCCGGTGGCCTCACACCCAACCCCACCTACGAGGAGGTCTGCTCGGGCCTGACCGGACACACCGAAGTGGTACTGGTCGTGTTCGATCCGCAGCAGACCAGCTTCGAAGCGCTGCTCAAGGTGTTCTGGGAAGCGCACAACCCGACCCAAGGCATGCGCCAGGGCAACGACCAGGGCACCCAGTACCGCTCGGCGATCTACTGCCAGGACGAGGAGCAGCTGAGCGCCGCCAAAGCCAGCCAGGCACGCTTCCAGGCTGAGCTGGACAAGGCCGGAGTGGGCAGCATCACCACTGAAATCACCGAGGCACCGACCTTCTACTACGCCGAGACCTATCACCAGCAATACCTGGCGAAGAATCCGGGCGGCTATTGCGGCCTCGGCGGAACAGGCGTATGTCTACCCCCTGAATCTTGAGCACGGGTAACGGGTCGTGGAGCTGAGCAGCATTTTCAGCCAGGTATCGAGTCAGGCATCGGCGCAGATGTCCCTTGTGCTGCTGCGAAAGACGCTGCAGCCTGGTGCAGCTGGAAGATGAGCGCTATGCGCTGGGCTGGGCTGGGCTGGGCTGGGCTGGGCTGGGCATGGACCCGACTCAGGCGTTGAAGCCGACGCTGATTCTCTACGACGCCGACATTCCCAAGCAGGAAGCCCTGATCGTCGATCTCGGCCAGGAGCCGAAGCTCGCCATCGTCCGCAGCCTGCGCCCCGCGCAGCTACCGCTGGAGGTTCTGGAGTACCTCAGCCCGCGGCGCAACCTCAACTACCACATCGAGCCCAACCACAAGCCCGCTTGAGCCCCTTGTAGCCCGGCTGCAATCCGCGGATCGGGGGCCGCGGCTCCAGGATTTCATCCGTGCTACGCGCTTATGACTTGCCGCTTGGCGCTTCCTCTATCAGCCAATCCAGGCGCCAGCCGCCCTGGCTCTGGCCAAGCACATCGGCCAGCCAGGGCAGCAGCTGCTGCTTGAGCTCATCTTCCAGGCCCCATGGCGGATTGCTGATCACCAGGCCCGAGCCACTCAGGCGCGCGGCGTCGTCCGGCGCGTGCACGTAAAGCTCGGCACGCAGTAGCTTGGGCGCGGCGCTCTTGCTCAGATCGCGATAGAAGCGCGCCAATTGGCGCTCATCCTTGATCGGGTACCAGATCGCCACGATGGCCTGGCGCATACGCCCGTGCGCTTCGTTCAAAGCCTCGACGCAGCGCTGCAGCTCATCGCCCTTCTCGAACGGCGGGTCGATCAGCAGCAGCACGCGTTTTTCGCGGGTCGGCATCAGCGCCCGCGGCACATGCCAGCCTTCCCCCAGGTGCACGGCGACGCGGCGATCGCCGCGCATGTTGTCCTTGAGCAGGCGGCCGTCCTCGGGATGCTTCTCGTTAAGCTGCAGGCGATCCTGCTCGCGACTGAGCAGGCGCGCCAGCTCCGGCGAGCCGGGGTAATAGCGCAGCTCACCATCGGGGTTCATCGCCCGCACCACCTCCAGATAGGCTTCCACCGCATCCGGCAGCTGCGTGGCCTGCCACAGACGAGCGATGCCGTCCTGATATTCGCCAGTACGGCTGGCCTGGTCGCCTCGCAGGTCGTAGAGGCCAATGCCAGCGTGGCTGTCGAGGTAGGCGAAGGGCGCCTCCTTGCGCGACAGTAGGGCGATCAGGCGGGTCAGCACCAGGTGCTTGAACACATCGGCGTGGTTGCCGGCATGGAAGGCGTGGCGGTAGTTCATGCGGGAGTCCTCGAATCAGGCGCGCAGTTTAACAGGCCGCTGACGACTCGCATCGTGACTTGCTCCATTGCACCTTCAAGGCCTAGGCTGCCTGCTCCTCCACGGACAGCGAGACCCCCGCCATGCCCCTGCAAAAGCTGCTCGGCAGCGAACTTCCCCTGATCCAGGCGCCAATGGCCGGTTCGCAGGATCACCGCCTGGCCGCCGCCGTATGCGAGGCAGGTGGCCTTGGCTCGATCCCTTGCGCGATGCTCACACCTGCCGCCCTGCGCCAGGAACTGCAAGCGATGCGCGGCCTGACCGAACGGCCGTTCAATCTCAATTTCTTCAGCCATGTGTCGCCCGAACCGGACGCGCCCCGCGAGGCTGGCTGGCGCGAAGCGCTGGCGCCCTACTATGACGAGCTGGGCGTGGACCCGGCGAGCATCGCCAGCGGGCCTGGGCGCCTGCCGTTCAACGACGAGGCGGCCGCGCTGGTGGAGGAGTTCCGCCCGGCGGTGGTCAGCTTCCACTTTGGCCTGCCGCAGCCGGACCTGCTGGAGCGAGTCCGCCGCAGCGGCGCGAAGATCCTCTCCAGCGCTACCACGCTGGACGAGGCGCTGTGGCTGCAGGAACACGGCGTCGATGCGGTGATCGCTCAGGGGCTGGAAGCCGGCGGCCACCGCGGGCACTTTCTCGATCACGACCTGAGCCGCCAGCTCGGCACCTTCGCCCTGCTGCCGCAACTGGTCGATGCACTGTCGGTGCCGGTGATCGCCGCCGGCGGCATCGGCGATGCCCGCGGTGTGGCGGCCGCCATGGCCCTCGGCGCTGCCGGGGTGCAGGTCGGCAGCGCTTACCTGCTGTGCCCGGAGGCCGCTACCGGCGCCATTCACCGCGCTGCCCTGCAGAGCCCGGCGGCGCGCCATACCGCGCTGACCAACCTGTTCAGCGGGCGCCCTGCGCGCGGCATCGTCAACCGGCTGATGCGTGAGCTGGGGCCGATCAGCACGCAGGCGCCGGAGTTCCCCCTGGCCACCGCGGCCATCGCGCCGCTGCGCGCGGCGGCCGAGGCCCAGGGCAGCGGCGACTTCTCGCCACTGTGGGCCGGGCAGAACGTCGCCAGCTGCCGGCCAATGCCGGCGGCCGAGCTGACCCGTGAACTGGCGCGGGGCTTCGCCTGACAGCCTGGTAGGGCGGGTGCAACCCGCCATTCCCGGAGCGGCGGGTTTCACCCGCCCTACCTTCCACCAACGAGCGATTATCACCACCGATGATGATGCTGGGCAGCCGGGCGACCGCCTGCCTAGACTCGGTCGATCATCTGGAGGCCCGCCCCATGTCCGAGACCCTGCTCAGCTCCCGCAACCTGGCGTTCGAACTCTTCGAGGTGCTCGACGCCGAAGCCCTGACCCAGCGCCCGCGCTTCGCCGACCACAACCGCGAGACCTTCGAGGCGGCGATCAGCACCGCGCGCGGCATCGCCGAAGAGCTGTTCGCCCCGCACAACCGCAAGAACGACGAACACGAGCCGCAGTACGTCGACGGCGGCGCGGTACTGATCCCGGAGGTCGAGCCGGCCCTGCGCGCCTTCCACGAGGCGGGCTTCCTCAATGCGACGCGCGATTTCGAGCATGGCGGCATGCAGCTGCCCAACCTGCTGTCGCAGGCCTGCTTCGCCCATTTCCAGTCGGCCAATATCGCCACCAGCTCCTACTCGATGCTGACCATGGGCGTGGCCAACCTGATCGAGGCCTTCGGCAGCGAGGAGCAGAAAGCCCGCTACCTGCAGCCGATCATCGATGGCCGTTTCTTCGGCACCATGGCGCTGACCGAGCCGCACGCCGGCTCCTCGCTGTCGGACATCAGAACCCGCGCCGAGCCGCACCCCGACGGCAGCTACCGCATCAAGGGCAACAAGATCTTCATCTCCGGTGGCGACCAGCCGATCTCCGAGAACATCGTGCACATGGTGCTGGCCAAGCTGCCGGACGCACCGCCTGGGGTGAAGGGCATCAGCCTGTTCCTGGTGCCCAAGTTCCACGTCAATGACGACGGCAGTCTGGGTGCGCGCAACGACGTCACGCTGGCCGGCCTGTTCCACAAGATGGGCTGGCGCGGTACTACGTCCACCGCGCTGAACTTCGGCGACAACGGCGAGTGCGTCGGCTACCTGGTGGGCAAGCCGCACCACGGCCTTTCCTACATGTTCCAGATGATGAACGAGGCGCGCATCGGTGTCGGCATGGGGGCGATCATGCTTGGCTACGCCGGCTACCTGTATTCGCTGGACTACGCGCGCAACCGTCCGCAGGGCCGTCAGCCCGATGGCAAGGACCCGAACAGCCCGCAGATTTCCATCGTCGAGCACGCCGACGTACGGCGCATGTTGCTGACGCAGAAAGCCTACGTCGAAGGCGCTTTCGACCTCGGTCTGTACGCCGCACGCCTGTTCGACGACACCCATACCCTGGAAACCGCCGAAGACCGCACCCGAGCACTGGAACTGCTCGACCTGCTCACCCCCATCGTCAAATCCTGGCCGTCGGAGTTCTGCCTCAAGGCCAACGAACTGGCCATCCAGATCCTCGGTGGCCACGGCTATACCCGCGAGTACCCGGTGGAGCAGTACTACCGCGACAACCGCCTCAATCCGATCCACGAGGGCACGCACGGCATCCAGTCGCTCGATCTGCTCGGGCGCAAGGTCTCGCAGAACGGTGGCGCCGCGCTCAAGCAACTGCTCAAGCTGATCAACGACTGCTGCCAGCGCGCCAGCGAACATGAGTCGCTCACAGCCCTGCGTCAGCCACTCGAACAATTGCTGGCACGCCTGCAGGCGGTGACCCTGGCCCTGCTCGGCGACCTGATGAGCGGCAAGGTCAACCAGGGGCTGGCCAACTCGGCGCTGTACCTGAAGGTGTTCGGCCACGCGGTGATCGGCTGGCGCTGGCTGGAGCAGGCGATTCGTGCCGAGCAGGGTCTGGCCCGCAGCAACAATGCCGAGGAACAGGATTTCTATCGCGGCAAGCTGCAAGCGGCGCGTTACTTCCTGACCTGGGAAGTACCCAGCTGCCACCATGACCTGGCCATTCTCGAAGCCCGCGACGACACCTGCCTGGGCATGCAGGACGCCTGGTTCTGAGCCCTGGCAAGCCCTGCGCAACCTAATGAAACAAGGAGGATGGTTTTTTTTGACAGCGGCGTCAGGCGTCGGGTTAGAATCGCTGGCACGCTGAATGCATATATGACCATCGCAAGGAGTTAGACATTGGACGCAGGCGCCATCAATCAGCTGTTCTTGATCGGTGCCCTGTTGGTTGCCTTAAGCATCATGGTCAGCTCGGTGTCCACCCGCGTGGGCATCCCAATTCTGGTCATCTTCCTCGGTGTCGGCATGCTCGCCGGCGTCGACGGCATTGGTGGTATCGTCTTCAACGACTACTCCCTGGCCTACCTGGTCAGTAACCTGGCGCTGGCTGTCATTCTTCTCGACGGCGGCATGCGTACACGCGCCTCGACCTTCCGCGTTGCGCTGTGGCCATCCATGTCACTGGCCACACTGGGCGTGGCGATCACTGCCGGCTTAACCGGCGTGGCGGCCGCCTGGCTGTTCAACCTGAGCCTGATCGAAGGCCTGCTGATCGGCGCCATCGTCGGCTCCACCGATGCCGCCGTGGTGTTCAACCTGCTCAACGGTAAGGGGCTCAACGAGCGTGTTGGCCCGACACTGGAAATCGAGTCGGGCAGCAACGACCCGATGGCCATGTTCCTCACGGTCACCCTGATCAGCATGATCGCCTCAGGGCAGAACAGCTTTAGCTGGGGCATTCTCAGCAGCCTGGTTCAGCAGTTCGCTCTGGGCATCGCCCTGGGCGCGCTGGGCGGCTGGCTGCTCCTGCAGCTGATCAACCGCCTGTCGGTGGCTGACGGCCTGTACCCACTGCTTGCCGTCAGCGGCGGCATCATGATTTACGCGATTTCCGGCATTATTGGCGGCAGCGGCATCCTCGCCGTCTATGTCTGCGGCCTGCTGCTGGGCAACCGGCCGATCCGCAACCGTCACGGCATTCTGCATATGTTCGATGGCCTGGCCTGGCTCAGCCAGATCGGCATGTTCCTGGTGCTCGGCCTGCTGCTGACCCCGAGCAATCTGCTACCGATCGCCGTACCGGCGCTGCTGCTGTCGCTGTGGATGATTTTCTTCGCGCGGCCACTGTCGGTATTCATCGGCCTGCTGCCCTTCAAGAGCTTCAACCTGCGTGAACGCGTGTTCATCTCCTGGATCGGCCTGCGCGGCGCAGTGCCGGTGATCCTCGCGGTGTTCCCGCTGATGGCCGGCCTGGAGAATGCACAACTGTTCTTCAACGTCGCCTTCTTCATCGTGCTGGTTTCCCTGCTGCTGCAGGGCACCACGCTGGGCTGGGCTGCGCGCAAGGCCAGGGTGGAAGTGCCGCCAGTGCCCTTGCCGATATCGCGTGCCGGCCTGGAAATCCACCTGACCAGCCAGTGGGAGCTGTTCGTCTACCGTCTGGGTGCCGAAAATTGGTGCATCGGGGCGCCGCTGCGGGCGCTGAATATGCCGCCGGGCACGCGTATCGCCGCGCTGTTCCGTGGTCATGAGTTGCTCCACCCATCCGGCAGTACCACACTGCAGGAAGGCGATATTCTCTGCGTCATCGGCCATGACGCCGACCTGCCGGCGCTGGGTAAACTCTTCAGCCAGGCGCCTAAACGCGGCCAGGATCTGCGTTTTTTCGGCGACTTCGTGCTCGAGGCTGATGCCGAACTGGCAGCAATCGCAGCTCTCTATGGCCTGAAGCTCAATGATGTCGAAGGCAATCAATCTCTGGGGCGTTTCATTGCTCAGGCAATTGGCGGCGAACCTATCGTCGGCGACCAGATCGAATGGCAGGGCCTGACCTGGACAGTGGCGCAGATGGAAGGGAACAAGATACGCAAGGTCGGCGTCAAATTCCCCGAAGACAGTCGCCCGAACCCCGGGTTGCACTTCTAGAGTTCGCACGAAAGGTTCTCGCGCGCAGCTCATGCGATATCGGTAGCGGCTCCGTAAACAGGCGAGGAACGCTTTGCACGCGCATTCGAGCCATCGCACTGTCAATGAGCATTTGACCGGGCTGGCGTTCCAGCCTGTTCAAACGCAGCATGAGCGCACGCAGGCACTTTCCGTACAGAACCCAGAGCGCGCTGCCAACATTCGACATTCTTGCACGCGGGCCTCATGGCCCGCGTATTCGTTGTGCAGCAAACGGCCTACACTGCCATCGTCAACTCATTAGATAGATCGACCATGTCCCTTTTGCGTCGTCCCCTGATTGCTGCCTTCCTTGCTTTTTGTCTCGGCATCTCCCCTGTTCTGGCCGAAGAACCGCCAAACATCGAAAACGTGCAGCAGAGCCTCGACAGCCTGGCAGACCGCAAACTGCCGGAAGCCGAGCAAGCGGCCCTGAAACAGACCCTCGAGCAGACCCTGCGCATGCTCCAGGACAGCCAGGCTGTCGAGCAGCGTCTGAGCGATCTGCGCCGGCAGCTGGACGAAGCCCCCCGCCTGATCAACGAAGCCCAGCGCGATCTGGACAGGCTCAAGGCGACGCCCCCGCAACAAATCTCCACGCGCCATGCGCGCACCCCACTCGCTCAGCTCGAACAGCTGCTCAACGAACGCTCCAGTCAGATCAGCGAATGGAACAAGGCGATCATCGAGGCCAACAGCCTGGTGATCACCGCACAGACCCGCCCGGAGCGCGCGCAGGCGGAGATCAGCCAGAACCAGGCACGCAGCCAACTGATCAACGATGCGCTCAAGAGTGGCCGCTACAACGGCAAGGCGCTGACGCAGGAGCTCCGCGACCAGCTCAACGCGGAGTTGTCGCTGCTCGCCGCGCAAACTCAGCTGCGCCGCCAGGAGCTGGCCGGCAACAGCGTGCTGCAGGACCTCGGTAGCGCCCAGCGCGCCCTGCTCGAAGAACGTATCAATCGTGCCGAGCAGGAGCGCCAGGCCCTGCAAGGCTTGATCAACGAACGACGCCGTGCAGAATCGGAACAGACCGTCGCCGAACAATCGCTCGAGGCCGAACGCGCCAGCTCCGATCGATTGCTGGCCAGAGAGAGCTCGCTCAATCTCAAGCTCTCCGACTACCTGCTGCGCGCAACGGAACGCCTCAATGACCTGACCGAGCAGAACCTGCAAATCCGCCAGCAACTGGACAACCTCAATCAGGCCAACCAGGCGCTGGACGAGCAGATTCGGGTACTGCAGGGCAGCCTCCTGCTGTCGAAGATTCTCTACCAGCAGAAACAGGCGCTGCCGAAACTCAAGCTAGAAGACGGCTCGCTGGCCGACGAGATCGCCGACATTCGCCTCTACCAGTTCGAGCTGAACAAGCAGCGCGACGAGATCAGCGACCCCGCCCGCTACGTGGAGAACCTGCTCAGCGATCAGCCGAGTGAGGAGGTCACCCCGGAGCTGCGCAACGCACTGCATGCGCAGCTCACGACCCGGCGTGAATTGCTCGATCGCCTCAACCGCGAGCTCAATGCGCTGCTCAACGAATCGATCACCCTGCAGCTCAACCAGAAGGAGCTGTCCAGCACGGCCAGTAGTCTGCGCGCCACCATCGAGGAGCAGATGTTCTGGATCCCCAGCAACAAACCGCTGAACCTCGACTGGCTCGAGAGCGCTCCCCGGCATCTGCAGCAACAGCTGGAGCAATTGCCCTGGCGCGAAGTCGCCGGAGAACTGAGCGCAGTGCTGCTGGAGCGCCCGCTGGTCTTTCTGCCTTTGCTGCTACTCTGCGCACTGATCGTCTGGCGCCGCCAGTATCTGTTCGGCAAGCTCGGCAGCCTGCATGACGACATTGGCCATTACAAACGTGACAGCCAGCTGCATACGCCACTCGCCATTGGCCTGAATCTCATCCTGGCCCTACCCGGTGCGCTGTTTCTCAGCCTGTGCGGCTATGCCCTGCTGATGGAGCCGCGCGGGCAGAGCCTCTACCTCGGTACGGCACTGTACGAGATGGCGCAGGCCTGGCTGGTGTTCTACACTCTGCACCGGATCCTCTCGCCCAACGGCGTTGCGGTGCTGCACTTCCATTGGCCGCCAGCCAGTGTCAGCTTCATTCGCCGCCATATCCGCAATCTGGGCTTCGTGGTCCTGGCCCTGGTGGCGGTCACCAGCATTGCCGAGCATCAGCCGGCAAGTCTGGCCAATGACGTGATCGGCATCGCCGTGGTACTGAGCTGTTATGCGCTGATGGCCTGGCAACTGTTCCGTCTGTTGCTCGGCACGCCACAACGGGAGAACACCTCAACCCTGCGCGCCACCGTTGGCCTGTTGTTCAGCCTGCTCCCCATCGTATTGATGGTGGCCGTCGGGATGGGCTACTACTACACCGCCCTGAAACTCACCGACCGCCTGATCGACACGCTCTACCTGCTGATCTTCTGGCTGATACTCGAGGCGGCCTTCGTCCGTGGCCTCAGTG
This sequence comes from Pseudomonas oleovorans subsp. oleovorans, assembly GCF_002197815.1. Taxonomy (GTDB): domain Bacteria; phylum Pseudomonadota; class Gammaproteobacteria; order Pseudomonadales; family Pseudomonadaceae; genus Aquipseudomonas; species Aquipseudomonas oleovorans. The sequence goes on from NZ_NIUB01000016.1 coordinate 56,651, forward strand.
TCGCGGCGCGTCGTCTGGCCTATCAGCGGGCGCTGGCGCAACGTCAGGCACAGGGCAGTGACAGCGATGCCGTGATCGAAGAACCCACGCTGGATATCGAACAGATCAACCAGCAGTCACTGCGCCTGATCCGCCTGGCACTGCTGGGCGGTTTCCTGCTGTGCCTGTACTGGGTCTGGTCCGATCTCATCGGCGTATTCACCTACCTCGAGACCATCAGCCTTTACCAATACAGCAGTGGCACGGGTGATGCCGCGACCATGATTCCCATCAGCCTGTTGGATGTCATCGGCGCCCTTCTCATCATCGCCATTACGGTTGCCCTGGCGCGCAACCTGCCGGGGCTGCTGGAGGTGCTGGTGCTGTCGCGCATGCGCCTGGCGCAGGGCAGCGCCTATGCCACGACCACCCTGTTGTCCTATGTGCTGGTCGGCATCGGCATCGTCAGCACACTGTCGACCCTTGGCGTGAGCTGGGACAAGCTGCAATGGCTGGTGGCGGCGCTGTCGGTCGGCCTGGGTTTCGGCCTGCAGGAAATCTTCGCCAACTTCATTTCAGGTTTGATCATCCTGTTCGAACGGCCGGTGCGCATTGGCGATGTGGTGACCATCGGCAACCTGTCGGGCACGGTCAGTCGGATCCGGATCCGCGCCACCACTATCACCGATTTCGACCACAAGGAAATCATCGTCCCGAACAAGACCTTCATCACCGGCCAGTTGATCAACTGGTCGCTGAGCGATACGGTCACCCGCGTCACCCTCAAGGTCGGCGTCGGCTATGGCTCGGATCTCGACCTGGTGCGCAAGCTGCTGCTGCAAGCGGCGCAGGAAAACCCAAGGGTGCTCAAGGATCCGTCGCCAATCGTCTACTTCCTCAACTTTGGCGAAAGCACGCTGGACCACGAGCTGCGCATCCACGTGCGCGACCTCGGCGACCGCAACCCGGCCACCGACGAGATCAACCGCTTCATCGACCGCGAGTTCCCGAAGAACGGCATCAACATCGCCCTCCGTCAGGTCGAGGTGTACGTGAAAAACCTGGAGCATGGCGAGCAGAAGCTGGATCAGAAAGACCTGGCCAGAGTCGCAGCCGCTGGCGCCGCCAGTGTGCAGCAACCACCCAAACCGCCCGCAGTGCCTTGAGCAGGTAGGAGCCACCCGGTGAAAAGCCTCGACCAGTTGATCTTCGACAACCGTTTCGCCCGCCTTGGCGACGCCTTCTCCACCGAGGTACTGCCCGAGCCCATCGAGCAACCACGCCTGGTGGTGGCCAGTGCGTCGGCCATGGCCCTGCTCGACCTGCAGCCCGCCGAGGCACAGCGCCCCGAGTTCGCCGAACTGTTCGCCGGACACAAGCTGTGGGAACAGGCAGAGCCACGTGCGATGGTCTATTCCGGGCACCAGTTCGGCGGCTACACCCCGCGCCTGGGCGACGGTCGCGGGTTGCTGCTGGGCGAAGTGGTCAACGAGGCCGGCCAGCACTGGGATCTGCACCTCAAGGGCGCCGGCATGACGCCCTATTCGCGCATGGGTGACGGCCGTGCAGTGTTGCGCTCATCGATCCGCGAATTTCTCGCCAGCGAACATCTGCATGCCCTCGGCATCCCCAGCTCACGCGCACTGTGCGTCACCGGCTCCGACACCCCGGTCTGGCGCGAGAAAAGGGAAAGCGCGGCGATGGTGCTGCGCCTGGCGCAAAGTCATGTGCGCTTCGGCCATTTCGAGTACTTCTACTACACGCGCCAGCACGAACACCTGAAAACCCTCGGTGAACATGTCATGGCCTGCCATTTCCCCCACTGCCTGGAGCAGGAGCAGCCCTGGCTGGCGCTGCTGCGCGAGGTGATCGAACGCACCGCTGCGATGATCGCCCACTGGCAGGCCTATGGTTTCTGCCACGGAGTAATGAACACCGACAACATGTCGATCCTCGGCATCACCTTCGACTACGGCCCTTACGCCTTCCTCGACGATTTCGATGCCAAGCACATCTGCAACCACTCCGACGACACAGGGCGCTACAGCTTCAGCAACCAGGTGCCCATCGCGCACTGGAACCTCGCCGCTCTAGCCCAGGCCATGACGCCATTCGCCTCCGTGGACGCACTGCGTGAGGCGCTGGACCTGTTCCTGCCGCTGTACCAGGCACACTACCTCGACCTGATGCGCAAACGCCTGGGCTTCACCAATGCCGAGGATGAGGACGAAGCGCTGATCCAGCGCCTGCTGCAACTGATGCAGGCCGGTAAATCCACCGACTACACGCTGTTCTTCCGCCGCCTTGGCGAACAGGCGCCTACCGAAGCGCTGAAAGTCGTACGTGAGGATTTCGTCGACCTTGCCGGCTTCGATGCCTGGGGCCAGGACTATCTGGCGCGCTGCCAGTTGGAAGGCGGGGAACAAAACGAACGCCAGGCGCGTATGGACGCGGTCAACCCTAGGTACATCCTGCGCAACTACCTGGCGCAGCAGGTCATCGAAGCGGCCGAGGGCGGCGACTATGGCCCGGTGCGCGAACTGCACAGCGTGCTGTCACGACCGTTCGACGAGCAACCCGATATGCAACGCTATGCCGAACGCCCGCCGGAGTGGGGCAAGCACCTGGAGATCAGCTGTTCGTCGTAAATATGGCGCGCCCCTGGCCGTAGGGTGCGCCGCGCGCACCAACAGTCCGCGACCGCGCAGGATAGAACCCATCACAGCTGCCAGCGGGTTGCACCCGCCCTACTAAGACAGTCAGCTCAGGTTGGTGGATAACGCGCCAGCCACCCAAGCTGGACGTCTTATCTATTAAATCGAAAAGGCATATCAATCTGCCCAAACATTCTTAGACTATCTAAAAGAACCCCTCTATCTTGGCGCCCTGCCAGGCCGCCCAGTGCGTGCCCGATACCTCACACGAGATTCGACGCTAAGGATGCTCATGCCCTGGGACTCCCTGCCCCTGCTGTTCGTCGGCGCCCTGCTGATCTGGGTGCTCTATGCCTTCGTCCGCGAAAAGTGGAGCCCGGACATCGTTGCCGCCATCGCCGTGGCCGCGCTGCTGATCAGCCAACTGCTGACCCCTGGCGAAGTGCTCAGCGTGCTGTCCAACTCCGCCCCCGTGACCATCGCCTGCATGTTCGTGCTCTCCGCCGCGCTGGAGCGCACCGGCTGCATCGACGCGCTCGGCAACTGGCTGGGCAACCTGGTCGGCACCAGCCCGATTCGCGTGCTCACTGGCCTCACCGTCACCGCGCTGGTGGTATCCGCCTGCCTCAACAACACACCAGTGGTGGCCATCCTCACCCCGGTGGCCATCGCTCTGGCGCGCCGCGCCGGCACCCTGCCGTCGAAACTGCTGATTCCCCTGTCCTACGCCACCATCCTCGGCGGCACACTGACCATGATCGGCACCTCGACCAACATTCTGGTCGACGGCGTCGCGCGCAAGGCCGGCCTCGCGCCCTTTGGCATCTTCGAAATCACCGGTGTCGGCCTGGTCATGGCCGCTTTCGGCATGCTCTATCTGCTGACCATCGGCCACCGCCTGCTGCCAGAACGGGAAACCCTGTCACGCCAGTTGCGCCCGGATCTATCACGCACCTTCATGACCGAACTGCTGGTGCCGCACGACTCACCGATGATTGGCAAGACCCTGCACGAGGCCAACCTTAACGGTGGTAGTGGTCTGCAAGTGCTCAAGTTGTTCCGCGATGAACAGGAGCTGACCGAGCCCGGCGCCGAAACGCTGCTCGCCAGCGGCGACCGCCTGGTACTGCATGGCCAGGTCAAGGATGTAGTGGAGTTGCGCGAGAGCGGCCACCTGAGTTTCAACCGTGGCGATGCCTTCGAAACCATCAGCAGCCGCGACGTGATCCTCGCTGAGGCTATCGTCGGGCGAAACTCGCGCTACAGCCACCGGCCGATGCGCGACCTCGACCTCACCGCACGTTACGGCATCGCTGTGCTCGCCGTGCACCGCCAGGACGAGAACGTGCAGGGCAACCTGGATGATTTCGAGCTGCAGTTCGGCGACGTGATGCTGGTCGAAGGCACACCTGCGCAGATCAAACGCTTCGCCGACAACGGCGAACTGATCAGCCTCAACGCCGTGCAGGAGCGTGCCTTCCGCCGCGACAAAGCGCCCATCGCGATCATCTCGACCCTGGCCGTGATGTTGCTGGCCGCCTTCGGCGTGATGCCCATCGAAGGCCTGGCGATCATCGGCGCAGTGACGGTGCTGGCGACCCGCTGCCTGGACGTGGAGGACGCCTACAAGGCGGTGGACTGGAAGATTCTCAGCCTGATCTTCGGCATGCTGGCGATCAGCATCGCCATGGACAAGGTCGGCCTGGTCAAGCTGATGGTGGAGAACGTCATGGGCTGGCTGCCCTGGGCCGGACCGCTGCTGATGTTGAGCTTCATCTACCTGTTCACCTCGATCCTCACCGAGGTGCTGTCGAACAACGCAGTGGCCGTACTGGTGACCCCCATCGCCATTGGTATGGCCCAACACCTGGGCGTAGACCCACGTGCCTTCGTGGTCGCGGTGATGTTCGCCGCCAGTGCCAGCTTCGCCACGCCCATCGGCTACCAGACCAACACCTTCGTCTACAACGCCGGCGGTTATCGCTTCACCGATTTCATGAGAATTGGCATTCCCCTGAATCTGCTGCTGTGGGGCGTAGCCACCCTGGTCATCCCCTGGTTCTTCCCGCTGACCCCGCTCTGACTTGATATCGGCCGGCGGCGGCTCCATCTAGTGAGCATGTCCCACGGAGCCTGCCGCCATGTCCGATCCCCTGCTGATTCCCTGCCCGCACTGCAACGGCCTCAACCGCATTCCCTCCGAACGCCTGGGCGATGCCCCACGCTGTGGCCGCTGCAAGAGCGAAGTGTTGCCAGGTGTACCCATCACCCTCACGCAGGCTAATTTCGCCAGCCAACTCAAGGGCGACCTGCCGTTACTGGTAGATGTCTGGGCCAGTTGGTGCGGCCCCTGCCAGTCCTTCGCCCCGACCTTCCAGCAGGCCGCCGTGCAACTGCAGGGACGCTGCCGCCTGGGCAAGCTCGATAGCGAAGCCAACCCGAATCTGGCCGGGCAACTGGGCATCCGCTCCATTCCAAGCCTGATCCTGTTCAAGGGAGGCATCGAAGTCGCCCGCCAGAGTGGTGCCATGCCGCTACCGCAACTGCAGGCCTGGCTGCGCCAACAGGGCATTTAGGATGCACCTATAGCTCGGATGCAATCGTGCCTGGGGCGCTTGAGCACTTCGGTCAGTCGCCACGGGCGCTACGGTCAATTGCAGCGCGCTATCCGCCCCTTAGTCTGGCAAAACGTCCGCTCAAGGAGTTTCGCCATGCCGCTGCCTGTTGAAATCGCCCGCCAACTCACCGAAGAACAGATCGCCTTCGTCAAACGCAGCGGCCTCAAGGCCGAGGTTCTGGAGCCTGGCTTCGTGCGCCTGCGCATGCCCCTGCAAGGCAACCAGAACCATATCGGCAGCATGTACGCCGGCGCCCTCTTCACCCTGGCGGAGATTCCGGGTGGCGCCCTGTTTCTGACCAGCTTCGATGCCCAGCGCTTCTACCCCGTCATCAAGGAAATGAACCTGCGCTTTCGCCGCCCGGCCACCGCCGACATTCAGGTCGAGGCGCGCCTTTCGCCCGAAGCAATCGCCGACCTGGAAGAACAGGCCAGCCAGCAGGGCAAGGCCGAGTATCTGCTGGAGCTGCAACTGACCGACAGCAGCGGCGAAGTGGTCGCAGAAAGTCGCGGCCACTACCAATTGCGTTTACGCTGAATGACACCGCTGCCTGCATTTGCAATCGGTAACAGTCCCCGACCTTGCCATAGGTCAAAAGAGCGGCTATCTGAACAGGCACAATAAAATTGCCGAGGGGTATCGGCAGGAGAGCCGTCACCATGTTCAAGCACATTCTTATCGCCCATGACCTGCGCGACACCGCTGACATGGCGCTATGCCGCGCCACCCAGCTGGCCCAGCAGCATAACGCCCGCCTGACCATGCTCCATGTGCTCGACCCGGGCCAGAGCAGCGACCAGCATGAGAAAGCGCGCCAGGCGCTGGATCGCAGCCTGACCCAATACACCCCGCCCGGCACCGAGCTGCGCATGCTCAGCGGCAAACCTTCGGAAGTGGTGCTGCAACAGGTTCAGGACAGCGGCTGCGACCTGCTGGTACTGGGCGGCCACCATCAGCGCCATGACTTTTTCTCCGGCACCAGCCTCGACCGTATCGCTCGTCGCTGCACCGTGCCACTGCTGCTGGTCGCCCGCAACGACTTCCAGCCGTATCAACGGGCATTGGCCGCCATCGACTTTTCCCTATGCGCCTGCAGCGCTCTGGGCCAGGCCTATCATCTGCTGCCTGGCGATGCCGAACTGCATGCCCTGCATGTATTCGAACCGGACAAGGGCACGCCGCAACAGGTCGAACTGCAGCTGCAGACCCAGCAAGGTCTGATCGATCAGCTACTGCATGACGAAGCGCAGAAGCTCCCGGCCGGAGGTCCCAAGCTGAGCCACGAGGTGCTGCAGGGTGGCATCCTGCGTAGCCTGCAAGAGCAGATCAAGACGCGTCGAGCAGAACTACTGGTACTCGGCAGCCATGGCCGCAGCGCCTTCTCCCAGGCATTGCTGGGCAGCCTGGCACAGCACTTCCTGCACAAGGCGCCCTGCGACGTGTTCGTGGTGCGCTAACGAACAAGGCGCCCGCGGGCTAATGCTGATCAGATAAGTTCGTCACCACCCCCTCCTACTTGCAGTAGAGGGGGCGTTTTTCGTAGGAGCCAGCTTGCTGGCGATGCTTTTTATGGCGGATCGCCGGCAAGCCGGCTCCTACAAAAATCGAGTGCAACGGCTTAACTGACTGGCATTAGCCCACGGGCGCCTTGATTTATCGCTGACAAACCTTCAAGCCTGATTGAGCAGATCGTGCAACTCGACGAACTGCTGCGTCAGCTTGTGCCGTGCATCCAGATGGATCAGCGGCGTGCACACCTGGTGCGATTCGCGCATCTTCACCGAGCTCATCAGGTTGACCGGCAACACCGGCAAGCCCTCGGCGATTAGTTCATCCAGCAACTGCTGCGGCAAGGTCGCGCGCGGCTGGAACTGGTTGACCACGATGCCCTCCACCTCCAGACCATCGTTATGGTCTTCCTTCAACTCGTCGATCTCGGCCAGCAAGCCATACAGGGCGTTGCGCGAGAAGCTGTCGCAGTCGAAGGGTATCAACACACGGTCGGCCGCGATCAAGGCGGAAACCGTATAGAAATTCAGCGCTGGCGGCGTATCCAGATAGATGTGGTCGTAGTCTTCGGCCAGCTCGTCGAGCAGTTTGCGCAGCTTGTTGATCTTGTGCTTCTGCTCAAGCTTGGGCTGCAGCTCGGCCAGTTCGGCCGTGGCCGTGACCACATGCAGGTTGTCGAAGGGAGTTTCGTAAATATCGACCTTGCCCTTTTTGGCGAACGGCCCGGACGACAGGGTTTGCTTGAAGAAATCGGCGATGCCCATGGGAATTTCCTCGCCGGTCAGCCCGGTGAGGTAGTGGGTCGAGTTGGCCTGGGCATCCAGATCGATCAACAGCGTACGGTAGCCCTGCGCCGCACTCACTGCCGCAAGATTGCAGGCGATGCTGGACTTGCCCACGCCACCCTTCTGGTTGAACACCACACGTCGCATCGCACACCTCCCTGAGCCTGAGTGACCTCGGATTCTATGCAAAGGCTGTGACAAGCGCGAGGAGCTTGCCCGGCCGATAGCAAAGAGGCCGCTTGCACGGCCGCTGTTCTGCTTATTGGTGATACTGCGCGGACAACTCGTGCACGGCTTCGAAGAAAGCGCCCGCGTGAGCCGGGTCGACCTCCGGAGTGATGCCATGGCCAAGGTTGAACACGTGGCCGCTACCGGCACCATAGGCGGCCAGGATGCGCGCCACTTCGGCGCGAATCGCCGCCGGCTTGGCGTACAGCACCGCCGGATCCATGTTGCCCTGCAAGGCGACCTTGGCACCGACACGGGCGCGCGCGCTGCCGATGTCGCAGGTCCAGTCCAGGCCCAGCGCTTCAGCGCCGGTGTCAGCCAGGGACTCGAGCCACAGGCCACCGCCCTTGGTGAACAGGATCACCGGCACACGACGCCCGTCGTGCTCGCGAATCAGGCCATCGACGATCTTCTTCATGTAAGCCAGGGAGAACTCCTGATAGGCCGCTGCCGACAGCGCGCCACCCCAGGAATCGAAGATCTGTACCGCCTGCGCACCGGCCAGGATCTGCCCGTTCAGATAAGCGGTAACCGACTGCGCCAGCTTGTCGAGCAGCGCGTGCAAGGCTTGCGGGTTGTCGTAGAGCATGGCCTTGGTCTTGCGGAAGTCCTTCGACGAGCCGCCTTCGACCATGTAGGTGGCCAGCGTCCATGGGCTGCCGGAGAAGCCGATCAGCGGTACGCGGCCATTGAGTTCACGGCGAATGGTACGCACGGCGTCCATCACATAGCCCAGATCCCGCTCCGGATCGGGCACCGACAGCGCCTCGATATCGGCCAGGCTGCTGACCACTTTCTTGAAGCGCGGGCCTTCGCCGGTCTCGAAGTACAGGCCCTGGCCCATGGCATCGGGGATAGTGAGGATGTCGGAGAACAGGATCGCCGCGTCCAGCTGCGGGTAGCGATCCAGCGGCTGGATGGTGACCTCGCAGGCAAGCGTGGGATTCTTCATCAGGCTCACGAAGTCGCCGGCCTTGGCCCGGGTCGCGCGGTACTCCGGCAGATAACGGCCAGCCTGGCGCATCATCCAGACAGGTGTGACGTCTACAGGTTGCTTGAGCAGGGCGCGGAGGAAGCGGTCGTTCTTCAGAGCGGTCATGGCGGTTCCGAGCAGAAAACAGTGAACAAAAATTGTGCGCATTGTCGCAGAGCAGACAACAAAAGGCACGGCGTAGGACGCCGTGCCGCAGGTTCAGGGGATACAGATGTGGCTAGGCGACCTTACGCCGGCGCCCTTCGGCGTCGGCCGTGCGCATGGCCGCCAGTACACTGCGGGCGTCCACCGGGAACGGCTCGTTGTGGATACTCTCGCCCGGCGCACAGGCCAGCTCCGCGGCGCGCAGCAACGCTTCGTCGCTGACATCCTGCAGGCCGATATCGGCCAGGGTCACCGGCAGACCGATGGCGATGCAGAAGTCGTATACCTCGTCGATCAACGCCGGCTCGCTGTCGCGCAGCATCAGCATGCTCAGCACACCGAAGGCGACCTTCTCGCCATGCCAGTAGTGATGGGTTTCAGGCAGCGCGGTGAAGCCGTTGTGAATGGCATGCGCCGCAGCCAGGCCGCCGCTTTCGAAGCCCAGCCCGGAGAGCAGCGTGTTGGCCTCGATGACATGCTCCAGCGCCGGCGTCACCACCTGTTGCCGGCAAGCCTGCAGCGCCAGCGGCCCGTACTGCAGCAGGGTGTCGTAGCAGAACCGCGCCAGCGCATGGGCGGTACGCGGGCCAGGTCGCCCGGTCATGTTGGCGGCGCCGCGAATGCGGCAGTCCTCGGCCTCGAACCAGGTGGCCAGGGCATCGCCCATCCCGGAAACGAGAAAGCGCGCCGGCGCCTGGGCGATCACCTGACTGTCGACCAGCACCAGATCCGGGTTGCGCGGCAGCACCAGGTAGCGTTTGAACTCACCGGACGCGGTATAGATCACCGACAGCGCACTGCACGGCGCATCGCTGGAAGCCAGAGTAGGCACAATCGCCACCGGTACGCCCAGCTCGTAAGCCAGCGCTTTGGCAGTATCCAAGGCCTTGCCGCCACCCATTCCCAGCACAACCTGTGGCTTGCTTTCGCACGCCATGGTCAGCAGCCGGGCGATCTCTTCATCGCAGCATTCTCCGGCAAAGCGCACGCGCTGGCAGTCGATCTGCCCTGCGCAGGCACTGGCCACAATAGCGCCCAGATGGTCGTCGGCGAAGGGATCGAGCAAGGCCAGCGCCGTGCTGCCGAAACGCGCTAGCTCGCCGCCCAACTGTTCGAGCGCATTGCGCCCCTGCACATAGCGGGATGGGAAAATGGCGGTGGTAAGCATGGCAATCTCCTCGATAAAAGTACTGGAGACAGCCTACTGCCGATAACCCTGCGGCCCATTGCCTCAGGTCAGTAAAGGAGCAGATACGACGAGGCCGACATCAAGCCGGCCTCGTTCGCTACCGCGCGGAATCAGACGTTCAGATAATCCAGGATACCTTCGGCAGCGTTGCGGCCTTCGAAGATCGCCGTCACCACCAGATCGGAACCGCGCACCATGTCGCCACCGGCGAAAATCTTCGGGTTGCTGGTCTGGTGCTTGAACTGCGACTGCCCGGGCGCCACGACGCGGCCCTGGCTGTCAGTCTGGATCTCGAACTGCTCGAACCAGGGCGCCGGGCTCGGACGGAAGCCGAAGGCGATCAGCACGGCTTCGGCCGGGATAATCTCCTCGGAGCCCGGGATCGGCTCGGGGCTGCGACGGCCACGGGCGTCAGGCTCACCGAGACGGGTCTCGACCACCTTGATGCCTTCCACCTTGCCGTCGCCAACGATGGCGATGGGCTGGCGGTTGAAGAGGAACTTCACGCCCTCTTCCTTGGCGTTCTTCACTTCCTTGCGCGAGCCGGGCATGTTCTCTTCGTCACGGCGATAGGCGCAGGTCACGGCCTTGGCGCCCTGACGAATCGAGGTGCGGTTGCAGTCCATCGCGGTATCGCCACCGCCCAGCACCACGACGCGCTTGCCCTTCATGTCGATGAAGTCTTCCGGCGCCTTCTCGAAACCGAGGTTGCGGTTGACGTTGGCGATGAGGAAGTCCAGCGCGTCATAGACGCCCGGCAGATCCTCGCCGGGGAAGCCACCCTTCATGTAGGTGTAGGTGCCCATGCCCATGAAGACGGCATCGTACTCATCCAGCAATTGCTGCATGGTCACGTCCTTGCCGATCTCGGTATTCAGGCGGAACTCGATGCCCATGCCGGTGAAAACTTCACGGCGGCGGCTGAGCACGGTCTTTTCCAGCTTGAACTCGGGAATGCCGAAGGTCAGCAGACCGCCGATTTCCGGGTTCTTGTCGAACACCACCGGGGTCACGCCGTTGCGCACCAGCACATCGGCACAGCCCAGGCCGGCCGGGCCTGCGCCGATCACCGCGACACGCTTGCCGGTCGGTTTGACCTTGGACATGTCCGGGCGCCAGCCCATGGCGAAGGCGGTGTCGGTGATGTACTTCTCCACCGAGCCGATGGTCACCGCGCCGAAGCCGTCATTGAGGGTGCAGGCACCTTCGCAGAGGCGATCCTGCGGGCACACGCGGCCGCAGACTTCCGGCAGGGTGTTGGTTTGGTGCGAGAGTTCGGCGGCGGCCAGGATGTTGCCTTCCGACACCAGCTTGAGCCAGTTGGGAATGAAGTTGTGCACCGGGCACTTCCACTCGCAATACGGGTTGCCGCAGCCCAGGCAGCGATGCGCCTGGTCTGCAGCTTGCGCCGGCTTGAAGTTGTCGTAAATCTCGACGAATTCCTTCTTGCGCTGACGCAGCAGTTTCTTCTTCGGGTCTTTGCGCCCGACTTCGATGAACTGGAAGTCGTTATTCAGACGTTCAGTCATTGCATTACCTCATCAAACCACTTCAGGCGCATTCTTATTGCGGGTTGGCACGGGTGCTGGACAGCAGCGACTTCAGACTGGCCGCTTTCGGTTTCACCAGCCAGAACTTGCGCAGGTAATCGTCCAGGTTTTCCAGCAGGTTCTGCCCCCACTCGCTACCGGTTTCTTCGACGTACTCGGCCAGCACGCTTTCCAGGTGGCTGCGGTAGGCCTCCATCGCTTCATTGTTGATGCGTTGGATTTCCACAAGCTCGTGGTTGACGCGGTCGTAAAAGCCGTTGTCCAGGTCGAGCACGTAGGCGAAGCCCCCGGTCATGCCCGAGCCGAAGTTGTAACCGGTCTTGCCCAGTACGCAGACGAAACCGCCGGTCATGTACTCGCAGCAGTGATCGCCCGTGCCTTCCACCACCGCATGGGCGCCGGAGTTACGCACGGCGAAACGCTCACCCGCGGTACCGGTGGCGAACAGCTTGCCGCCCGTGGCGCCATACAGGCAGGTGTTGCCGATGATGGCGCTGTCCTCAGTGGCGAACGGGCTGCCGGCAGGCGGGGTGATGACGATCTTGCCGCCAGTCATGCCCTTGCCCACGTAGTCGTTAGCATCGCCTTCCAGGCGCAGGTGCAGGCCACCGGCGTTCCACACGCCGAAGCTCTGACCAGCCGTACCCTTGAAGCGGAAGGTGATCGGCGCATCGTTCATGCCCTGATTGCCATGCACACGGGCGATCTCGCCGGAAATACGCGCGCCGATGGAGCGGTCGCAGTTGCCGATGCTCAGCTCGAACTCACCACCGGTTTTGTTGGCGATGGCGTCCTTGGTCATTTCCACCATCTTCTCGGCCAGCAGGCCTTCGTCGAATGGCGGGTTCTTCGGCACCTGGCAGAACTGCGGCTTGTCGGCCGGGATATGCGCGCTGGCCAGCAGCGGCGACAGATCCAGGTTGCCCTGCTTGGCGGTTTCGCCCGGCAGCACTTCGAGCAGGTCGGTACGCCCGATCAGCTCTTCCAGGCTACGCACGCCCAGCTTGGCCAGCCACTCGCGGGTTTCCTCGGCGACGTAGGTGAAGAAGTTCATCACCATCTCGACGGTGCCGATGAAGTGATCCTTGCGCAGCTTGTCGTTCTGCGTGGCCACGCCGGTGGCGCAGTTGTTCAGGTGGCAGATGCGCAGGTACTTACAGCCCAAGGCGACCATCGGCGCGGTACCGAAGCCGAAGCTCTCGGCGCCGAGGATGGCGGCCTTGATCACGTCCAGGCCGGTTTTCAGACCACCGTCGGTCTGTACCCGCACCTTGCCGCGCAGGTCGTTGCCGCGCAGGGTCTGGTGGGTTTCGGCCAGGCCCAGTTCCCACGGCGCACCGGCATAGCGGATGGAGGTCAGCGGCGATGCGCCGGTACCACCGTCGTAACCGGAAATGGTGATCAGGTCGGCGTAGGCCTTGGCCACACCGGCAGCGATGGTGCCGACACCGGCTTCCGCCACCAGCTTGACCGACACCAGCGCCTTCGGGTTGACCTGTTTGAGGTCATAGATCAGCTGCGCCAGGTCTTCGATCGAGTAGATGTCGTGGTGCGGCGGCGGCGAGATCAGGGTCACGCCCGGCACCGCATAACGCAGACGCGCGATCAGGCCGTTGACCTTGCCGCCCGGCAGCTGGCCGCCCTCGCCAGGCTTGGCGCCCTGGGCCACCTTGATCTGCAGCACTTCGGCGTTGACCAGGTATTCCGGGGTCACGCCAAAGCGGCCGGTGGCCACCTGCTTGATCTTCGAGCTCTTGATGGTGCCGTAGCGAGCCGGGTCTTCACCGCCCTCGCCGGAGTTGGAGCGACCACCCAGGCGGTTCATCGCCTCGGCCAGCGCCTCGTGCGCCTCCGGCGACAGCGCGCCGAGGGAGATACCGGCAGCATCGAAGCGCTTGAAGATCGACTGCAGCGGCTCGACTTCGTCGAGGCTGATCGGCGTGGCGGATTCCTTGACCTTGAGCAGGTCGCGGATCATCGACACCGGGCGGGTGTCGACCAGCGTCGAGTATGCCTTGTACTTCTCGTAGTTGCCCTGCTGCACGGCTTCCTGCAGCGTGCGCACCACATCCGGGTTGTAGGCATGGTATTCGCCGCCGTAAACGAACTTGAGCAGACCACCCTGCTGGATCGGCTTGCGGTTGTTCCAGGCCTCCTGAGACAGCAGCTTCTGCTCGTTCTCGATATCGACGAAACGCGCGCCCTGGATACGGCTGGCCACGCCACGGAAGCACAGTTCGGTGACTTCATCGGCCAGGCCGACCGCCTCGAACAGTTGCGCACCGCGATAGGACGCGACCGTGGAGATGCCCATCTTCGACAGGATCTTCAGCAGGCCTTTGGAGATGCCCTTGCGGTAATACTTGAAGACTTCGTACAGATCGCCCAGCACTTCCCCGGTGCGGATCAGGTCGCCCAGCACTTCGTAGGCCAGGAACGGATACACCGCCGAGGCACCGAAGCCCAGCAGCACGGCGTAGTGGTGCGGGTCACGCGCGGTGGCGGTTTCCACCAGGATGTTGCAGTCGCAACGCAGGCCTTTCTCGGTCAGGCGGTGATGCACAGCGCCGGTAACCAGCGCGGCATGCGCCGGCAGCTTGCCAGGGGCGATGTGACGGTCGGTCAGCACCAGCAACACCTTGCCGGCACGCACGGCTTCCTCGGCCTGGTCGGCCATGTTGCGCACGGCAGCTTCCAGACCCAGCGACTCGTCGTAGTTCATGTCGATGACATGACGGTCGAAGCCCGGGCGATCCAGGTTCATCAGCGCGCGCCACTTGGCTGGCGAAATCACCGGGCTGCTGAGGATCACGCGGGTAGCGTGCTCCGGCGACTCGCTGAAGATGTTGCGTTCGGCGCCCAGGCAGATCTCCAGGGACATGACGATCGCTTCACGCAGCGGGTCGATCGGCGGGTTGGTGACCTGCGCGAACTGCTGGCGGAAGTAATCGTAGGGCGAGCGCACGCGCTGGCTGAGCACCGCCATCGGCGTGTCGTCACCCATGGAGCCGACGGCTTCCTGGCCCTGCTCGCCGAGCGGACGCAGTACCTGGTCACGCTCTTCGAAGGTGACCTGGAACATCTTCATGTATTGCTTGAGTTGATCCGGGTCGTAGAAGGCCGAACCGTGGTCGCGGTCTTCCAGCGTCGCCTTGATGCGCTGAGCATGCTTGCGCAGCCAGAGCTTGTAGGGATGACGCGACTTCAGGCGGCTGTCGATGGACTCGGTATCCAGCACCTGGCCGGTCTCGGTGTCGACGGCGAGGATCTGCCCCGGGCCGACACGGCCCTTGGCGATGACGTCCTCTGGCTGGTAATCCCACACGCCGATTTCCGAGGCCAGGGTGATGTAGCCGTTCTTGGTGGTGACCCACCGCGCCGGACGCAGACCGTTACGGTCGAGCAGGCACACGGCATGGCGGCCATCGGTCAGCACCACACCGGCCGGGCCATCCCAGGGCTCCATGTGCATGGAGTTGTATTCGTAGAACGCGCGCAGGTCGGCGTCCATGGTCTCGACGTTCTGCCAGGCCGGCGGAATGATCATGCGCAGGCCACGGAACAGATCGATACCACCGGTGACCATCAGCTCGAGCATGTTATCCATGCTCGAGGAGTCGGAGCCGACACGGTTGACCAGCGGGCCCAGCTCGTCGAGATCGGGGATCAACTCGTTGGCGAACTTGGTGCGGCGAGCCTGCGCCCAGTTGCGGTTGCCGGTGATGGTGTTGATCTCGCCGTTGTGCGCGAGGAAGCGAAACGGCTGCGCCAGCGGCCACTTGGGCAGGGTGTTGGTGGAGAAGCGCTGGTGGAAGACCGCGATGGCGGTCTGCAGGCGCTCGTCACCCAGGTCCGGGTAGAACTGCTGCAGGTCTGCCGGCATCATCAGGCCTTTGTAGATGATGGTCTTGTGCGAGAAGCTGCAGATGTAGTGATCGCTGTCGTCGGCATTGGCCACCGACGAGCGACGGCGGGCGCTGAACAACTTAATGGCGAATTCCTGATCGCTCAGGCCATCGCCGCCGATGAACACCTGCTCGATCTGCGGCAGGCGCTCCAGCGCCAGTTGGCCCAGCACACTGGTGTCAATCGGCACCTTGCGCCAACCCACCAGTTGCAGACCAGCCGCGAGGATTTCGCGGTTCATGTTCTCGCGCGCGGCTTCGGCCTTGGCCGAATCCTGATTGAAGAACACCATGCCCACGGCATATTGCCCAGGCAGTTCGACGCCGAATTGTTCCCGGGCAACAGCGCGCAGGAATTGATCGGGCTTCTGGATCAGCAGGCCACAGCCATCACCGGTCTTGCCGTCGGCGTTGATACCGCCGCGGTGAGTCATGCAGGTGAGGGCCTCAATAGCGGTCTTGAGCAGGTGATGACTAGGTTCACCTTGCATATGGGCGATCAAGCCGAAGCCGCAGTTATCCTTGAACTCATCAGGACGGTACAAACCTGCTTTCATAGGGGGGACTCTCACCAGGCTGCCTAGACTTCAGGCAAATTACTTTCTAATTCAATTGCTTAAACCCGAATAACAGGCACGGGCGTGCTTTGCATGGGCAAAAGGGAGGTCATTGTACATATCCACCCATGGCGTCACAAATTTTCGTGACGAAGGGGTGAATATTTATGTCGCAAAAACGAAGGATAAGACCGCAAGGTCGTGCTAACGACCAAGCGATCATCTTGAGACAGAGCGCTTAGCGGCTCATTTCCTGCTGAATGCTACCCAGCGTACGAGGCCAGGGCTTACCCGCCTGCAGCTTGGCGGGCAGGGTTTTCACCGCCGCCTGAGCGGCGTCGCGACTGGAGAAGCTACCATAGGTCAGCACGTACAGCGGCTGCCCTTGATGGATTTTCTTGAAGTAGCGGTACTCGCTACCCCCCTCACGCACCAGCGCCTGAATATTGGCCTCCGAACGCGATCCGAGTACCTGCAAGGCATAGCGGGACGCCGGCTGCTGCGCATACCAGTTGGTCGCCGCAGCACCTGAGGCTACAGCCGGAGCGGGCGCAGGCTTAGGCGCAGGCGCTGGTTTAGCGGCCGCTGGTGCGGGCTTTGCCGCAACAGGCTCAGGCTGCTTCACTGGTGCAGGTGCAGGTGCAGGTGCAGGTGCAGGTGCAGGTGCAGGTGCAGGTGCAGGTGCAGCAGTCATTGGCGCAGGCGGCGGCGTGACTGTCGAGGGCTCAGGCGTAGCCGGCGGCTCAAAGTTATCCAACGCCTCCCCGGCAGCCTCAGCCAGAGGCTGGCGAATCACGGCTTGCGACTCCCCCACCAGCGGCAGAGGCAGTGGTTGACTGGTGCCGGCAAATTCGATAGCTGGCGCACGCCCCTTCTCTGCAGAAGCCTGCGCAGACTCCTGAACCTCGGCGGCGGGCGCGGATGATTGCAAAGGCAACGACGAACTACTGGCCACCGGCGCAGGCGAGGATGACTCACGCCCCTGCATCATCCAGGCAGCGGCGACGCCAACCAAGACGACAGCCAACGCCAGCAGGTGCTTTTTCGGTAAGTTAAAACCGCCACCAACGCCGCGACCGGCAGCACGCTGCGCAAGCATTTGCTCGACCAGCAGCTCACGCGCTTCCTGATTGATCGCTCCAGGCCACCCCTGAGCGCGCACATGGATGTCTTCGACCTGCTCATCAGATAACAGATCAATACCCTGACCAGCGCCCTCGAGCCGCTGCGCCAGGTAGTCACGCGTTTCATCTTCGGTATAGGGCTGCAGCTCGATGGCGTGGTAACACTCCTCGCCATCCGCCAGCGCCTCCAGACGCGCCAGGAGTCCCCGCTCGGCAAACAGGAAAATGTGCGGACGCCCGTCGGCATTGCCAGCAGCAAGCTCCAGAACGCATTTCAAGGCAGCGTCATCCAGTTGATCGGCATCATCGACGAGCAGATAAACCTCCTGCCCGGTCAGCGCCAGTTGTGCAACCTGCGCCAGTATCGAGCGCACGTCGGCCTGAGCGATTGCCAATCCCTGAGCCACCTGACGCAGCAGCGCGTCAGCCGTGGTCGCACCCTGTGCAACGACGATGCTCTGCACGGCCTGCTTGTTGGTACTGGCAACCAGCGCCTGACGCAACAAGGTCTTGCCACTGCCCTCAGGGCCGACCACAACCAGCAACAACTGACTGTAACGCGCAAGATGATGCAATTGCCCAAGCACCGGCTTGCGCTGCGCCGGGAAAAACTTGAAACCAGGTACTCGTGGCGCAAAGGGGTCGTGACTGAACTGGTAATGCGCCAGGAAAGCTTCGTCAGCATGCAAACTGGTCATGGATCACTCTTCAAGAGTTGGACGACTGAGCCAGCGCTGCGTAATCGCTACGCAGCGTGGCGTCTAGAATTTCACGCGGGTAGTCGGCGGTCACTACAGCCTCACCCAATCGCCTGAGCAACACGAGACGCAGCTGACCATCGAGCACCTTCTTGTCCACTGCCATATGCTCGAGGAACTGCGCAGGCGTCATATCCTGCGGCGGCACCACCGGCAGCCCGGCAGCCTGCAACAGGCGTATGCCTCGGTCTCGATCCGCCGCCGACAGCCAGCCCAGGCGATAGGACATTTCCAGCGCCATCACCGTGCCTGCGGCGACCGCTTCGCCATGCAACCACACGCCGTAGCCCTGCTCGGTCTCGATAGCATGCCCAAAGGTGTGACCGAGATTGAGAGTGGCGCGCACTCCCGACTCACGCTCGTCCGCAGCGACGACACGCGCCTTGGCCGCACAGGATTGCTCGATAGCGTAGGTAAGCGCCTGCTGATCAAGCGCACGCAAGGCCGGTATATTCTGCTCCAGCCATACCAGGAAGGGCTCATCGCAGATCAGGCCATACTTGATGACCTCGGCCAACCCAGCGGAAAGCTCGCGCTCCGGCAGGGTGCGCAGGCTGGCCGTATCAATCAACACCGCCTTAGGCTGATAGAACGCGCCGACCATGTTCTTGCCCAGCGGATGATTGATCCCCGTCTTGCCTCCCACCGAGGAATCCACCTGAGACAACAACGTAGTCGGCACCTGGATGAAATCCACACCTCGCTGGTAACAGGCAGCAGCAAAGCCCGCCATGTCGCCGATGACGCCGCCACCCAGAGCGATAATTGTCGTGCGCCGATCATGCCTGGCCGTCAGCAGGCCATCGAAAATCAGCTGTAGCGTTTCCCAGTTCTTGAACACCTCGCCATCCGGCAGCACGATCGAGGCGACTTTGAAACCCTCAAGAGATCGCATAAGCGTTTCGAGATACAGAGGCGCTACGGTCTCATTGGTGACCACCGCCACCTGCCGTCCGCCGATATGGCGCGCGAGCAACTCAGGATCCGCCAGGAGACCCGCGCCGATATAAATGGGATAACTGCGCTCGCCGAGTTCAACGTGAAGAGTCTGCATGAGGCCCCCAGAATAAAAAGGCCACTAGGATAGCGCAGTTCGCCTCGCGCTTTAACGGGGCGACAAGGCTTCCAGGCGCGAGAGAATTTCCTGAACCACCATGCGCGGCGGACGCTCGTCCGTCTCGATGATGATATCGGCAACTTCCCGATACAGAGGATCGCGCATGGCCATCAGATCCCTGAGCACCTGAGCCGGATTGGCCGTACGCAACAACGGACGATTACGATCACGCGAAGTCCGGTCGATCTGCTGCTCAACGGAGGTATGCAGGTAGACGACTCGCCCTCCCGCATGCAAAGCCTGGCGATTCTCGGGACGCATTACCGCTCCGCCCCCCGTGGCCAGCACGAGACCGTCCTGCTGCGAGAGCTCGGCGATCACCGCCTGCTCCCGCTCACGAAAACCCTGCTCGCCCTCGACATCGAAGATCCAGGGAATATCGGCACCAGTACGCTGCTCAATCTCCTTGTCGGAGTCCTTGAAGGGCACGCGCAGTTCTTTGGCAAGCAAACGCCCGATGGTGCTTTTTCCAGCTCCCATCGGGCCAACGAGGATTACATTCCGCACTTAGGTCATCGGTTCACGGCAATGGCTTGGTTGTTCATGATGCGCGGAGTGATGAAAACCAGCAACTCGGCCTTGTTGTCGCTGACGATGTCACGACGGAACACTCGGCCCAAGAATGGCAGGTCACCAAGGAATGGGACTTTCTCTACACCCTTGGTCTGGGTGTTGGAGAACACCCCACCGATCACAATGGTCTCGCCATCATTGACCAGTACCTTGGCATTGACTTCGTTCTTGTTGATCGGCGGCACCCCCCCGTTCAGGGCCCGGGCGAAGTCTGGCGCATCCTTGGTTACTTTCACTTCCATGATGATGCGATTATCCGGAGTAATCTGAGGAGTAACCTCTAGGGAGAGAGCCGCCTCCTTGAAGGATGTACTGGTCGCGCCACTAGAGCTGGCTTCCTGATAGGGCACTTCCTGCCCCTTCAAGATTTTCGCTGTCTCCTTGTCCGAAGTAACAACCTTGGGCTGGGAGACAATCTCGCCATTACCGGTCTTCTCCATGGCCGACAGCTGTAGATCCAGTGTCACATTGTCGGTAAGGAAGCCGATGCCTATACCTGAAGTACTGCCCAAAACCCCCATGTCGACGAATGGCACACGAGCCACACCATCCTGCAGCGAAACGTTGCCTACCGTATCGGTGCCCGGCAAATAGACCTGCCCGCTTTCATTATCGAAGGAAGTTGCACCGTCCTTGCCGTAGACGCTCCAGTTTCCGCGACGAGTTGCCCCTCCCCAACGCACACCCAAGGCCTTGTCGTAGTCCACGTTGGCCTCGACGATACGCGCCTCGATCATTACCTGACGCACAGGAATGTCGAGCTGGGCAATGATACGCCGCAACTCATCCAGGCGATCCTGCGTCTGGTAAGCAATAATGCTGTTAGTGCGATCATCAACCGTTACAGAACCACGGGCATCGGATGATGCACCATCAGCACTGGTGACCGACTGAAACAGCTTCGCCATATCAGCAGCCTTGGCATAATTCACCTGAATCAGTTCACGACGCAGCGGAGCCAGCTCAGCAATTTGCTTTTGCGACTCCAACTCCTGACGCTCACGAGCGGCGATCTCATCTGCCGGAGCAACGAGCAATACATTACCAACCTGGCGCTTATCCAGCCCCTTGGTCTTCAGCACCAGGTCCAACGCCTGATCCCATGGCACGTTCTGCAAACGCAGAGTGATATTGCCGGCGACAGTATCGCTTGCAACCAGGTTCAGATCGGTAAAGTCCGCAATCAACTGCAGCACCGAACGCACGTCGATATCCTGAAAGTTGAGCGACAATTTCTCCCCGGTATAAGCAAAGCGCTCAGCCTTGCGGCGTTCTACGTCATCCTGAGTGAGAGGTTTGACACTCAACGTCAGCCTGTTCTCGGTCTGGTAAGCCAGGTAATCGTATAACCCGACTGGTTCAATCACGATACTGGTTCTGTCTGCGCTACCCGTAGCACTGACGAACTGCACCGGCGTGGCGAAATCCTTCACATCCAGCCGTACACGCAGCGACTCGGGCAGGTCAGTCTTGGCGAAGTCCAGACGAATCTTCCCACCCTGCTCCTGGATATCAGGACTGATCGATGCATCGGAAAGGGTAATGACGACATTACCCTCACCCTGCTCCCCACGCTGAAAGTCGATATTACTGATTGTTTTCGGTTGAGGACCGTAGGTTTTCTTGGGCGGAACCGCCGCTACCGAAGCAGGCACCGAGGCTGAGGGCCGCGACGCGACGGCAGAAGAATCTCCAACCAAGACATACAGATCATTACCCTCAACTCGAGTGCTGTATGGCGCCAGACTGGTGAGATTGACAATCAGACGGGTACGGTCCTTGGCCTCGACAATGGTAACGCTACGCGCATTACCGACACCCAGTTCACGATTCTTGGAGCCGAGCTTGTTCGACACGCCCGGCAGGTCCAGAGCGATTCGCGCGGGTTGCTCGATGGTATAGCCGCGAGGAGCCGTTACCGGCTCATCGAAGGAAAGCTTCAGCTCAACTCGATCACCAGGCAAACTGGCGACATTCAAATCCTGAAGATTGGCCGCCAATACCGCGGGCGACAGCAGCGCCGCCAGCAGAGCGACGCTAAGACGCGAAAGAGAGCTGTTCATTTTCGTATCCCGTGTGGCAGACAGATTATTTATATTCATTTCTCACCCCGCCCCGTCAGGAGCGCTCCTTCAAGGAAAGGCTGCGTGGTCGCTCAAGCCAGCCACCTTCGCCATCTGGAACAATTTCCATAACATCGATCTTGGAGTCATCGATCATGAGAATCTTGCCGTGGTTACGCCCAAGAAAGTCGCCTACTTTTACACGATGAACACCACCCGCACCGCTAACCAGAGCGAACAACTGGCGATCATTTCTCAGCGTGCCAACCATCTCGAACGTGTCTATGCTGAACCCTTCGAGGAATTGCTTGACACGGCTTTCATCCGGCTTGATCTCTGGCGCCCCTTTTTGTCGGGTGACGACATCGATTTTAACCGGGGGCTGAAAAGGGCTACGTAGAGACGCAGCACGATAGGTGAAGCTTTCATACGGCTGAAACGTCGGCAGCGGCTCAATAGCGCCTTTAGGCTTTGCGCGCACTTCATCCATATAGATACGCAAATCGGAAAAATCACCACCGACACCGCACCCGGCCAAGAGAGCGAAACCCGCCACCAGAACCAAACGAGAGAAACTCATTGTTGAGCCCCCTTATCATTGTAGCGATAGGTCTTGGCCATAATCTGCATGCTCAGGCGGCTGGAGTTTCCAGCACTGACTGGTGCCAACTCAAAATCATGCAAGGTAACGATACGCGGTAGACTGGCGACACCACTTACAAAAGTCGCAAGGTCGTGATAACCACCGGTAACTTTGATCTGAATCGGCAATTCGATATAGAACTGCTGAGCCACTTCCGGCAACAGTTTGATCTCTTCGAACTCCAAGCCACTGCCCAGGCCGGTACGGGTAATATCCTCGAGCAACCCGGGAACCTCGGTATCGCTTGGCAGCTGACGCAGAAGAGCGCCAAAGGACACCTCCATCTCCTGCATCTGCTCTTTATAGGCCTCAAGGTTCGCCGCCTGATAAGCTTTGCTGGAGAACTGCTCCTTCAGCGTCACCTCTTCTCGCTGACGCTGCTCGAGCATGCTCTGCAGATCCTTGAGGTGAAAGTTGTAGCCCAACGCCAGAACGACAATAAACAGTAGCAGGCCGGCAATGAATTTGACCGCACCAGGCCACGACCCAACATTGTTCAAATCAAGGTCATTGATATCAATACTGCGCAGGCTGTCCAAGGAACTCTTAATGCTCATTGCGCCGCCTCCGCTTTTTCTTGATCAGGCTGTGTCTGCTGCACCGTCAGCTGAAACACATTCTCCTGATCCAAAGCCCCCGCTGTAACAGCTTTGACTTCGGTCAGATTGGGAGCGGTTAACCACTCAGAAGCATCCAAGTTACGCATCAGATTCGAGACGCGATTATTCGATTCAGCCACACCAATAATGGCAATGCTATTACCCACCATTTTTACACTGGTGAAATACACACCGTCCGGCAGCGTTCTCACCAACTGGTCGAACACACGACCGATAATTGGCCGGTTACCCTGCAAGTCTTGAATAATCTTCATACGTTCCAGCAATTGCTGGCGACGCGTTCTCAACTCACTGATTTCCTTGATACGCGCATCGAGAACTGCGATCTCCTTCTTGATGAAGTCATTTCGCGCATTCTGGTTACTGATTGCCGCACTGAGAAATTGATCACCCAGAAACACCAAACCAGCCGCCACAACGAGGACACCGACAAGACTTACCAGAAACCGCTGCTTGCGCTCCTCGCGCAGCTGTTCACGCCAGGGAAGTAGGTTAATCCGCGCCATCAGTCGAAACTCCTCATCGCCAGACCACAGGCAATCATCAGTGCCGGCGCATCACTGGCCAGCGCACCGGCGTTGACCTTGCTGCTCAGCGCCATATCGGCAAAGGGATTGGCCACTAGCGTCTGCGTACCGATTTTTTGCTGGATCAGCCGATCGAGATCAGGAATGGACGCGGTACCCCCAGCCAGGAGGATGTAGTCGACATCATTGAATTGCCCGGCGGCGAAGAAGAATTGCAGCGAACGTGAAACCTGCTGAACGACCGCTTCCTTGAACGGTTGCAAAACCTCACTGTCGTAGTCATCCGGAAGACCACCTTGCTTCTTGGCAAGACCGGCTTCCTCGACCGACAGGCCATAGCGACGCTGGATTTCCTCAGTCAGCTGCTTGCCGCCGAAAAGCTGCTCGCGGGTGTAGATGGTACGACCGTTGTGCAGCACACTGAGCGTGGTCATCGTCGCGCCAATATCCACCACCGCGACGGTCAACTCATCGTGACCACCACCCAACTGCGCCTCCAGCAGGCCGTAAGCGCGTTCGAGGGCATACGCCTCGACATCGACCACTTTCGCGGTAAGCCCAGCGAGCGCAAGGGCTGCCTCGCGGACCTCGACGTTCTCCTTACGGCATGCAGCCAGCAGCACCTCTACCCGTTCGGGGTTACGCGGCGCCGGCCCCTGCACTTCGAAATCGATGGCGACTTCTTCCAGCGGGTAAGGAATGTATTGATCGGCCTCGATCTTCAGCTGGTTTTCCAAGTCGTCCTCAGAAAGACCCGCTTCCATTTCGATGATCTTGGTGATGACAGCCGAACCCGCCACAGCAACCGCGGCCGTCTTGACACCGGTCTTGGCCTTGGCCAACACGCGAGAAAGCGCCTGACCGACCCCCTCCAACTCGGCAATGTTCTTCTCGACCACTGCATTGGGCGGAAGTGGCTCGACGGCATAGGCCTCTACCTTGTAGCGGCTTCCCGAGCGACTCAGTTCGAGGAGCTTGACCGAAGTCGAGCTGATATCGATCCCCAGCAGCGTATTCGCTTTCTTAGTGAAGAGCCCTAGCACGACCGTTTTCCTATTGGCATCAGCGACTTACGGACTATTTATGTTTTTCCACATTAAATATCAGTCTTGACAGAAGCGCAAATGGCTCCCCGGGAAAAAAAACGCTTATAATGTGATCAGCTTTTCCCTTTTAGCCTCGGCTCCTGCTTAACTCATTCTTTTACTTGGAATTCCGAACATTTTGATACGCCTGCTGAAGTTCATCTGGTGGTCTTGCGTTGCCGTTTTTTGTGGGCTGCTGCTCAGTTTCAGCGGCGCGTTTCTTTACCTTAGCCCGACCCTTCCTTCCGTCGAGTCGCTGCGCCAGGTACAGCTGCAGATCCCCCTGCGCATCTACAGCAGCGATGCCAAGCTGATTGCCGAGTTCGGCGAGATGCGTCGCTCGCCGATTCGCTTCGACGAGATCCCCAAGGAATTCATCAGCGCTCTGCTGGCTGCCGAAGACGATAATTTCGCCAATCATTATGGCGTCGATGTGACCAGCCTGATGCGCGCTGCCACGCAATTATTGAAAAGCGGCCAGATTCAGAGCGGTGGCAGCACCATCACCATGCAGGTGGCGAAGAACTTCTTCCTCACCAACGAGCGCAGTTTTTCGCGCAAGGCCACCGAAATTCTTCTGGCCTTGCAGATCGAGCGCGAGCTGAGCAAGGACGAGATCCTCGAGCTCTACGTCAACAAGATCTACCTCGGCCACCGCGCCTACGGCATCGAAGCTGCCGCACAGGTCTATTACGGCAAATCGATCCGTGACCTGAACCTGGCGCAGATGGCGATGATCGCCGGCCTGCCGAAAGCACCGTCGCGCTACAACCCGCTGGTCAATCCGACCCGAGCCAAGGAGCGCCGCGACTGGATTCTCGGCCGCCTGTATCGCCTGGGCCGTATCGATCAGGCCAGCTACGAGGAAGCGCTTGCCGAGGTAGTCGATGCGCGTTACCACGTTCCCACACCAGAATTGAGCGCTCCTTATATAGCCGAGATGGCACGCGCGGAAATGGTTGGCCGCTATGGCAGCGAGGCTTATACGGAAGGCTTCAATGTCACCACCACCGTGCCTAGTCATTTGCAGGAGGCAGCCAACACCGCCCTGCGTGACGGACTGATCGCCTATGACCAGCGTCACGGCTATCGCGGCCCTGAGAGTCGCCTGCCGGGCATGACCCGCGAAACCTGGCTGACCGAGCTGGCCAAGTTCCGCAGTATCGGCGGCCTGGAGCCAGCGGTGGTTACCCAGGTCGAGAAAAGCGGCATTCTGGTACTGACCCGTAACGGCGAAGAACAAGCGGTGTCGTGGGACAGCATGAAATGGGCTCGCCCCTACCTGAACACCAACAGCATGGGCCCGCGCCCGCAGCAACCTGGCGATGTCACCCAGGTCGGCGATATCGTTCGCGTGCAGCGCCAGGCCGATGGCAGCCTGCGTTTCACCCAAGTCCCCGCAGCACAGGGCGCGTTGGTTTCCCTCGACCCATACAGCGGCGCCATTCAGTCACTGGTCGGCGGGTTCTCATTCGATCAGAGCAACTACAACCGCGCCGTGCAGGCCAAGCGCCAGCCGGGCTCGAGCTTCAAGCCCTTCATCTATAGCGCGGCTCTCGATAGCGGCTACACCGCAGCGACGCTGGTCAACGACGCGCCGATCATCCTCTCCGACGACTACCTGTCGCAGAAGTGGCGCCCGAAGAACGACAACAATACCTTTCTCGGCCCAATTCGCATGCGTGAAGCGTTGTACAAGTCGCGCAACCTGGTTTCCATCCGCCTGCTGCAGGACATGGGCATCGACCGTAGCTTGCGCTATATCGAGCGCTTCGGCTTCGCCCCGCAGGATCTGCCGCGCAACCTGTCACTGGCACTCGGCACTGCCAGCCTGACCCCCATGGAAATCGCTGAGGGCTGGGCCACCTTCGCCAATGGCGGTTACAAGATCGAGCCGTACCTGATCGAACGCATTGATGACCGCAACGGCAAGCCGCTGTTCCGCGCCAATCCGGCCCGCGTGCCAGGCAGCGCACCGACCGAGGAGAACGCCAACCTCACCGTCAACGTAACTGATGAGTTGCCGTTGGAGGAGCCTAAGGTCGCCGAACAGATCATCGACGAGCGCACCGCCTACATCATGACCAGCATGCTGCAGGACGTGATCAAGCGCGGTACCGGGCGGCGCGCTCTCGCCCTTGGCCGCAATGACCTGGCAGGCAAGACCGGCACCACCAACGAGTCCAAGGACAGCTGGTTCTCCGGCTACAACGGCGATTACGTAACCACCGTCTGGGCCGGCTTCGACCAGCCGGAGAGCCTGGGCCGCCATGAGTACGGCGGCACTGTCGCGCTGCCTATCTGGATGAACTACATGGGCGCAGTACTCAAGGATCGACCCAACCATCTGCCCAAAGAACCCAAGGGGCTGCTGACGCTGCGCGTCGACCCGATCAGTGGCCGCGCTGCTGCACCCGGCACACCGGACGCCTATTTCGAACTGTTCAAGAGTGAAGACTCGCCCCCTCCGATGAGTGAGCTCGAACCTGGCATGGGTGTTCCTGGCAGCCCGCTACCGGCCGACGAGATGGCGCCGATTGACTTGTTCTAGGATAAGGCTCAAGCGGCTGCAATCGTTGCCTTAAGCCGTATCACAGACAATAAAAAACCCGCCGAAGCGGGTTTTTTATTGTCGGCTGATCAGCCGTTGAACACTTCATCCACCGATTTCAGCGGATAGTGCTTCGGATAGGGCAGAGTCGCCACGCCGGATTCGATGGCAGCTTTGGCCACTGCATCGCAAACCACGGTGATCAGACGTTGATCCATTGGCTTCGGAATGATGTACTCGCGACCGAACGACAGCTCGATACCGCCGTAGGCGTCGCAGACTTCCTGCGGCACCGGCAGCTTGGCCAGATCACGCAGGGCCAGGGCAGCGGCGATCTTCATCTCTTCGTTGATGCGGGTGGCACGCACGTCCAGAGCACCGCGGAAGATGAAGGGAAAACCCAGCACATTGTTGACCTGGTTCGGGTAGTCGGAACGACCGGTGGCCATGATCACGTCGTTGCGCGTCTCGTGCGCCAGCTCCGGCTTGATTTCCGGATCCGGGTTGGAGCAGGCGAAGACGATCGGGTTGGCCGCCATGCGCTGGAGATCTTCCGGGCTCAGCAGGTTGGCGCCGGACAGGCCGACGAACACGTCAGCGCCTTCGAGCGCGTCGGACAGCGTGCGCTTGTCGGTCTCGGTGGCGAACACGGCCTTGTACTGGTTCAGATCATCGCGACCGGCATGAATCACGCCCTTGCGATCGACCATGAAGATGTTCTCAACCTTGGCACCCATGCTCACCAGCAACTTCATGCAGGAGATGGCAGCTGCACCGCCGCCCAGGCAGACGATCTTGGCATCGATCAGAGTCTTGCCGGCGATTTCCAGGGCATTGAGCATGCCGGCCGCGGTGACGATGGCGGTGCCATGCTGGTCATCGTGGAATACCGGGATGTCGCACTGTTCGATCAGCGCGCGCTCGATCTCGAAGCACTCAGGCGCCTTGATATCTTCCAGGTTGATGCCGCCGAAGGTGATGGAGATGCGCTTGACGGTGTCGATGAACGCCTGCGGGCTTTCAGCGTCGACTTCAATGTCGAACACGTCGATGCCAGCGAAGCGCTTGAACAGTACACCTTTACCTTCCATTACCGGCTTGGAAGCCAGCGGGCCGAGGTTACCCAGGCCGAGGATAGCGGTACCGTCGGAAATTACGGCGACCAGGTTGCCCTTACCGGTATAGCGGTAGGCCAGTTCGGCATCGCGAGCGATCTCGCGTACCGGTTCGGCTACGCCTGGGCTGTATGCGAGGGACAGGTCGCGGGCAGTGGCAGTGGCTTTGGTCAGCTCGACACTCAGCTTACCGGGACGGGGCTGAGCGTGATATTCGAGAGCGGCTGTTTTTAGATCGGACATAGTGGCATTTCCGCTTTTATGAGGCTTGTTGAACGGGCGCGGCCGAGGATACGCAAGTTGTATATACCTGCCAAGACCGTTCGGTCGCGATGGATGCGCCGCGCTAGCGCAGCGTTTTCAACCACTGTCCCGGACGCGGCTCGCCACGCGGATACAGCCCATTGAGCAGCCTCAACTGTGCCTCGCCATCGGCCGCCAGCGGCGCGCCACTGGCCAGACCAGTCATACTCTGCCCGGCCTTGACCCGCACCAGATGCAGACGCACCGGCTCGGCCAACTTGCGCTCGGCCGCCTTCAGTGGCCGGTAACTGCGGATAACCTCGAGAAAACGCTGATCCTCGGCTTCCAGCGAAGCGCGCCCTTTTACTGCCGCCACGAACAGGTAAGCGTTGTCGCCGCGATAGATCACCGCCACGCGACGCGCCGATTGGCCCTGCAACACCGCCGTATAGCCCTGCAGCACGCCAAGACGCAACTCCTCGCCTGCCACCAGACGCTGATTGCCGACGCGCTGACGCAGGAATTCGGCAGGCGACAGGCGTTTGTCCACTGCCTCCAGAGTCATGGCGATAAAGGCTTGCTCATCCGGGGTGTGACCGATCAGTACATCGGGGCGATTGACCAGCTGCCAGCCCTGCGGGTAGGTCAGCGTGAAGTCCAGCTCGCCGTGATAGAAATGGCGTCCGCGGCGAATACCGCTGGCCGCTGAATCGCCGAACACCAGACCATCGAGCATCTGCAGAAAACGGTCGCGCCCCACTTCCTGATTGCCGCCGGCCAGCGCACGCGCCGGGCCGATCACTTCCTGCAGGCGTCGATCATTGTCCGGGTGGGTATCGAACAAGCCGTGGTAGCCGCCCGCCGCGGGTGATTCGCCGCGCTTGGCTGCCTGCTCACGGGCGAAATCCTCCTGCGCCTTGAGCACCTTGACCACCTCGATCATCGCTTGCGGATCGTAGCCACCACGCGCCAGGTATTGCGCGCCCAGGCCATCGGCCTCCAACTCCATGTCGCGCCCATAGCCGCGCACGAACGCATTACCTATGGCGCTGGTCAGATCCCCCACTGCGCCGACACCAGTACCGATAGCCGCAGCCTGCCCGAGCAAGCCCCAGGCCGTGGACTGACTTTGCTGGCGCACGCTATGGCGGGCCGTAACGTGACCGACCTCGTGCCCCAGTACGGCCGCCAGTTCCGCCTCGGAATTCAGATAAGCGAGCAGGCCACGGTGGATATAGATGTAGCCACCCGGCAGGGCGAAGGCGTTGATATCCGGGCTGTCCACCAGGGTGAAAACGTAGTTGAGCTGATTGCGATGGCTGCTGCGTGCTACCCGCTCGCCGACGCGCTGAATATAAGCCTGCAGTTTGGCGTCCTCATAGCGCGGGTATTGCTTGAGGATTTCCTGGTTGTAGCGCGCCCCGAGCTCCAGCTCCTGGCGCTCACTCATCATCACGAAGTCGTTGCGACCCGTGGCAGGATTGACCGCGCAACCTGCCAGCCAGCTGCAGATCAGGCACAACATCAATGCACGCATCATGGCAACACCTCCAGCATCGCCGAATGAGTAAGCGGCAGCATCCAGCGCGCCTGCCCGGACTTCAAGCCACCGCGACTCTGGCGATCGATGACCCAGCCCCGCGCCTCCACCCGTTGCCCTTCAAGCCGCTGCAACGCGCGCACGTCGAACTCGCCGAGCAGCTCAGGCGCCACGCGCAATACCCGACCACCATCGAGATCGATCCAGAGGCCACCGCGATTGCGTTGCACGCCTGCAACCCGCCCACTGAGCAAGGCGAAGCCGCCACTCTTTAGTTGGCCAGCCGTCTTCACTTGCTCGGTGCGCCACACACCCAGACGCTGACGCCGAGCCTGGCGCTCGGCCTGTGCCTGACAACTCACGAGTACGCTATTGGGCGCCACGGCGACCATGAACCCAAGGCCTTCGCCCAGCAACTGCGCTTCGAGATTACGCCCCTGACGGTCGTACAGATGGGCCAGGGTACGGCCGTAACGATCCTTGCGCTGCTCGCCGTAGAGCAGGCCGACACGCCCATCGCTGGCATCGACCAGTGCCTGCAGGCGACGTCTGGCCTGCACGGCGAAGGGCTCATCGCTACGGCCCTTGCGCCCCAGCTCAGGTGCGTTGATGCCGATCAGGCGAATGCTGCGCCCATCGGCCAGGCGCACGGTGTCGCCATCGACCACCTGGCGCACGGCAACCTGAGCCAGATCTGCGCGTAACGGACAGAAGGCCTGAGCCAGATCGACGCAAAGCAGAGAAACGAAAAAGGCGCCCACCAGGGACGCCTTTTTCAGATTCACGGAAAGGTGCATGACACGTTCCGTAATCGTTCGGTCGCTTACTTCGCGCCGAATACGCCGAAGCGCTGCTTGAAGCGATCGATACGGCCGCCGGTGTCCAGCACTTTCTGCTTACCGGTGTAGAACGGGTGGCACTCGGAGCAAACGTCGAGGCTCAGGTTCTTGCCCAGGGTGGAGCGGGTCTTGATCACGTTACCGCAGGAGCAGGTAGCGTCGATTTCGACGTAGTTCGGATGGATATCGGCTTTCATCGTGCTTTCCTCAGGGTAGTCGTGCCGCCACCGGACCAATGTCAGGCACCGCACAGAAATAGGCCGCGCATCTTACCAGACGCGTGAGTCGATGCAAGCCGCGCAAGGCGCCGGTCGTCGCGTGTTAAGATCGCCGGCCTGTCAAAGGAGCTCCTGGCTTGCCCGACCTGATCCTGCGCCTTGCCCTGCCCTCGCCGCTGCGCCGCCTGTTCGACTACCTCGCCCCTGCCGGCGTGTCGCGCAGCGCCTTGCAGCCAGGCGCACGCCTGCGCGTGCCCTTCGGCCGGCGCGAGATGATCGGCGTACTGGTTGAAGTCGACAGCCAGAGTGAGGTACCACTCGACAAGCTCAAGCCCGCCCTGGAATTGCTCGATGCTCGCCCACCGCTACCGGCGTCGCTGTTCAAGCTGTGCCTGTGGACGGCGCAGTACTACCAGCACAGTCTCGGCGACACCCTGAGCTGGGCCTTGCCCGTGTTGCTACGCCAGGGCGAGCCGGCCGAAACCCGCCAGGAGCGCTACTGGCTGGCCAACAAAGGCGCCAGCGTCGACGACCCACGCCTGGTCCGCGCGCCACGCCAGCGCGACGCGCTCAAGGCACTGGCGCAACATCCGCACGGTGTCGCCCACAGCCTGCTCAGCCAACTGCAACTCAACCGCGACAGCCTGCAATTGCTGCATGAGAAGGGACTGGTACGGGTCGAGGTGCGCCGCACCCAGCCGCATGCCAAGCCGGCGTACTGGCTGGCACAACCGGAACTGCCGCTGAACGCCGAGCAGCTCAGGCGCCACGCGCAATACCCGACCACCATCGAGATCGATCCAGAGGCCACCGCGATTGCGTTGCACGCCTGCAACCCGCCCACTGAGCAAGGCGAAGCCGCCACTCTTTAGTTGGCCAGCCGTCTTCACTTGCTCGGTGCGCCACACACCCAGACGCTGACGCCGAGCCTGGCGCTCGGCCTGTGCCTGACAACTCACGAGTACGCTATTGGGCGCCACGGCGACCATGAACCCAAGGCCTTCGCCCAGCAACTGCGCTTCGAGATTACGCCCCTGACGGTCGTACAGATGGGCCAGGGTACGGCCGTAACGATCCTTGCGCTGCTCGCCGTAGAGCAGGCCGACACGCCCATCGCTGGCATCGACCAGTGCCTGCAGGCGACGTCTGGCCTGCACGGCGAAGGGCTCATCGCTACGGCCCTTGCGCCCCAGCTCAGGTGCGTTGATGCCGATCAGGCGAATGCTGCGCCCATCGGCCAGGCGCACGGTGTCGCCATCGACCACCTGGCGCACGGCAACCTGAGCCAGATCTGCGCGTAACGGACAGAAGGCCTGAGCCAGATCGACGCAAAGCAGAGAAACGAAAAAGGCGCCCACCAGGGACGCCTTTTTCAGATTCACGGAAAGGTGCATGACACGTTCCGTAATCGTTCGGTCGCTTACTTCGCGCCGAATACGCCGAAGCGCTGCTTGAAGCGATCGATACGGCCGCCGGTGTCCAGCACTTTCTGCTTACCGGTGTAGAACGGGTGGCACTCGGAGCAAACGTCGAGGCTCAGGTTCTTGCCCAGGGTGGAGCGGGTCTTGATCACGTTACCGCAGGAGCAGGTAGCGTCGATTTCGACGTAGTTCGGATGGATATCGGCTTTCATCGTGCTTTCCTCGGGGTAGTCGTGCCGCCACCCGACCAATGTCAGGCACCGCACAGAAATAGGCCGCGCATCTTACCAGAGACGTAGACCGATGCAAGCCACGCAAGGCGCCGGTCGTCGCGTGTTAAGATCGCCGGCCTGTCAATGGAGCTTCTGGCTTGCCCAACCTGATCCTGCGCCTTGCCCTGCCCTCGCCGCTGCGCCGCCTGTTCGACTACCTCGCCCCTGCCGGCGTGTCGCGCAGCGCCTTGCAGCCAGGCGCACGCCTGCGCGTGCCCTTCGGCCGGCGCGAGATGATCGGCGTGCTGGTGGAAGTCGACAGCCAGAGCGACGTCCCGACGGA
Source organism: Pseudomonas oleovorans subsp. oleovorans (assembly GCF_002197815.1). Taxonomy (GTDB): domain Bacteria; phylum Pseudomonadota; class Gammaproteobacteria; order Pseudomonadales; family Pseudomonadaceae; genus Aquipseudomonas; species Aquipseudomonas oleovorans. The sequence continues at coordinate 89,755 of NZ_NIUB01000016.1, forward strand.
CAAGCTCAAGCCCGCCCTGGAACTGCTCGACGCCCGCCCACCACTGCCGGCGCCGCTGTTCAAGCTGTGCCTGTGGACGGCGCAGTACTACCAGCACAGCCTCGGCGACACCCTGAGCTGGGCATTGCCGGTATTACTGCGCCAAGGCGAGCCGGCCGAAACTCGCCAGGAGCGCTACTGGCTGGTCAATAAAGACGCCAGCGTCGACGACCCACGCCTGGCCCGCGCGCCACGCCAGCGCGACGCGCTCAAGGCACTGGCGCAACATCCGCATGGTGTCGCCCACAGCCTGCTCAGCCAACTGCAACTCAACCGCGACAGCCTGCAATTGCTGCATGAGAAGGGACTTGTCCGGGTCGAGGTGCGCCGCACCCAGCCGCATGCCAAGCCGGCGCACTGGCTGGCACAACCGGAACTGCCGCTGAACGCCGAGCAGCGCGCTGCGGTGAATGCCGTGGCGTCAGGCTGGGACCAGTTCAATGCCTTTCTACTGGCTGGCGTCACCGGCAGCGGCAAAACCGAGGTGTACCTGCAACTGATCCACCAATGCCTGGAGGCCGGCAAACAGGCGCTGGTGCTGATCCCCGAGATCAACCTCGGGCCGCAGACCTTCGACCGTTTCGCCCGCCGCTTCAATGCACGTATCGCCCTGCTGCATTCGGCGGTGAACGACCGCGAGCGCCTCGACGCCTGGTTGGCGGCACGCGATGGCGAGGCCGACATCATCATCGGCACGCGCTCGGCGCTGTTCACGCCGATGAAGAACCCGGGATTGATCATCGTCGACGAAGAACACGACGCCTCCTATAAACAGCAGGAAGGTCTGCGCTACCACGCCCGCGACCTGGCGCTGGTGCGCGCCCGCCAGGAAGACGTGCCCATCGTCCTCGGCTCGGCCACACCTTCGCTGGAAAGCCTGCACAACGCCTACACCGGCCGCTATGCCCTGCTCAAGCTGACACAGCGCGCCGGCGGCGCCAGCCAGCCGCGCTTCCTGCGTCTGGACGTGAAGAGCCGGCCACTGGACTCGGGCATCTCCGGGCCGATGCAGCAGGCCATCGCCCAGACCCTCGCCGCCGGCCAGCAGGTGCTGGTGTTTCTCAACCGCCGCGGCTTCGCCCCGACCCTGCTCTGCCACGACTGCGGCTGGCTGTCCGAATGCCCACGCTGCGACGCACGCATGACCGTGCACCAGCGCTATCAGGAACTGCGCTGCCATCACTGCGGCCACGTCGAGAAACAGCCGAGCAACTGTCCAAAATGCCAACACGTCGACCTGCGCCCGGTCGGCGCCGGCACCGAGCGCGCCGAAGAGCGCCTGGCGGTGCTGTTTCCCGACTACCCGGTGCTGCGCGTCGACCGCGACAGCACCTCGCGCAAGGGCGCCATGGATCGCCTGTTCGCCACCATCAACAAGGGCAAGCCGTGCATCCTGGTCGGCACGCAGATGCTCGCCAAGGGGCATCACTTTCCACGGGTGACGCTGGTGTCGATCCTCGACGCCGACGGCGGCCTGTTTTCGGCCGACTTTCGCGCCAGCGAGCGCATGGCGCAGCTGATCGTGCAGGTTGCCGGTCGCGCTGGCCGTGCCGAGGAACCGGGCAAGGTGATCATCCAGAGCCACCTGGCCGACCATCCGCTACTGGTGCAACTGACCGAGCAAGGCTACTTCGCCTTCGCCGAACAGGCGCTGAGCGAACGCCGCAGTGCCGGTCTGCCACCGTTCTGCCACTTGGCGTTGCTGCGCGCCGAAGCGCACAAGCCAGGCCAGGCCGAGAGTTTTCTCGATGAGGCCTGCAGTGAGGCCGAACATTTGCTGGGCGAACTGGGTCTGACCGGCATCGAACTGCTCGGCCCGGTCCCTGCGCCGATGGAGCGCCGCGCCGGGCGCATCCGCGCGCAGCTGCTGCTGCAGAGCAATGCCCGTGCGCCATTGCACCGGCTGCTCAACCACTGGCTGCATGCGCTGGAACAAATGCCCAGCGGCCGTGCGGTACGCTGGTCGCTGGATGTCGACCCGATCGATCTTTTCTGAGCGGTACGCTGTAACAGTCAGTAGGGTGGGCTTCAGCCCACCAATAGCGGCCAGCCTTGGTGGGCTGAAGCCCACCCTACCCACTAAACGCGGCACGCTTTTCCTTGCCGCTTGTGGCTTGCAGCTTGCTGCTGCTCTTATAATGCGCAGTTTTCGATCAAAGCCCCAAGGCAACCCGAGCCGAACATGAAAGACAGCATTCGCCGCCTGATCCAGCAAGCCCTCGACCGCCTGACCGCCGAAGGCGTGCTGCCTGCGGGCCTGACGCCGGCCATCCAGGTGGAGAACACCAAGGACAAGAGCCACGGCGACTTCGCCAGCAACATCGCCATGATGCTGGCCAAACCCGCCGGCATGAAGCCGCGCGACCTGGCCGAGAAGCTGATCGCTGCCCTGCCAGCCGACGAGCAGATCACCAAGGTGGAAATCGCCGGCCCCGGCTTCCTCAATTTCTTCCAGAACAGCGATGCCCTGGCTCAACGTCTGGAAGCTGCGCTGGCTGACACCAAGCTCGGCGTACGCAAGAACGGCCCGGCGCAACGCGTGGTGGTCGACCTGTCGGCGCCCAATCTGGCCAAGGAAATGCACGTCGGCCACCTGCGCTCGACCATCATCGGCGACGGCGTGGCGCGCGTACTGGAGTTCCTCGGCGACACGGTGATTCGCCAGAATCATGTCGGCGACTGGGGCACCCAGTTCGGCATGCTGCTGGCCTACATGCAGGAAAACCCGGCCGCCGCCGAAAGCGAACTGGCCGACCTGGAAGATTTCTACCGCACCGCGAAGAAGCGCTTCGACGAATCCCCTGAATTCGCCGACCGCGCCCGTGAGCTGGTGGTCCAGCTGCAGGCCGGCGACGCCGAGTGCCTACGCTTGTGGCACCGTTTCAACGACATCTCCCTGTCGCACTGCCAGGCGCTGTATGACCGTCTCGGCGTCAAGCTCTCCATGGCCGACGTCAGGGGCGAGAGCGCCTACAACGACGACCTGCCGCAGGTGGTCGCCGACCTCGCCGCCAAGGGCCTGCTGACCGAAGACAACGGCGCCCAGTGCGTGTTCATGGACGAGTTCAAGAACGCTGAAGGCAAGCCGCTGCCGCTGATCGTGCAGAAGGCCGGCGGCGGCTATCTGTACGCCACCACCGACCTGGCCGCCACCCGCTATCGCGCAGGCGTGCTCAAGGCCGACCGCGTGCTGTACTTCGTCGACCAGCGCCAGGCCCTGCACTTCCAGATGGTCTTCGCCTGCGCACGCCTGGCCGGCTTCGTCCCGGCCAGCATGAGCCTGGAACACATGGGCTTCGGCACCATGAACGGCCCGGACGGCCGTCCGTTCAAGACCCGCGACGGCGGCACCGTGAAACTGGTGCAGCTGCTCGACGAAGCCGAGCAGCGCGCCTACAGCCTGGTCAAGGACAAGAACCCGGAACTGGCCGAGGACGAGCTGCGCCAGATCGCCCGCGTAGTCGGCATCGCCTCGGTGAAATACGCCGACCTGTCCAAACACCGCACCAGCGACTACAGCTTCAACTTCGACCTGATGCTCAGCTTCGAAGGCAACACCGCCCCCTACCTGCTGTACGCCTACACCCGTGTCGCCGGCGTATTCCGTAAACTGGGCAAGGCCGTGGACGAAATCGGCGGACAAATCACCCTGGCTGCCGAGCAGGAGCAGGCTCTGGCCGCCAAACTGGCACAGTTCAACGAACTGCTGGGCAACGTCGCCGAAAAGGGTACGCCACATATCCTGTGCGCCTACCTGTACGACCTCGCCGGGCTGTTCTCAAGCTTTTACGAGAACTGCCCGATCCTCGCTGCCGAAGATGAAGCCACGCGCAACAGCCGCCTGCGCCTGACCGCCCTGACCGGCCGCACGCTCAAGCAGGGCCTGGAGCTGCTCGGCCTGGAAACTCTGGAGCGGATGTAAATGGCAGCGCGCAAGAAACCGGCGCCGAAACGCGGCGCCAGTCGCTATCAGGCCCCGGCGAAGAAGCCCGTACCGGGCTGGATCTGGCTGGCCTGCGGCCTGGTGGTCGGTGGTTTCTTCATGTTCCTGTTCAGCCTTGAACCGGGCCGTGACGAGATCAAGCGCGACAAGGGCGAGCAGGTGCGCAGCACCAAACCCGAACCGAAACCGACGCAGCCCGAGCCGGCCAGGCCCAAGTACGACTTCTACACCCTGCTGCCGGAGTCGGAAGTGATCCTGCCGCAGGCACTGGAAGAAACGCCGCCCCCCGTGCCCGAACAGAAACCGGTCACCCCGGAAGAGGCTGCGAAGATCGACACCGCTCGCGCCGAAGCTGCGCTCAACGGCCAGGTGCCGCCGCCTGCGCCGCCGGTACTGGCCAGCGCGCCCGTCACCACGCAGTTCTTCCTGCAGGCCGGCTCGTTCCGCAAACGCGATGACGCCGACGGCCTGCGCGCGCAGATCATCCTGCTCGGCCAGAACGTACGGGTGGAAACCGGCAAAGTGCGTGAGGAAACCTGGCACCGCGTACTGGTCGGTCCCTTCGCCAGCCGCGAGCAACTGGCCAGCGCGCAGAAGACCCTGGCAGCCGGCGGCTTCAGCAACCTGCTGTTACAGCAGCGTCAGGTCCGCTGATCAGCTTGGATAGGGAGGGTTAGCCCTCCCTTCAACTTTAACCTAACGGCGCCTCAGGTTATTGGAGGGCAGATGTGCAGGGTCAGGCGGAGTAGCGAAATCACCACAGCGATTACACCAAGTACCGCCAGCATGCTCAACGCAGCCCAGATTGCCGCAACGTGGACACGCCGCTACATCGGAAGCTGCCACAGCTAATGACACGTTCCAATGCCCACCTTGCTCTTGAATAGGAGCAAGCAAATCATATGTTTTGAGCATATCCAGCAACCCCGTATGACCATAGGTCTGCGGGGAGAACGCCGGATCAGTGCGTTTCAAATATTGGCCTAAAGCCCCCAGACTAACTTTCCCCTCACTGGTATCACTTGTGAGCAAGGCCACGGCCTCTACCACAAAACGCGGCCGCCTTTTAACTGGGGGGCGAGGCGGAACGGGCTTCACACCCTCAGTTTTCACGTCGAGTTCAACTTTGCTGCCACTCTTCTCATCAGGTTCATTTTCTGATTCAAGAGCCCGGCGTCTCCACTCAAAAAACTGATCGCTGGCATTACGCAGCGCATCTGGCGTTTTCGGCTCACCAACAATGAAAACTGTAGCGCCACGCTCACGTAGCTTGCGACACAGATAAGCAAAGTCAGAGTCCGAGGTAACCAAGCAAAATGTATCGGCTCGCTGATCAAATAGAACCTCTAGCGCATCAAGAGCCAAAGCGATATCAGCTGTGTTCTTACCAGCCGCATACTGGTACTGCAGACATGGAGTAAAGGCCTGGCGCACCAGAGCCTCCTGCCATCGATTCCCCAGTGTTCCATGATTTCCATAGCCGCGTCGCATAACTACTCGACCGAACTGGGCCACAACACGTAAGGAATAATCCAAAATTTCAGGGGATACATTGTCGCAGTCAACTAGCACTGCCACCCGAGAGTCTCCTGCCGCCTGATACGCACCCATTCTTGAAGCTTTCCCTGCTGGGTCAATGTGAATACTTAAATCTTAATGCCTGCATCGCTCGCAGCACAGCCCTACGCTTCGCCAGCCCATCAGCAATCTGTTACAGCAGCGTAGGTCCGCTGATCGCCGTTTGATCCGCCGCTGGTTGAAAAACCGCGGCGGGCACCCCATCTGAGTTTCCATCAGGGCAAGTTCGCCCCGCAGCGTGGAGATTCACCCTTGACCACCATCGTTTCAGTGCGCCGCCACGGCAAGGTCGTGATGGCTGGCGACGGCCAGGTTTCCCTCGGCAACACCGTCATGAAGGGCAATGCCAAGAAGGTACGCCGCCTCTACCACGGCCAGGTGCTGGCCGGCTTCGCCGGTGCCACTGCCGATGCCTTCACCCTGTTCGAGCGCTTCGAAGGCCAGCTCGAGAAACATCAGGGTCACCTGGTACGCGCCGCCGTCGAGCTGGCCAAGGACTGGCGTACCGACCGTAGCCTGAGCCGCCTGGAAGCCATGCTGGCCGTAGCCAACAAGGACGCATCCCTGATCATCACCGGCAACGGCGACGTGGTCGAACCCGAGGAAGGCCTGATCGCCATGGGCTCCGGCGGCAACTTCGCCCAGGCCGCCGCGCGCGCCTTGCTGATGAAGACCGACCTGTCGGCCCTTGAGGTAGCGCAGACCGCACTCGGCATCGCCGGCGACATCTGCGTGTTCACCAACCATCATCAGACCATCGAGGAACTGGACGCTGCCGAGTAGCGTCCACTGCCTCAGAACCTGTTCCCGATGCCGACGAACAGGCGCTCACAGTTTTCCGATAGCGAGCCAGATTCCATGTCCATGACGCCCCGCGAGATCGTCCACGAACTCAACCGCCACATCATCGGCCAGGACGACGCCAAGCGCGCCGTGGCCATTGCCCTGCGCAACCGCTGGCGGCGCATGCAGCTGCCAGCCGAGCTGCGCCAGGAAGTGACGCCGAAGAACATCCTGATGATCGGCCCGACCGGCGTCGGCAAGACCGAGATCGCCCGCCGCCTGGCCAAGCTGGCCAATGCCCCGTTCCTGAAAGTCGAAGCGACCAAGTTCACCGAGGTGGGCTACGTTGGCCGCGACGTCGAATCGATCATCCGTGACTTGGCCGATGCAGCAGTGAAGATGCTGCGCGAGCAGGAGATGACCAAGGTGCGCCACCGCGCCGAGGACGCTGCGGAGGAGCGCATCCTCGACGCCCTGTTGCCGCCTGCGCGCCAGGGCTTCGGTGACGAGCCGGTGCGCAGCGAGGACTCCAACACCCGCCAGCTGTTCCGCAAGCGTCTGCGCGAAGGTCAGTTGAACGACAAGGAAATCGACATCGAAGTGGCCGACTCGCCCATGGGCGTGGAGATCATGACCCCGCCGGGCATGGAAGAGATGACCAGCCAGTTGCAAAATCTGTTCTCCAGCATGGGCAAGGGCAAGAAGAAGAGCCGCAAGCTCAAGGTTGCCGATGCGCTGAAGCTGGTGCGCGACGAGGAAGCTGCGCGCCTGGTCAACGAGGAAGAACTCAAGGCCCGCGCCCTGGAAGCCGTCGAGCAGCACGGCATCGTCTTCATCGACGAGATAGACAAGGTCGCCAAGCGCGGCAACACCGGCGGCGCCGATGTGTCGCGCGAGGGCGTGCAACGTGATTTGCTGCCGCTGATCGAGGGCTGCACGGTCAACACCAAACTGGGCATGGTCAAGACCGACCACATCCTGTTCATCGCCTCGGGCGCCTTCCACCTGAGCAAACCGAGCGATCTGGTGCCGGAGCTGCAGGGTCGCCTGCCGATCCGCGTCGAGCTCAAGGCGCTGAGCCCGCAGGACTTCGAACGCATCCTCAGCGAACCGCACGCCTCGCTCACCGAACAGTACAGCGCCTTGCTGAAAACCGAAGGGCTGGATATCGAGTTCGCCGAAGACGGCATCAAACGCATTGCCGAGATTGCCTGGCAGGTCAACGAGAAAACCGAGAACATCGGTGCCCGGCGCCTGCACACCCTGCTCGAACGCCTGCTGGAGGAAGTCTCCTTCACGGCCTCCGATCTGGCAGGCCAGCAGAACGGCGAACCGATTCGCATCGACGCGGCTTACGTCAACGGTCACCTCGGCGAGCTGGCGCAGGATGAAGACCTGTCGCGCTATATTCTGTAAGCCCCGTAGCCCGATCTTGTAGCCGGTGGCCGGCGTCATTCTGTAGGAGCGGCTGGGCGGCATTCCGCTTCAGCCGCGAAATTCGCGGATAAATCCGCTCCTACAGGACGGTGCAATCACTCAACTGGGCGTTGTGCCTAAAAAGATCACGGAAATCAGCCATGCCCATCCCCAGCGCGATCAAACTGCACAAGGCCTCGAAAACCCTGGAGCTGCGCTACGGCGAGCAGAGCTATCAGCTCAGCGCCGAGTTCCTGCGTGTGCATTCGCCCTCGGCCGAAGTGCAGGGGCACGGCCAACCGATCCTGCAAACCGGCAAACTCAACGTTGGCCTGGAGCGCATCGAACCGGCCGGCAACTATGCACTGAAGCTGTGCTTCGACGATGGCCATGACAGCGGTCTGTTCACCTGGGAATACCTCTACGAACTGGCCACCCGGCAGGATCAACTCTGGGCCGACTACCTGGCGCAGCTCAGTGCTGCAGGCCAATCCCGCGACCCCAGCGAAAGCGTCGTGCGTCTGATGCTCTGAACCGCGCGTACACCTCGTCGCAGAGCGCTCGCCTTCCTTTCCCGCCTCATTACCCGGTAGTTAGAACGATTTTTCTAAACTATCGCGGCATACTCTCGCCCCATCGATCAGCTTGCCTAACGGCAAAAACTCGGGTAACCAAGGAACTGGCAGGTTCCCTGCATTTGGCCCTGCCAGATGCAATGCATGACGCGGACGCGATCCGCACCCGGCAACCCGAGCAGTACCTGGCCCCTGTTTCGCCGCGAGCGCAGCCGGTACGTGACTCAGGACATTGGAGCGTCGTAGATGAGTGACAAGAACAACGAAGACCTGAAACGCCAGGCCTCTGAAAACACCCTGGGACTCAACCCGGTAATCGGCATTCGCGGCAAGGATCTGCTGACCTCTGCCCGTATGGTGCTCGCCCAGGCACTCAAGCAACCCTTCCACAGTGCCAAGCATGTCGCCCACTTCGGCCTGGAGCTGAAGAACGTCATCCTCGGTCAGTCCGCGCTCAAACCCGAAGACGGTGACCGCCGCTTCAATGATCCGACCTGGAGCCAGAACCCCTGTATCGCCGTTATCTGCAGACCTACCTGGCCTGGCGCAAGGAGCTGCATGACTGGATCGAACACAGTTCGCTGTCCGAGCAGGACGCCAGTCGCGGCCACTTCGTCATCAACCTGATGACCGAAGCCATGGCGCCGAGCAACAGCATGGCCAACCCGGCGGCAGTCAAACGTTTCTTCGAAACCGGCGGCAAGAGCCTGCTCGACGGCCTTTCGCACCTGGCCAAGGACATGGTGCACAACGGCGGCATGCCCAGCCAGGTGAACATGGAGGCCTTCGAGGTCGGCAAGAACCTGGCCACCACCGACGGCGCCGTGGTGTTTCGCAACGACGTGCTGGAGCTGATCCAGTACAAGCCGATCACCGAGAGCGTGCACGAGCGCCCGCTGCTGGTGGTGCCACCGCAGATCAACAAGTTCTACGTATTCGACCTGTCACCGGAAAAAAGCCTGGCGCGCTTCCTGTTGCGCAGCCAGGTGCAGACCTTCGTGGTCAGCTGGCGCAACCCGACCAAGGCGCAGCGTGAGTGGGGCCTGTCCACCTACATCGAGGCGCTCAAGGAAGCCATCGACGTGATCTGCGCCATCACCGGCAGCAAGGACGTCAACATGCTTGGCGCCTGCTCCGGCGGCCTGACCACTGCCTCGCTGCTCGGTCACTATGCAGCGCTTGGCCAGCAGAAGGTCAACGCCCTGACCCTGCTGGTCAGCGTGCTCGACACTCAGCTAGACACCCAGGTTGCCCTGTTCGCCGACGAGAAGACCCTGGAAGCCGCCAAACGCCGCTCCTACCAGGCCGGCGTACTGGAGGGTAGTGACATGGCCAAGGTGTTCGCCTGGATGCGCCCCAACGACCTGATCTGGAACTACTGGGTCAACAACTACCTGCTCGGCAACGAGCCACCGGTGTTCGACATCCTCTACTGGAACAACGACACCACGCGCCTGCCGGCCGCGCTGCATGGCGAGTTCATCGAGATGTTCCGGACCAACCCACTGACCCGCCCGGGCGCGCTGGAAGTCTGCGGCACACCGATCGACCTGAAGCAGGTCACCTGTGATTTCTTCGTCGTCGCTGGCACCACCGACCACATCACCCCCTGGGATTCCTGCTACAAGTCGGCGCACCTGTTCGGCGGCAAATGCGAGTTCGTGCTGTCCAACAGCGGCCATATCCAAAGCATTCTCAACCCGCCGGGCAACCCCAAGGCGCGCTACATGACCAATAGCGCGATGCCGCTGGACCCGAAAGCCTGGCAGGAAAGCTCGACCAAGCACGCCGACTCCTGGTGGCTACATTGGCAGACGTGGCTGAGCGAACGCTCGGGCGAAACCAAGAATGCTCCACGGGCGCTGGGCAACAAGAAATTCCCGGCTGGCGAAGCCGCACCAGGCACCTATGTGCACGAACGCTGATTTTCAGTCTCAACCGCAGCGGCACCGGGAAGTGCCGCACGCCACGACGGTCTGACCGGCGTGGAACCAGGTAACCCCTGGTAACCCTGGAGGCGGCCCGGACGGCCCTCTCCAGCGCTCAACTCCACAGGGGCTGCGCCTATGCCGCAACCATTCGTATTCCGCACCATAGATCTCGATGGGCAGACCATCCGCACCGCGGTGCGGCCGGGCAACAGCCAGTTGGTGCCGCTGCTGATCTTCAACGGCATCGGCGCCAACCTGGAACTGGTGATGCCCTTCGTCGCCGCCCTGGACCCGGAGCTGGAAATCATCGCCTTCGACGTCCCCGGTGTCGGCGGTTCCTCCACGCCGGCCACGCCATACCGCTTCCCTGGTCTGGCCAAGCTGGCAGCGCGCATGCTCGATTACCTCGACTACGGTCAGGTCAATGCCATCGGCGTGTCCTGGGGCGGTGCCCTGGCGCAGCAGTTCGCCCATGACTATCCCGAGCGCTGCAAGAAGCTGATCCTCGCCGCCACCTCGGCCGGTGCAGTGATGGTGCCGGGCAAGCCCAAGGTGCTCTGGCGCATGGCCAGCCCGCGGCGTTATGTGCAACCGTCCTACGGTGTACGCATCGCCCCGGACATCTATGGCGGCGCCTTCCGTCGCGACCCCAAGCTGGCCATGGCGCATGCGAGCAAGGTGCGCTCGGGCGGCAAGATGGGCTACTACTGGCAGCTGTTCGCCGGCCTCGGCTGGACCAGCATCCACTGGCTGCACAAGATCCGCCAACCGACCCTGGTGATGGCCGGCGACGACGACCCGCTGATTCCGCTGATCAACATGCGCCTGCTGGCCTGGCGCATTCCCAACGCCGAACTGCACGTGATCGACGACGGCCACCTGTTCCTGGTGACCCGCGCCGAAGCGGTGGCGCCGATCATCATGAAGTTTCTCGAAGAGGAGCGGCACCGTGCGGTGATGCACCCGCAGCCCACACCCGTACGCCAGCACTGATCGCACCAGCTTGGTGCGCATTGTTCTGCGTGCTCGACAAAGGGGCCGCTCAAGGCTAATGCCAGTCAGTTAAACGTCGACGCTACGAATGTGTAGGAGCGGCGCCCCGCCGCGAACCAGGGCGATGCGCAATTGAAAAGCTTCGCCCCGGGGCGGGGCTCCTACGAAAGGCCGCTTTTGCAACCTTATCTGATCGGTATTACGCTCAAGGCCTCTTGTTTTTCGACGCGGCGCTCTGGAATGCACTTCCCGCGCGCCTGGTACAGGGCTTGCTGCACACCCTGCACAAGTACAAGGTGCGCGCCGAGGCAGTCCGCGCCATGAAAGTCTCTAGACGGTTTGACGACGGAGTGCTGCCCCATGCGAGACAAGTCGAACCCGGCTTCACTGCCGGCACCCGCCAGTTTCATGAACGCCCAGAGCGCGGTGGTGGGCGTGCGCGGTCGCGATCTGCTGTCCACCATGCGCCTGCTGGCTGCCCAGGGCCTGAAGAATCCGGTGCGCAGTGGACGTCATCTGCTGGCCTTCGGCGGCCAGCTTGGCCGGGTGCTGCTCGGCGATACCCTGCACAAGGTCAATCCGCAGGATGCGCGCTTCGCTGATCCGACCTGGCACCTCAATCCCTTCTACCGCCGCAGCCTGCAGGCCTATCTGGCGTGGCAGAAACAACTGGCCGCGTGGATCGACGACAGCGACCTGTCGGCCGATGACCGCTCCCGCGCGCGCTTTCTCGCCTCACTGATGAGCGACGCCCTGTCGCCCTCCAACAGCCCGCTCAACCCGCAGGCGCTCAAGGAGCTGTTCAACACCGGTGGCAGCAGTGCCTTCAAGGGCTTGCGCCATCTGCTCGACGACCTGCTGAACAACGACGGCCTGCCCAGCCAGGTCAGCAAACACGCCTTCGAAGTCGGCCGCAATCTGGCCTGCACGCCAGGTGCCGTGGTGTTTCGCAACGAGCTGCTGGAACTGATCCAGTACAAACCGATGAGCGAAAAGCAGTACCTGCGCCCGCTGCTGATCGTGCCGCCACAGATCAATAAGTACTACATATTCGATCTATCCAACGACAAGAGCTTCGTCCAGTACGCACTGAAGAACGGCCTGCAGACCTTCATGATCAGCTGGCGCAACCCCGACCCACGGCATCGCGAATGGGGCCTGTCGAGCTATGTGCAGGCCGTCGAGGAGGCCGTCGATGCCTGCCGCGCCATCTCCGGCAGCAAGGACGTCAACCTGCTCGGCGCCTGCGCCGGCGGTCTGACCATCGCCGCCCTGCAAGGCCACCTGCAGGCACGCCGCCAACTGCGCAAGATTGCCAGCGCCACCTACATGGTCAGTCTGCTCGATAGCCAGATCGACAGCCCGGCGATGCTCTTTGCCGACGAGGAAACCCTCGAGTCGGCAAAGCGCCGCTCCTATCAGCAAGGCGTGCTGGACGGTCGCGACATGGCCAGGGTATTCGCCTGGATGCGTCCCAACGACCTGATCTGGAACTACTGGGTCAACAACTACCTGCTCGGCAGGCAGCCGCCAGCCTTCGACATCCTCTACTGGAACAACGACAACACGCGCCTGCCCGCTGCACTGCATGGCGACCTGATCGACTTCTTCAAGCACAATCCGCTTAGCCGCAACGGCGGCCTCGAAGTCTGCGGTACGCCGGTGGATCTGACCAAGGTCAACGTCGACAGTTTCAGCGTGGCCGGCATCAACGACCACATCACGCCCTGGGATGCGGTCTATCGCTCGACCCTGCTGCTTGGCGGCAACCGCCGTTTCATCCTGTCCAACAGCGGGCATATCCAGAGCATTCTCAACCCGCCGGGCAACCCCAAGGCCAACTACTACGAGAACACCAAGCTCACCTCCGACCCTCGCGCCTGGTATCACGATGCCACGCACCAGCAAGGTAGTTGGTGGCCACAGTGGCTGGAATGGATGCAGGCGCGTTCCGGCGCGCAACGCGAAACCCTGATGGCGCTGGGCAACCAGAACCATCCACCGATGGAGGCAGCGCCCGGCACCTACGTGCATATCCGCTGAAGCGGCATGCCACGAAGACCCCAGCGCCAACAAAGCCTGCGCGGCATGCCCGCATCCCTCATCCGGCGCTTCGCGCCACCTTCTCCCGAAGGGAGAAGGACATGAGAGATGTCGCTACGCGACTTTTACTAAAGGGATGGCCAGCTGCACGCCGGCCGGTTATCGTCAGCCCGTCGCGCCTAATCGAACAAGAAGCCAAGGATGAAAACCCGCGAGCGCATTCTGCAAACCGCCCTGCAGCTGTTCAACGAGCAGGGCGAGCCCAACGTTTCCACACTGGAGATCGCCAACGAGCTGGACATCAGCCCGGGCAACCTCTACTACCACTTCCATGGCAAGGAGCCACTGGTACTGGAACTGTTCGAACGCTTCCAGAGCGAGATGGCGCCTTTGCTCGACCCGCCAGCCGAAGCCCAGCTGGACGTCGAGGACTACTGGCTGTTCCTGCACCTGATCGTCGAGCGCCTGTCGCAGTACCGCTTTCTCTTCCAGGATCTGTCCAACCTGGCCGGGCGCCTGCCAAAACTGGCGCGCGGCATTCGTCACTGGCTGAACGCGCTGAAACGCACGCTGGCCTCGCTGCTTGCCCGCCTGATGGCCGACGGTCAACTGAACAGCGGCACCCAGGCGCTCGGCCAACTGGTCGAGCAGATCACCCTGACCCTGCTGTTCTCCCTCGACTACCAGCGCATCCTCGACCAGCAGGGTGAAGTCCGCCTGGTGGTGTACCAGATCATGATGCTGGTCGCGCCGCACCTGAACCAGCCGTCACGCGGCACCGTCGAACACCTGGCACAGCGCTATCTGGAAGCCTGATGCGCAGCCGTGCGCATGCCAATGACACGCTGGGAATGTAGGGCGGGTGCAACCCGCCAGAGCGCAAATGGCGGGTTGCACCCGCCCTACAAAGCCGAGACGCATCCACGGTGCCCGCCCTGCGACCTGAATCGGGTAGGAGGCGGGGTCACCCCCGCCGTCCTCCCACACCACCGTACGTACGGTTCCGTATACGGCGGTTCCTGCCTACTGACAAACAGCATCAGCGAGCTTGGTTCCGTTGATGTGTCGCCTGCGGTAGCTAAGCGCCCAGACC